>NZ_LQIM01000022.1:0-10167 GCF_001499985.1 Mycobacterium sp. IS-1556
GTTGACGCCAGGTTCGGGAGTGCCGCCTACCGGCGAGCCGATCGGCGGCACTCCCGAACCTGGCGTCAACGGTGCACTCGAGGACGCATACCACGTTTCGGTCTCGCCGTACGCGTTGATCATCACGCGATCCGGCGCCCAACGATCAACCACGTCGGTCGGGCACAGCTCGCCGGCCACCACCAACGCCACCGAATCCAGTCCTTCAGGCGACAACGCACTTACAGCAGAAGGGGTTTGGCTCAAGACGCCGACCTCTTCAGCAACCAGCAAGGCGTGGAATTCTTCCGGCGATCGAGCCACCGACTCGGGTATCACGACCAGCCGCCCGCCCTGCAGCAGCGCGCTACACATCTCCCACACCGAAACGTCGAAACCGTAGGAATGACACTGCGACCACACACTGACTGCCGGCAGGCCCGCATTCAACGGCGCCAACAGCTGGGTCACGTTCTGATGGGTGATGGCCACGCCCTTCGGGATACCGGTGGTGCCTGAGGTGTAGAGGATGTAGGCGATGTCATCCGGACCCGGCGCTGGTGGTGCCGTGCTGGGTTGGCTGTCGACAGCGGAGTCTTCGCTATCGATGACCAGCAGGTCATGCCGATCCAGCCGCGGGCGCAGCGCGGTGGTGGTGACAGCGGCGATCGGCGCGGCATCGGCAAGCATGAAGTCGATCCGGCTGGCAGGCAACGCCGGGTCGATCGGCAGATAGGCCGCTCCGGTCTTGAGCACCGCGAAAATCGCCTTAATCGCCTCAGCCGACCGTGAAAACAGCACGGCCACACAGGAACCCGGCCCCACCCCGTGGGCGGCCAACAGGTGCGCCAGCCGGTTCGCCGCCGCGTCAAGATCGCGATACGTCATGCAGCGGCCCTCGAAGGTCACCGCCACCGCCTCCGGCGTGCGCGCCACCTGCGCGGCGAACAGCACCGGAATCGACACAGGCGCGGGCGCGAGCTGGCTCAACGCCGCCCGATTGCCCCACGCCTGCAACTGGATGTGCTCAGCCTCAGCCAGCAGATCCACCGACGAGAGCCGCCGGGCCGGATCTGTGCTCATGTTCATCAGCACCCGCTCAAAGCGCTCGATGAGCACCTCGATGCTGGCGGCGTCGAACACATCGGTGCGGAACTCCACTGTCCCGCCGAGCCCCGCAGGCTCACCGTCCTCGGTCCAGTGTTCAGCCAGAGAGAAAACCAAATCCATTCGGGCGGTGCGGATTTCCACCGGCAGCGGCGTGACCTGCAGCTCGCCCAAGGCCACTCCCGCCGAAGAATTGCCGTCCTGCCAGGGAAGGTTCTGCCAGGCCAACATCACCTGAATCAAGGGGTGATGGGTCAAGCTTCGGGCCGGGTTGAGCCGCTCCACCAGCACCTCGAACGGCACATCCTGATGCTCGTAGGCGGCAAGGCTACGCCGTCGCACCTGGGCCAGAAGTTCGCCGACCGTGGGATCACCGACCACCTCTACCCGGAGCACCAAGGTGTTGACGAAAAACCCCACCAGCTGATCGAGCACGGGATCGCGCCGCCCGGCGATCGGGAAGCCAACCGCCACATCGCTGCTGGCGCTGAGCTTGCAAAGCAGCACCGCCAACGCGGCCTCGATGACCATGAAGGTGGTCGCGTCGTTCTCCCGTGCCACCCGCGCAAGCCGCTGCTGCAGCTCGGGCGGCCACTGCACCGCCACACTGGCGCCGCGGTGATCGGCAACAGATGGATAAGGCCGATCGGTCGGCAGCTCCAGATGCTCTGGCATCCCGGCCAGCGCATCCTGCCAGTAGGCCAGCTGAGCGGCGATAAGGCTATGGCTATCGTCCAGATCCCCGAACTGCGCGCGCTGCCACAGCGTGTAATCGGCGTACTGCACCGCCAGTGGCGCCCAGCCGGGGGCGTGGCCCGCACACCGGCTGGCATATGCCACACCAACATCAGCCGCCAGTGGCCTCAGCGACCAGCCATCTGCGGCGATGTGGTGCACCACGACCATCAGCACGTGTTCGTCTGGGGCGACGCGGAAAAGCCAAGCCCGGAACGGAATCTCGGTGGCCAGATCGAACGTGTGGCCCGCCGCGGCACCGACGGCCTCGGCCAACCGACTCTCCGGCCAGCCGCTGGCGTCAATGATCTGACACCCGAAACCGGCCTGCTCAAAGGGGATGACCACCTGCTGGGGTACGCCGTCGCACGCGACGAACAACGTGCGCAGGCTTTCATGGCGGCCCACCACATCGGCCAGCGCCGCAGCCAGCGCCTGCGCATCAAGCGCACCACTCAACCGCAAGGCCGCCGCCGTGTTGTACACCGCTGAGGGCCCCTGCAACTGGTCGATGAACCACAACCGGCTCTGGGCGAACGACAGCGGAATCTCCGCGGGCCGCTCCATCGCCGCCACCGGCGCCAGTCGACCCGCGCCCTCATCGATACGGCACGCCAACCGGGCAACCGTGGGTGCCTCGAACAGGGTGGCCACCGAAAGATCGGCGTCCAGGCCGGTGTTGATCGCCGCGATCACCCGCATCGCCGAGAGCGAATCCCCACCCAGGTCGAAGAACGACTCATCCACGCCGACCCGGTCCAGCCCGAGCATCTGGGCGTAAACGCCAGCCAGGATCTCCTCGATGGGGTTGGCCGGGGCCCGGTGACCACCCGCCGTGTATTCGGGTGCGGGTAGGGAGCGGGTATCGAGTTTGCCGTTGACCGTCAGCGGCAGCGCTTCCAACACCACCACCGCCGACGGCACTATGTAGGCCGGGAGTCGCTCGGCCAGCATGGCGCGGATTGCGGCAGCGTCTGCTGCTCCCGTCACATAGCCGACCAGGCGCTTGTCGCCCGGGCGGTCCTCGCGGGCGATCACCACCGCCTGATCAACGCCATCCAAACCGGCCAACGCCGCTTGGATTTCACCGAGTTCGATGCGGTAGCCGCGGACCTTGACCTGCTCGTCGGCGCGGCCGACATAGTCCAGTTGCCCATCGGCGCGCCAACGCACCAAGTCTCCGGTGCGATACATCCGTTGTCCCGACGCACCGAACGGACACGCCACAAACCGCGACCCGGTCAACGCAGCTCGGCCTACATACCCACAAGCCACGCCGCGACCGGTTGCATACAACTCACCGACGACCCCGGGCGGCACCGGGCGCAACCAGCCATCCAGCACGAACAGGGCCGCATCCGCCACCGGTGCCCCGATCGGCACTGTCGCGGAACCCGCTGCCAGCGGGGCGCTGATCGCCACACACATGGTGGTCTCGGTCGGGCCGTAGGCGTTGATCATCACCCGGCCCGGCGCCCACCGGTCAACTATCTCGGGCGGGCAGGCCTCACCGGCCATCACCAACGCCGCCGACTCCAACCCGTCCGGGGTGAGAACGGCGACCGCGGAGGGGGTTTGAGTGAAGACGCTGACGCGTTCGGCAACCAGCACATCGTGGAACTCTTCCGGTACGCGCGCCACCTCCTCGGGAACCACCACCAGCCGCCCACCGCGCAACAGCGCACCGAAGATCTCCCACACCGAGACGTCAAAGGCCAACGAATGGCTGTGCGACCACACCCCAGCGCGCGGCAGCCCGGCGTCCAACGATGCCAACAGCTGGGTGACGTTGTGGTGGGTGATGGCCACGCCTTTGGGCGTCCCGGTCGTACCCGAGGTGTAGATGAGGTACGCGATATCGTCCGGGCCCGGTTCCGGCAGTGCGGTGCACGGTAAGGTCTGGATTCGGGGATCGTCGATATCGATGATCGGCACGTCGTGGCCGTCCAGTCGGTCAGCCAACCCCGCCGTGGTGATGACGGCGATCGGCGCTGCGTCGCCGAGCAGGAACCCTATCCGCGCCGTCGGCAGCGCGGGGTCGATCGGCAGATAGGCCGCACCGGTCTTGAGCACGGCCAGAATCGCGGCGACCGCCTCTGCCGAACGGGAAAACATCAGCGCCACATAGGAACCCGGGCCCGCGCCGTGAGCAGCCAGCCACTGCGCCAGCCGGTTCGCGGCCGCATCCAGCTCCCGGTACGTCCACGAACGCTCACCGCACACCATTGCCACCGCATCGGGGGTGCGCGCCACCTGGTCGGCGAACGCCGTTGTGATCGACAGCGCTGTGGTGGCCGGCCGGGACAACACCGCCCGGTTGCCGATCTCATCCAGCCGGGCATGTTCACCGGCGTCGAGCAGATCGATCGAAGACAACGACCGTCCCGGATCGCGCGTCATCGCCACCAACATCCGCTCGAACCGCTCGGTCAACGCGTCGATGCTGTCCCCGTCGATAACCTCGGTGTCATATTCCACCCGGAAGCCCAGCTCGCGACCCGGGAGGGCTTGCATCGCAAGCGGGTAGTGGGTGCATTCGTGACTGGTGAGATCGGTGACGGTCAGGTCTTTGCCGTCCGCCAGAGCGGCAGTGTCCAGCGGGTAGTTTTCGTAGCCGAACAGCGCGTCAAACAGCTTCTCGTGACCGGTGATTCGATGAATCTCAGTCAGCGCCAGGTGCTGGTGCTCAAGAGTGTCATTGTGGGCGTTTTGCAGGTGGTCCAGCAGTTGCGACGTCGTGGTTGTCGTTGTGATAGGTGCCCGCACCGGCACCGTGTTCATGAAAAGGCCCACCATCGATTCCGCGCCGGCCACCTCAGGTGGCCTACCGGAGACTGTGGTGCCGAATGCGACGTCATGCTGACCGGTCGGCCAGCACAGCAGCTGCGCGAAGGCGGCCTCCAGCACGGTATTGACCGTGGTGTGGCATGAGCGGGCCAAATCGCTGACCGCCCGGGTGATTTGGGCGGACACCCGAAATGTCTTGACGCCACGGGGGCCGAGGGCCAATGTCTGCGGCGGTCCGATCAACGTTGGGGTGTCGAAGCCGGCGAGCACCTGACGCCACGCCGCGCGGGCGGCATCGAGGTCGCGATCGGCCAGCCAGGTCAAGAAGCTCCGATAGGGCGGGGCCGCTGCCAGTCGCTGCCCGCTGAACCTCGCGAAAATTTCCTGCAGCACGATCGACATCGACCAGCCATCGAGGACGATGTGGTGATTGGTCAGCACGAACCGGTGGCGATCTGGTGTGATGCGGATCAACGCCGCTCGAAAGGCGGGCTGGTGGACGATATCGCCGACGGCGGCGCGTTCAGCGGCGCGAATCTGTTGGATCAGCTCTTCCGCGTCGGCGTCGAGGCCGGCGACGTCGACTTCGAGATCTACATACCGCCACTGGAGCACGGGAGCAGCCGGAACGACCTGCACCGGCTGGTCAGGCTTCGGGCAGAATCGGGCGACCAGATGTGGGTGCCGGTCGACGACGGCGTGCACGGCATCGCGTAGGCGGCGTTCATCGAGTCGACCGCTCAACGTGATATCCAGCTGCACTGCATACAGATCGCGGTTGTCCCGCGCGGTGCTGGCGTGGAACAGCAGTCCCTGCTGCAAGGGGGTCAACGGCAGAATATCGGCGATCTCGTATTGCTGAGCAAGCTCATCGATCTGTTGTTGACTGACTTGTGCGGGCACAACGTCGGATGGAGTCAGGCCGCCGCCGCCGTGTCGCACATGGGCGCAGATACCGCCGAGGGCGTCAAACCACAGCCGGCTGATCCGGCCGACCGCCGCATGATCGAGCTTTGATGGCGCCCAGGTCCAGTCGGCATGCAGGCGCGGGCCGGTGTCAGTGTCGACGGTGACTGCGTTGACCTCCACGGTGTGCATCAGCGGCATGGGCACCGCCGCGGTGGCACCGGTGAGCGACACGCCGTCATGGCTGATCCGCCAACCGTCACCGGACGCGTCGGCGGCTGCACCGAGACGCCCGAAATAGTTGAATCCGATTGGTGGGTCTGCCCCGTCCAGGTCAACGTCGGCGTTGAGGTAGCGGAGCACACCGTACGTCAGGGGATCGGGGAGGGCGCGAAGTTGCTCCTTGGCGTCTTTGAGCGCCGCCCCCAGCGCCGCCTCGCCCGCCAGCACCTGCTCCCACGACAATCCGCCCACGGCCAGCGCCACAGGGTATTTGGTGGTGAACCATCCCACCGTGCGCGACAGATCGACGTCGGCCGCCAACTCCTCATGACGGCCGTGGCCCTCGACGTCGATGCCGACCGGTGCGCCGCCCTCGCCCAAGAAATGCGCCCACGCCAAGGCGAACGCGATCAACAGGATGTCCTGCACTCCGGCATGGAACGCCGCGGGCACCTCGCCAAGCAGCATGCGGGTGGTCTCGGCATCCAGCGACACCGACAGGTGCCCGGCGGTGGCACAGGTATCCACCGCCGGCTCGACCGCGGGTAGCGCGGCCGGAACCCTCGCCACCTGCCGCCAGGCACCCGCCTGGTCCACGACTTCGGGACTACGCGCGTGCTCGGCCAGCAGCGACGCCCAGCGGGTAAACGATGTCCCGCCCGCCGGCAACCTCACCTGCTGTCCGCCGCGATGCTGGGCCCACGCGATATTGAGGTCTTCCAAAAGGATTCGCCACGACACGCCGTCGATCGCCAGATGGTGAACGATCAGCACCAGCTGGCCGGCGGAGGCAACCCACAACGCGCTGAGCATCGCCCCGCTCGCCGGGTCCAGCCGGGACCGCGCAGCCACGAGCGCGTCATCGCAGAGCACGTCCACCGTGTGCAGGCACTCTCCGGCATCCACCGACCCCGCCTCGGGCACCGTCAACGACCACCCGCCCTCGCCGTCGTCATCGACGCGCAGCCGCAACATGGCGTGCCGATCCAGCAATGCCTGCAACATGACGACCACGTCAGCGTCGGTCACTCCGGCGGGGGCCTGCACCGCCATGGTCTGGTTGAACTGTTCGATCGGGCCGTCCACGCCGTGCAGCCACCGCATGATCGGTGTCGCGATCACCGGTCCGACACCCTCGTCCGCCGCGGTGTTCTCACCGGTGGCCACCGCGGCCACCCGGGCCAGCCGCGCCACGGTTTGCTCGACGAAGATGTCGCGCGGCCGGCACAGCACGCCCGCGGCTCGCGCCCGGGCCACCACCTGCATCGCCGAGATGCTGTCTCCACCCAAATCGAAGAAAGGCTCGTCGACCCCGACCCGCTCGAGTCCGAGCACCTGGGCATAGATGTCGGCGAGGACCTCCTCGACCGGGTCGGCCGGAGCCCGGTACTCGCCGGCGCTGTATTCGGGTGCCGGTAAGGCGCGGCTGTCCAGTTTGCCGTTGACCGTCAGCGGTAGCTCGTCGAGGGCCACCACCGCAGCCGGAATCATGTACGCCGGCAGCCGCTCGGTCAACTGCGCGCGTATGTCGGCCGGGTCGGCGGTTCCGGTGATATAGCCCACGAGGCGTCTCGGGCCGGTGCGGTCTTCGCGTGCGATGACGACCGCCTGCTCGACGCCATCCAATTCGGTTAGAGCTGCGCGGATTTCGCCGAGTTCGATGCGATAGCCGCGGATCTTGACCTGTTCGTCGGCGCGGCCCAGGTACTGCAGCTGTCCATCGGCACCGCGGCGCACCAGGTCGCCGGTGCGATACATCCGCGCCCCGGCCCCGCCGAACGGGCAGGCCACAAACCGCGACCCGGTCAACCCCGCCCGGCGCCAATACCCGACTCCCACACCGGCGCCGGCCACGTACAGCTCCCCGACCACCCCGGTCGGCACCGGCCGCAACCAGCCGTCCAGCACAAACACTGCCGCCGACGGCACCGGCGCACCGATCGGCACCACGCCCGCACCCGGAGTCAGCGGCGCACTGACCGCCGCATACACCGTCGTCTCTGTGGGGCCGTAGGCGTTGATCATCACCCGCCCCGATGCCCACCGATCGACCACCTCGGCCGGACAGGCCTCACCGGCCACCACCAACGCCGTTGCGTCCAACCCGTCCGGCGAGAGCATCGCCACCGCTGACGGGGTCTGACTCAACACGCTGACGTGTTCGGCGACCAGCAGGGCATGGAAATCCTCGGGGGAACGAACCACCGCGTCAGGTATCACCACCAGCCGCCCGCCATGGAGCAGCGCACCGAAGATCTCCGACACCGAGACGTCGAAACCGTAGGAATGCCACTGCGACCACACCTGCCCCACTCCCTGTGGCAGCCAGCTGTCCAACGACGCCGACAGCTGGGTGACGTTGTGGTGGGTGACCGCCACTCCCTTGGGTACACCGGTCGTGCCCGAGGTGTAGATGAGGTAGGCGATATCGTCCGGTTTCGGCAGCGCTAGTTCGGTATTGGGTTGGGCGTCGACGACAGGATCGTTGACGTCGATGACGATCATGTCGTGGCCGTCGAGGCGCGACCGCAGTCCAGAAGTGCTCACCACGGCGATCGGTGCGGCGTCGGAGAGCGTGAACCCGATCCGGGATGCCGGCAGCGCCGGGTCGATCGGCACGTAGGCCGCGCCGGTCTTGAGCACCGCCAGGATCGACAGGATCGCTTCGGCCGAGCGAGTAAACAGCAGCGCCACACGTTCGCTGGCGCGTGCGCCATGAGCGGCGAGCCGGCGCGCCAACCGGTTCGCAGCCTCGTCCAGCTCCCGGTATGTCCACGTAAGCTCACCGCAGACCAACGCCACCGCGTCCGGGGTCCGGTCGACCTGCCGGGCGAACATGGCCGTAACCGTGGCCGGCGAGCTCAGTGGCGCGGTCAGCACCGCCCGATTGCTCCAGCCCACCAACTGGGCATGCTCGCCGGCGTCCAGCAGATCCACCCGCGACACCCGCTGAGCCGGGTCGGCGGTCACCGCCACCAACACCCGCTCCAACCGTCTGATGAGCGCCTCGATGCTGGCCGCGTCGAACACGTCGGTGCGGAACTCCACCGCCCCGGCAATCCCGGCGGGCTCACCGGCCTCGCTCCAGCGTTCGCGCAGGGAAAAGGTCAGGTCCATTCGGGCCGCCTGGGTATCCACCGGGATCGGGGTGGCCTGCAGATCACCCAAGGCCAACCGGCCCGCGGGGTCATCGGTGTGCCCGGGAAGGTTCTGCCAGGCCAACATCACCTGCACCAGCGGGTGGTGGGTCAGGCTTCGGGGCGGGTTGAGCCGCTCCACCAGCACCTCGAACGGCACGTCTTGATGCTCGAAGGCCTCCAAACTGCGTGCGCGGATCTGAGCCAACAGCTGAGCGAAGTCGGGATCACCGACCAACTGCATCCGTAGCACCAAGGTGTTGACGAAAAACCCCACCAGCCCATCGAGTGCTGGGTCACGCCGTCCGGCGATCGGGACCCCGACTGCCACATCAGGGCTGGCGCTGATCTTCGAGAGCAGCACCGCCAGGGCTGCCTGTACCACCATGAAATCGGTGGCGTTGTGCTCACGGGCCACCCGAGCAACCCGCTGCTGTAGCTCGACCGGCCAGTCGACGGCCACCGTGGCGCCGCGGTGGTCGGCAACCGGCGGGTAGGGCCGGTCGGTGGGCAGTTCCAGGTGTTCCGGCATCTCGGCCAGGGCCTTGTGCCAGTAGGCCAGCTGAGCGGCGATCGGGCTGTGCGGATCTGAGAGTTCACCGAGTTGCTCGCGTTGCCACAACGCGTAATCGATGTACTGCACAGCCAACGCGTCCCAGCCGGGGGCTTGCCCGGCGCTGCGGCTGGCATAAGCGACGCCCAGATCATGCACGAGCGGGTTGATCGACCAGCCGTCGGCGGCGATGTGGTGCACCACGACGACCAGCACGTGTTCGTCCTCTGCGACGCGGAAAAGCCGCGCCCGCAAGGGAATTCGTCTGGCCAGATCAAACGTGCAGCGCACCACGGTGTCAATGTCCTCGCGCAGGCGAGCTGCCGACCATTCCGTCGCGTCTGCGACGTCCCAGCCGAAATCGGCCCGCTCAACGGGGATTACGAGCTGCTGGGGTGTTCCCTCGGGCGCCGGGAACAGCGTCCGCAGGCTTTCGTGGCGGCCGATCACATCCGCCAGCGCCACACCCAGCGCCTCGGCGTCCAGCCGACCACGCAGCCTCGACGCCACCGCGATGTTGTACACGGCCGACGGCCCGTGCAACTGGTCGAGAATCCACATGCGTTTTTGGGCAAACGACAACGGAACTACGGCGGGCCGGTCAACCGGCACCAACGGCGGGAACCCACCCTCGCCTCCACCAATACGGGGCACCAACTGGGCAACGGTGGGTGCTTGGAAGAGGGTGCGTATTGCGAGGTTGGTGTTGAGGGTGGTGTTGAGGGCGGCGATCAGGCGCAT
>NZ_LQIM01000023.1:0-553743 GCF_001499985.1 Mycobacterium sp. IS-1556
CGGCGGGGTGGGCCGAGTTGGCGGTGCAGTATGTCGATTACACGTTGTGGCAGCGCGAGCAGTTGGGGGAGTTGGCCGATCCTGATAGTGCGGTTGCTGGGCAGCTGAGGTTTTGGGAGCAGGCGCTGGCGGGGATGCCCGAGCGGTTGGCGTTGCCCACTGATCGGCCGTATCCGTTGGTGGCTGATCACCGCGGCGCCAGTGTGGTGGTGGATTGGCCGGCGGAGTTGCAGCAGCGGGTTGCGGGGTTGGCGCGTGAGCACGGTGCGACCAGTTTCATGGTGGTGCAGGCGGCGTTGGCGGTGTTGTTGTCTCGGGTCAGCGCCAGCAGTGATGTGGCGTTCGGGTTTCCGGTGGCGGGGCGTTGTGATCCGGCGCTCGATGAGTTGGTGGGCTTTTTCGTCAACACGTTGGTGTTGCGGGTGGATTTGGGCGCGGATTTGACGGTGGCCGAGTTGTTGGCCCAGGTTCAGCAGCGCAGTTTGGCCGCTTATGAGCATCAGGATGTGCCGTTCGAGGTGTTGGTGGAGCGGCTCAATCCGGCGCGCAGTCTGGCCCATCATCCGTTGGTGCAGGTGTTGTTGGCCTGGCAGAACTTCGCCGGGCACGACGATGGCGCGGGCGTGGAGTTGGTGTTGGGGGATGTGCAGGTCACCCCGGTTCCGGTGCAAACCCAGACCGCGCGAATGGATTTGACGTTCACCCTGGCCGAACGCTGGACCGCTGCCGGTGAGCCGGCCGGGATCGGCGGGTCGGTGGAGTTTCGCACCGATGTGTTCGATGCGGCGAGCATCGAAACGCTGGTGGGGCGGTTGCGCCGGGTGCTGGAGGCCATCAGCGTTGACTCGCGGCGGCGGCTTTCGTCGATCGATGTGGTCGATGAGGTCGAGTGCGCGCGCCTGGATGGGTGGGCCAACCGGGCGGTGTTGACCGAGCCGGTGCCCAGCGCTGTGTCGGGGTCGGTTCCGCAGTTGTTCGCCGCGCAGGTGGCGCGCGCCCCGCAGGCGGTGGCGCTGCGTTTCGGCGACCGCTTGATGAGCTATGGCGAGCTCGATGAGGCGTCGAACCGGTTGGCGCACTTGCTGGTTGCTCGCGGTGTCGGCCCCGGTGAGCGGGTGGCGTTGCTGTCGTCGCGGTCCGTCGAGGCGATCGTGGCGATTTTGGCGGTGCTCAAGACCGGGGCGGCCTATGTGCCGATCGATCCGGCGGTGCCCGATGCGCGGATCGAGTTCGTGCTGGCCGATGCCGCGCCGATCGCGGCGATCACCACCGCCGATCTGCGCTCACGCCTGGATGGCTGCGATCTGGTGGTCGTCGATGTCGCTGATATCGACGACCCCGCGGTAGTCGCCCAACCCGACCCGGTATTGCCGGCCCCGGCCGCCGAGGACATCGCGTATCTGATCTACACCTCGGGCACCACCGGGGTGCCCAAAGGGGTTGCCGTCAGCCACCACAACGTGACCCGGTTGTTGGCCTCGGTGCATCCGCACCTGCCCGCGGCCGGGGTGTGGTCGCAGTGGCATTCCTACGCCTTCGACGTCTCGGTCTGGGAAATCTTCGGCGCCCTGCTGCGCGGCGGACAACTGGTGATCGTGCCCGACTCCATCGTCGGATCACCCACAGAATTCCACGCCCTACTGATCAACCAACACATCACCGTCCTCAGCCAAACCCCCTCAGCGTTCTACGCGCTGCAAGCCGCCGATGCGCTGGCCCCTGAGCTGGGACAGCGGCTCGAGCTCGAGGCGGTGGTGTTCGCCGGGGAAGCGCTGGAACCCCAGCGGCTCAGGACCTGGCTGAACCACCACCCCGGATCACCGCGCCTGATCAACATGTACGGCACCACCGAGACGACGGTGCATGCCTCGTTCCGGGAGATCGTCGACAGCGACATCGAGGGCAATGCCAGCCCGATCGGGGTGCCGTTGGCGCATCTGGGCTTTTTCGTATTGGACAGATGGCTGCGTCCAGTTCCGGCCGGCGTCGTCGGTGAGTTGTATGTGGCCGGTGCCGGACAGGCATACGGGTACGTGGGCCGGTCGGGCCTGACCGGGTCGCGGTTTGTGGCGTGCCCGTTCGGTGGTCCTGGCGAGCGGATGTATCGCACAGGCGATCTGGCGTCCTGGGGCGCCGACGGGCAGCTGCGGTACGTCGGGCGCGCCGACAAGCAAGTCAAGATCCGTGGATACCGCGTCGAGCCCGGGGAGATCCAGGCCGCCCTGGCCGCGCTGGATGGGGTTGATCAAGCGGTCGTCGTCGCCCGCGAGGACCGTCCCGGTGACAAACGCCTGGTTGCTTACGTCACCGGCACCGCCGACCCGGCCGGGCTGCGTCCCGCGCTGGCTGAGGAGCTCCCGCCGTATATGGTGCCGGCCGCGGTGGTGGCGATCGACGCGCTACCGCTGACCGTCAACGGCAAACTCGACACTCGCGCCCTGCCAGCACCGGACTATCACGAGAGTGATCACCACCGCGCCCCGGCAAGCGCGGTCGAGGAAGTCCTGGCCGGTATCTACGCGCACGTGCTCGGCGTCGACCGCGTCGGCGTCGACGACTCCTTCTTCGACCTGGGCGGCGATTCGCTGTCTGCAATGCGTCTGGTCGCCGCGATCAACAAGTCACTGGATTCAAACCTTGCCGTGCGCACCGTCTTCGATGCGCCCACGGTTGCCCAGTTGGCTCCCCGTATCGGTGGCGAGGCGTGTGCACTCGACCCGGTGGTGGCTGTCGAACGGCCTTCGGTGGTCCCACTGTCGTTCGCCCAGACCCGATTGTGGTTCATCGACCAATTGCAGGGCGCCTCACCGGTTTACAACATGGCCGCGGCATTGCGGCTTGGGGGACACCTGGATGTCGACGCGCTGGGCGCGGCATTCGCCGACGTGGTGGACCGTCATGAGAGCCTGCGCACGCTGTTCGCCGAGGTCGACGGACTGCCCCGGCAGGTGGTCGTCCCGACGGAGCGGGCCGATGTCGGATGTCGGGTGATCGATGCCTCGGGTTGGTCGGCGGGTCGTCTCGGCGATGCCGTCAGCGCGGCTGCCCGCGCCACCTTCGACTTGGCGACTGAGATCCCTTTGCGGGCAACGCTTTTCCGATTGGCCGATGATGAGCATGTGTTGGTGGCGGTGGTGCACCATATCGCCGCGGACGGCTGGTCGATCGCCCCGTTGGTGCGTGACCTCGGGGTGGCGTATGCCAGCCGATGTGCCGGGTCGGCGCCGGGTTGGGCGCCGTTGCCGGTGCAGTATGTCGATTACACGTTGTGGCAGCGGGCGCAGTTGGGTGATCTCGAGGACGGCGATAGCCGCATTGCCGCGCAGCTGAATTATTGGGAGCAGGCGCTGGCCGGGCTGCCCGAGCGGTTGGCGCTGCCCACCGATCGACCCTATCCCTTGGTGGCTGATCAGCGCGGCGCCACGGTCGCGGTCGACTGGCCCGCCGAGCTGCAGCAGCGGGTGCAGGCAGTGGCTCGCGAACACAGCGCGACCAGTTTCATGCTGCTGCAGGCCGCGTTGGCAGTGCTGTTGGCCAAGCTCAGCGCGAGTTCCGAGGTGCCCATTGGCTTTCCGATCGCCGGGCGGCGTGACCCGGCGCTCGACGAGCTGGTCGGCTTCTTCGTCAACACGTTGGTGTTGCGCGTCGATGTGGCCGGCGATCCGACCGCCGCCGAACTGCTGGACCAGGTTCGAACACGCAGCCTGGCCGCCTACGAACACCAGGACGTGCCTTTCGAGGTGCTCGTGGAGCGGCTCAACCCGACCCGAAGCCTGACCCATCATCCGCTGGTGCAGGTGATGTTGGCATGGCAGAACACCGATCCCGCGAACCTGGCCTTGGGTGATCTGCAGGTCACCCAAGTGCCGGTGGACACCCACACCGCGCGTATGGATCTGTCGCTTTCGTTGGCCGAACGGTTCACCGAGACCGGTGAGCCTGCCGGAATCGGCGGGAGCGTGGAGTTTCGCACCGATGTGTTCGACGCCGCGAGCGTCGAAGGGTTGATCGAGCGACTCCAGCGGGTGGTCGAGGCGATGACCGCCGATCCGGCGGCGAGGTTGTCGTCGATCGATGTGCTGGATGAGCTCGAACACGCCCGCCTGGACGGGTGGAGCAACCGGGCGGCGTTGACCCGGCCCCTCCCGGGCGCGGTGTCGGTTCCGGCGTTGTTCGCCCAGCATGTGAGGCGCACGCCCGAGGCGGTAGCGATCACCTGCGGGGAACGCTCGTGGACCTACCGCGAACTCGATGACGCCGCGAATCGGTTGGCACACTTGCTGATCGGCCACGGCGTCGGCCCGGGTGAGTGCGTGGCACTGCTGTTGGAGCGATCGGCCGAGGCGATCGTCGCGATGTTGGCGGTGCTCAAGACCGGGGCGGCGTATATGCCGATCGACGCGGCGGTGCCGGACGCGCGGATGAAATTCATGGTCTCCGATGCCGCGCCGATCGCCGCGATCACCACCGCGGCGTTGGCCGCGCGCTTGGACGGCTGCGGTGTGTCGGTGATCGATGTCGGTGATATCGAGGGCCCCGCTGATATCCGACCCAGCGCCGCCTTGCCGGACCCGTCGCCCGATGACATCGCCTACCTCATTTACACCTCAGGGACCACCGGTGTGCCCAAGGGTGTGGCGATCACCCACCGCAACGTGACCCAGTTGCTGGAGTCGCTCGATGCCGGCCTGCCGTCTGCGGGGGTGTGGCCGTTGTGTCATTCGTTGGCCTTCGACGTGTCGGTATGGGAGGTCTTCGGGGCGCTGTTGCGGGGTGGGCGAGTGGTGGTGGTGCCCGAGGAGGTAGCGGGCTCACCCGAGGACTTCCACGCCTTGCTGGTGACTGAGAACGTCGATGTGTTGACTCAGACTCCTTCTGCGGTAAGGCTTTTGCCACGCGAGGGGCTGGAGTCGGCGGCGGTCGTGGTGGTCGGTGAGGCCTGCTCGGCCGAGGTGGTCGAGCGCTGGGCGCCGGGTCGGGTGATGATCAACGCCTACGGCCCGACCGAGACCACGATGTGTGTCGCGATCAGTGCGCCACTGAGCCCGGGGTCGGGGGTGCCGATCGGTGCGCCGGTGCCCGGCGCGGCGTTGTTTGTGCTCGACGAGTGGTTGCGTCCGGTGCCCGCCGGGGTGGTCGGTGAGTTGTATGTGGCCGGCGCCGGAGTGGGCGCGGGGTATGTGGGCCGGGCCGGGTTGACCGGGACGAGGTTTGTGGCCTGTCCGTTCGGCGCGCCCGGGGCGCGGATGTACCGCACCGGCGATCTGGTGTGTTGGCGCCCTGACGGGCAGCTGGACTATCTGGGTCGCGCCGATGAGCAGGTCAAGATCCGCGGCTATCGCATCGAGCTCGGTGAGATCCAGGCCGCGCTGGCCGCCCTCGACGGGGTGGGCCAAGCGGCGGTGATCGCGCGCGAGGACCGCCCTGGCGACAAGCGGCTGGTCGGCTATGTCACCGGATCCGCCGATCCGGCCCGGCTGCGTGCCACGCTGGCCGAGCGGTTGCCCGGATACATGGTGCCGACGGCGATCGTGGTCCTCGAGGCGCTGCCGCTGACATCCAACGGCAAGCTCGACACCCGCGCCCTGCCCGCCCCCGACTATCGCGACGGCGATCGGTACCGCGCCCCGGCCGACGCGGTCGAGGAGATCCTGGCCGGCATCTACGCCCAGGTGCTGGGGCTGGACCGAGTCGGGGTCGATGACTCGTTCTTCGACCTGGGTGGGGACAGCATCCTGTCGATGCAGGTGGTGTCCCGGGCCCGGGCGGCCGGGCTGGCGTGTCGCCCGCGCGATGTCTTCGTCGAGCAGACCGTGGCCCGGCTGGCCCGGGTCGCCGGGGTGACCGGCGGTGCGAACGACCCCATCGACGAGGGCGTCGGGCCCGTCGTCGCGACTCCGATCATCCGTTGGCTGGCCGGCGTGCAGGGTCCCGTCGACGAGTTCAACCAGACCATGGTCGTCCAAGCCCCCGCGGGAGTGACCGAGGCAGACGTGGTGGCGATGTTGCAGGTCTTGCTGGATCGGCACGCCATGCTGCGGCTGCGTGTCGACTCCGCGGACGCCGGGCCGTGGTCACTACACGTGCCCGAGCCGGGGTCGGTCGACGCGCATGGATGCCTGCGCTCGGTGGACGCGCTGTCCGACGAGGCGCTGCTGGAGGCTCGGAAGCGGCTGAACCCGGCCGCCGGGCTGATGCTCAGCGCGCTATGGGTTTCCGCCACAGGTCAGCTCGTCGTGATCATTCACCACCTGGCCGTCGACGGGGTGTCGTGGCGAATCCTGTTGGATGACCTCAACATCGCCTGGGCCCAGCATCGAGCAGGGCAGCAGGCAGTGCTGCCGCCGGCGGGGACGTCGTTCCAACGGTGGGCGGAGGTGCTGGCTGAGCACGCCCGCCACCCGGACGTGGTCGAACAGGCGAACGTATGGCGGCAGGTGGCGGCGACCCCCGCCGTACTGCCGGCGGTGCAGCCCGCAGTGGACACCTTCGCCACGGCCAAGCGCCTCTCGGTCTCGGTGGACGCCGAGACGACGCGCATGCTGCTCGATGAGGTCCCCGCGGCGTTTCACGCTGGGACACAAGACATTCTGTTGATCGCACTCGGGTTGGCGGTGGCTGAGTCGTTCGGCACTGGCAGCGCGCCGATCGGCATCGATGTGGAGAGCCACGGCCGCTCCGAGGATCTGGGAGAAATCGCCTCCGACGTTGACCTGTCGCGCACGGTGGGGTGGTTCACCGCCAAGTACCCGGTGTCCTTGAAACTCGGGGGGCCCACCGGCGGGCTGTCGTGGGCACAGGTGGTGGTCGGCGACGCGGCGCTGAGCGCGGTCATCAAGGACGCCAAGGAACAGCTTCGCGCACTGCCCGACGCCCTGACCTATGGTCTGCTGCGCTACCTGAACCCCGAGGCGGATCTGGCGGTGGCGGACCCGCCGATCGGCTTCAACTATCTGGGCCGCATGGGTGCAGCGGCGCCCGGCGGGTCTGCTGATGTGTGGCGGATCTCCCCGGAGGGTCCGTCGTTGACCGCCGCCTGTGCCGCAGTGCCGATGCCACTGGCGCACACCGTGGAGCTCAACGCCGTCGCAGTCGACACGGACACCGGCCCGCACCTGCGCGCCGACTGGACGTGGGCCCACTCGGCGCTCGATCATGCGCAGATCAGCCGGCTGAGCCAATTGTGGGTCGAGGCCCTGATCGGCATGTGCGCGCACGTGCGCAGTGGCGGAGGCGGATTGACCCCGTCGGACATCGCGCCTGCCCGGTTGAGCCAGCAGCAGATCGACGAACTGCAGCACCGACTCGCAGTCGCCGATGTACTGCCGCTGAGCCCGGTGCAGCAGGGACTGCTGTTCCACGCGACCACCGCGCTGGTCAGCGACGATCTGTACACGGGGCAGCTGGATATCACGCTGACCGGTCCGCTCGACCCCGACCGGCTGCGCGACGCGGTGCACACGGTGATCACCCGGCATCCGAATCTTGTGGCCCGCTTCTGCCAAGAGTTCGACGAACCGGTACAGATCATCCCGGCTGCCCCCGAAGTCGAGTGGCGCTATGTGGATCTCGACGGCGCAGTGGATCTCGACGGCGCAGCCCCCGAGGAGGAAATCGAGCGGCTCTGTGCCGCCGAACGCGCCGCAGTCTGCGACCTGGTCCATGCGCCGCCATTTCGGGTGGCGTTGATCCGCACCGAAGCAGATCAGCACCGGTTGATACTGACCAATCACCACATCGTGCTCGACGGCTGGTCGCTGCCGATCCTGCTGCAGGAAATCTTCGCCGGCTATCACGGGATGCGGCTACCGACGCCCGCGCCGTATCGCAGGTTCATCACCTGGCTGGCCGAGCGAGACCTCGATGCCGCCCACACGGCCTGGCGGAACATGCTCGCCGGCTTCGACACCCCGGTCCTGGTCAGTCCTCAGGATCAATTAGCGGTGGGGCGGCGAGGCACCGAATCGTTTTCGGTGTCGGCCCAGACCACACGAGCGCTCGGCGAGCTGGCGCGCTCGCACCACACCACGGTCAACATCGTGTTGCAGGCCGCGTTCGCGCGGCTGTTGTGTGGGCTGACAGGTCAGCATGACGTCGCCTTCGGCACCGTGGTCTCGGGAAGGCCGGCCGACGTGGCCGACGCGGAATCGATGGTGGGCCTGCTGATCAACACGGTGCCGGTGCGGGCGACCTTCACGGCGGCCACCACCACCGCAGACCTGCTGGGTCAACTGCAGCGCGCCCACAATGACACGCTCGAGCACCAGCACCTGGCGCTCAACGACATTCACCGCATCACCGGTCAGGACAAGCTGTTCGACACGCTTTTCGTGTACGAGAACTACCCGATCGACGCCGCCACCGCGTTGGGCGACCACCAATTGGCGGTCACCGATGTCTCCTTCCACGAATCGACCCACTACCCGCTGGCGGTACAAGCCGTGCCGGGACCGGAGCTCGGCTTCCGCATCGAATACGACGCCGGTGTCTTCGACGCGGCCGGCATCGCAGCCCTCGGGGAGCGGTTGGAGACGGTGTTGGTGGCGATGACCGCCGACCCGGCGCGACGGCTCTCGCAGGTAGATGTGCTCGAAGAGGCCGAGCTCGCTCGCCTCGATGAGTGGGGCAATCGAGCGGTATTGACGCAGCCGGTGACCGGTACGTCGGTTCCGGCGTTGTTCGCCGCACAGGCGGCCCGCACCCCGGATGCGGTTGCGCTGGTGTGCGGGGAGCATTCGTGGACCTACCGCGAGGTCGATGAGGCGGCGAATCGGTTGGCGCACTTGCTGGTCCACCGCGGGGCCGGCCCGGGCGAGCGGGTCGCGGTGCTGTTCAACCGTTCCGCGGAGGCGATCGTCGCGATCCTGGCGGTGATGAAGGCGGGGGCGGCGTACCTGCCCATCGACCCGGCGGTGCCTGCGGCGCGGATCGAGTTCATGCTCACCGACGCCGCGCCGATCGCCGCGGTCACCTCTGCCGATCTGGCGACGCGGTTCGACGGGTTCGACGTGACCGTGATTGACGTCGACGATCCCGCCATCGCCGCCCAACCGGGCACGGCGTTGCCGGGCCCGGCACCCGATGACCTCGCCCACATCATCTACACCTCGGGCACCACGGGAACGCCGAAGGGCGTGGCGGTCACTCAACGCAATGTGACTCAGCTGTTCGACTCGCTGCAGATCGGTGTGAAACTCTCAGCCGAGCAGGTGTGGACCCAATTCCATTCGTATGCCTTCGATTTCTCGGTGTGGGAGATCTGGGGCGCGCTGCTCCATGGCGGGCGGCTGGTGGTGGTGCCCGAGTCGGTGGCACGTTCACCGCAACGGTTCCACCGGCTGCTGGTGCGCGAACAAGTCACGGTGTTGACGCAGACCCCGTCGGCGGCCGGAGTGCTGCCGGTGGAGGGCTTGGATGCGGCGGCGTTGGTGATCGGCGCGGAGCCCTGTCCGCCCGAGTTGGTGGATCGGTGGGCCCCCGGCCGGGTCATGGTCAACGTTTACGGGCCGACCGAGACCACGATGTGGTTGTGTGCCAGCGCTCCACTGGGCGCGGGATCGGGATCCCCGCCGATCGGCTCACCGACGGCGTGGGCGTCGTTCTTTGTGCTCGACGGGTGGTTGCGCCCGGTTCCTGCGGGTGTGGTCGGCGAGCTGTATCTGGCCGGTCGCGGGGTGGGCGTTGGTTACTGGCGCCGGTCGGGGTTGACGGCGTCGCGGTTTATGGCGTGTCCGTTTGGGGTGGCGGGGGCGCGGATGTATCGCACTGGGGATTTGGTGCGGTGGCGTGGTGATGGGCAGTTGGATTATTTGGGTCGCGCGGATGAGCAGGTCAAGATCCGTGGGTATCGCATTGAGTTGGGTGAGATCCGTTCGGCGTTGGCGGCGCTCGATGGTGTTGAGTCCGCGGTGGTGATCGCGCGTGAGGATCAGCCCGGTGTGAAGCGGTTGGTCGGTTATGTGACCGGTGCGGTGGATGCGGGTAAGGCGCGTGCGGCGTTGGCTGATCGGCTGCCTGGTTATATGGTGCCCGCGGCGGTGGTGGCCTTGGATGCGTTGCCGGTCACGGTCAACGGCAAACTCGACACGCGTGCGCTGCCGGCCCCGGATTACCGTGTGGTGGACCGCTACCGCGCTCCGGCCGATGCGGTCGAAGAAATCCTGGCCGGTATCTACGCCCAGGTCCTTGGCCTGGACCGCGTCGGGGTCGACGACTCCTTCTTCGACCTGGGTGGGGATTCGATTTCGGCGATGCGGTTGGTCGCGGCGGTCAATGCCGGTTTGGGTGTTGATCTTGCGGTGCGGGCGGTGTTCGAGGCGCCTACGGTTGCGCAGTTGGCGCCGCGGGTGGGTGAGGGCGGCGGTGGGTTGGAGCCGTTGGTGGTCGCGCAGCGGCCGGCGGTGGTGCCGTTGTCGTTTGCTCAGAACCGGTTGTGGTTCATCGATCAGTTGCAGGGTCCGTCACCGGTTTACAACATGCCGAGCGCGCTTCGGATCAGCGGTGCGTTGGATGTGGAGGCGTTGGGTGCGGCGTTGGGCGATGTGGTCGGTCGTCATGAGAGCCTGCGCACGTTGTTCACCGCGGTTGAGGGGGTTCCGCGGCAGGTGGTGGTTGCTGCTGAGAGTGCCTGTCTTGATTGGGATGTCGTTGATGCGGTGGGCTGGTCGGTGGGGCGGTTGGGTGAGGCTGTTGGTGCGGCGGCGGGGCACACGTTCGATCTGAGTACTGAGATTCCGATGCGGGCAAGGCTTTTCCGTGTTGGTGTCGATGAGCATGTGTTGGTGGTGGTGGTGCATCACATCGCCGCCGATGGTTGGTCGATCGCGCCGTTGGTGGCCGATCTGGGGGTGGCCTATGCCGCCCGGTGCGCGGGGCGCGCGCCGGGGTGGGCGCCGTTGCCGGTGCAGTATGTGGATTACACGTTGTGGCAGCGCGCGCAGTTGGGTGATCTGGAGGACGGTCAGAGTCGTATCGCCGCGCAGTTGGCGTATTGGCAGGATGTGTTGGCCGGGATGCCCGAGCGTGTGCAGCTTCCCACTGATCGGCCGTATCCGTTGGTGGCTGATCAGCGTGGGGCCGTGGTGGCGGTGGACTGGCCTGCGCAGGTGCAGCAGCGGGTGCGCGAGGTTGCTGGGCGCTACAACGCGACCAGTTTCATGGTGGTGCAGGCGGCGTTGGGGGTGCTGCTGTCGCAGTTGAGCGCCAGTTCTGATGTGGCGGTGGGGTTCCCGATCGCTGGGCGGCGTGATCCGGCGCTCGATGAGTTGGTCGGGTTTTTCGTCAACACGTTGGTGTTGCGACTGGATTTGGCCGGCGATCCCACGGTGGCCGAGGTGTTGGCTCAGGTGCGGGCGCGCAGCCTGGCCGCTTATGAGCATCAGGATGTGCCGTTCGAGGTGTTGGTGGAGCGGCTCAACCCGGCTCGTAGTTTGGCGCATCATCCGTTGGTGCAGGTGGCGTTGGCGTGGCAGAACTTCGCCGGTGATCCTGCGGCGGGGTTGGCGTTGGGTGATGTCGAGGTCAGCGCGGTGCCGGTGGATACCCACACCGCCCGCATGGATGTGAGTTTCTCGCTGGCTGAACGGTTCAGCGAGGCCGGGGATTTCGCCGGGATCGGTGGGGCGGTGGAGTTCCGCACCGATGTGTTTGATGCCGCCAGCATCGAGGTGTTGATCGAGCGGTTGCAGACGGTGGTGGTGGCGATGACCGCCGATCCGGGTCGGCGGCTGTCCTCGATCGACGTGCTGGGTGCCGGTGAGCGTGCCCGCCTCGATGAGATGGGTAATCGGGCGGTATTGAACGAATCTGTGCCCAGCGCTGCTTCGGTGTCGGTTCCGGAGTTGTTGGCCGCGCAGGTCGCGCGCACTCCGGATGCGGTGGCGGTCAGCGCAGCCGCGGTGGCGCTGACCTATCGCGAACTCGATGAGGCCGCCAACCGGTTGGCGCACGTGTTGGCCGGACACGGGGCAGGTCCAGGACAGTGCGTGGCGCTGTTGTTGGAGCGTTCGGCCGAGGCGATCGTGGCGATGTTGGCGGTGCTCAAGACCGGGGCGGCGTATCTGGCGATCGATCCGGCGGTGCCGGCGGCGCGGGTGGAGTTCATGCTCGCCGATGCCGCGCCGGTCGTCGCGGTCGCCACGACCGCTCTGGCCGACCGGCTCGAGGGCTATCGCCTGCCGGTCATCGATATCGACGATCCCGCGATCGCCGCCCAGCCGGGCACCGCGTTGCCGGGCCCGGCGCCAGACGATATCGCCTATCTCATCTACACCTCGGGCACCACCGGGGTGCCCAAGGGGGTGGCGGTCACTCACCGCAATCTGGGGCACTTGGCGCAGTCGACACCGCCGCACTTGCCGGCCAAACAGGTGTGGACCCAATGCCATTCGTATGCCTTCGATTTCTCGGTGTGGGAGATCTGGGCCGCGCTGTTGGGTGGGGGACGGCTGGTGGTGGTGCCCGAGTCGGTGACCACCTCGCCGCAGGATTTGCATGCCCTGCTGGTACGCGAACGGGTCAACGTGTTGACCCAGACTCCCTCGGCGGTGGCGGCGTTGTCCCCGCAGGGGTTGGAGTCGGTGGCGTTGCTGCTCGGCGGTGAAGCCTGCCCCGCTGATGTGGTGGACCGGTGGGCCCCCGGCCGGGTGATGATCAACGCCTACGGCCCCACCGAGATCACGGTGTACGCCTCGATGAGCGCGCCGCTGACTCCGGGATCAGGGCCAGCGCCGATCGGTGCGCCGGTATCGACCGCGGCGCTGTTCGTCCTCGACGAATGGTTGCGCCCGGTGCCCGCCGGGGTCATCGGTGAGCTCTACGTCGCCGGCGCCGGTGTGGCATGCGGATATCTGGGCCGGTCGGGGTTGACGGCGTCGCGGTTTATGGCGTGTCCGTTTGGGGTGGCGGGGGCGCGGATGTATCGCACTGGGGATTTGGTGCGGTGGCGTGGTGATGGGCAGTTGGATTATTTGGGTCGCGCGGATGAGCAGGTCAAGATCCGTGGGTATCGCATTGAGTTGGGTGAGATCCGTTCGGCGTTGGCGGCGCTCGATGGTGTTGAGTCCGCGGTGGTGATCGCGCGTGAGGATCAGCCCGGTGTGAAGCGGTTGGTCGGTTATGTGACCGGTGCGGTGGATGCGGGTAAGGCGCGTGCGGCGTTGGCTGATCGGCTGCCTGGTTATATGGTGCCCGCGGCGGTGGTGGCCTTGGATGCGTTGCCGGTCACGGTCAACGGCAAACTCGACACGCGTGCGCTGCCGGCCCCGGATTACCGTGTGGTGGACCGCTACCGCGCTCCGGCCGATGCGGTCGAAGAAATCCTGGCCGGTATCTACGCCCAGGTCCTTGGCCTGGACCGCGTCGGGGTCGACGACTCCTTCTTCGACCTGGGTGGCGACAGCATTCTGTCCATGCAGGTGGTGTCCCGGGCCCGGGCATCGGGTGTGCTGTGTCGGCCCCGCGACATTTTCGTCGAGCAGACCGTCGCCCGGCTGGCTCGAGTGGTCGGGGTGGCCGGCGATGACGTCGACTCGACTGACGAGGGCACCGGATCCGTCACGGCGACCCCGATCATTCGCTGGTTGCATGACGTCCAGAGCACAGGCGGCCCGGTCGACCAGTTCAACCAGACGGTGGTGGTCCAAGCCCCGGCGGGGGTCACCGAGGCCGACGTCGAAATCGTCTTGCAGGCACTGCTCGATCGGCATGCCATGTTGCGGCTGCGTGCCACCGACGATGGCGCCGGGGGATGGTCACTCCTGGTACCGGAGAAGGGGTCGGTGCATCCGCGCCTGGAGTCGGTGGACGTGTTGTCCGATGAGGCGTTGGCGGCGGCCCGGTCCCGGCTGGACCCGGCCACCGGAGCGATGGTCAGCCCGTTGTGGGTCCCCTCGACCGGCCAGTTGGTGTTGATCATTCATCACTTGGCCGTCGACGCGGTGTCCTGGCGGATCCTGCTCGAAGATCTCAACATCGCCTGGTCCCAACACCGCCATGGCCAACCCGTCGCGTTGCCCGCAACCGGAACCTCATTCGCCCGGTGGGCGTCGCTGCTCAGCGAACAAGCTCTCAGCCCGGCAGTGGTTGACGAGGCCGACAGCTGGCGACGAGTCCTGGCGACCCCGGCCGCGCTGCCCGCGGTACAACCCGAAGTGGACACCTACGAAACCGCTGGGCATCTGACGGCATCACTGGACGTCGAGACGACCCGGGCGCTGCTCGGTGACGTTCCGGCGGCGTTCCGCGCCGGCATCCAGGACATCCTGCTGATCGCCTTTGGAATGGCCTTGACGCAGTTCCTCGATACCGGCGCCACTCCGGTCGGGATCGATGTCGAAGGCCACGGCCGCATCGAGGACCTGGGCGACCTCTCCGCACCAATTGACCTGTCCCGCACCGTCGGCTGGTTCACCACCAAGTACCCGGTCGCCCTGAACGTCGGCGGACTGCGCTGGTCCCAGGTGGTGGCGGGCGAGCCGGCGCTGGGTTCCGTGATCAAGAGCGCAAAGGAAGAACTCCGCGCCCTCCCCGACGGCCTGACCTACGGACTGTTGCGCTACCTCAACCCGAACGTCGACCTGTCCGGGTCCGACCCCACCGCCGGGTTCAACTACCTCGGCAGGTTGGTCGAGACCGCCAACGCCGCGGACTTCGCCGACATGTGGCAGGTCAGCCAGGACGGCATGTCGCACACCGCTGCCGCGGGGGCGATACCGATGCCACTGGGGCACACCGTCGAACTCAACGCCAGCACCGTCGACAGCGACACCGGCCCGCGGCTGCACGCCGCATGGACGTGGGCTCCCTCAGCGCTCGACGACGCCCGGATAAGCCGACTCAACCAGCTGTGGTTCGACGCCCTGACCGGCATCTGCGCGCACGTCGCCGCCGGCGGTGGCGGCCTCACACCCTCCGACATCGCGCCCGCCCAACTCACCCAGCGAGAGCTCGATGAGCTGAGCCGGCAACACCGGATCGCGGACGTCCTGCCCTTGACACCCCTTCAGCAGGGCCTGCTGTTCCACGCCAACGCCACCATCGGTGACGACCACGACGACCTCTATGCGATGCAGCTCGACGTCACCGTCACCGGTCCATTGGATCCCGACCGGCTGCGCGAGGCCGTGCACGCTGTGGTCAACCGCCACCCCCACCTGGTGGCCCGGTTCAGCCAACGATTCGACGAACCGGTGCAGATCATCCCGGCCGACCCCAGCGTTCCCTGGCAATACCTCGAGATGGTCACGGACGATTCCGATGTCGCGGACCGGATTCAGCAGTTGTGCGCCGCCGAGCGCGCCGCGGTCTGCGACGTGGTCCACGAGCCGGCTTTCCGCGCGACGCTGATCCGCACCGCCGACAACGAGCACCGATTCGTGATGACCTATCACCACATCGTGCTCGATGGCTGGTCCCTGCCAATCCTGCTGCAGGAGATCTTCGCCAGCTACTTCGGGCAGCGTCTCCCGGCCGCCGGGTCCTACCGCAGCTTCGTCACGTGGCTGGCCGATCAAGACGTCGACGCCGCCCACGCCGCCTGGCGCGAAGTCCTGGCCGGTTTCGACACCCCCACGCTGGTCGCTCCGAAGACCCGGTCCGGACCGGGACGTCGAGGCACCGAATCGTTCCGGTTGACCGCCGAGACCACGCAGGCCGTCAACGAGCTGGCCCGCAGCTGTCACACCACCGCCAACACCGTGCTGCAAGCCGCCTGGGCGCAAGTACTCATGTGGCTGACCGGCCACCACGACGTCGCTTTCGGCGTCGCGGTCTCGGGACGCTCAGCTGAGGTGGCAGGCGCGGAATCGATGGTCGGCTTGCTGATCAACACCGTGCCGGTCCGGGCCACCATCACCCCGGCCACCACCGTCGCCGACCTGCTCGGTGACCTGCAACGCCGACACAGCGACACGCTCGACCACCAACACCTTGCGCTCAACGAGATCCACCGCGCCGCGGGCCACGATCAACTCTTCGACACCCTGTTCGTCTACCAGAACTATCCGGTGGAGACCGCGGCGATGGCCATGGCCAACGGGTTGGCCATCACCGAGTTCAACGATCGCGAGTTCAACCACTATCCGCTGACCCTGCAAGCCATGCCCGGCGCCGAACTGGTTCTCCGTGTCGAATTCGACACCGACGTGTTCGACGACAACCGCGTTCGCAAGATCATCGCGCGGTTCGAGCGAGCAGTCGTCAGCGCCACCCAGCGGCTCCTGCCGAAGGATCTGCTCGACGACGATGAGCGCGCAAATCTGGATGAGTGGGGCAACCGGGCGGCGCTGACGCGGCCCGCGGCGGCGCCGCTGGCGATCCCGGCATTGTTCGCCGAGCAGGTCGCTCGTTCTCCCGAGGCGGTGGCGGTCAGTTTCGACGGCCGTCGCATGACGTATCGGGAGCTGGACGAAGCGTCGAATCGCTTGGCGCACTTGCTTATTGGCCGCAGCGTCGGTGCCGGCGAGCGGGTGGCGTTGCTGTCGCACCGGTCTGTCGAGGCTGTTGTGGCGATTCTGGCCGTGCTCAAGACCGGGGCGGCATACGTGCCGATCGATCCAGCGGTGCCCGATGCGCGGATAGCGTTTGTGCTCGAGGATGCCGCGCCGGTCGCGGCGATCACCACCGCCGATCTGGCCGATCAGTTGGACGGGCACGGGTTGGTGGTCATCGACGTCGAAGATCCGGCGGTGGAGGGCCAACCCAGTACTGCGCTGCCGGGGCCGAGTCCTGACGATGTGGCTTATCTGATCTACACCTCGGGCACGACGGGAATGCCCAAGGGCGTGGCTATTCCGCATCGGAATGTCACGCGGCTACTCGACGCCATCGATGCGCACCTGCCCTTGTCGCCCGATCAGGTGTGGACGCAGTGCCACTCGCTGGCCTTCGACGTCTCGGTGTGCGAGCTGTGGGGGGCGCTGCTGCGCGGTGGGCGACTGGAGGTGGTGCCCGAGTCGGTGGTGCGGTCGCCCGAGGACTTTTACGCCCTGCTGGTCGGCCAGCGCGTCAGTGTGTTGAGTCAGACCCCGTCGGCGTTCTATGCGCTGCAATCCATCGATGCCCAACAGTGCGGATTGCGTGAAGGGTTGCAGCTCGAGGCGGTGTTGTTCGCTGGTGAGGCGCTGGAACCCACCCGTCTTCGCCCGTGGCTGGACAATCATGCGGGATCACCGCGGTTGATCAACATGTACGGCATCACCGAGACGACGGTGCACGCCTCGTTCCGCGAGATCGTCGATACCGACGTCGATAGCCCGGCCAGCCCGATCGGGGTGCCGCTGCCCTCTCTTGCCTTCTTTGTGCTCGACGACTGGCTGCGGCCCGTGGCGCCGGGTGTGGTGGGCGAGTTGTATGTGGCCGGCGCCGGGCTCGGGTACGGCTATGTGGGCCGGGCGGGCCTGAGCGCCACGCGGTTTGTGGCATGTCCGTTCGGTAGTGCGGGACAGCCAGGAACACAGATGTACCGCAGCGGGGACCTGGTGTGTTGGCGCGCCGATGGGCAACTGGATTATGTGGGCCGCGCCGACGAGCAGGTCAAGGTCCGCGGGTACCGCATCGAGCTCGGCGAGATCCAGGCCGTTCTGGCCGGTTTGGACGGGGTCGAGCAGTCGGTGGTCATCGCCCGCGAGGACCGCCCCGGCGACAAGCGGCTGGTCGGCTACATCACCGGCACCGCTGATCCCGCAGTGGCGCGTGCCGCGCTGATCGAGAAGCTGCCCGCTTACATGGTGCCGGCCGCGGTGGTGGCGATCGACGCGGTGCCGTTGACCGTCAACGGCAAGCTCGACAAACGGGCATTACCGGCACCGGAATACCAAGACGCCGAGCGGTATCGCGCCCCGGCGAACGCAACCGAAGAGATCCTGACCGGCATCTACGCCCAAGTCCTCGGACTGGATCGCGTCGGCGTCGACGACTCGTTCTTCGAGCTTGGCGGCGATTCCCTGTCCGCGATGCGCCTGGTCGCGGCGATCAACAAGTCATTGGATATCGGCCTTGCGGTCAGGACCGTGTTCGATGCTCCCGCGGTCGCCCAGTTGGCGCTGCGCATGGGAACAGATGAGGGCCGGCTGGAGCCGTTGGTGGCCGGCGAGCGGCCGGCGGTGATGCCGCTGTCGTTTGCTCAAAGCCGGTTGTGGTTCATCGACGAATTGCAGGGGCCCTCACCGGTTTACAACCTGGCGGTGGGACTGCGGCTTCAAGGGCGCATTGATGTCGACGCGCTGGGCGCGGCGTTCGCCGATGTACTCGATCGCCATGAAAGCCTGCGCACGGTGTTCCCGGCGGCCGACGGGATACCTCAGCAGCTGGTCGTGCCCACAGAGCAGGCCGAATTCGGTTGGGAGACGGTGGATGCGACCGGCTGGCAGCTACGCCGGTTGGAGGAGGCCGTCGAAGAAACGGCGCGGCACAGTTTCACTCTCGCCGAGGAGATTCCGCTTCGGGCACGCCTTTTCCGCCTCGCCGACGACGAACACGTGCTGGTGGCGGTGGTGCACCACATCGCTGCTGACGGCTGGTCGATCAGGCCGTTGGTGGCCGATTTGGGAGTGGCCTATGCCAGTCGGTGTGCGGGGCAAGCCCCAGGGTGGGCGCCGTTGGCGGTGCAGTACGCCGACTACACGCTGTGGCAGCGCGCGCAGCTTGGTGATCTCGAGGACAGCGACAGCCGTATCGCCAGGCAACTCGCATTCTGGGAGGGCGTGCTGAGCGGGATGCCCGAGCGCTTGATGCTGCCGACCGACCGGCCCTATCCGTTGGTGGCTGATCAGCGCGGTGCCACGGTGGCGGTGGATTGGCCTTCGGAATTGCACGAGCGGGTGCGGGCAGTGGCTCGCGAGCACGGCGCGACCAGTTTCATGGTGATGCAGGCCGCGTTGTCGGTGTTGCTTTCGAAGCTCAGCGCGAGTTCTGATGTGGCGGTGGGGTTCCCGATCGCCGGGCGGCGCGATCCCGCACTCGACGAGTTGGTCGGGTTCTTCGTCAACACGTTGGTGCTGCGGGTCGATCTGGCCGGAGATCCCAGTGTTGCCGACGTGCTGGCTCAGGTGCGCGCACGCAGTCTGGCCGCGTACGAGCATCAAGACGTGCCCTTCGAAGTGCTCGTCGAACGGCTCAATCCGGCGCGGTCTTTGACCCATCATCCGCTGGTGCAGGTCATCTTGGCGTGGCAGAACTTCGCCGGTGAGTCCGCGGCCGGCTTGACGTTGGGTGATCTGGAGGCCACCCCGTTGCCGCTCGACACCCACACCGCGCGCATGGATCTGTCGTTCTCGCTGGCCGAACGCTGGACCGAAACTGGTGAGGCTGATGGCATTTCGGGCACGGTGGAGTTCCGGACCGATGTGTTCGACACAGCCAGCATCGAAGCCCTGATCGAGCGGTTGCAACGGGTGCTCGAGGCAATGACCGCCGACTCCACCCGGCCGTTGTCGGTGATCGATGTCCTCGATGCCGGCGAACATGCCCGCGTCGATGCGATCGGCAATCGGGCGGCGCTGAACCAGCCGGTCGCCACGGACTCGATTGTGGCGTTGTTCGAGGCGCAGGTCGTCCACGCTCCCGACGCGCCGGCCGTCAGCTTCGACGGCCGCACCATCACATACCGCGACCTGGACGAGGCTGCAAACCGGTTGGCGCACATGTTGATTGACCGCGGTGTGGAGCCTGGGCAGCGGGTGGCGTTGCTGTTCGGACGCTCCGTCGAAGCGGTCGTCGCGATTTTTGCGGTGCTCAAGACCGGTGCGGCGTATGTGCCGATCGATCCGTCAGTGCCCGACGCGCGGTTGGAGTTCGTGCTCGGTGATGCGGCGCCGGTGGCCGCGCTCACCACGGCGGCGCTCGCCGAACGGCTGGCCGGACGCGGGCTGACGGTCATCGACGTCGATGACTCCGCGCTCGACAACCAACTCATCAGCGCCCCGCCGGGGCCGCGCCCAGACGACATCGCTTATCTCATCTACACCTCGGGCACGACCGGTGTGCCCAAGGGAGTGGCGATCCCTCACCACAACGTCACCCGGCTGCTGCAGGCTATCGACACCCGGCTGGAACTGCCGCCGAAACAGGTGTGGACACAGAGCCATTCGTTGGCTTTCGACTTCTCCGTCTGGGAGATCTTCGGCGCGCTTTTGCATGGTGGGCGGCTGGTGATCGTCTCGGATTCGGTGGCTCGGTCGCCGGAGGAGTTCCACGACTTGCTGATCGATGAGCAGGTCAACGTGTTGAGCCAGACGCCGTCGGCGTTCTACGCGCTGCAATCCATCGATGAGCTGACCCCCGACTCGGCGTCCGAGTTGGCACTTGACGTGGTGGTGTTCGGCGGCGAGGCGCTGGAGCCGCCGCGGCTCAAGGGCTGGCTGAAGCAGCATCCGGAAGCACCGCGACTGATCAACATGTACGGGATCACCGAGACGACGGTGCACGCCTCGTTCCGCGAGATCCTGCTCGACGACATCGACAACGCCGTCAGCCCGATCGGGATGCCGCTGGCGCACCTGGGCTTCTTCGTGCTCGACGCCTGGTTGCGACCGGTGCCGGTCGGTGTCGTGGGGGAGCTGTATGTGGCCGGCGCCGGGGTGGGCGCCGGCTATGTGGGCCGGTCCGGGCTGAGCGCGGCACGGTTCGTGGCGTGTCCCTTCGGTGGCCCCGGCACCCGCATGTATCGCACCGGGGATCTGGTGTGTTGGGGTGCCGACGGCGAGCTGAGGTACCTGGGTCGCGCCGACGAGCAGGTCAAGATCCGGGGGTACCGCATCGAGCTCGGCGAAATCCAAGCTGCCCTGGCCGGTTTGGCCGGAGTGGAGCAAGCGGTGGTGATCGCCCGCGAGGACCGGCCCGGCGACAAGCGGCTGGTGGGGTATGTCACCGGCATCGACGATTCGGCCGGGCTACGTGCCGAGCTGGCCGAGCGGCTGCCCGCGTACATGGTGCCGGCCGCGATCGTGACGCTGGACGCGCTTCCGCTGACGGTAAACGGCAAGCTCGACGTTCGCGCGTTGCCGGCGCCGGAGTACTCCGACGTCGATCACTACCGCGCCCCGGCCGACGCCGTCGAGGAGATCCTTGCCTGCATCTACGCCGAGGTTCTCGGGCTGGAGCGGGTCGGGGTCGACGACTCGTTCTTCGACCTCGGCGGCGACAGCATTTCCGCCATCCAGGTGATCATGCGGGCCAACGCCGCGGGCCTGGTCGGTCGCCCGCGCGACATCTTCGTCCAGCAGACCGTGGCGCGCCTGGCCCGAGTGGTCAGGCTGGCCGACGGTCCCGGCGCCGAGACCGACGAGGGCACCGGCCCGGTGATCGCGACCCCGATCATGCACTGGTTGAAAGGCGTGGAAAGTGCCGGCGGCCCGATCGACGAGTTCAACCAGACGGTTCTGCTGCAGGCTCCTGCGGGGATGACCGAGGCTGATGTGGTGGTGCTGCTGCAGGCCCTGCTGGATCGCCATGCCATGTTGCGGCTGCGTGCCGCGGACGACGGCGCTGGGAGGTGGTCTTTGACCGTGCCCGACCCGGGGTTGGTGGACGCCCGCGGGTGCCTGCAAACGGTGGACGTGTTGACGAATGAGACGCTGGTGGCGGCGCGGTCGCGGTTGAAACCGTCCAACGGGGCGATGCTCAGCGCCGTGTGGGCTTCCTCCACCGGCCAGTTGGCGTTGATCGTTCATCACCTGGCCGTTGACGGGGTGTCGTGGCGGATTGTGTTGGAGGACATCAACATTGCTTTGACCCAGCATCGCGGCGGACAGCCCGTGCTGTTGCCGCCGACGGGGACGTCGTTTGCCCGGTGGGCGGAGCTGCTGGATGAGTACGCGCGCCATCCGGACGTGGTCGGCCAGGCGGATGTGTGGCGGCAGGTGGCCGCGATCCCCGCCGCGTTGCCGGCGCCGCAACCCGCGGTGGACACGCTTGCCACGGCCGGATACCTGACGGAGCTGCTGGACGCCGAGACCACCCACCTGCTCCTCGGTGAGGTACCGGCTGCGTTCCACGCCGGGGTGCACGAGATCTTGTTGATCGCGTTCGGGTTGGCGTGGGCGCAGTTCCTGGGCACCGGCGGCGCTCCGATCACCATCGATGTGGAGGGCCACGGTCGCCAGGAGGACTTGGCGGAGCTGGGCGCCGATGTGGACCTGTCGCGCACGGTGGGGTGGTTCACCGCCAAGTACCCGGTGTCGTTAGCTGTGGGTGGGTTGAGCTGGACCCAGGTGGTGACCGGCGATGCGGCGCTGGGCGCAGTGCTCAAAGACGCCAAAGAGCAGCTGCGTTCGCTGCCGGACGGCCTGACCTACGGCCTACTGCGCTACCTGAATCCCGATGTGGAGTTGGCCGGGCGCGACCCGGCGATCGGCTTCAACTATTTCGGGAGGTTGGGCTCGCCGGCGGCCTATGCGTCCGGTGATGTGTGGCGGTTCAGCCAAGAGGGCTTGTCGTTGACCGGTGCCGTCGAGGCGATGCCCAGTGACATGCCCATTGCCCTGACGCACACCGTCGAGCTCAACGCGGTCACCCTCGACACCGACTCCGGCCCGCACCTGAGCGCCACCTGGTCGTGGGCGCCCTCGGCGATGGATCGCATGGCGGTCACCCGCATCAGCCGGTTGTGGTTCGACGCCCTGGCCGGCATCTGCGCGCATGTCAGGCGCGGCGGGGGCGGGTTGACCCCGTCGGATATCGCCCCGGCGCGGCTGAGCCAGCAGCAGATCGACGAGCTGCACGCCCAGTTCCCGATCGTCGACGTGCTGCCGCTGACCCCCTTGCAGCAGGGCCTGCTTTATCACGCCGACATCGCGAAAGGCTCCGGCGACGATGCGTACGCGGTGCAGCTGGACATCGCGTTGAGCGGCCCGGTAGACGCGCATCGGCTACGCGATGCCGTGCAGACCGTGGTCGACCGGCATCCACACCTGGCCGCCCGATTCTGTCCACAATTCGAGCAACCGGTACAGATCATTCCCGCTGACCCCGTCGCGCCCTGGCGGTATGTCGAATTAGACTCCGGCGGCGCCGGTTTCGACGTCGATGAGCAAATCGAGCGGCTCTGTGCCGCCGAACGCGCCGCGGTCTGTGATCTCGTCGACCAGGCCGCCTTCCGAGCAGCTCTCATCCGCATCTCGGACGACCGGTACCGATTTGTGCTGACGAACCACCACATCGTGCTCGACGGCTGGTCGATGCCGATCCTGCTGCAGGAGATCTTCGCCGGCTACCACGGGCACCGGCTGCCCGCGGCCTCGCCGTATCGCAGCTTCATGACCTGGCTCGCGGAACGGGATCACGCAGCCGCCCGAGCGGCGTGGCGCGAGGTGTTCACCGATTTCGACACCCCCATTCTCGTCGGCCCGCCGCAGGAGCTCGGGTTCGGGCGGCGAAGCGTCGAATTGTTCCGGGTGCCTGCGAAGACCACGCGGGCCCTCACCAAGCTGGCGCGCTCGCACCACACCACCGTCAACACCGTGCTGCAGGGTGCCTGGGCGCTACTTCTGTCCTCGCTGACCGGCGAGCGGGACGTGGCCTTCGGCACCGTGGTCTCGGGTCGGCCGGCTGAGGTCGACGGCGCGGAATCGATGGTGGGGTTGTTGATCAACACGGTGCCGGTGCGGGCGCACATCACGCCGGCAACGACCACCGCAGATCTGCTCGATCAGCTGCAAAGCACCCACAACGACACCCTCGACCACCAGCACCTGGCGCTCAGCGAGATCCATCGCATCACCGGTCAGGAAAGACTGTTCGACACCGTCTTCGTGTACGAGAACTACCCGACCGACACCGGCACGCCGCCGGGCGCGAACGGGTTGGCCATCACCGGGTTCACCAGCCGCGACTTCTACCACTATCCGCTGACGGTGCAAGCCGGACCGGGCCGCGAACTGGAACTTCGCGTCCAATACCGCACCGATGTTTTCGACGTGGCCAGCGTCCGAGCGCTGATCGAGCGGTACCAGCAGGTGTTGGTGGAGATGACCGCCCATCCGACGCGGCCGTTGTCATCGATCGATGTGCTCGATGGGACCGACCACGCCCGGTTGGATGAGATAGGCAAGCGGGCAGTGTCAAACCAGCCGGGGAGTGCGGCGCCCCCGGCGCCCGAAGGCGACGACACCGCTGGTGACTATCTCGCCCCGACGACCCTGGTGGAGCAGATCCTGGCGGGCATCTACGCCCAGGTGCTGGGGTTAGATCGCGTAGGTGTCGACGAGTCGTTCTTCGACCTGGGCGGGGATTCGATTTCGGCGATGCGGGCGATCACGGCGATCAACACCGCCCTTGATGCCGACCTCGGGGTGTCAATCCTGGTCGACGCGCCGTCCGTCAGAAGCTTGAGCGAGCACGTGTGCAGCGAATCGGCTCAGGGAAACAAGTTCACGCCATGAGTTGGTGAGCGATCCGGCGTCTCACCACACGCCGGGCACCAGGCGGTGGCGCACCTCCTGCGTGTACTCGCGGTAGCCGTCCAACTCTTCCTGGAGCAGCTTCTCTTCGTCCCGGATCCGCAGGCCGAGCACGATCACGGCCGGTACGACGACGACCAACCCCCAATAGCTGCCCAGGGCAAGGGAAATGCCAACCACCAAAATCACATTGCCGGTGTACATGGGATGCCGCACCAGTCCATACAACCCGGTTCGGACCAGCTTCTGGCCCGCCTCGACCCGTACGACCGCGGCCGCATAACTGTTCTGGATCACCACCATCATCACCACGCCGAGTGCGATGGCGACCAGGACGTCGCCGACCAAGCAGATCGCGGTGGGTACCTGCGACCAGCCGAAGCGGTGGTCAAGCGCGCTGATAACGAACACCGAGGCCAGCGATAGGTACCAGCCGGCGATCAAAGCCTTTTGCTTGGTTCGTGTCTCGGCTGTCGGCCCCGCGCGCATCCGGCGCTTGAGCGCATCGGGATTGGTTCGCAGCAGATACACGCCGGGGATCCACGACGACAGAGCGAACACCGCCAGGAAAACCCACGCCTGCCAGTAGTCGAACGTGCCTGCCACCACGAACAGGATCAAGCCGAACAGGACAGGCTCGATAAGCCCGACGATCATCGTTCTCAGCAGGGCTTTCACGCATTCTCCTTACCAGTCCGCCCGACGCACGCTACCAGCGCGCCCGGGTGGGCTCGAAACCGCCGCGAACTCTCGCGCAGCCCGGTCAGGTGGCTTGCGCGGGCGCCAACTTCTCGCAGAGCAGGTCCGCCAGTCCGCGAACCGTGCCGATGGAGGAGAGGTCGGCGGGATTGACCCGGATCCCTGTCTCGGTTTCGATCCGGGTACGCAGTTCCAGTGCGCCCAGCGAATCCAGGCCGTACTCGGCGAGCGGACGGTCCGGGTCAACGCTGCGCCGCAGGATCAGGCTGACCTGATCGGAGAGCAGGCGCCGCAGCCGGATGGGCCATTCCTCCGGTGGCAGCTCGTCGAGCTCGGCCCGCAGCCTGCTTGTGCCCGCGGCGTTCTGCACGCTGGAACGGAACGCCTCGGCGAACGGGATCTGCTCGGCGAAGGCGGTCAGCCACGGCGTGCCGGTGATCGGCGCATAGCCGGTGTAGGCGCGGTCATGGCGGAGCAGCGCTTCGAGGGCGTACGCACCCTCCTCGGGCGTGATGGCGACCCCGGCGCTCTCGGCCAGGGCTGTGCCGCGCCCGATCTGGGCCCACGCCCCCCATGCGATCGCGGTCGCCGGAAGGCCCTGGGCCCGCCGCCACAAGGTGAACGCGTCCAGCCAACTGTTGGCCGCGGCATACGCACCCTGGCCGGGCGAACCCACCAACGCGGCAGCGGAGGAGAACGAGCAGAACCAGTCCAACGGCTGGCCTGCACTGGCAGCGTGCAAGTTCCAGGCGCCGTGGACCTTTGGCGCCCAGTCGCGTTCGATCAGCTCATCGGTGATGTTGGTCAATGTGGCATCGTCGATCACCCCGGCCGCGTGCAGCACACCGCGCACAGGCAGACCGGTGGCGGTCGCCGCGGCCACCAACCGTTGAGCCGTCTCGGGTTCGGCGACATCTCCGCACTCCACCACCACGTCGGCGCCGAGCGCCCGGATCAGCTGAATCGTTTCCAGTGCTTCGAGCGTGGGCTGCGAGCGCGAAGACAACACGAGGCGTCCGGCACCGGCGCCGGCCATCTTCTCTGCGAAGAACAGCCCCAGCCCGCCCAGGCCACCGCTGATGATGTACGCGCCGTCGGGAGCGAAGCTCCGAACCTGCTCGGGGGGCACCACCACATTGCTGTTCCCCGCCTGCGGCATATCGAGAATCAGTTTTCCGGTGTGCCGCGCCCCGCTCATCATCCGAATCGGGGTGGCGGCGTCGGCAAGCGGGTAATGGGTGCACTCCGGCATGGGCAGCGCACCCTCGGCGGTGAGGCGGTACACCGTTTCCAGCAGTTTCCGAACCTGCTCGGGGTGGCTGACCGACATCAACGCCAGGTCGACGGCGAAGAACGAGAGGTTGCGCCGGAATGGGAAGAGCCCCAACCGGGTGTCGCCGTAGATGTCGCGCTTGCCGATCTCGACGAACCGCCCGCCGAAGGCGAGCAATTCGAGACCGGCGCGCTGCGCGGCGCCGGTGACCGAGTTCAGCACGATATCAACACCGCCGCCGTCCGTATCCTCACGGATCTCATCGGCGAAATCCAAGCCTCTCGAGTCGTAGACGTGCTCGATACCCATGTCGCGCAATAGCTGTCGACGTTGCTCGCTGCCGGCGGTGGCGAAAATCTCAGCGCCGGCAGCGCGCGCGATTGCCACCGCCGCCTTACCCACACCGCCGGTTGCGGAGTGGATGAGCACCTTGTCACCGGCCTTGATGCGGGCCAGATCGTTGAGGCCGCACCAGGCGGTGGCCGTCGCGATGGTCAGGGCCGCCGCATGCGCATCGGTCAGACCCTCCGGCAGCGTGACGGCCAAATTGGCATCGCAGGTGATGAACCTGGCCCAGCAGCCGTTGGCGGACAGACCGCCCACGCGGTCGCCGACCTTGTGGTCGGTCACGTCGGGGCCGACGGCGGTCACCACGCCGGCGAAGTCGATGCCGAGCTCTGGCAGCTTTCCGTCGAACGCGGGGTAGCGGCCGAACGCGACCAGCACGTCCGCGAAGTTGACACTGGATGCCGTGACCGCGACCTCGATCTGTCCCGGGCCCGGCGGAACACGGTCGCACGCAACGAGTTCCATCGACTCCAGATCCCCGGGCGTACGGATCTGCAGACGCATCCCGTCGCAGGAGTGGTCGGTGACGGTGGTTTTGCGCTCTTCGGGCCGCAGCGGAGTCGGGTACAACCGTGCGGTGTACCACTGGCCGCCGCGCCAGGCGGTCTCGTCCTCATTGGACTCGCCCAGAAGTTGCCGTGCCAGTTGCTCGGTATCGCTTTCGTTGTCCAGATCGATCTGCGTTGCGCGCAGATGCGGATGCTCGGTGCCGATCACCCGGATCAGACCTCGCAGGCCCGCCTGTTCGAGGTTGGGCGAGTCGTCGGCCACCACGGTCTGCGCGTTGTGGGTGACGACGTAGAGGCGCGGAGGCTCGCCGGCGATCTCCGGCAATTCGCGGGCGATGCGCACCAGATGCCGCACATACTCCCGACCGAGGATCGGTGACTGGTCCTCGCCCGCGCCGTTCCTGGGGGCCGTCAGGATCACCACACCGGTGAATCCGCCGGTGCGCAGATGATTGCCGAGTTGGGCCGCGTTCGAGGAGTGGTCGGCGTTTTGCGGCCAGCACATGCTGCTGCATTGCGCACCAAGTGATTTCAGGGTGTCGGCCAGTTCCGTGGCCATCTGGTCGGCGTTGGCGATGCTGATCAGCAGCCACGCTCCGGCGTCGACGTGCTCGGTTTCGGGCAGCTCCTTGGGCTGCCATTCGATGGTCAGCAGTCGCTCGGCCAGCACTCGGTCCCGGCGGCCCTGTTCGGAATCTCCGGCGCCCAATCGCAGGCCCTGCACGGAGAGCATGACGGTGCCGTTCTCATCGAGTACGTCAATGTCGGCCTCGACGCCGGACGCATCGGCCTTCGTGACCGTCGTGAGGCAGTAATGCGCGTTGCGGGCATCGGCGTAGGCGCGGAGTCGGCGTACCCCCAACGGCAACCCGAGCATGCCTTCTCCCAACGCCCGAACGTCAGGATGGGCCTCCACGGATTGGAAGCAGGCGTCCAGCAGCGCGGGGTGCACTCCGTAGGCATCTTGTTGCGAGCGGATCTGGCGGGGTAGTGCGACCTCGGCCAGCACGGTGCCGGCTTCCCCGGTGTGCACCACACCAAGCCCGCTGAAAGCCGGGCCGTACTGCATGCCACGCTGATCCATGCGCATGCGCACCTCGTCGCCGTCCTCCTGGCCCGGATGTGCGGCCAGCAAGGCGGACATGTCGTGCGACGGCGCCGGCACATCGTCGGCGGTATGGAGGACCGCCGACGCCTGCCGGGCTGATTGGCCCTCCTGATTGGTCTCCACGGTGAAGTCGACGACGCCCGGTGACAACGACAACGCCGAGGCGCCGACTGTCGTCTGCTCATCGAGCAGCAGCGCCTGCTCGAAACGGATGTCGCGGACCTCGGAAGCCTCGCCCAGCACGGTGCGGGCGGCGGCCAGCGCCATCTCGCAATACGCTGCCCCCGGGAGTACAGCGACATTGCGGATCTGGTGATCTTCCAACCAGGGCTGTGCGGCCGTGCCGAGGTTCCCTTGCCAGACATGGCGTTCGGGTTCCTCTTGCAGTCGCACATGCGCACCCAGCAACGGATGCACGGAAATGGTGCAGGCGCCGCGGATCGGAGAATCCTGACCGTCGCCGCTCAACCAGTGCCGGTGGCGCGTCCACGTCGGTAGCGGTGCGTCCACCAGCCGGCCGTGCGGGTAGAGCACCGAGAAATCGACTGCGGCGCCGGCGTTGTGAAGGTCGGCGACGAACCCGCGCAGCCCGAATGGGAGCGCTTGTCCGCGCCGCATACCGGCCACGGTGGCCATCGGCACGTCGAGACTGGCCGCGGTCTGTTCGAGCGCGCGGGTGAGCAGAGGATGCGGTGCCAGCTCGGCGAAGACCCGGTGACCATCCTCCAGGGCCGCCTGCACCGCCGCGGCGAAACGAACCATGCGTCGTACGTTGTCCGCCCAGTACCTGGCGTCGAACTTCGCCGGCTCGCGCGGATTGAACAGGGTCGCGGAGTAGAACGGGACTTCCGGTGTCATCGGGTCCAGTTCCGCCAGCGCGTCGGTCAGCTCGCCGAGGATCGGATCGACCTGTGGTGAGTGGAAGGCGACGTCGGTGGGCACTTCGCGGGCCATCACGTCACGCTGTTCCCACGTGGCGATGAGATCGCGAACCGTCTGCGCCGCGCCGGCAACCACGGTGGACTGCGGCGACGCCACCACCGCCAACACGACGTCGTTGACGCCGCGCGCCGTCAATTCCGAAAGCACCTGCTTGGCAGGCAATTCCACCGCTGCCGTGGCGCCGGCGCCGGCGATGCGGCGCATCAACCGCGACCGCCGGCAGATCACCCGCGCGCCGTCCTCGAGTGACAACGCACCCGCGGCCACCGCCGCAGCAGCCTCACCGAGGGAGTGCCCGATCACCGCGGCCGGGCGGACTCCGTAGGCCTTCAGGGTGGCGGCGAGGGCGACCTGCATGGTGAAAAGAGTCGGTTGGATGCGGTCCTGGCCGGCGACGACCTCGGGCGCCGAGATCGCATGCGTGACCGAGAATCCGGACTCTTGGGCGATCAGCGGCTCGGCTTGCGCGACGGTGGCGGCGAACACGGGTTCGGTCGCCAGCAGTTCGGCGCCCATGCCCGCCCACTGCGAACCCTGGCCCGAGAACACCCAGACCGGACCGCGGTCGTCGCGGCCGACCGCCGCGGGGTACGGAGTGTCGCCGTCGGCAACCTCACGCAGCGCGTCGGTGAGCTCCGAGCGGCGACTCGCGATGACGGCGGTGCGCACCGGGCGGTGCGCCCGCCGGCGCGCCAAGGTATAGCCGAGGTCCGCCAGCGCCACGTCGTCGTGTGCCTGCACCCAGTCGCACAGCCGGCCGGCGGTGCGGCGCAGTTCGTCGGCCGACGTCGACGACAACGGGAACACCAGCGGTGAGGCCGTGGGAGATTCGACTCGCGGCTCGTTGATGGGTATCGCCGGAGCTTGCTCCAGGATCACGTGCACATTGGTTCCCGATATCCCATATGCCGACACCGCCGCCCGCCGCGGACGGTCACCGTTACTCGGCCACGGCGCATTCTCCTGCGGCACGAAGAGATTTGTCTCTATCGCCGCCATCTCGTCCGGCAGCCGATTGAAGTGCAGGTGCTGCGGGACGACACCGTGCTGCAGGGCGAGAACGGATTTCAGCAGTCCCAACGGCCCGGAGGCCGCCTGCATGTGCCCGAAATTGGTCTTCGAGGACACCAGCGCGCAGGGGCCGTCGACGCCGTATATCTCTGCCAGGCTGGCGTATTCGATCGGGTCGCCGGTGGGCGTGCCGGTCCCGTGTGCCTCGACCATGGCCACACTTTCGGCATCGACGCCGGCCGCGGCCAGCGCCTGCCGGTAGGCCGCGAGTTGCGCGGCTCGCGACGGCGTCGCGATGTTCACCGTGCGGCCGTCTTGGTTCGCGGCCGTGCCACGTATCACCGCCAGAATCCGGTCACCATCGCGCTGCGCATCCGGTAACCGCTTGAGCAACAACACCACACAGCCTTCACCGGGCACGAACCCGTCGGCGGCGACGTCGAAGGCGTGGCAGCGACCGGTGGGGGACAGCATGCCCTCGGCCGAACCCGCCGACCACTTGCGCGGATCCAGCGCGAGCGTCACGCCGCCGGCCAGCACGAGGTCGCTTTCGCCCTCGTGCAGGTTGCGACAGGCCAGATGGATCGCGGTCAGGCCGGACGAGCAAGCGGTGTCCACCGTGAGCGCGGGACCGTGAACGCCGAGCGCGTAGGCGATGCGCCCCGACGCCATGCTGTAACTGTTGCCGGTGAAGCCGTACGGCTGCTCCACCGCGTTGGCATCGGCGGCCAGCAGTTGATAGTCCCCGTGTGTCAAGCCCACGAACACCCCGGTCCGCGAACCGGCCAGCGCCTCCCGGCTCAGACCCGCATGCTCCACCGCCTCCCAGGAGGTTTCCAACAGCAGTCGGTGCTGCGGATCGGTCGCGGTGGCCTCGCGATCGTTGATGCCGAAGAACTCGGAGTCGAAGCAGTCGACGTCGTCGAGGAAGGCGCCCCATTTCGACACCGACCGCCCGGGCACGCCCGGCTCGGGGTCGTAGTAGTCGTCGGCGTCCCAGCGGTCGGGCGGGATCTCGGTGACCAGGTCATCCCCGCGCAGCAGCGCCTCCCACAGCTGCACGGGGGAGTCGATCCCGCCGGGCAGCCGGCACGCCATGCCGATCACCGCAATAGGGGTGACAGTTTCGGTGCCCACTTCCGGTGAGTTGATCGCGGATCTTGAGCCCGACTGCGAATCTTGCCCCGTCTCGGGCAACGTCATTTCTCCTCCGCGTAGCAACGGTTGCTGTGGCCCGGGCCGACATACGTGTAAGCACCGTGTGCGGGTGCGGTGGCCACGGCGCGAATATCGGCGCCCCGGCGCGTGTTTCTCAGCGGCGGCATCGGTTTGCGTCGACAGGCATTCACAAGCAATGACGGTAATTTCGCGCCTGGTGAATTGTCTCGAAATCCGAACAATCCATCCCGGGCTGCCGGATCAGCAACGATGATGGGTCCCCCTTGTCCCCCGCCCCTTCATGGAGTGTATCCGCCTGTGTTCGCCAGGTTGCTGCAAACGCGCGACGACGACGCAGTCGCTATTATCCTTCCGGATACCTGCAACCAAAGCCTGTGTCACCAGAGGAAGCACATGACTGCACACGTCGAACAGTTGGAATTTCAGGCGGAGGCGCGCCAACTGCTGGATTTGCTGATCCACTCGGTGTACTCGAACAAGGACTCCTTTCTGCGGGAGTTGATCTCGAACGCCTCCGACGCATTGGACAAATTGCGGCTGGAGAGCCTGCGTAATAAGGACCTCGACGTCGACGCCTCGGATCTGCACATCGAGATCGAGGTGGACACTGAGGCGCGCACGCTGACCGTTCGCGACAACGGTATCGGTATGACACACGACGAAGTCGTGGACTTGATCGGCACGCTGGCCAAGTCGGGCACAGGACAGCTGCGTCAGCAATTGCGTGAAGCCAAGGACGCGGCGGCCTCCGAGGAACTGATCGGTCAGTTCGGTATCGGTTTCTATTCGACGTTCATGGTGGCCGACAAGGTCGAGCTGCTCACCCGTAAGGCCGGCGAGAGCGAAGCCACCCGGTGGGTGTCGAGCGGTGAGGCGACCTACACCATCGAATCCGTCGACGCCTCGGATGCAGGGGCCCCGCAGGGCACGTCGGTCACGCTGCACCTCAAACCCGAAGACGCCGACGACCAGCTGCACGACTACACCGCGGAGTGGAAGATTCGCGAGCTGGTCAAGAAGTATTCGGATTTCATCTCCTGGCCGATCCGGATGCAGGTCGAGCGGCGCACCCCGCCGACGGAGGAGGGCGGCCCCGAAACCGGGCAGGAAACCGCCACCGTCGAAACGCAGACCCTCAACTCGATGAAGGCACTGTGGGCCAAGTCGAAAGACGAGGTCTCCGAGGAGGAGTACAAGGAGTTCTACAAGCACATCGCGCACGCCTGGGACGACCCGCTCGAGGTGATCGCGATGAAGGCCGAGGGCACCTTCGAGTACCAGGCCCTGCTCTTCATCCCGTCACAAGCACCGTTCGACCTGTTCACCCGCGACGCCAAGATCGGGGTGCAGCTGTACGTCAAGCGCGTCTTCATCATGGGCGACTGCGAAGAGCTGATGCCCAGGTACCTGCGTTTCGTCAAGGGGGTCGTCGACGCACAGGACATGTCGCTCAACGTTTCCCGCGAAATCCTCCAGCAGGACCGGCAGGTCACCGCGATCCGCCGCCGGCTGACCAAGAAGGTCCTGTCGACGATCCAGGATCTGCAGTCCGAGCGTCCCGAGGACTACCGCACGTTCTGGACCCAATTCGGGCCGGTCCTCAAAGAGGGCTTGATGTCGGACTTCGACAACCGCGACACGCTGCTGCGGATTTCGTCGTTCGCGTCGACGCACAGCGACGAGGAGCCCACCACACTCGCCGAGTACGCCGAGCGCATGAAAGAGGGTCAGGAGCAGATCTTCTTCGCCACCGGACAGTCCCGTGAACAACTGCTGAAATCCCCTCACCTGGAGGCGTTCCGGGCGAAGGGCTACGAGGTGCTGCTGCTCACCGACCCGGTCGACGAGATCTGGGTGGGATCGGTGCCCGAGTTCGACGGCAAGCCGCTGCAGTCGGTGGCAAGAGGCGAGGTCGATCTCGACTCGGAGGAGGAGAGAAGCGAGGCCGAGCGCGAGGAGCAGGAGAAGGAATTCGCGGGGCTGCTCGGCTGGCTGAAGGAGACGTTGAGTGATCATGTCTCCGATGTGCGGCTGTCGATGCGCCTCACCGAGTCGCCGGCGTGCCTGATCACCCCCACGTTCGGCATCACGCCGGCGCTGGCGCGGATGTACCGCGCCTCCGGGCAATCGGTTCCGGTCTCGAAGCGGATTCTCGAGCTGAATCCGAACCACCCGCTCGTCACTGGGCTGCAAAAGGCGCACGGCAAGAGCGACGACGCTCAACTGAGTCGGCTGGTCGATACCGCCGAACTGCTGTACGGCACAGCGCTTCTCGCCGAAGGCGACATTCCCGACGATCCAGCCAAGTTCGCCGGGCTGCTCGCCGAGCGACTGGCTCGCACCGTATAGAGGACCCGCCCGCCGCGGGTCACATGCGGATTCGGCGGTCCGATGTAGAGCACCGTCGGCAAACGCATCCACGGCCAGTCCCGACGATGCGCGGGAGAGTCGAGAAGATAAAACCGCAGGTCGTGGTGCTGGTCGGAATCGCGGAGGTCCGGACGGGGAATTTGTCGGCTACCTAAGTTTCGCGTTCGGCAGTGGGGCCGCGACGGCCGCAGTAACGTGATTCGGGTGATCGAGACCTCCCTTGTGGACGTGCTGTGCGAGCACGCCAGTGAGCGGGACCGCAACGGCGCCCCCGAGAGCATGACGTGGTCACCTCTCGTACCGGCGGACGTCGAACTCGACGCGGAGCTCGAACCGCACGGATCGACTGGCACCCCAGGGCGGCATGTGTCGAGCAGTACCGGCACGGCCAATTCGCCCGTATCGACGCATAGGTGGGGGACAATTCGATTGAAGGGGAGGAAATGACAACGATAAGCCAGCGCGGCGCATCGCCCGAATCCATTCAGCACCACTACGATATAAGCAACAAGTTCTACTCACTCTGGCTCGACGAGTCGATGACGTATTCGTGTGCCTTGTGGGATGGGCAAGCCGATGATCTCGCGGCGGCTCAGCTACGCAAGATCGATTATCTCGTGTCCGAGGCAGGCGCGAAGGGGTGCGCACGTGTGTTGGACATCGGGTGTGGGTGGGGCTCGGTCATGCAACGGCTGGTTGCCGAACACGGCGTGCAACATGCCACGGGTCTGACTTTGAGTGAAGCCCAGGCTCATCACGTGGAGGGCCTGGGCGATCCTCGATTGGAAGTGCTTGTCCGGGACTGGGCGGATTTCCAGCCAGATGAACGGTATGACGCTGCCATCTCGATCGGGGCCATGGAGCACTTCGTCAAGTTCGGCTGGAAACGGTCGGACAGAGTCGCGGCGTATCGACGATTCTTCGAAAAGTGTTACGAGTGGCTCAATCCCGGCGCGGGTCTGGCGTTGCAGACGATCGGCAAGGGGAACGTCGTCATGGACGAGCAAGGGCTGCGCGATTGTCTGTTCATAGCGGAGCACATATTTCCGGAATCGGATCCCCCGAGGCTCGCCGAAATCGCGCATGCTGCCGAGAAGCTCTTCGAGATCAGGTCGGTGCTCAACCATCGCGAACACTACGCACTCACATGTTCTGCGTGGCTCGAAAGGCTACGCAGCAATCGGGTTGAGGCGGAAGCGATCGTGGGCCCGGAGAAGGTGTCGGTCTACGAAAGGTACCTCGAAGCGTCGGTGAGGCAGTTTCGGCTCGAGCACACGAACCTCTATCGAATCTCCCTACGGAAGGTGTGAACCGCTGTGAACGAGTCTTCCCCTGCCGCTATTCTCCGCGAGCGCGCCGGTTTTCAGCCCGATGACACAGCGTTCACGTTCATCGACTACGACCAGGACTGGAACGGTGTACCCGAAAGCCTGACGTGGTCGCAGCTGTACCGGCGGACGACGAACGTCGCCATTGCGCTCAAAGGTGCCGCGTCGCCCGGTGACCGGGCGGTGATTTCGGCACCGCAGGGGCTTGACTACATCGTCGCGTTCTACGGCGCGCTGCAGGCCGGACTCATCGCGGTTCCGCTTTCGGTGCCGATGGGTGGCGTCACCGATGAGCGCGTCGACTCGGTGCTGCGCGATTCGTCGCCGACCGTCGTTCTCACGACGTCGGCCGTCGTCGACAGCGTCACGGCGTCCGTACAGTCGCAGAGCGGCCAATCCGTTCCAGCAGTGGTCGCCGTCGACTTGCTGGACCTGGACGCGCCGCCGATATCCGACGTAGAGAGCGCGGGCGGCCCAGGCATCGCGTATCTGCAGTACACGTCCGGGTCGACGCGTGCGCCGGCGGGTGTCATGGTGTCGAACAGGAATCTTCTGATCAATTTCGGGCAGCTGATGGCCGACTTGTTCGCCGACGACGGCAATGTGCCCCCGCCGGACACCACCGTCGTGTCGTGGCTGCCGTTCTATCACGACATGGGTCTGATGGTCGGAATCTTTGTGCCGGTCCTGGCGGGACTTCACGCTGTGCTCATGAGCCCGATGGCCTTCCTGCAGCGGCCGGCCCGGTGGATGCAGTTGCTGGCCAGCAACAGATACGCGTTTTCGTCGGCGCCGAATTTCGCTTTCGAGATAGCCGCGAAGAAGACGTCCGACGAAGACATGGCCGGGCTCGATCTCGGGGAAGTGCGTGGCATCGGTAGCGGTAGCGAGCGGATAAACCCCGCCACCATAAAGCGCTTCACTGAGCGGTTCGCCCGCTTCAACCTTCGCGATACGGTGCTGCGGCCCGGGTATGGCCTGGCGGAGGCGACGGTGTACGTGGTGACCGGACGGCCGAATCAGGCACCGAAAGTCGTCCGGTTCGACTCCGACAAGCTGACCGCCGGTAAGGCGGAGCGGTGCGAGAACGGCGGTGGTACACCGTTGGTCAGCTACGGTGTGCCGCAGTCGCCGACCGTTCGGATCGTTGATCCCGACACGATGACCGAATGCCCGGCGGGGGTGACGGGCGAGATCTGGGTGCACGGCGAGAACGTCGCGCTGGGCTATTGGCAGAAGCCCGAGGAAACCGCGGCCACGTTCGGCGCGAAGATCGTCGCGCCATCCGATGGCACACCCGAGGGGCCGTGGCTGCGCACCGGGGATCAGGGTTTCGTTTTCGACGACGAGGTCTTCGTCATCGGCCGCATCAAGGATCTGTTGATCGTGTACGGGCGCAACCACTCACCCGACGACATCGAGGCGACGGTCCAGGAGATCACGCGCGGCCGGTGCGCGGCGATCGCGGTTCCCGATCGTCAGACCGAGAAACTCGTCGTCATCATCGAGGCCAAGAAGCGGGGCGACTCCGAGCAGGAGGCCTCAGAGAAGCTCGCCGAGGTCAAGCGCGAGGTCACCTCGGCGATCTCCAACTCGCACGGCCTCAACGTCGCCGATCTTGTTCTGGTACCGCCCGGTTCGATACCCATCACCACGAGCGGCAAGGTCCGGCGGGCGACATGTGTCGAGCAGTACCGGCACAGTCAGTTCGCCCGCATCGACGCGTAGGCCGCCATTCGCTGGCGGTGCGGGAAGCCGTTGACCTCATCCATTGTTGAGGTTCTACGGTGAATCGATGAGCATCGAAACGGTCGCCCGCCAGACGCTGTACCGGCAGTCACACGCCCGGGGCGGCGATTTGCGGTCGCTTCTCAACCCCGCGCTGCTGCGCCGCATCTGGAGTTTCGCCGGTCGGCATCACCCGCGGCTGCGTGCGTTCGTCGCGGTCAGCGTCGTCGGCGCGCTTCTGGGCGTCGCCACGCCGGTACTGGCGGGCAAGGTCGTCGACGCGATCACCGGGGACTCGCTCCGCACGGTCCTGTTGCTGGCGGCGGTCATCGCGGCGGTGGCGCTCGCCGAGACGGCCGCCTCGCTGGTGACCCGCTGGCTGTCGGCGACCATCGGCGAGGGCCTCATCCTCGATCTGCGCACTGCGGTGTTCGACCACGTGCAGCGGATGCCGGTCGCATTCTTCACCCGCACTCGCACCGGCGCGCTGGTCAGCCGGCTCGGCAACGACGTGATGGGCGCGCAGCGGGCGTTCTCCGACACGCTGTCCGGTGTCGTGTCGAACCTTGTGACGCTCACGCTGACGTTGGTGGTGATGCTGTCGATCTCGTGGCAGATCACGCTGCTGTCGCTGGTGCTGGTGCCGCTGTTCATCGTGCCCGCCCGACGGATCGGCGCCACCATGGCGCGGCTGTCCCGCGAGGCCGCCGCCCACAACGCGACGATGAACACACAGATGACCGAACGGTTCTCGGCGCCGGGCGCCACGCTGGTGAAGCTGTTCGGCAATCCGGCGACCGAATCGCGGGAGTTCGGGGTGCGCGCGGGACGCGTACGCGACATCGGCGTGAAGACCGCGATGCTGCAGTCGGTCTTCATGAACTCGCTGACGCTGATGTCGGCGTTGGCGCTGGCATTGGTGTACGGGCTCGGCGGCGTGCTGGCCATCGGTGGCCACCTGCAGGCGGGGGCGATCGTGTCGCTGGCCCTGCTGTTGACCCGGTTGTACGCGCCGCTGACCGCGCTGGCCAACGCCCACGTCGAGATCGCCACCGCGCTGGTGTCTTTCGAGCGGGTCTTCGAGGTGCTCGACCTGCAGCCGCTGATCCGGGAGAGGCCGAACGCCGTCGCGGTCCCGGACGGACCCGTCGAAGTGAAGTTCGACGATGTGCGATTCTCCTACCCGGCGGCGGACAAGGTGTCGCTGGCCTCGCTGGAAGAGGTCGCGGTCCTCGACCATCGGGGCGGTGAGGAAGTGCTGCACGGCATTTCGTTCACCGCGCGACCGGGGCAGATGGTCGCGCTGGTCGGCTCGTCGGGCGCGGGCAAGTCGACGATCGCGTCGCTGATCGCCCGTCTCTACGACATCGGAGCCGCGGACGCGGCGACATCAGACGGAGGCTCCGGTTCCATAAAGCTCAACGGCGTCGACGTCCGCGACCTGACGTTCGATTCGCTGAAGAACACCATCGGAGTGGTCACCCAGGACGGCCACCTGTTCCACGAGTCGATCCGCGCCAACCTCACGCTCGCGGCGCCCGAAGCGACGGACGAGGAACTGTGGGACGCGCTCGACCGCGCCCGGCTCGCCGACGTGGTCGCCGACATGCCCGACGGACTCGACACCGTCGTCGGCGAGCGCGGCTACCGCTTGTCGGGCGGGCAGCGGCAGCGGCTGACCATCGCGCGGTTGCTGCTGGGCCGGTCACGCGTGGTCGTGCTCGACGAGGCCACCGCGTCGCTGGACTCCGAATCCGAGGCCGCCGTGCAACAGGCGCTGACCGAGGCGCTGGCGGGCCGCACCTCGATCGTCATCGCCCACCGGCTGTCGACCGTGCGTGCGGCCGACCTCATCCTCGTCGTCGAGGACGGCCGCATCGTTGAACGGGGCACCCACTTCGAACTGCTCGCGACTCGGGGCCGTTACGCCGACCTGTACGAAACCCAGTTCGGCGATCAGGAGGAAGGCGTCGCGGCATGACCACCATCACGTCGAGACCGACGTTTTGGTCGATTCGCGACGACGATTTCCGCCAATTCGTCGGTTTCGGCGAGGCGGTTATCAAGTTGCCCCGCATGGGAACATGGACTCAGTGGTTGACCCCGTAGTTCATGCCCTGCGCTCAGCGCCGGCCATCGCCCCGCCACCGCAACGCCGACGCGCGAGCTCGGACCTGTGGCGGATGCTGCCGTACCTGATGCCGTACCGCGCGCGCTGGATCGCGATGGTCACCGTCGCGATCGCCAGCCTGGCCGCCACCGTGGCGATCCCGCTGATGACCAAGGCCGTCATCGACGGTCCGGTCCGGCATCAGAACCCACAGGGCCTCTGGCTGCTGGGCGCCGCCGCCATGGGTGTCGGCATCTGCGAGGCGGTGCTGTGGTTCATCCGCCGTTGGCTGGCGGCGCGCGCCACCATGGGGGTCGAGGCCGACATCCGCAAGGACCTCTACGCCCGGCTGCAGATCTTGCCGATGAGTTTCCACGGCCGCTGGCAGTCCGGTCAGCTGCTGTCGCGAATCATGAACGACCTCAGCACGATTCGCCGCTTCATGTCCTTCGGCCTGCTCTTTCTCCTGCTCAACGGCCTGCAGATCACCGTGGTGACCGTGATCCTGCTGGCGATGTACTGGCCGCTGGGCGTGGTCGTGGTGGTGTCGATCGTGCCGATCACGTTGACGATCCTGCACTTTCAGCAGGAGTACACCCGGCTGTCGCGATTGGCTCAGGACCAGGCCGGCCACGTCGCCACCCACGTCGAGGAGTCCGCGCTGGGTCTGCGGGTGGTCAAGTCCTTCGGCCGCGAGGACTACGTCTACGACCGGTTCGACGAACAGCTCACGAATCTGTATGACACGCAGCTGGATCGGGTGTCGGTGTCGGCGAAGTTCTGGACGCTGCTCGAGGTCATCCCGAACCTGACGTTGATCGTCGTGCTCGGCTTCGGCGCCTACGCCGCCGGCCACGGCCACGTCACCATGGGCACGCTGGTCGCGTTCATCACGATGATGCTGTCGCTGGTGTGGCCGATCGCGTCGCTGGGCTTCTTGTTGTCGATGACGCAGGAGTCGTTCACCGCCGCCAACCGGATCGCCGAGATCTTCGACGCGCCACGTGAAATCGTCGACGGCACCGTCGACCAGCCGCCACGCGGCGGGCGCCTCGAGCTCATCGATGTGGGCTTCCGATTTCCCGACGCCGCCCCCGACGAAGTGGCGCCGTCCGGCGAGCCGGACAATTGGGCATTGCGCCACGTCACCGTCACGGTCGAGCCGGGGGAGACGCTGGCGCTGGTCGGGTCGACGGGCGCGGGCAAGTCGGTGCTGGCCGCGCTGCTGTCGCGGCTCTACGACGTCACCGAGGGAGCGATCTGCATCGACGGCCGCGACATCCGCGAGCTGAGCCTGCCCGCGCTGCGTCAGACGGTGGCCACCGCGTTCGAGGACCCGACACTGTTCTCCATGTCGGTGGCCGAGAACCTGGCGCTGGGCCGCCCCCGGGAAAACCCGGCCACCGACGCCGAGTTGCGTCAGGCCGTCGAGGTCGCCGCCGCGCAATTCGTCTACGACCTGCCGTTCGGCTTGGACACCCGCATCGGTGAGCAGGGCATGAGCCTGTCCGGCGGCCAGCGCCAACGGCTGTCGCTCGCGCGCGCGATCCTGGCGGCGCCGAAAATCCTCGTGCTCGACGACACGCTGTCGGCGCTCGACGTGCACACCGAGGCGGTCGTCGAGGAGGCGCTGCGGCGCGTGCTGCACTCCGTCACCGGCATCGTTGTCGCCCATCGGGCGTCGACGGTTCTGCTCGCCGACAAGGTCGCGTTGCTGGAGAACGGGACCATCACCCACGTCGGCACCCATGCCGAGCTGCTGGCGGGGGTGCCGCAGTACCGCTACCTGCTGGCCGCGGACGACGAGCTCGACGACGGCTGTGAACGCATCCCCACATGGGAGGACGAGGAGGACCGCACACGCCTCGATCACCTGGTCGAGGAGGAGCCACCGCGTCGTCCCCTGCTTGCGCGTGGGCCCAACGTCACCTCGGAGTCGGAGCGCCGATGACTGCCACCGACACCCCGGATACCGCGACCACCGAGTGGCGCGGCAAGTTCGATGAGGAGCAGGACGACCTGCCGATCGACGAGAGCATCGACCGACGCCGCGAAGCGCGAGCGCTGCTGGGCTCGCTGCTGCGCCCGTACCGCTTCACGGTCGCGCTGCTCGCGCTCGTCGTGGTGGTGGAGAACGCTGCGCGCCTGTCGGTTCCGATTCTCGTCCAGCGCGGTATCGACCACGGGATTCCCCCGATCATCGAGGGCGGTGCGGCTCACACGCTGCTGATGATCATCGGTGTTCTCGCCGTCGTGGTGGTGGTTCAGGCCACCAGCCGGATGTTCTTCCTGCGGCGCTCGGGCCGTATCGGGCAGAAGGTGCTTCGGGAGTTGCGCCGCCGGGTGTTTCGGCATTTCCAGCGGCTCGACATCGCGTTTCACGAGCGATACACCTCGGGTCGGGTGGTCAGCCGGTCCACCAACGACGTCGAGGCCATCCAGGACATGCTGGAAACCGGCTTCGACAGCCTGGTCACCGCGGTGCTCACACTCTTCGGCACTGCGATCCTGCTGGTCACACTCGACTGGCGGCTCGGGTTGATGTGCCTGGGCGCGTTCCCGGTGCTGATCGTGCTGGTGTGGTGGTTCCGCAACGAGTCGGCCAGGACGTATCGCCGGGTTCGGGAGAGCGCCGCTTTGGTGATCGTGCAGTTCGTCGAAACCATGACCGGCATCAAGGCCGTGCAGGCCTACCGGCGCGAACCGCGTAATCAGCAGATCTTCGAAGACATCGCCGACCGCTACAAGGCCGACAACGAGCGCACCTTCCGCCTGCTCGCGATCTTCATGCCGGGGGTCAAGCTCGTCGGCAACCTCACCACCGGCGTGGTGCTGCTCTACGGCGGCTATCGCGTGCTCAACGGCGACATGACGATCGGCACGCTGACCGCGTTCCTGCTGTACCTGCGGATGTTCTTCGAGCCCATGCAGGAGATCTCGCAGTTCTTCAACATGTTCCAGTCGGCGTCGTCGGCGCTGGAGAAACTGGCCGGCGTGCTCGCCGAGCGGCCGGGCATCAAGGACCCCGCCCGTGCCGTCGCGCTGACCGACGTGCGCGGCGAGATCGCGTTCCGCGACGTGCGGTTCGCGTACGTTCCGGACCGTCCGGTGCTGCCGGGGTTGACGCTCGAGGTGCCCGCGGGACAGACCGTCGCGCTGGTCGGCACCACCGGTGCGGGTAAGACGACGATCGCCAAGCTGATCGCCCGCTTCTACGATCCGACGTCGGGTTCGGTCACCTTGGACGGCGTCGACCTGCGCGAGCTGTCGCAGATCGAACTGCGTCGCCACGTCGTGATGGTCACCCAGGAGAACTTCATGTTCGACGGGACCATCGCCGACAACATCCGGTTCGGCCGGCCCGACGCCACCGATGCGCAGGTCGCTGCGGCCGCCGAAGCCGTCGGAGCCGATCGGTTCATCGCCGCGCTACCCGACGGATACGCCACCGACGTCGCCAAACGGGGTGGCCGGCTGTCGGCGGGGCAGCGCCAACTCGTCGCGTTCGCGCGGGCGTTTCTCGCCGACCCCGCGGTGCTGATCCTCGACGAGGCGACGTCGTCGCTGGACATTCCCAGCGAACGCATGGTTCAGCGGGCGCTGGAGACGGTGCTCGCCGACCGCACGGCGCTCGTCATCGCGCACCGACTCTCGACGGTGCAGATCGCCGACCGGGTGCTGGTGCTCGAGCACGGCCGGGTCGTCGAGGACGGTACGCCCGCCGATCTCATCGCCCGCAGCGACGGCCGCTACGCCGCGCTGCACCGGGCGTGGGTGCAGTCGCTGGCGTAAGCCCGACGCCGTAGCTGCGCAGGCCACGCAGCACGGCGCTCAGCGGCGACGCCGCTGAGCGCTCGGTGCTGCCATTCCCGGCCGCCAGCTGGTTACCCGCTACGGACGACCGCTACGTGGGCTCAGAAATTCTGGCAGGTATCGAAAATCTGCTGATACAAGCCGAGGTAGGGCTGATTTGCCGGCATGCTCGCGATCTGCTGGGCCATCATCTGGCGCTGAGCGGGCGGTGCCGCGAGGAACTGACGGACGCCGGCCTGCAACATCGGGTCGCTGCTGAGTTTCGACGCCATCGATGGATCCGCCGCGTTTGCCGCTGCCTCCAGCTGCTGGTAGCTACAGGTTGTGTTCACGGCTGAATCCAGATTGGGCTGCGCCGACGCGACCCCGGCCCCGGCGGTCAACGCCAACGCCAAACCCCCGAACCCGACAGCCATCTTGCTCAACGACAGTTTGATCATGTGTGGACTCTCTCCCTCGCACAGATTGCTACTGAAACGCAGATACATCGAGCTTAATCGCCCGGCTCAAGCCGGGCGTTACATTGCGGGGTACCCAACCCGATGTCATTGACAACATTGCGCTCGTGACCTCGAGCGACGTCGGCGGGTGCCAGCTTTCACACAGTAGTCCCCTCACTGGAACGGTGGTGATCTTCGTGGGGGATGCCGCCCCGTGCAGTCGCTGGCCTAGGGGCGCACCACCATCGAAACTGCGCAGAGATCGAGATTTTGAGCGATTTCACGATCTGTGTGCAGTTTCGACGAATCAGGCCTGCGCCAGCAGCTCTTCCAGCTTCTCGTTGATCGCCGGCAGCTGCGAGGTGAGCATCGAGATGATCCGCTCCCGCGCCCGCACGCTGACATTGGCGGTCACATGGTGCAGGGCGTTGAGGCGGGCCGCGTCGACCCACGCCATCATGTCCGGGTCGGAGAACCACTTCAGTTGATTCTCGTTGAAAATCAGCATCATTCGAAGCCAGTCGGCCGGTATGTGCGGATACGGAACCGGCCGGCAGAACGAGTTGCGCGTGTCATCGTCCGGATACGCCGCCTCGACATGCGCGATCACCGATGCGCTGAAGGCCGGCTGGCAGGTGCGCACCGTCTGCAGGGCGATGCGGTCGCCGCTGAACACCGTCGTCACCGGTTCCTTACCCAAACCGTCTGCGCTGCAATCGATGTACAGCACAGAGGGCTCGACGTCGCGGACCCCGTCGTCGAGCGTGATGCGACCCGGCTCGACCGCTCGAACATGGCCCATCCGCACGACGTCCCCGATGCGGCGCAACTCGGTGAGCTCCGCCTGCGACAGGATCGCGCACCGGTACATCGTCGGCTCGACGGACCCGTCGATGCGCTGCAGGCAACCCTTGTCCTCCAGGCGGTCGAACAGATCAGGAAGCGAGTCGGCCTCCTGCACGGCGGCGAGCTGGTTGCCGAAATCGCGCAAAACCACCTGCGCGAACTCCCTGCCGGGTTGGATCGCCGCTCGATCCAGCACCCAGGACTCGCGGGGCTTGATCCACGTGACGCGCTCGGGCGCGACGCCGTGCCGCAGCAGCCACAGGCATGAGTCCATCGCCGTCTTGCCGGCGCCGACGATGACATAGCGGTCGCGCGCCTCGCGGATCCGCGGCAACTCGTTGGGCGGCACCACATCCACCCCTGGCGCAACGGCATACGAGGGGCGTCGCATCGACGGCACGATGATCTCCACATGGGTGGTCACCACCCGCCGCGCGACGACTTCGACGTCCTCACCGCCGAGAGTGCGCACCCGCCCGTCGCCCAGATACTCGCTCATCGGCAGGTACGTCACCCGCCCGGTCGGCAGCAGGTGCTGGCGCATCACCGCGTCGAAATACGCGCACACCTCAGCGCCGCTGGCCAACTCGTAATAGCCTGCGTTGAGCCCGAATTGGTCGATGGAGTCGCTGCCCAGCCCGCGGGAGTTCACGCCGTAGTAGGCCGATGGCTGGTGCAGCCGCACGAACGGGTACGCCGTCGTCCAGTGTCCGCCGGGCTGGTCGTTGCGATCCACCATCACGACCGTGGCATCGGACTCGCCGACCAGCGTGTCGGTGAACGCGAGCCCCATCGCGCCGGCGCCGATCACCAGATAGTCGGCTTCCAGTGTGCGCATCTACCGCACGCTAGCGAAGAACGCGGCGACGTCGTCGACGAAGAGCTCCGGTTGCTCGAAGGCCGCAAAGTGTCCGCCGCGCGGCATCGTCGTCCAGTGCGTGATGTTGTAGTTCTGCTCGCACCAGCTGCGCGGCGGGCGGCCGATCTCCTTCGGGAACGAGGCGACGCCGGTGGGCAGCGCGACGTAGCGGCCGCCGCCGAAGTTGGCGAAGCTCTCCCAGTACAGCCGCGCCGAGGAGGCGCCCGACGCGGTCAGCCAGTAGAACATGACGTTGTCGAGCATCTCGTCGCGGCTCAGCACGTTCTCGGGATGGCCGTCGCAGTCCGCCCAGGCCCAGAACTTCTCAACGATCCACGCCAACTGCCCGACCGGGGAGTCCACCAAGCCGTACCCCAGCGTCTGCGGCCGGGTCGCCTGCTGCCTCATGTAGCCCGATTCCCACTTGCCGTAGTGGGCGCCCGCGGCCAGCGCGGCCTTCTCCTCGTCGGTGGGGTCGGTCAGATCCTTCGGCGGCCGGGCGATCGGCATGTTCGTGTGAATGGCCACGCATCTGCTGATGTCGCCGCCGGCGCGGCTCCGGTCGCCCGCGTTGCGGCCGATCTGCGTGGTGACCGCCGACCCCCAGTCGCCGCCCTGGGCGCCGTAGCGCTCGTATCCCAGTCGGCCCATCAGCGTCTCCCACGCCGTCGCGATCCGCTCGACGCCCCACCCGGTACGGGTTGGTTTACCGGAGAACCCGTAACCGGGCAGCGACGGGCACACCACGTCGAACCCGCGTTCGGTCAGCGGCTCGATGATCTTGTGGAATTCGACCACCGACCCCGGCCAGCCGTGGGTGATCAGTAGCGGGAACGCGTCGGCGTGCGGTGAGCGCTGGTGGATGAAATGAATCTCGAGGCCGTCGATCTCGGTGGTGTACTGGTCGAACCGGTTCAACGCCCGCTCGCGGGCGCGCCAGTCGTACCCGTCGGCCCAGTACGTCGCGAGTTCGCGGGTGTAGTCCAGCGGGATGCCCTGGCTCCAGTCGTCGACGCATTCGGCGTCCGGCCATCGGATGCGTCGCAGCCGCGTTTGCAGGTCCTCGAGGTCTTCGTCCGGCACGGCGATGCGGAACGGAGCGATCACAGCCATGTGCCGATCGTGTCATCGCCATCCTTCGCGCCGTCGAGAAGGTGCCGCACTTCTGGACGCCCCGTAATAATCGGCGGTGATGTGGACCCCGACGCTCGTCCTGATCGCCGCCGCCACGCTGATGGCCGCCGTGCTGCTCGGAGGAGGACTCTACGAAACCGTCGTCATCGACCCGGTCTGGCCCAAGCGGCCGGGGATCATCCAGTCCCGCAACGGCGGGATCTCGCGGCGCCGGTTCTGGATTCCCGCGCACACGGTGTTCGAGGTGCTGCTCATCGTCGCGCTCGTCGCGGCGTGGAGCGCGTCCGATGTGCGAGCCGCGCTGCTGGTTGCGCTGGTCAGCCACGCGGTGATGCGGGTGTGGTCGCTGCTCGACTTCGTGCCCAAGGCGATGGCCTTCGAACGGACCGATCCGGCGGAAGTCGACGAGACGGCGGCGGTGCGTTGGACGCGGCGCAGCCTCGTGCGGTTGCCGCTCGACCTCGTCACGTGCGTGGCGATGCTCGCCGCGCTGGCGGTCGCATAGATCGGTCGGTCAGCGGGCATAGCTAGGAAATGAGTGAGCGACGGAACCAGACATGATCTCGGCCGAGGATGTGCGCGCATTGCTGCGGTCCGAAGAGAAGGACGCCGTCCTCGTCGTCATCGAGGGCCGCGTGGAGGTGATCGGGGCCGGCCGGCTCGCGTCGGCCGATTACCGTGGCGCGCTCGAGGTCGTGTCCCGCGATGATCTGGTGAAGCGCATCGGCGAGACGCCGTCCGATCACGAAATCGACGAGCAGGCAGCCCAACTCGACACGGCGGTCTCCGAGCTGGGCGGCTGAGGCCTCACGCCTCGATTTCGCCGGCGATCTTGCGTTCGATGCTCGCCCGGGTCGTCGCGGGCAGCACGATCAGACCGTCGAGCTCCTTTTGCGCGCGGGCATAGGCGGCCTTGCGCTCCTCGGAGGTCGCCCCGCCGTCCGAGGCCAGCCGGAGCAGGTTCTGAGCCCGTTCGATGCGCATCCGGTCCTCGGCCGAAAAGTCGCTGCGACGCCGGCGAATCGCGTCGGCCTCGGCGACGTCGAACGCCGCGACGTACTCGTGCACGGCGTCGCGGTACTCGAGTTGCGCACCGCGGTCGTCGAGGATGTCGTCGACGGATTCCGGCCGCAGCAGGTCCGCGTGGCTCCTGGCCTTGTGGAATGCGATGGTCAGCGGAGCGCGCATGTCGGTCATGAGGGGAAAGTCCAACAGCTTGGCGACGTCGATCTCGTACTCGAGCCAGCGGGCGTCGGTCTGCGCGTGGCGCTGCAGCACCTTGGTCATCTCACGCCGGTTCGCCGCCTCATTGGTGCGGGCCCGGCCCGACGCCTCGGCGAGCGCCACTTTGGTCTGTTGCTTGATCCGGTAGCGCTCGAGCCGGCGTTGTGCACGACGCTCGTTGGCCGCAGCCACCGCCCGCACGCCGCCGCCGATCACGCCGCCCAGCGGGAATATCAGCCACCAGAAATTTCCGGCGAAATGAAGCAGGGCTTCCACGGTTTCCAGCATGCCATTCGTAGGTGGCGTGGCGACCGGACGAGTTCGCCGCTGCACCGCGGCTTCACAGGCCGATCCGCCGGTACCGCCGAAGCCTGAGCTGCAGCCGTTCGTCACTGGGAACCGAACGCAGCGAATGCAGTTCGTTTGCGATCACCGCCGACAACCGCTGCGTGAACTGCAGCGGTTCATCGGCGGCGTCGGGATGTTCGGGCACGACCACGTCGACGATGCCGTCGCGCAGCAGGTCGGCCGACCGAATACCTTGCGCGGCAGCAAGTTCCGCTGCGTGGTCGAGGTCCCGGAACACGATCGCGCTGGCACCCTCGGGCGGTAGCGGTGCCAGCCAGCCGTGCAGCGCGGCCAGCACCCGGTCGGCCGGCACCATCGCCAGCGCCGGCCCGCCGCTGCCCTGACCCAACAGCACCGACACCGTCGGGGTGTCCAACGTGACCAGCTCGGCCAGGCAGCGCGCTATCTCGCCGGCGAGCCCACCCTGCTCGGCCTCGACGGTCAACGCCGGTCCGGCGGTGTCGATGACGAGCACCAGCGGCAGTTGCAGACCCTCGGCCAACGCCATGCCCCGCCGCGCCTCCAGTAGTGCCGCCGGCCCGACCATCCCGCCGACCACGCGCTGTTGGCCGAGCACCACCGCCGGCTGACCGCCGAACCGGGCCAGCGCGAGCAACGTCGTCGCCGCCTCACCCTGTCCCGTTCCCGACAGCAGCACCCGGTCGGTCGTGCCGTGCCGCAGCAGGTACCCGACGCCGGGCCGGTCCGGCCTGCGCGAAGCCTCCACCGAGTCCCACGCCGGCACGTCGGGCGGGGGCCCGAGTTCGGGGGCGGGCGGCGGCGAATCGGGCGGGTCTGCGAGCACTTTCAACGCTCGGTTCAGCGTGGTGCGCACCGCGTCGAGCGGGACCACGCCGTCGATGACGCCGTGTCGGTGCAGGTTCTCGGCGGTCTGGATGCCCTCGGGAAACGGCTCGCCGTAGAGGTGTTCGTACACCCGCGGCCCCAGGAAACCGACCAGCGCGCCCGGTTCGGCGCCGGTCACATGCCCCAGCGACCCCCAGGACGCAAACACCCCGCCGGTCGTGGGGTGTCGCAGGTACACGAGGTACGGCAGATGGGCCCGCTTGTGCAGTTCGACGGCCGCGGCGATCTTCACCATCTGCAAAAACGCGACCGTGCCCTCCTGCATCCGGGTGCCACCCGAACTCGGTGACGCCAGCAGCGGTAGCCGCTCCGCTGTCGCCCGTTGCACCGCCGCGGTGATCCGCTCGGCCGCCGCGACGCCGATCGAGCCGGCCAGGAAGTCGAACTCGCACAGCACCAGCGCCACCCGGCGACCGAACACCGTGCCTTCGCCGGTCACCACCGACTCATCCAGACCGGTTTTGGTCGCCGCGGCGGCCAACGCCTGCCGATAGTCCTCACGAGCCGCCACGTCCAGCGGTGGGCCGTCCCAGCTCCGGTAAGACCCCGGGTCCAGCACGGCGTCGCGCACCTCGAGGGCACCGATCCGGCTCACCGCACGAGCCTATATAGGCTGGCCGCATGATTGGTGTCACCCGCGACGGCCACGTGATGACCCTGGAGATGCAACGCTCCGAGCGACGCAACGCCCTGAACGTCGAGTTGGTCGACGGCCTACGGGAGGCGGTCGAGAAGGCCGCGGCCGAAGATGTGCGCGCGATCGTGCTCACGGGTGCGGGCCACGTCTTCAGCGCCGGCGCCGACCTCTCCGACCCGTCGGGCGTCGCCGAGCAGCTACCCGACAAGGCCAAGGACCTGAACATCGCGATCGACAAGGCGCCCGTGCCGGTGATCGGCGCGATCAACGGACCCGCGATCGGGGCCGGAGTCATCCTCTCGATGATCTGCGACCTGCGCGTCGTCGCACCCGATGCGTACTTCCAGTTTCCCGTCGCCAAATACGGCTTGGCGCTGGACAACTGGAGCATCCGGCGGCTGACCTCACTGGTGGGGGCGGGCCGGGCGCGGGGCATGTTGCTGGCCGCCGAGCGGCTCACCGCCGACGCCGCGCTGCAGACCGGGATGGCTAACCGCATCGGTACGCTCGCCGACGCCCAGGCCTGGGCCGCGGAGATCGCCGGGTTCGCGCCGCTGGCGCTGCAGCACGCCAAGCGGGTGCTCAACGACGACGGCGCCTACGAGGACCCGTGGCCCGAACATCAGGAACTGTTCGACAAAGCGTGGGCCAGCCAGGACGTCATCGAGGCGCAGGTCGCCCGCATCGAGAAGCGTCCACCGAGGTTCCAGGGCGCCTGATGATCCGCGGAGCGCTGCGCATCGGCTTCGGCACGGCCTCGCTGCTGGCCGGCGGTTGGGTGCTGCGGGCACTTCGTGGCGCGCCCGCCGCGCTGGGCGCCTCGCCCGCAGAGATCGAACCGGTCGCTCGGCGCTCCCCGAACTACCGCGACGGCGTGTTCGTCAACCTCGAACCGGCGTCGATGATGAGCATCGACCAAGAGCAACAGCGACTGCTGGTGCGCGAGTTGGTCGGCTCCCGCGGTGCCACCAAGCCGGCCGGGCCCATTCCCGTCGTCACCCCCTCGCCGACCGACCCGGCGGCTGAGCAGTTGTCGACGTGCTGGTTCGGTCATTCCTCGGCGCTCGTCGAACTCGACGGCTACCGCGTGCTGGCCGACCCGGTGTGGAGTCGCCGGTGCTCACCCTCGCAGACCGTCGGACCCGAACGCATGCACGAGGTGCCCGTGCCGCTGGAGGCGCTGGCCGCCGTCGACGCCATCGTCATCAGCCACGACCACTACGACCACCTGGACATGGAGACGATCATCGGGCTGGCGCGAACCCAGCGCGCACCGTTCGTGGTGCCGCTCGGCATCGGCGCGCACCTGCGCAAGTGGGGGATACCCGAGAGCCGGATCGTCGAACTCGACTGGAACGAAAGCCACACCATCGCCGACCTCACCTTGGTCTGCACCCCCGCGCGGCACTTCTCCGGGCGCCTGTTCTCCCGTAACACCACGCTGTGGGCGTCGTGGGTGATCATCGGGCCCCGGCACCGGGCGTTCTTCGGCGGCGATACCGGCTACACCAAGAGTTTCGGTCAGATCGGGATGGACCACGGACCGTTCGACCTGACGCTGCTGCCGGTCGGCGCCTACCACCCGGCGTGGCCGGACATCCATATGAACCCCGAGGACGCGGTGCGGGCTCACCTCGACGTCGCCGAGGCGGACCGGGGTCTGCTGGTGCCGATCCACTGGGCGACCTTCCGGCTCGCCCCGCACCCGTGGGCGGAACCGGTGGAGCGGCTGCTGCAGGCCGCGGACGCGGAGAACGTGCAGGTCGCGGTGCCGAAGCCGGGGCAGCGGGTGTATCGGGACGGGTCACCGCTCAACGACCCGTGGTGGCGGCTCTGACCGGTTACGGTTCACCACATGAACGCACTGGCCAGGGCGGCTGTCGTGGGGCTGTTGCTCGTCGCGGGTTGCGCGGCGGAGCCGGCTGAACCAGGGGCGCCCGCTCCGTCGACCGCGCAGTCCGACGTCCCGCCGCCGTTGGTGCCCGCGATGCCGCTGCCGCAGAACGCGGTGAACAACGCCGTCGCGCAGCTCGACGGCATGGCCGAGGACCTGATGAAGAAATCGGGCATCCCCGGCATGGCCGTGGCCGTCGTGCACCGCGGAAAAACCGTGTACGCGAAGGGGTTCGGGGTCAAGGATGTCAAAGGCGTAGGTGGCGAGCAGAACCGAGTCGATGCCGACACCGTCTTCCAGCTGGCCTCGGTGTCCAAGTCGCTGACGGCGACGGTGGTGGCGCGCCAGGTCGGCGTGAACGCGATCAGCTGGGACACCCCGATCGTCTCCGAGCTGCCGTGGTTCGCGTTGTCGGATCGGGCGGTCACGCCGATGGTCAGTGTCGGCGACATGATGTCGCATCGCTCCGGGCTGCCCGACCACGCCGGCGACACGCTCGAGGACCTCGGCTTCGACCGCAGGCAGGTGCTCGAGCGGCTACGTCAGCTCCCGTTGGACCCGTTCCGGATCTCCTACGCATACACCAACTTCGGGTTCACCGCGGGCGCCGAGGCGGTCGCGGTGAACGCCAACAAGCCGTGGGAGCTGCTGGCCGACGAGGTGCTGTTCGATCCGCTGGGCATGGGGGCGACAAGCTACCGGTTCACCGACTACGAGGCCAGCGCGAACCGCGCCGTCGGCCACATCCACGTCGACGACCGCTACGAACCGTCCTATGTGCGCGACGCCGACGCGGAAGCGCCTGCGGGCGGGGCGAGTTCGTCGGTCACCGACATGACCCGCTGGCTGGCGATGATGTTGGCCGACGGCAACCACGAAGGTAAGCAGATCGTCGACGCGAAAGCGCTGCTGGCTGCGCTCACCCCGCAGATCGTGTCCAGCCGGGCGACCGAACCCGCGATGCGATCGGGTTTCTACGGTTTCGGCTTCAACGTCGGAACCACCTCGGCGGCTCGCATCGAGATCAGCCACTCGGGCGCGTTCGAACTCGGCGCCGGAACCAATTTCCTCATCCTGCCGTCGGCCGACGTCGCGATCGTCGCGCTGACCAACGCCACGCCCTCGGGCGTGCCCGAGGCGCTGACCGCGCAGTTCGCCGACCTCGTGCAGTTCGGCGAGGTGCGCGAGGACTGGTACGGGCTGTACAGCGGGATCTTCGCCGAGATGGAGAAGCCGGTCGGTTCACTGGTCGGCAAGCAACCGCCCGCGAATCCCGCACCGGCGGCGCCGCTGCCGTCGTACATCGGCACGTACCTCAACGGCTACTGGGGACCGGCGAGGGTCGCCGAGAAGGACGGCAAGCTGCGGTTGGCGCTCGGCTCGAAACTCGATGTGCCGCTGACCCACTGGAGTGGCAACACGTTCACGTTCGAGTTCGTCAGCGAGAATGCGCCTCCCGGAACCGTTTCCACCGCGGTGTTCGACGGCAACAAACTCGTGCTGGAGTATTTCGACACGTTCAAGAAGGGGACGTTCGTCAGGTGACCACCACCCCCGAGATGCAGGCCGCCGGGCTGACCGATTCTGAAGTCGCCCAACGCGTCGCCGACGGCAGGACCAACGACGTGCCGACGCGGGCCGCGCGCAGCGTTTCCGACATCGTGCGGGCCAACGTGTTCACCCGCATCAACGCGATCCTCGGCGTCCTGTTGCTCATCGTGCTGTCGACCGGATCGGTGATCAACGGCGCGTTCGGGTTACTGATCATCGCCAACAGCGCGATCGGCATCATCCAGGAGGTGCGGGCCAAGCAGACCCTGGACAAGCTTGCGATCGTCGGGCAGGCAAAGCCGTTGGTGCGCAGGCAGTCCGGCACCAAGGCGGTGTCACCCGCTGAGGTGGTGCTCGACGACATCATCGAACTCGGTCCCGGCGATCAGATCGTCGTCGACGGCGAGATCGTCGAGGAGGCCAACCTCGAGGTCGACGAGTCACTGCTGACCGGGGAAGCCGACCCGATCGCGAAAGATCCCGGCGATACGGTGATGTCGGGCAGTTTCGTCGTCGCCGGAAGCGGTGCCTACCGCGCCACCAAGGTCGGCCGGGAAGCGTACGCGGCCAAGCTCGCCGAAGAGGCCAGCAAGTTCACCCTGGTGAACTCCGAACTGCGCAGCGGCATCAACAAGATCCTGCAGTTCATCACCTACCTGCTGATTCCGGCCGGGCTCCTGATCATCTACACCCAGTTGTTCACCACCGATGCGGATTGGCGCGAGTCGGTGCTGCGGATGGTGGGCGCGCTGGTGCCGATGGTCCCCGAGGGGCTGGTGCTGATGACGTCGCTCGCGTTCGCCGTGGGCGTGATCCGGCTGGGCCGCAGGCAGTGTCTGGTCAACGAACTGCCCGCGATAGAAGGCCTGGCCCGCGTCGACGTGGTCTGCGCCGACAAGACCGGCACGCTGACCGAGAACGGTATGCGGGTCGCGGATCTGCAACGGCTCGACGAGTCTTCGGTGGGCGACGTCCTGGCCCAACTCGCCGCCGACGACCCGCGGCCGAACGCGAGCATGCAGGCCATCGGCGAGGCGTACAGAATGCCGCCGGGCTGGACCGCGACCGCCGTCGCACCGTTCAAGTCGGCCACCAAGTGGAGCGGCGCCTCGTACGGCGAACACGGCAACTGGGTGATCGGCGCCCCCGACGTGCTGCTCGCGCCCGGGTCGCCGGTCGCCGAACAGGCCGAACAGATCGGCGCCGCAGGTCTGCGTATGCTGCTGCTGGGCGCCAGCGACCTTCCGGTCGACCACCCGGATGCACCCGGCCGGGTCACGCCGGCCGCGCTGGTGGTACTGGAGCAGCGCATCCGTCCCGATGCGCACGACACGCTGGATTACTTTGCCTCGCAGAAGGTCTCGATCAAAGTCATCTCCGGCGACAACGCCGTCTCGGTCGGGGCGGTGGCGGGGTCGCTCGGCTTGCACGGCGAGACGATGGACGCCCGTCAGCTGCCCGATGCACCCGACGCCCTGGCGGACACCGTGGAGGAGTACACCACGTTCGGTCGGGTCCGGCCCGACCAGAAGCGGGCCATGGTGCATGCCCTGCAATCACACGGACACACTGTCGCGATGACCGGCGACGGCGTCAACGACGTGCTCGCCCTGAAGGACGCCGACATCGGCGTCGCGATGGGCTCGGGCAGCTCGGCTTCGCGCGCGGTCGCGCAAATCGTGTTGCTGGACAACAAGTTCGCCACCCTGCCGTACGTGGTCGGGGAGGGCCGGCGGGTGATCGGCAATATCGAACGCGTCTCGAACCTGTTCCTCACCAAGACGGTGTACTCGGCGCTGCTGGCCGTCCTGGTGGGTATAGCCGGTCTGGCCTCCAGATTCTTCGGCACCGACCCGCTGCTGTTTCCGTTCCAGCCGATTCACGTCACGATCGCGGCGTGGTTCACGATCGGCATCCCGGCGTTCATCCTGTCGCTGGCGCCGAACAACGAGCGCGCGCATCCGGGGTTCGTGCGCCGGGTGATGACGGCGGCGCTGCCGTCGGGGCTGGTGGTCGGAGTCGCGACGTTCACCTCTTACTTGGTCGCGTACCAGGGGCGCGAGGCCACGCCGGTGGAGCAGACGCAGGCGTCGACCGCGGCGCTGATCACGCTGCTGGTCGCAGCGATCTGGGTGCTCGCCGTGGTGGCGCGGCCGTACCAGTGGTGGCGCGTGTCGCTGGTCGCGGTGTCGGGTCTGGCCTACGTGGTGATCTTCTCGATCCCGAAGGCGCAAGAGGTGTTCATGCTGGACATCTCGAACGTCAAGACGACATCGATCGCGCTGGGCATCGGCGTGGTGGCTGCCGCCGCTATCGAGGCGATCTGGTGGGCGCAGGGAGCGGTGCTGGGAGAGCGTCGGCGGCTGTGGCGTTCGGAGTAGGGTGAGGCTCATGGCATTCCTCGACAAGGTGAAGAATCTGCTGTCCAAGAACGCCGACAAGGTGGACACCGCGATCGAAAAAGCCGGTGACATGGTCGACAAGAAGACGCAGGGCAAATACGCCCAGCACGTCGACAAGGCGCAGGACGCGGCCCGCAACTACGTCAACAAGGACAATCCGCCTGCGCAGGGCGCACCGCAGCAGCACCAACAGCAGCCGCCGCAGCCGCCGCAGCAACCGCCGGCGGCTCCGCCCACCCCGTAGCCGATGGCCAAACTTTCCGTCTCCGTCGACGTCCCATTGCCGCCGGAGCAGGCATGGGCGTGCGCATCCGACCTCGCGCGCTATAAGGAGTGGCTCAGCATCCACCGGGTGTGGCGCAGCAAGCTGCCCGAGACCCTGGAGAAGGGCACCACGCTGGAGTCCATCGTCGAGGTCAAGGGCATGCCCAACCGGATCAAGTGGACGATCGTCCACTACCGGCCGCCCGAAGCCATGACGCTCAACGGTGATGGTGTGGGCGGGGTAAAGGTCAAGCTGCTGGGCAAGGTCAAGCCGTCCGGCGATGGTTCCACGGTCACATTCGACGTCCACCTCGGGGGGCCCGCGCTGTTCGGCCCGATCGGCATGGTGGTCGCGGCCGCGCTGAAGGGCGATATCCGCGAGTCGCTCGAGCGCTTCCGCAGCGTCTTCGCTCCGGCCGCCTGAGCTGTGCGGTTCGAACGCGCGATCCCGGTGTTGAGGGTCTTCGACCAGGCCAAGGCCGACGAGTTCTATCTGGGCTTCCTTGGTTTCACTACTGACTGGGAGCACCGATTCGAACCCGGGTTGCCGCGCTATGCCCAGATCAGTCGCTCCGATTTACTCATCCATTTGTCCGAGCACCACGGCGACGGCACCCCGGGCAGCGTGGTATTCCTGCCGATGCACGGAATAGCGCAGTTTCACGCCGAACTCAGCGCGCGCCACTATTCATTCGCCCGGCCGGGTCTCGAAGACGAGCCGTGGGGACGCACCATCGACGTCACTGATCCGTTCGGCAACCAGTTGCGGTTCTGCGAGCAGGGCTGATCAGAACGGTGGTACGTCTGAAAGTTTTGTGCGCGTTCTTGTTTGATTCGGGCGGCGCGCTCGGCGGCTCGGCTGCGTTTGCGCATGGGCATCCGTAGTCCTCGATCACCTTGCGGCGGTGGGGCTTTGCCCGGGGGTGGCAGGTCGGCGGTGGTGACGCCCCAGGTGGGAAACCACAGTCGGCTACCGGGATGGGTGGTGTAAGTGTGTCCGGTCGGCGAGGTCCATGTCGCAGCGCCGTCGGGTGAGAGTTGCAGTGCCCAGTCACCGGTCCAAAAGGTTTTCAGCAGGTGGTGTTTTCGGCACAGGCAGGCCAGGTTCGACGGGTGGGTGGGCCCGGCGGGGTAGGGGATGACATGGTCGATGTCGCAGAACTGCGCGGGCATGGTGCAGCCGGGGAATCGGCAGCTCAGATCCCGTGCCCGCACGAACCGCGCCAACGCCGCCGAGGGGCGGTAGTGGGTTTCGGGTTCGTCGCACGGGGTGGCGAGGGGCTGCAGTGTGGCGCCGGTGCGCAGCAGGTGGGCCAGCAGCGCGGTGGGCAGGACCTCGCGGCCGGACAAAATCGCCGTGCCGGTATCGGTGGTTTTGTCGGGCTCCGGGGTGGTGTCGGAGCCGCGGGTGGTTTCTGTGGTGGTGGCGGTCGCGGCGTCGATGGCGGCCTGGTCGGCCACCACGTGGATCACCACTGATGATGCGGGTGGGGGTTGGTCGGCGCTGGGGCACGTCGGCGATCCGCACCGGCAGTCGAGGTGGTCGTTGCCGTTGGCCAACGCTCCGGCGGCATCGGAGCGGCGTTCGGCGGGGGTGCGCGGGTCGTTGTCGCAGACGCCGGCGACCATCGCGGCGGTCTTGGCGCGCCACACTGCGGCGTCGGTGGCGGTCAGCCGCCCGCGCACGGTGGTGGTGCCGGCCTCGTCTTCGAAGTCGCCGATGATGAAGTCGCGCCCGCGCAGCCGGGATTGGGTGGCGATCACCGCGGCCGGGTCGAAGCGCTCCACCAGGGCGTCGACGGCGGCGGTGATCTTCTCGTCGGACCACGGACCCCATGTGGTGGCGCGGCCGACCAGCGCGGTGTCGATGCGCGCCCACACGTCGTCGTCGGTGATCAATCGGGTGCGCCAGGTGATGGCGCCGATCACCCGCGCGGTGAGGCGGCCCTGCTCGAAAAGGGCGGCCGCTTTGGGGAGCCGGTGGCGCAGGGTCTGGGCGATGCGCATCTGCCCGCTGGCTTTGCGGTGGCTGATGTTGACCGCCGCGGCGATCTGCGCGGCCACCGAATCCCACGGATCGCAGGCCCACCGTGCCCGCTCGTCCTCGTCGTAGTCACCGACCTGGCGGGACACCAGTTCGCCGATGGCCGCGCTGCGCAGCGCCGCCGCTGAGGCCTCGGCGCGGGCGGCCTCGGTGATGGTGGCGATCAACCCCGCCACATCAACTTTGTCGAACATGTGTTCGATTATGCCGCCCACAACCGACACGCCGCACCGTTTCGAAAATCAGGCGCGCATCGTGTGCCCAGCGGCGATGACGACGCGCATGCGTCTATCTCAGCCGTTCCCGCAACGCGCGCTTGAGCACCTTGCCGTAGCTGTTCTTCGGCAGTTCGTCGATGAACTCGTAGCGCTTCGGGCGTTTGAACCGGGCGATCCGCTCGAGAAGGTGCGCATCGAGTTCGTCGGCCGGCACGTCGCCGACGATGAACGCCACGACGACCTCGCCCCACTCCTCGTCGGGCGCGCCGACCACGCCGGCCTCGACGACGCCCGGATGCTCGAGCAGCACTTCCTCCACCTCGCGCGGGTAGATGTTGCTACCGCCGCTGATCACGACGTCCTTCGACCGGTCACGCAGCGTAAGAAAGCCCCGGTCGTCGAACGATCCCATGTCGCCGGTGCGCAGCCAGCCGTCCTGCAGCGTGGTGGCCGTCGCCGCCGGGTTGTTCCAATAGCCGGACATGACAACGTCACCGCGACAGACGATCTCGCCGATCTCACCGGCCGCGGCCGGTGTTCCGTCGGCCCGCAGCACCGCGACGTCCACGCCGGAGCGCGCATACCCGACGGATCCCAGCACCGCATCGTCGGCCCACCCGTCACCGGCGAGGTGATCGCGCCGGCGCAGTCCGGTGATCGTCATCGGCGCTTCGCCCTGGCCGTACAGCTGCACGAAGATGGGACCGAACGCCGCCATCGCCTTCTTCAGGCTCTCGACGTACATCGGGCCGCCGCCGTAGACGATCGTCTGCAGGTTTTGTGGACGGGCGCGCCCGGTCTGCACCAGGCGTTGCACCATGGTGGGCGCCAGGAACGCGCTGCAGCCGGGATGGTGTTCGCACAGGTCAAGAAACTCATCCGGCTCGAAGAGCCCCGTTTCCGGTATCACCTGGCGCGCCGCGCGCAGCACGTACGGCGGGATGTACAGTCCCGAACCGTGCGACATCGGCGCACCGTGCACCAGGGCGCAGTTCTCGTCGGGCGAGTCGAAGTCAGCCAGATGCGACACCGTCAAGGCCATCAGGTTGCGGTGCGACAGCATCGCGCCCTTGGACTTACCGGTGGTCCCGCTGGTGTAGAACAACCACGCCAGCAACTCCGGGTCGGTGGAACGCGGCGGCGTCAACGGCTCTGCGGTAAAACGGCTTTCATAGCTGTCGGTGCCGATGACGTCGATCGGCACTCCGGTTTCCGGTGCGAGCACCGAGGCGATCTTCGGTGACGCGAACACCTGCGTCGCGCCGGAATCGTCCAAGATCTGCACCATCTCGCGAGGATGCAGTTTGTAGTTCACGGGCACGTAGACGCATTCGGCCGCCCACACCCCGAACATCAGCTCGATGATCTGCGGCCGGTTCTCGCTCGCGACGGCGATGCGGGCGCCGGGTGCGCCGAGCGAGGCGGCCACGCGCAGTGACCGCTCCCGCAGCTGCGCCCACGTCTGAAGTTGCCGCTCACCGTGATACACCGCGCCGCGCTCGCCGAAGCGGCTCGCCGACTGATCGAGCAGCGAGAACAGGTTCAACTCTTCACCCATTCCGAGTTGAGGGCGAAGTCCGACAGGTATTTGGTCGACGTCCAGCCGCCGTCCACGACGATCTCCTGTCCGTTGATGAAGCTCGCGCCCTCCGAACACAGGAACGCCACCGTGCTCGCGATGTCGTTGACCTCGCCCAGCCTCGGATACGGTGTCATCTCGGTGTTGATCTTGCGGAACCGCGAATCCTCCAGACGCGTCGCGACCATCGGCGTCAGGGTCACCCCGGGTGCGACGGCGTTGCACCGGATGCCTTGCGGCCCATACTGACACGCGATATGCCTGGTCAGGGAAGTCAGCCCGCCCTTGGCGGCCGAGTACGCGCCACCCCGCAGACCTCCCACGACCGAGAAGGTAGAGGTGATGTTGATTATCGCCGACCCGGGCTCCATGTGGCCGACCACCTCGCGTGCCATCCGGAACGGCGCCCGCAGCATCAAACCCAGGAAATAGTCGAGTGATTCGTCGTCGGTCTCGTGCAGCGGTTTCGGGCTCCCGACACCGGCGTTGTTGATCAGGAAGTCGATGCGGCCCCACCGGTCCAGCGCGGTCTGCACGATGCGGTGCGGCGCCTCGTCGGCGGTGAGATCGACCGCGACGGTGGCGACGCGTTCGCGGTCGCCGATCGCCTTCTCCAGTCCGGACAGCCGATCCTCGTCGCGTCCGGTGCCCACGATCGCCATTCCGGCCTCGGCCAACTTGGTCGCGCAGCCGAAGCCGATACCGCTGCTGGCGCCCGTCACGATCGCTACCTGAACCATTTCGCTCCTCGCGTCCGCGGTCATGTCAGTGCCGCTCGAATCTGGTGCTTCAACACTTTCCCGGCGTCGTTCTTCGGCAAAGCGTCCCAAACCACGACCTGCTCAGGCGCTTTGAACCGCGCGACGCCATGGTCCTCCAAAAGCGCCCGCATGGCCGCCACATCGGGGGGCGCCTGACCGCCTGCGACGACGACGGCGCAGGCCCGCTCACCGGTGCGATCGTCGGGCACTCCGACGATCGCGATCTCCGCGATCCCAGGATGGCCGATGAGGATGTCCTCGACCTCCTTGGGCGAGATGTTCTCGCCGTTGCGGATGATGATGTCCTTGGCGCGGCCCGTGACGACGAGATATCCGTCGTCGACCCAGCGGCCGAGATCTCCTGTGCGGAAATAGCCTTCGTCGTCGAAGGCGGCCGTCTCGTCCTCCAGGTGCAGATAGCCGACGAGCATCTGCGCGCCACGCGCGCGGATCTCGCCGTCGACCAGCCTGACATCCGCGATGCCCGGCCTGCCGTCGGTGTCGGCGGCATGGTCGGCGTCTTCCAGCGAGCCGACCGTGGTCACCGGAACCTCGGTCGAACCGTAGACGCGCGACACCGCCGCCGTCTCGAAATATCCGGTGGCCGTGCGGATCAGCGACGGGGGCACCGACGCGCCCCCGCAGATGAACACCCTCAGGTCGGGCAACCGGGTGTCGGCGCGCTGCGTAGCCGAGAGCAAGCCGTCGAGAAACGGCGTGGCGCCGGCCATGTGGGTGACGCGCTCGGCGAGCATCAACGCGACCGCGGCATCCGGATCCCAGCGTTCCATCAGCACGGCGGTGCTGCCCAGTAGCAGCGGGCACTCGAACGCGTAGATCGATCCGCCGATATGCGCGATCGGTGACGGCACCAGGAACGTGTCGCCATCCACGACGTGCCAGTGTTCGCCGATCTGACGGATCAGCGCATGAAGCGAGTTGTGGGTGTGCAGCACGCCTTTCGGGCGACCGGTGGTGCCGGAGGTGTAGAGGATCATCCGCACCGTGTCGGCGTTCAACACCGGCAGCACGGCAGCGCCCGGGCCACCGCACAGGGCGCCGTACGAGGTGTGACGGCCCGCATCGCCGCGCACGACGATCACCTCCGGCGGTGCGGCAATCGCGGCGGTGACCCGGTCGAGCATCGCGACATAGTCGTGTTTGTTGAACGTCGACGGCACGAAGATCGCCCGGGAGTCGGCGTCGCTCAGGATGAACGACAGTTCCCGGTCGCGCAGCGAGGGCAGGATCGGGTTGACCACCATCCCGGCCAGCGTGGCACCGAGATAGATGACGGCCGCTTCGTGCCAGTTCGGCAACATGAATGACACCACGCTGCCCGCGGGCATCCGCGACATCAGCGTCTGCGCCAACGCGGCGGCCCGGTCGTGAAGTTGCCTGCAGGTGAGCCGGATGTCGCCGTCCACCAACACGATCCGGTCGGGCGTCGACGCGGCGGCGTCGCGCAACGAGTCGGCCAGCGTGTCGTGCACCCACAGCCCGCGCCGGTACGCATCGGCGGTGCGGTGCTCGTCGACCCTCACGGTTGCCGCCTACCCCTTGACCCGGCGCATCGTCATCGAGTGGCGGTACCGCGACGACGGGTGAGTGTTGAGGGTGACCTGCGCGACCTCGCCGTCCGAGGTCTTGTACGTCCTGCGCATCTCCAGCGCGGCACTGCCCGCGTCGACCTTGAGCGCGTCGGCCAGTTGCGGCGTGACCGTCACCGCCGCCATCTCCTGGTGCACTTCGACGATGCTGACCCCGAACAAATCCTCGATCAGCGGGAAGATCGGGCCGGAATGCCGTTGCAGCAGGCGCCCGACCGCGGCGAACGCGCGGTTGATGTAGTACTCCGTCGTGCAGACCGGTGCGTCGCTGCCCTCGGCCTGCCGGCACCCCCGCACCGCGAGCCATTGCGAACCGGCCTGCAGGCCGGTGCGGGCGGCCAGTTCGTCGTCGATGGTGACCATCGCGTTGGACTCGATCGTGAGCTGCGCACCCGCCGCGAACGCCAGCAGGTCATTGATCGAAACCACATCTTGGGCATAGGAATTGGACGCCGGGCGGGGGACCACCAGCGTTCCCGCCCGCGGCCGCGACGCGACGAGGTTGTCCTCGCGCAATCGCCGCAGCGCTTCGCGGATGGTGTACCGGCTGACCGCGAACCGCTCGCATAACTGCTGTTCAGTGGGCAACTGCGAGCCCACCGGGTAGATGCCGTCGACGATCTCCTTGCGCAACGTGCGTGCGACCTGCAGATAGCGATGGTCAGTGGGGGCGGTCATGTCCGTCGCAGCGCGAGCACGCTGCCCTCGCCGTCGGCCGACACGTACAGTGTGCCGTCACCTCCGACGGTGATACCCGCGAACGGCCCCTGCGGTCCCGAGAACGGCGGCATTCCCTTGAGCGGCTTGGGCTCCACACCCGGCGGCGGACCCACCGGCAGATCCGAGGCGATCGTCGTGCGCACGTGGGTGTTCAAGTCGACCGCGACAACCTCCTTGGCGCCGGCGTCGACGATGTAGAGCACGCCGTCGGCGACCGCGATGCCCTGCGGCCGCTGCAACCCGTCCACCACAGTCTCGACGGCGCCGGAAACCGATACCACGCGACCTGCGCCCGACTCCGCGGCCAGCGGACGGCCCGCCGGGTCGAACGCGACACCAACCGGGTCCTTCAATCCCGAGGCCAACACTTCGGTGTTGCCCGCACGCAGCGCGTGCACACGGCCGGTGCCGAGTTCGGCGAACACGATGGTGTCGTCGGCCCCGAGGGCCACACCGTAGAGCTGATCGAAACCATCTGCCAGGTAATCGGTTTCGCCGTCGGCGGGGCGGTACCGCGCAATCTGGCCGCCCGACGTGGCGACGACGAAGACTCCCGCCCCGGCGGGAGCCAGCCCGCGGAGGAAGCCGGGATAGCCGGGGGAGAACAGCATTCCGACCGTCTGCAGTGACCCGTCGGCGTCGACGCGGTAGAAGTAGGTGCCGTCGGCGACGTAGAGGTTGCCGTCGCTCACCGCGAGGTCCAGCGGCCAGTTCAGACCGCCGGCAAGCAGTGTGCGGGTTTCGCCGCCGCCGAGGACTTCGGTGATCTCACCGGTGAAGTTCGAGGCGAAGAGCCGATCGCCGACGAAGGTGAGGTTGTCGAGTCCCGGGTTGAGCTGTGCGAGGACGGTTTTCTCGCCGTTGCGCGGATCGATGCGCAGCACCTGACCGCTGGCGACCTGCGTGGAGACGATCCGGCCCTGGGAGTCGAACTTCAGCGCGTCGGGGACACCGAGGTCGGCGGCGACCCGCTGCCGCTCACCGCCCGCAGGATCGATGCGCCAGATCTCGTTGGCCGTCATCAACGGGTAGTACAGCAACCCGTCGGGACCCACCTCCATCGCGTTCGGCGACGGCAGGTTCTCCAGCAGGATGCGTTCGGCGCCGCTGCTGCGGTCGAGTTCCATCAGCCGACCGCCTTCGCGGCACTCGTTGATGAACAACCGGTCCTGATGCACGGTGATGCCGTTGGCGCACGGCAGGTCGTCACGCAGCACCCGGGTGCGGCCGCCGGTGTCGCGGACGCTGACCCGCCCGTCCATCACCTCGGTCGCATACAGGTTGCCGTCGGAGTCGAACGCGACGTCGTCCGGCGCGACGATGTCACCGCCCTTGGCGCTGACCGTGTCTACCGCGCCGGTGCCGAGGTCGAGTGCGCTGATCTGGCTGCCCGTCACCTGGGCGATGTAGACGCGCCCGTCGGGACCCGTGCGCAGCCCGTTCGCGCCGAACAGCCGGCTGGGAGCGGTCACGCGATCGATCCGCCAGCCCGCGGCAGCGGCCGGAACTGCGCCCGGCGAGTAACGGGTGTCCTGCTGTGAGCTCGTCGCGGATGGTGTCATGACCTCGCACGCTAGCAAGCTCGCCTAGTCCAGACAATAGGCAAGACAAACTGCTCGGCGACCCTTGACTAGCCGATTCACGCTGGGGAATAGTGTTCTGCAACATGGAGAGCACCATTTATTGTCCGGACAAATAGCATGGGCGACCTTCTGAGCCTGGACGGGCGCATCGTCGTGGTCTCGGGCGCGGGCGGCGGCGGCATCGGCACCACCGTGACTCGGATGGCGGCCGAGGCCGGTGCCACGGTCGTCGCCGTGAGCCGGTCGAAGGAGAACCTCGACGAACACGTCGCGCCGCTGGCCGCGCAGGGTTTGCCGGTCGTGCCCGTGGCCGCCGACGCGTCCACCGACGACGGCATCGCGACCGTGATCGACCACGTCCGTCACACCGACGGCGACCTCTACGGGTTGGTGAACATCGCGGGCGGGGCAGCGCCGGCGACCTGGATGCCCTCGACGCGCGTGACCCGTGATGACTGGCGCGCGCTGTTCGCGGCGAACCTCGAGACCTCGTTCTTCATGAGCCAGGCGGTGAGTCGGGAACTGCGCAGCCTTGGCCTGAAGGGGTCCATCGTCTCGGTTTCTTCGATCAGCGGGATGAACACCGCGCCATTCCACATCGCCTACGGAACGGCCAAAGCTGCGATCGTCGCCATGACCCGCTCCATGGCCGCCGAGCTCGCGTCCGACAACATCCGCATCAACGCCGTCGCGCCCGGTGTGACCGAAACCGCCGCGTCGGCCACCTACGTCGACACGGACCCCGATCGCGACCGCCGGGCGATCGCGATGGGCAGACGCGGCCGGCCCGAGGAACAGGCGGGCGCGATCCTGTTCCTGCTGTCCGATCTGTCCAGCTACATCACCGGTCAGACGCTGCTCGTCGACGGCGGTCTGAACCTGAAATGGACGCATCTCGGCGCCGACAACACCTCGCTGTTCCTCAAGGACGAGAACTTCCGCGCAGAGATCAGCCGGTTCTAAGGAGTTCACCGTGACCCATACAGATGCCCGCGCGACCGACGCGCAAGTCGGAGTGCCAGAAGAGCTTTCGGAACCCATGACCATCAGCGTGGACGCCTACGTCTCGGAGGACTACGCCCGCGCCGAGCGCGACAAGCTGTGGCGCAAGGTGTGGCAGCAGGTCGGCCGTGTCGAGGAAATTCCCGAGGTCGGCAGCTACCTCACCTACGACATCCTCGACGACTCGATCATCATCGTACGAACGGGCGCCAATGAATTCGCGGCACATCACAACGTGTGCATGCACCGCGGCCGCCGCCTGGTCGACACACCTGACGGCGCGAAGAACGCTGTCGGACGGGCGCGCAAGTCGTTCGTATGCGGATTCCACGGCTGGACATACGGTCTCGACGGGGCGTGCACCCACATTCGTGAGCAGGACGACTGGAAGGGCGCGCTGACGCCGGACAACACCCATCTCGTCCCCGTCCAGGTCGACACCTGGGGCGGTTGGCTGTTCATCAACATGGACCCCGACTGTGAGCCGTTGGCGGACTTCCTCTTCCCGGCCGCGAAGATCCTCGACCCGTTCGGCCTGGAGAACATGCGCTACAAGTGGCGCAAGTGGCTGTATTTCGACTGCAACTGGAAAGTCGCGATGGAGGCCTTCAACGAGACCTACCACGTCTTCACCACGCATCCGGAGTTCAACAAGTTCGGCGAGTTCAAGGGTTGGGCCAAGGCGCAGGGCAAGCACAGCAACATCGGCTACGACGCGCCCAAGGGCCTGGACGAGACCAAGTCCAAGATCCGGCTCGGGACCGGCGACCCGCGTATCTCCACCGCCGAGATGCAGGTCTACACAATGGAAGAGACCAACGCCACCACCACCCAGACACTGGTGAACGCGGCGAAGCGACTGGTCGACGAACTGCCCGAGGGCACGCCCGCCGACGAGGTGCTGCAGCACTGGCTGGCCTCCGCGCGGCGCGACGACGAGGCCCGCGGCGTCATCTGGCCCACCATTCCGCCCGACATCCTCGGCCAGAGCGGTACCGCGTGGCAGATCTTCCCGAACTTCCAGGTCGGCCAGGGGTTGACCAGCGCGCTGTGCTACAGCGCCCGGCCGCACCCGAGCTACGACCCGAACAAGTGCATCTTCGAGGTCGCCACCTACGAGCTGTACCCGAAAGGCAAAGAGCCCCAGACGGAGTGGCAGTACACCCCGAAGGAGAGCCCCAACTGGCTATCGGTGCTACCCCAGGACTTCTCGAACATGGCCGCGGTGCAACAGGGCATGAAATCGCTCGGCTTCCCCGGCACCAGACCCAACCCCTACCGTGAGCGCAGCACCGTGAACCTTCACTACCAACTGTCCAAGTACATGGGCACCGGCGAACCGAGAGAGCTCTAGACAATGACAATGTTCGACACCTGCGGCCCCACGCAGACGCCTGACGACATCGACATCGACGCGCTGCGGGAAAAGTACGCCCAAGAGCGGGCCAAAAGGCTTCGGCCCGAGGGCTCCAAGCAGTACGTCGAGTTGTCCGACGACTTCGCCGGCTACTACGAGGTGGATCCCTACACCCCCGTCGCGCCGCGTGATCCGATCACCGAGGACATCGATGTCGCGGTGCTCGGCGGCGGCTTCGGCGGGCTGCTGTCGGCGGCGCATCTGAAGAAGGCCGGTGTCGAGGACGTCCGCATCATCGAGCTGGGCGGCGACTTCGGTGGTGTCTGGTACTGGAACCGCTATCCAGGAATCCAGTGCGACAACGAGTCCTACTGCTATATCCCGCTTCTGGAAGAGCTCGACTACATCCCGAGCAAGAAGTTCGCCGACGGCCCCGAGATCTACGAGCACTGCCGGCGCATCGGCAAGCACTTCGGCCTCTACGACTCGGCGATCTTCTCCACCCAGGTGCGCGACATGCGCTGGGACGAGGACGTCAAGCGCTGGCGTATCGCCACCAACCGCGGCGACGACATCCGGGCCCGGTTCGTCGTGCTGGCGTCGGGACCGTTCCACCGCCCCAAGCTGCCGGGCATTCCGGGCATGAAGGACTTCAAGGGGCACAGCTTCCACTCGTCGCGCTGGGATTACGACTACACCGGCGGCGACTTCACCGGGGGCATGGACAAGCTCGCCGACAAACGCGTCGCGATCATCGGCACCGGCGCCACCAGCATTCAGGTGGTGCCGTTCCTGGCCCGAGATGCCCAGCACCTGTACGTGTTCCAGCGCACGCCATCGACGGTCGATGCACGCAACAACGCGCCGACCGACCCCGAGTGGGTCAAGACGCTGCAGCCCGGCTGGCAGAAGGAGCGGCAGCGAAACTTCCACTCGTGGACGTTCGAGGGGATGGCGCTCGGCCAGCCGGACCTGGTGTGCGACTTCTGGACCGAGCTCGGCCGCAACACCGCCGCGCGCGTCCTGTCGCTCGAAGACCCGGCCTCGTTGACGCCGGAACAGTTCATGGCGATCCGTGAGGAAGAGGACTACAAGATCATGGAGCGGCTGCGCCGCCGGATCGCCGAGATCGTCGACGATGACGACACTGCCGAGTCGCTGAAGCCCTACTACCGGTTCCTGTGCAAGCGGCCGCTGTCCAACGACGACTACCTGCCGACCTTCAACCGGCCCAACGTCACGCTGGTCGATGTCTCCGATTCCAAGGGCGTCGAACGGATCACCGAGAAGGGCCTGATCGCCAACGGTCAGGAGTACGAGGTCGACTGCATCATCTACGCCAGCGGCTTCGAGATCACCACCGAGATCAGCAGGCGCTACTCGATCGATGCGATCGAAGGACGCGAGGGGGCGTCGCTGTATGACTACTGGCGCGACGGCTACAAGACGCTGCACGGCATGACGAGCCGCGGCTTTCCCAACCAGTTCTTCACCGGCTTCACCCAGGTCGGCATCTCGGCCAACATCGCGGCCAATTACGAACTGCAGGGCGAGCACATCGCTTACATCATCGCCGAGGCGCTCAAGCGCGGAGCGACGGTCGTGGAGCCGACGCCCGAAGCGCAGGACGACTGGTGCAAGACCATCCGCGAATCCGCTGTCGACAACTCGGCTTTCGACGCGTCCTGCACGCCCGGCTACTACAACAACGAAGGCGGCGGCGGGGGCGAAGGCATCCGTTCGCATCTCGGCGAGCCCTACGGCCCCGGTTTCTACGCGTTCGGCGACTTGCTCAAGGAGTGGCGCGACAAGGGTGATCTCGATGGCCTGGAGTTGGGCACGTGACCCCTCGCTCGCGCCGAGTGCACGGTCGTTGCACATATTCTCGCGATTCCCGTACAAGAAGCGTGCAGTCGGCGAATGAGTGACCTTCGGTTCGACGGCCGCGTTGCGGTCGTGACGGGCGGCGGCAGGGGACTGGGCCGCGAGTACGCCATGCTGTTGGCGGCGCGGGGCGCCAAGGTCGTTGTCAACGATCCGGGTGCGAGCCTCGTCGGCGACGGCTCCGATGCCACCCCCGCCACGGACGTTGTCGCCGAGATCACCGCTGCCGGTGGGGAAGCCGTCGTCAGCACCGACTCGGTGGCCACTCCCGCGGGTGGCAAGGCGATCATCGACACCGCCATCGAGCATTACGGGCGCATCGACATCCTGGTCCACAACGCCGGCATCGTCCGTCGCGCCCCGCTGGCGGAGATGAGCTACGACGACTTCGAAGCCGTGCTCGACGTCCATCTGCGCGGGGCGTTCCACGTCGTGCGCGCCGCATTCCCGGCGATGTGCGACGCCGGCTACGGCCGCATCGTACTGACATCCTCGATCGGCGGCCTGTACGGCAACCACGAGGTCGCGAACTATGCGGTCGCCAAGGCGGGCGTGCTCGGGCTGTCCAACGTCGCGGCCATGGAAGGCGCAGCGCACGGCGTCAGGAGCAACGTGATCGTGCCCGCCGCGGTCACCAGGATGGCCGAGGGCATCGACACCTCGGCGTATCCGCCGATGGGTGCCGACCTGGTGGCCCCCGCGGTGGGCTGGCTGGCGCACGAAACCTGTTCGATCACTGGAGAAATGCTGATCGCGCTGGCGGGCCGCATCGCGCGCGCTGCGGTCGTGGAAAGCCCGGGCGTGTATCGGCCGTCGTGGACGATCGAGGACGTCGGCGAACACATCGCCGCCATCCGCGACATGTCTGAGCCCGTGGTGTTCCCCGTCGTGCCCGACGGGCACAACGAGCACATCGGGTACAGCTTCGCGATGGCCCAGCGGGGAGCGATCCATGCCTAGCGGACCGCTGGCCGGCGTGCGCGTCGTGGACCTCACCGCGATGGTGATGGGCCCGTACTGCACGCAGATCATGGCCGACATGGGCGCAGACGTGATCAAAGTCGAACCGCCGCAGGGGGACAACACCCGCTTCATCTCGGTGGGGCCCGCACCCGGGATGAGCGGGGTGTTCGTCAACGTCAACCGCGGCAAGCGCAGCGTGGTGCTGGACTTGCAGACCGAGAGCGGCAAGGCCGCGATGCGCGCGCTGATCGAACAGGCCGACGTGTTCATCCACTCGATGCGCGCCAAGGCGATCGCCAAGCTGGGCTTCGGCTATGACGAGGTCGCGTCGATCAATCCGGCGATCGTCTACACGAACTGCTACGGCTACGGCCGCCGCGGACCCGATCGAGATCGGCCCGCCTATGACGACACCATCCAGGCCGAAGCCGGATTGCCCGCCGTGCAGCGGCAATTGACGGGTGAGGCCGACTTCGTCGGCACGATCATGGCCGATAAGGTGGCCGGACTGACCGCCCTGTATGCGACGACGATGGCGCTGTTCCATCGCGAGCGCACCGGAGAGGGGCAGGAGGTCGAGGTCGCCATGTTCGAGACGATGGCATCCTTCATGCTGGTCGAGCATGCCAACGGCGCCATGTTCGACCCCCCGCTCGGGCCCGCGGTGTACCCCCGCACGGTGGCGCCCAACCGCAGGCCCTACCGCACCAGCGACGGCTACATCGCCGCGCTGATCTACAACGACAAACACTGGAGAGCGTTCGTCGACGCGGTGCAGCCCGCGTGGAACAACGACACCTACGCCACGCTCGAACGACGGGCCCACAACATCGATGTGGTCTACGGGCTACTGGCCGAGACGATGAAAGAACGCACGACGGCCGAGTGGCTGGCGCTGTTCCGTGAACTCGAGATACCCGCGGCGCCGCTGAACACGCCCGACGCGCTGTTCGACAACGTCCACCTCAACGCGGTGGGGCTGTTCGAGACCGTCGACACTCCGCAGGGTCCCGTGCGGTTCCCCGGCGTGCCGACCTGGTTCTCCCGCACGCCGGGCAGGGTCGCCGGACCCGCCCCGGCTTTGGGCGCCGACACCGAGGCCGTGCTCGACGAACTCGGGCTCAACGCACCAGTGGAATCGGTCTAGGCCATGGACTTCGAGATGGGTCCCAAGGCCGCCGAGTTGCGACGTGAACTGCGCCGGCTGGTGAAAGAGCATGTCCCCGAGCATTATCTGGGTGCGTTCACCGATGACCCCGCCGATCTGGAGATCGCCCAACGGTTCTGCCGCATGCTCGCAGAACGCGAACTGCTGTGCCTGTCCTGGCCCAGGGAGTTCGGCGGCGGTGGCGCGTCAGTGTGGGAGCAGACCGTGGTGCGCGAGGAGATGTGGGCGCACCACGAACCGCGGGGCGCGCAATACATGGGCGTCAACTGGGTCGGCCCGATCATCATGCGCCACGGCACCGAAGAGCAGCAGCGCAAGCATCTTCCGCCGATCGCACGCGGTGAGGTGATCTGGTGTCAGGGGTTCTCCGAACCCGAGGCGGGCTCCGACCTGGCGTCGCTGCGCACCAGCGCCCGGCGCGATGGCGACGGTTGGCTGGTCAGCGGGCAGAAGATCTGGACGTCGTACGCGACGATGGCGCAGTGGTGCTTTCTGCTGGCGCGCACCTCTCGGGTGGGAGAAGGCGCAACGCAAAAGAAGCAACAGGGACTGACCATTTTCCTTGTGCCGATGGACGATCCGGCGATCCAGGTCCGGCCGATCCGCTGCATGATGGGCCCGCATCACCTCAACGAGGTGTTCTTCGACGACCTGCGCGTCACGGAAGCTGACGTGCTCGGAACCGTCGATGCCGGCTGGTCGATCGTGCAGGACGTGATGGCCTTCGAACGGGTCGGCATCGCGCGATACGCGCGCTGCGAACGGCTGCTCGCCGCGGCGCCCACCGTGCTCGGCGACCGCTGGAGCGACCTGCCCGCCGAGTTGCGCGGCCGGTGGATCCGGATGCTGACGCACTGCCGTCGCGCCCGGTTGATGGCCTATCGTGTGGTCTCGCTGCAGAGCAGCGGACGCATCCAGCCGGGCGATGCCGCCGCCTACCGAATTGCGGTCACCAAGCTGGACCAGGACAGCGCGGAAGTGCTGACGGACATCGCGGCCGAAGTGTCGCACGACGATTCGCACGCCAAGTGGTTCCTCGGCGAGGTCGAGGACCACTGGAAGTACTCGCAGGCCTCGACCGTCTCGTCGGGCAGCATCGAGATGCAGCGGATCCTGCTGTCCCGCGCGTTGTTGGCGGCGTCGAGATGAACGAAATGATGCTCGACCTGTCCGACGCCGCCAAAGAGTTCGGGCACGAGGTGCTTCGGGCATTCGAGGCGGCCGGCGGCGACCAGCTGGTGCAGCAGGCCGAGGCCAAACCGGGGGAGCGTGACTCGCTGGTCGGTGCGATCCTCAACGGGCTCGGTGCGTGGGAACTCGATGCGCGCAGCGACGCCGACGGCCTCGAAGCCGCCGCCGCGTTGTGTCGCAGTGCGGGCTACTGGGCGCTGCCCTATCCGGTCGCCGAGCGCTTGGCCGCCCCCACCGATCTCGACACCGACGGGCTGATCGTCGTGGCGGGCAGGCGACCATCGGCAGCCATAGCGGGTCTCGAAAGCCGCTGGACCGCAGTGACTCTCGACGGCGTACGCAGCGCCGTGACCGGGCTAGGCCCCACTGGCGCAGGCTTCGTCGCCGAAGTACAGACCGTCCACATCGATGACGACGGTGCCGCCGACGTCGCGCTTGCACTGGTGTTGCCGTGTTGGACGCTGCTCGGCATGCTCGACAGGGCGATCGAATTGACCATCGCACACGTCACCCTGCGCAAGCAGTTCGGCCAGCCGCTCTCGTCGTTCCAAGGTGTGCAGTTCCAGCTGACCGATGCCGACGTCGAGCGCAGCGGCCTGGACATCCTCGCCAAGTACGCGCTGTGGAGCGTCGGTACCGCACGGCCAGAGGCGCTCAACGACGCTCTGGCCCTCCGGATGTCGGCGCTCGAAGCCGCCGAAGTCGTGTTCCGGGTGTGCCACCAGTTGCACGGAGCGGTCGGCTTCTGTGACGAGACCACGCTGTCATGGCTGTCGCGGTACAGCCAGCCGTTGCGCCGGCTGCCGCTCGGCCTGTCCGCCACCCGTGACGAGCTGACCCGCAGGGCGGGCAGCGCGGGCCTGACGGGGTTGTACGCATGAAGGTTGCGGTGATCGGCACCGGCTTCGGCAAGCACGCGGCGGCGCCCGCGTACGCCGGTCTCGGATTCGATGTCGAGGTCGTCAGCCCGCGCGACGAAGCCGCGGTCAAGGCCGCGCTCGCCTCCGGCGTCGATCTGGTCTCCGTTCATTCGCCACCGTTCCTGCACCTCGAGCACGTCAGCGGCGCGATCGAGCAGGGCCGTGCGGTGTTGTGCGACAAGCCGTTCGGGCGTAACGCCGACGAGGCGGCGCTGATGCACGCGAGGGCTCGCGAGGCCGGTGTGCTGCACTTCCTCAACTTCGAGTTCCGGTTCAACGAGTCCTGGGCGCGGCTCAAGGAATTGGCCGACGGCGGAGCGATCGGAGCACCCCGGCACCTTCACTGGTCATTTTTCGGAAGCGGGCTGCGGGGCCGCAAGCACGGCTGGATCAACGACCGCGATCTCGGCGGCGGCTGGATCGGAGCCTACGGCTCACATCTCATCGACTTCACCCGCTGGTTGTTCGGCAGCGAGATCGCCGACTGCGGCGGCCTCACCCGCATCGACATCGAGGGCGCAACCGCCGAGGACAGCTACTCGGCGTGGTTCGCAATGACCAACGGCGCCACGGCAACCCACGACACGGGTTTCGCGGCCGCCGTGCCATCGCCACCGACGGTCACGCTGATCGGCAGCGAGGGCACCATCGAGCTGACCGCGGACACCACGCTCGTGTTGCGGCGGTCCGGTGCCGATCCGGAGACCGCCGAGTTCGCGGCGCCACCCCGGCGGTCGCCACCACCCGCGCTGGCGGCATACCTGGCCGGCGTCGGCGAGGCGTTGCGCACCGGCACTCAGATCGGCCCGTCCTTCGACGACGGCCTCGCCGTCGCACGCGCCATGGACCTGCTGCGGGCCAAGGCGGTGCGCGCATGACTCCCGCCGAAACTGAAGAAATGCACGAGAATCTGCCCAAAACAGCTGCACAAGCTCAGTTTCGGCAGATGGTGCGAGACTGGTGCGTCACCCACGTTCCCAAGGATTGGCGTGCCAGCCAAACCGGCGCGACCGACGACGAGTTCGTCGCATTCCAGAAGGCCTGGTTCGCCGAACTGCACGCCGCCGGCTTCGCGGTGCCGCACTGGCCGGCCGAGTGGGGCGGAGGCATGTCGGTGGCCGAGCAGGTGGTGCTGTATCAGGAGTTGGCCGCGCACGACGCGCCGCGACTGGTCCTCGCTTTCGTCGGCATTCATCACGCCGCGTCGACGCTGCTGGTCGCGGGTACCGAGGAGCAACGGCGCCGGCACCTTCCCGCGATCCTCGACGGCGAGATCTGGGTGCAGGGCTTCTCCGAACCCGAGGCCGGCTCCGACCTGGCGAGCCTGCGCACCACGGCCCGAAAGGAGGGCGACTGCTACGTCATCAACGGGCAGAAGCTCTGGGCCAGTGGCGGCAAACATGCCGATTGGTGCCTGCTGCTGGCCCGCACCGATCCGAATGCGCCCAAGCGCAAAGGCATCTCGTACTTCCTGCTCGACATGACCACGCCGGGGGTGGAGGTTCGGCCCATCCGCAACGCGGTCGGCGACTCGCACTTCTGCGAGATCTTCCTCAACGACGTCTCGATTCCGGCCGCCAACCTGGTCGGCGAGGAGAACGCCGGCTGGCAGGTCGCCCAGGCCACGCTCGGCGCTGAACGCGGCATGACGATGCTCGAACTCGCTGAGCGACTCGGCAATGCGGGATTCCGATGGCTGGCGCAAAGTGCGCCGGTCGACGACCCCGTGGTGGCCGACCGGCTCGCGCAGTTCGAGATCGAGATCACCGGCCTGCGCGGGCTGTGCCGAAAGCTGGTCGAGTCCGCCGAAAACCCAGAGCGCGGCGAACCAGGACCAGCGGACGCGTCGATCGTCAAACTGTTCTACAGCGAACTGCTGCAACGCATGACCGACTTCGGCGCGGAGATCGGCGGATTGGCCGCCCACACGGAATTGGCCAAGCCGATGTCGAGCGGTTGGGAGTCAGGCGCCTGGGTGCTCGACTTCGTCGGGTCCTGGGAGTGGACCATCCCCGGCGGTGCGAGCGAGATCCAGCGCACGATCATCGGCGAGCGAGGCCTCGGCCTGCCCCGGGAACCGATGCCCGAGCGGGACCTTGTGTTACCGCGAGAATCGGCTGGAGCCTGATGACCTCCGAATTCGCCGAGTTCCACGACGAACTGCGCTCCGTGGCGGGCGATCTGCTCGCCAAGGACCGCCGCGTGCCATGGTCGACATTGGTGGACGCGGGCTGGGTCGGGCTCGAGGTGCCCGAGCAGTTCGGTGGCGGCGGCGCATCGTTCGCCGAAACCGCCGTCGTCTGCGCGGAGATCGGCCGTGCCGCGAGCGCAACCAGCTACCTCGGTAGCGCGGTGCTGGCCGTCGGCACCCTGAACACGTTGCAGCCCAGCGATATCCGAGACAGCCTGCTCATTGATATTGCCAATGGCGACACCAGGGTGGCCGTCGCGCTCGGCCCGTACGACTTCGTGCCCGACGCCGAGGGCGCCGACCGGATCCTGATGGTGACCGACCGCGGTGTCGGCGTGACCGACGTACCGGCCGCGCCGCGGCCAGTGGTCGACGAGACACGCAGCCTGGCCGCGGTGCCGCCGGACGCACAGCTCATCGATCTGCTGCCGTTCGCCGGGGATCCCCATGCCGCAGTGCAGCGGCTACACGACCGCGCCGCCGTCGCGATCGCCTGCGACAGCCTCGGTCTGAGCGAGGCCATGCTCGACGCGACCGTCGGCTACACCAAGGTGCGCCACCAATTCGGCAGAGCCATCGGGTCATTCCAGGCCGTCAAGCACGCCTGCGCCGACATGCTGGTCGCCGTCGCGGTGTCCCGGCAACTCGTCGGCGCCGCCGTGCAATCCATCGCCGAGAACCGGTCCGACGCAGGCGTAGCCGCCTCGATGGCCAAGGCGCACGCCTGCGCGGCGGCCGTCGACATCGCCGGCAAGGCCATGCAACTGCACGGCGGCATCGGATACACGTGGGAGAGCGGAATCCACGTGTACCTGAAGCGCGCCGCGCTCAACCGTTCGCTGTTCGGCTCGCCGGCAGCACACCGTAGACGACTAGCACAACGCTATCTGTAGAGAAATCAAGGAGTTTCACGTGGGCCTACCCGTATACAAGCGCATTCTGGACCTCTTCGAGGCCGAGGGTGTCAACACGCTGTTCGGCATCCCGGATCCCAACTTCGTGCACATGTTCTCCGAGGCCGAAGCGCGGGGCTGGTCGGTCGTGGCGCCGCACCACGAGCTGAGCGCCGGCTTCATGGCCGAGGCGGCGTCGCGGATGACGGGCAAGCCCGGTCTGTGCATCGGAACGCTGGGACCCGGTGTGGCCAACATCGCCGGAGCCATGATGTGCGCTCTGGTGGAGAACTCGCCGGTGATCTTCCTGGGCGGACAGCGGGCGCGCATCACCGAGCGCCGGGTGCGCCGCGGCCGGATCCAGTTCGTGCAACAGGAGGGCTTGTTCGCGCCGTCCGTGAAGTACAGCAGCTCCATCGAGTACGCCGATCAGACCGACGAGATCATCCACGAGGCGATCCGCCGGGCGATGTCAGGCACGCCGGGCCCGTCCTACGTCGAGTTCCCGTCGCACGTCATCCTCGAAGAGCTCGACCTTCCGGAAGTCTTGCCGCCGAACAGGTATCGCCTCGTCAATCAGGGCGCGGGGGAGCGTGAGGTCGCCGAGGCCGCCAGGCTGATCCGCGAGGCCGAGAGCCCGATCCTGCTGGTCGGTCACGGCGTGCACACCTCCCGCACGCAGCAGGAGGTCAAGGAGCTGGCTGAGCTGATGGCCTGCCCCGTGATCCAGACGTCCGGTGGCACGTCGTTCATCCCGGGACTGGCCGAGCGCACGTTCCCCTACTTGTTCTCCCCGGCCGCCAACGAGGCGGTCGAGGGTTCCGATCTGTGCGTCGCGCTGGGTACCGAACTCGGCGAGCCGATGCACTACGGCCGGACCCAGCATTGGGCCGGCAACGATGCCAACCGCAAGTGGGTGTACGTCGAGCAGGACCCGACCGCCATCGGCGTGAACCGGCCCGTCGACGTGGCGCTCGTCGGTGACCTGCGCGGCGTGGTGCCTCAGCTCGTCGAGGCGTTGCGCGATACCCCGCGCGCACCGTCGGCCAACCTCGAAGCCCTGATCAAGTCGGACGCCGCCGAGCTGGCGCGGGTGGCGGAGGAGGCGCCGACCGGACGCACCCCGGTGCACCCGGCGCGCTACGTCGTCGAGGCGACCAAGGCGTTCGCCGAACTCTCCGACGGCATCATGGTGCGCGATGGCGGCGCGACCGTGATCTTCCAGTGGACCTACTCGCAGTCCAAGCCGCGCGACGTGATCTGGAACCAGAATTTCGGCCACCTCGGCACCGGCCTGCCGTACGCCGTCGGCGCCTCGGTCGCCGAGGGCGGCAAGCGTCCGGTCATGTTGCTGACCAGTGACTCGGCGTTCCTGTTCCACATCGCGGAGCTGGAGACCGCGGCGCGGCAGAACTTGCCGCTGGTGTGCGTGGTCGGCGTCGACCACCAGTGGGGGCTCGAGGTGGGGGTGTACAAGCGCACGTTCGAACAGCCGTCTCCTCAGCCCGGCGTGCACTGGAGCAAGGACGTCCGGATGGACAAGATCGCCGAGGGCTTCGGTTGCCACGGCGAGTACGTCGAGAAGGAGGAGGAGATCGGCCCGGCGATCGCCCGTGCCTACGCCAGCGGCAAAGTCGGTGTGGTGCATGTGTGCATCGACCCGACGGCGAACTCCGAGGAGATGCCCAAATACGACCGATTCCGCACCTGGTATGCAGAAGGCACCCAGTAGCGCGGAAAGTAGGGAAGGCTCAAGCCATGCGCGAATATCTGAAGTTCTACATCGACGGTCAATGGGTCGACCCGGTTCGGCCCAACACCCTCGAGGTCGACAACCCGACCACGGAAAAAGTGTCCGGCAAGATCGCGATCGGTTCCTCGGCCGACGTCGACGTGGCGGTGCAGGCGGCGCGCCGCGCGTTCGGGACGTGGTCGCAGACCAGCCGTGAGGAACGCCTCGACGTGCTGCAGGCGATCATGGGCGAGTACCAGAAGCGGGCAGCCGACCTCGCCGACGCGGTCAACGAGGAGATGGGTGCACCGGCCTCATTGGCGGCCGGGCCTCAGGTCAACCTCGGACTCGGCCACCTGGCCACCGCGATCGATGCGCTGAAGAACTTCGAGTTCGAGGAGCAGCACGGCGCCACGCTGGTGGTCAAGGAACCGATCGGTGTCTGCGGCCTGATCACGCCCTGGAACTGGCCGATCAACCAGATCGCGTGCAAGGTCTTCCCGGCGCTGGCCACCGGCTGCACGATGGTGCTCAAGCCATCGGAGGTGGCGCCCTACAGCGCGCAGATCTTCACCGAGATCATCGACGCGGCAGGCGTTCCCGCGGGCGTGTACAACCTGGTCTACGGCGACGGTCCGGGTGTGGGCGCGGCGCTGTCGAGCCACCCCGACATCGACATGGTGTCGTTCACCGGGTCGACTAGAGCAGGTGTCGACGTCGCGAAGAACGCCGCGCTGACGGTGAAGCGGGTGACGCAGGAACTCGGCGGCAAGAGCCCGAACATCGTGCTCGACGACGACGACTTCGCCAAGAGCGTGACCGCGGGCGTCTCGGTGATGATGATGAACAGCGGCCAGAGCTGTAACGCGCCGTCACGGATGCTGGTGCCGAACTCCCGCATGGAGGAGGCGATGGCGATCGCCCGCGAGGTCGCGAGTGCGGTGAAGGTCGGCGACCCGGACGACAAGACCGCGATCGGGCCGGTCGCGTCCAAGGCGCAGTTCGACAAGATCCAGGGGCTGATCCAGAAGGGCATCGACGAGGGCGCCACCGTCGTCGTCGGCGGCTGCGGACGCCCCGACGGGCTGGAGAACGGCTACTACGTCAAGCCGACGGTGTTCGCCAACGTCACCAACGACATGACGATCGCCCGCGAGGAGATCTTCGGCCCGGTGCTGTGCATCCTCGGCTACGACGACCTGGACCAAGCGGTCGAGATCGCCAACGACACGGAATACGGTCTGGCCGGCTATGTTTCGGGCGCCGACCTGGAGAAGGCTCGTACGGTGGCGCGCCGGATCCGCGCCGGGTCGGTGGCGATCAACCACGGGTTCGACATGAACGCGCCGTTCGGCGGCTACAAGCGCAGCGGCAACGGGCGCGAGTGGGGCCACTTCGGGTTCGACGAGTTCCTGGAAGTCAAGGCCGCATTGGGTTACGCGCCGGAGGCGGCGGCCGGATAAGACGCGGTCCTTCGCCGATTGTGCGGTCTGCGACGGATTTCGGCCTATTTCCGTCGCCAGCTGCACATTCGGCGTGGTTACGGTTTGAGCAGCGGCCGCAGATCGTCCAGGCGATCGAACAGGTGCCAGACGTACGACGACGACCCGTCCTCGCGATGCGGGTGCAGGTCCGCCAGGTCGGGATCGTCGCGGTAGCTGTCGAAGGCGTCCTTTGAGTCCCATTCGACGAGGATCAGCACCTTGCGCGGTTCGATGTCACCCACGACCGCCTCCCGGAACTGTCCGAGGGCGACGACGCGACCGCCGTGCTTGGCAACCTCCTGTGGTGAGCGCTTCGAGTAGGCGAGGTACTCGTCGCGATCGGCGATGTCGAAGAGGTTCAGCGCATATATCGTCACGTAGGTGACGGTACGCGGCCAGAAGTACGAATACGGCGTCGATTTCGACCGCATCGCAGCGATCGACATCCACACCCACGTCGAGATCGACGGCCACGGCCACAAGGCCTACGTCGACGACCTCGTCGAAGCGACGGAGAAGTACTTCAAGATGCCGCCGGGCGCGATGGCCGGCGTCGATGCGATCGCCGACCTGTATCGCCGGCACAACACCGCCGCGGTGGTGTTCACCATCGACGCGCGAACCGCGATGCGCCATGCCCCGAACTCGATCGAGGACCTCGTCGCTGGTGCGGCGCGCAACAACGATGTGCTGATCCCGTTCGGCAGCGTCGACCCGTGGCACGAGCGCCGGGCGGTGCACCGCGTACACGAGCTGGTCCGCGACTACGGGGTGAAGGGCTTCAAGTTTCATCCGAGCATGCAGGCGTTCGAGCCAAACGACCGTCGCTTCTATCCGATCTACGAGGCGATCACCGAAGCCGGTGTGCCCGCGCTGTTCCACACCGGCCAGACCGGGATGGGCTCGGGGCTGCCCGGCGGGCACCGCATCAAGCTGCGCTACTCCGACCCGATGCTGCTCGACGACGTCGCCGCCGACTTCTCGGAGTTGACGATCGTGATGGCCCACCCCGCGGTGCCGTGGGTGGACTCGCAGATCGCGATCGCCACGCACAAGGCCAACGTGTACATCGATCTGTCCGGCTGGAGCCCGAAGTACTTCCCGCCGCAGCTGGTGCGGGCGATGAGCAGGCAACTGCGCACGAAGGTGTTGTTCGGCCCCGACTTTCCGTACATCCGAATCGATCGGTGGCGCCGCGACTTCGACACCCTCGACATCGACTCGGCGGTGGTGCCGCTGGTCTACAAGGACAATGCGCTGCGGGTACTCGGGGTCACTTCTTGAGCGCGAGAAGACGTGAAGTGCTCAATTCTCGGCACTTTTTCGGGCACTTTGCGTCTGCTCGGGTCAGGCGATGAGTTTTGCAGCCGGCGGTGGTCTGCATCGGTGAACGACCCACCACCGACTGAAGGAGACCGTTGTGCCCGTCCGTAATTCCGCCCCTGTGGGCGCGCCGACCTGGATCGACCTGGCGTCCTCGGACGTCGAGCGTTCGCAGGCTTTCTACACCGCGGTGTTCGGCTGGACATTCGAGTCGGCGGGCCCCGAATACGGCGGCTACATCAACGCGTCCAAAGACGGCAGGCCGGTCGCCGGCATGATGGCCAACGACCCGCAATGGAACAGCCCGGACGGTTGGAGCACCTACTTCCACACCACCGACGTCAAGGCGACGCTCGACAAGGCGATGGCCGCCGGCGCCATCACGTGCGGGGCGCCCGCCGAGCCGATGGAGGTCAAGGACAAGGGCTGGATGGGCATGTTGTCCGACCCCAGCGGCGCGTTCTTCGGGCTGTGGCAGCCGACCGGGCACCTTGGCTTCGAGCTGGTCAACGAGCACGGCGCACCCGTCTACTTCCAGTGGACCGGCCGTGACTACGCCAAGTCGCAGCAGTTCTACCGCGACGTGTTCGGCTGGCAGATCGAGACGGTGTCCGACACCGACGAATTCCGCTACAGCACAGCCGTCTTCGGCGGTGAAGCGTTGCTCGGCCTGATGGACGGCACCGCCTTCCTGTGCGAGGGCGAGCCGTCGAACTGGAACTTCTTCCTGGGCACCGATGACGTCGACAAGACCGTGCAGTTGGTGCTCGACAACGGCGGCAGCGTGATCCGCGACGCCGAGGACACCCCCTACGGCCGGTTGGCCGCGGTCACGGATTCGACGGGCGCCGCGTTCAACCTGTCGTCGCTTCAGTGACCGTCAGGCGGTCATGAGATAGTCGGCCCTGCCCACGAACACGATGCTTGCGGGGTTCGGGGTGGTGGCCGCGTCGACGACGGCGTCGGCGAAGGTCATATGGCTCATGTCGCCCGACACCACGGTGAGCTGCACGCCGGCCCGGCGGAACTCTGAACGCCTTGTGAGCAAGGCGGTTTCGCCGGCCCGCATGCTCGCAGCGACGGCCGTATAACCCTTGGGAACCGCCTTGTCGGGGAAGAAGTGGGCCTGATGGCTGGTGACGAAGACAATCCGTCCGCCAACCGGCATCAGCGGCAGCGCCGCCAGGGCCAGTCGCCGTTGTGCATCACGGTTGAGGCGCATCGCGCAAGCGGGGTCGGCGCCCGTGTCCAGCGCATCCGACGAGTTGAGGATCAAGGTGTCCAACCGGCCGAAGCGTTCCGCGACCGCCTCGATCACCTCCGCGGACTCGAACTCATCGGAGATGTCGCGGGTCACGACGACGTGGGTGTCGGCGCTGCCGAGCTGCCGCGCGACCCGCGCGCCGAGGCCCCTCGAGCCGCCGGTGACCAGGACGATCCGTTCGGGTTCGTGATCCATGTCGGGCTCCTTCCGTCGCTGCCGCGCACGCGTGGACCCACCGTACACCCATTTCTAAGAAAAATAAGGCTTATATAAGGTCACAATAAGGTAGCGCTCGGCGTGCTCAGCCGCTGGGAGCGGCCAGGGCGAAGTCGGCGAAATCGAAGCCCGGCACCACTACGCAGCTGACCAGGCTCGGCTCGTCGTCGCGGGGGCGGGCGCGCTGCCAGTGCCCCGGCGGCACGACGAACTGCGGTTGCTCACCGGCCACGATGTCGGCGCCGAGCAGATGTGTTGCCGCACTCTGTTGCTCGACGCCGACCTCCAACAGCAACGGGCTTCCCGAGTGGTAGAGCCACAGTTCGGCGCTGCGCACCGTGTGCCAGGCCGATTGCTGGCCCGGCATGAGCAGGAACAGGATCGCGGTGCCCGCGTTGCGCGGACCGGTGTAGTCCGGCGGAAGCGCGGATTGCGGCACGGTCAGGTCGCTGCGCCAGGTCTCTTTGAACCAGCCGCCCTCCGGGTGGGGGGCCAGGTCGAGGCGGCGTGCCCAGTCCGGAAGATCGGTCATCCCCAGTACCTGCCTTTTCGCGGTCGGACACTCCACAGTAGAGATCGGATCGCCCCTGACACACCCGATAGGCTCGAGGGATGTCGCGCCTGCGTCCCGGATGGCTGGTCGCGCTGTGTGGGGCGATCGTATCGGTGAGCGCATGGCTACCGTGGTTGACCTCGAACGGCGCGCGCATCAGCGCGATCGGTGGGGTCGTCGGCGAGCTGCCCGGGCCGGCACCCGGTTTCGGCGTCGGACAGCTCATCGCGCTGCTGGCCTCGATGCTGATCGTCGCCGGCGCCATGTCGGCGCGTGGGTTCTCGGCTCGGCTGGCATCGACTGCAGCGCTGTCGATTTCGGTCCTGCTGGTGGTGCTGACGGTGTGGTATTACCGGCTCTACGTGTATCCGCCGGTCTCTGCGGGCTACGGCCTCTACCTCGGCGTGGCCGTCGCGGCTGTCGCGGCGTTCCTCTCGGTGTGGACGATGGTGAGCACGTGGTCGCCGGTCGCCCGAACCGCGTGACTGGGTTGGCGCCCGGCTGCAGGCATGCCGAAACTGCGGACAGATCGCGACCTGCCCGCAGTTTCGGTGAGGTGGCCTACCCGGCTTCGACGGTCGTGGTCTCGATCGACTTCTGCCCGCCGCCATGGGCGACGTCGATCTTGCGCGGCTTGGCGCGTTCGGCCATCGGGATGGTCACGCTCAGCACACCGTTCTCATAGGTCGCCGAGATGGCCGATGCGTCAATGCCTTCGCCGAGGGACAGTTGCCTGCGGTAGGTGCCGAAGAACCTCTCGTTGGCCAGCCACTGCACGCCCTCGTCGGACCGTGCCGTGCGATGCGCGGAGATGGTCAGCGTTCCGTTGTCGACGCTGACATCCACCGAGCCGGGGTCGATACCGGGCAGATCGGCGGTCAACAGGTAATGGTCGTCGATCTTGCAGAGATCCATCGGCATGAACCGGGGCGAACGATTTGATCCGGTCTGGTTGGTCAGCAGGCCCCGGGTCAGAGCATCTAGTTCACTGAACGGATCAAAGCGAAGCACAGCAATTCACCTCCTATGTCATCCAGAGCCCGCCACCCTGGCGGGCAGCCAAATCACTGTGCACCTGCGAGTTTAGCACTCGGCATCGGAGAGTGCCAGATTTTTTGCCCAAGTTTTTCGTCCCTCGGGGCTGCGCGCGCGCCGGAGCCGCAGTGCCGGTGTCACCCGAGGTTGCAGCTCACCCCCGACACGTCCACGGCAGATGCTCAGATCGAATCCGTTGTGACAGCGGAAGGTTCAGGTCGAATCGTCGGCGATCCTCGTGACGCCGAGAACCGGGCAGTGGGGCTGGCGCCGTAGGGCGGCCCCGCCGGCTCCTGTCTGAACCGACGAGACCTCAGCACGGGTAACGGTCGACCGTCACACATGCTTGGGTAGGACGTGCCCACTGCCCAAAACGGCAAACATTCGTGTAGGGCAGGACGGGGAAGGGAAGACTTCAACATATGGTGCAGCCCCGAACCCACGAACTGGCCGAGCGGATGGCCGAGTTGGCGCGGGCCTCTGCTCCGCCGCGCACCGTGGACCAGGTGCTGGAGGACGTCACCGCGACGGCGAAAGAACTGATCCCGGGTGCGGACACAGTCGGCGTGCTGCTCGTCGCCCGCGGAGGCAAGTTCGAATCGCTCGCGGGCACCTCGGATTTGCCTCACGAGCTCGACGAACTCCAGATGCAGTTCGGTGAGGGGCCGTGCGTGCAGGCGGCCCTCAACGAGTCGATCCTGCGCACCGACGACTTCCGATCCGAAGAGCGCTGGCCGCGATACGCCGCCGCCGCGGTCGAGCGCAACATATTCAGTGGTCTGTCGGTCAAGCTCTACACGGCCGAGCGCACCGCCGGGGCGCTCAACATGTTCAGCACCAAGCCACGCGCCTTCGACGCCGACGACGAGACGATCGGCGCGATCCTCGCCGCGCATGCCGCCGCCGCGTTACTGGCCAGCCGGGAAGGGGAGCAGCTCAAGTCCGCGATGTCCACGCGGGATCGCATCGGTCAGGCCAAGGGCATCATCATGGAACGCTACGGCGTCGACGAGATGCGGGCGTTCGAGATGCTCAAGCAGCTCTCGCAGGACAGCAACGTCAAACTGGCCGACATCGCTCAGCGCGTCATCGATACCCGTCACGGCGCCGAGCAATAGGCCACCGCCGGTAGCGCTACGGCAGCGGGGGAGGCGGCGCCGGCGGTACCGCTTCATGCGGCACTGGTGGCCCCTGAGGCCCCGAAAGCGTAAGCCCCGGCGGAATATTGGTCCCGGGAGGTGGCGCCGTACCCGGCAGCGGCGCACCCAGCTGATCCTGTGGCATCTGGCCCAGCAGACTGCCCTTCAGATAGCCGCCCTGGTAGAGGTGCCAGAGCCGCCTCATGTAGTCGAAGTCGGAGATGTTCGCATTCTCGGCGCCCGGCGCCACGTCGAACATCGTCCCCTCTCCGGGCGCGGAGGGCTCCATGTACTGCGGCAGCAAGTAGGCGTTGTTGGGAAAGCGAAGGTTCGGCGGTGTGGCGGGCGGTCCTCCCGGCGCCGAGGGCAGCGGATTCTGGCCGAGCAGATATTGGCTCGGGTCGGCGGGTAACGCGGGCATGAGGGAGCCGTTCTGCGCCAACGGCATGCCAACCATGGGGGCCAGCGGGCCGGGAGGCGCGGGCGGCGGTGCGGGAACCGCCGGACCGACGGGTGGTGCGGGGGGAGGCTCCGCGCCGGCAGTCGCCGGGGAAGCGACCGCCGCCGCGGCGAGCGCGCCGGCTACCGCGATGCTCGCGACCACGTCTCTGGTCACGGTCATACGAGCGTGGATACTCACGGCTGACGTCTCCTTTTGTTCGAATGGCTGCATGCCACCCACGATCTCGACTGGATACTGATCTCAGACGGCCTTCGTGACCCCGTAGTAAGCGACGATGTCGTCGGTGTCCGTGGTCGAACTCGTCAATACCGCGAACGAGCGCAGGAACGACTGACCGACGCAGCCGTCGATCGTGACGTGGACGTCCTTGAGGGTGACGCGCGTAGTTGTGCCGCTGAATTCCTTTTCGACCACCTCAACGTCTTCCACCTCGCCGGGCAGGAGCACAACCTCTATCGAGCCGCCGATGTCGAGGCCGACCTCAGGTTCTTCCTGGAAAATATCCGGTGTGGGAAAGAAGTCGATCCCGCCTAGGCCGATGCCGCCACCCAACGTGACCTTGTCCAGGTTGATGCCGCAGCCGATCTGATACCCGACGACCATCTTTCCGCCGTCCAGCTCCGTGCCACCAGAACCGTCTATCTTCCCGGTGAACGTGCCGGCCGCTAGGTATTCGCGGGACGACGTCGCGGTCGTCAGTGGCGCCACCGGCAGCTGGGTCTCGTTCTGCGCGGTTACCGTCAAGGTCCAGCCGTCAGGGGTCGTCACGACGGCCGGGGGACTGGACGCGACGGCCCCGGTGTCCGGCGGCGGCTGCCCCGCCGGCCCGGGCGGCGGCGGCAGGGGTTGCGCCCCGGCAAGCGGCGCCGCCCCCATCGGGGACAGCATGCAAATGGCAGCCAGGATGGCAAAACGATGAAACATGGTGTGTTGTGGGCCTCTCGATTGAAGTATCACGGCAGCTTTCCTGTGGGATCTTGGGGCCTCGGTGGCCAATCGGTTCACTGGCAGAAGACAATTCGTGCGCTCACGCCTCGGCCGCTACTGGCGCGCGGCGCGCTCACCTTGACGCGTCGTCACCCATGACGAAGCGCTGTGAATCGCCGGCATCAAACGACCTTGGTGACACCGAGGTACGTGATGACATCCTCGGTGTCTTCGGTCGAGACAGACAGCGTCGCGAACGACCGTATGAACGACTGTCCAGCGCATCGGTCGAACTTGACGCGCAAACCGGTAATGGTGACTCGTGTTTCGGTGCCTTCGAACTCCTTCTCGGCGACGTCAACGACGGTCACTTCACCCGGGAGAAGGTCTATGGCTCCGCCGAGGCCGATCTCGGCGTCAATGGCTGGCACCGGTAGGGCGACGCCAATTGCGCCCTCGGGCTCGATTCCAATTTCATCCGCCAAGATCCCGCAGCCGATCTGATACCCGGCCACCAACGTCCCGCCCTTCAGTTCGGTCGCTCCAGAGCCTGTGACCTTCCCGACGAACGTGCCGCCGACCAGATACTCACGCGACGACACTGCGGTCGTCAGCGGCGCGACGGGGAGTTGGGTTTCGTCACGGGCAGATACCTCGACATGCCAGCCGTCGGGTGTATCCAAGGTTCCCGTGGGCCCGGACGGTACCGCGCCACCCGGCGGCGGGGGTGGTACGGGATTGGCGACCGGCTGTACCCGGGGATCCGGCGGCGGCGCCGGTTGCGCCGAAGCGTACGGCGTCGTGCCGACCGCGATCAGCGTGCAGGCGGCAGTCAGGACAGCAAAGCGATTCACCATGGTGGGTTGAGCCTCTCGTCATCGGCATCCGTGGAGATGTCGCGGGGAATCATTCAGGCGCCCGGTATCCAAGCGGTGAACGGACGGCCAACACTTCTTACCGGGTTCTCATCTAGCTGGCGGCTCGGCTCCCCACAACGCTGTGGTCGTCACCCGACAGGCTTCTGATGCACCAATTTAGTTACCGCTCAACATCTTCGGAATCCAATGGCCGCCTTGTAGGCATCCGGTGTTCGGCGTCCGTTCACGATCCCGTCATGCGTCGAGCCGACGATCACACGCGCCAAGGACTTTGCGAACCTGACCGTGAAAGCCCGATGTTGACGCGGCCTTCCGGACCTCAGGCCCTACCAGACTCGGAGGACTGCATGACGGCATCACATGTCGGTGGGCGAACGCTGGCTGGATCACTCATCGCGTTTGGCCTCACGCTGAGCGGCGCGACGATTGCATCCGCACAACCCGAACCGCCGGCTCCGGAGCCGGCGCCAAGGCCAGCACCTGTCGTTGCGCCTGGCGGAGAGGGCGCCGCGGTACCGGCGAACGCGGCCTGCCGGCAGTGGGCCGGGGCCCTGCAGTTCTCCTCCAAGTATTACAACGATTTCGCTTACTCGATCGCCGGTGACGGTGCACAGGTGGACTACCGGGATCCGGCAGTCCGCGGCGATAATGTGGACGGTCGAACTGCTCTGCGGAAAGCAGCCGGTGAGGCGTTGAGCGCGTCGTCGACGCCTGGTCTGCAGCCGGAGATCGCGGATCCGATGCGATCGTGGTCATTGCACGCCGCGAAGCTGGTGGTGATCATGGGAGTTCGCGGCAACGGCGACACCCTGAATAATGCGGCAACCGAGCTCAATAAGGAGGCCCAGAATACTCAGATGGCCTGCGCGAACGCCGGCGCCCTGCCGGTGATCCGCAACCACTCGTGATACCCGCCCCGCGACAGTATCGCCACGAAGTGGCGCCTGTACCGGCACGGTGGCGGATCGCCCAACTCCCTACAGCCGCAACCGAAATGACGCGAGGCGCTGCCGCACATCCCTTCGGTCAGCGTACTTGTTAGCGCGGGTGCCAGGCGCTGCTCTACGCGATGCAATTTGTGATATGTGCGAATCTCTCTGTCCGTCATAGGCTTTCCACTAAGATCATCAGCACAGAAAGGATGCGCGAAATGGCGATTGCCGATTTTCCGGTGCGTCGGTTGATTCTCGCGGGCGGCGTTGCCGCTGCGATTGCCATCACCCCGATGGTTGCCGCGTTTTCCGGTCCCGATCCCCTCACGACCGCGGCCTGCCCGTCCGGTGAACATGTGGACGCGTTCACCTCAGCCTGCGTTCCGTTCCTCACACCGTCGGTTGGCGGGCCCAATGGCGGGCAACAATTGCCCCAGTGCACCGGTGTCAGCGGAAGCGCAGGCTGCGTTGAACAGGACATCCTCGACACGCCCGGATTCGAGTCCGGCGGAGCCACCGGCACGACGGTGCCCTGAGGGCCAGCAGCCCATCGAGGCCCTCGGCCTCATAACGGGCCAACCAGGAGTGCAGCGTCTGCCGCGACACCCCAACCTTCCGCGCCACGTGCGAGATCGACAAACCATCGCTGATCACGGCCAACACGGCCTGATACCGCTGCTCGGCCACGCTTAACTCCCTCATCTAGGGAGTGTCAAGGATCAGCCGAAGCAACTGTCAACCATCAGCCGAAACACTGTCAGCCATCACCCGAAGCCGAAATGTCAAGCCTCAACCGCACTAATACAGGGAAATGAGTGCCCCCGGCAGTGTCTGGTTTCACGACATAGTTGGCAGGTGTCTCGGGACATAGTTGGCATCTCAGCTGTCGTGGGAGGCCGGCCATGTCAAAGGCGCAGCTCGTCATCACCGCCGTCGTAGTGCAGGGACGCAGCAAAAGCGAAGTCGCCCGCGACTACGACGTCTCGCGCACCTGGGTCCAGCAACTAGTCAAACGCTACGAGTCCGAAGGCGCCGCGGCGTTCGAACCGCACTCGCGCCGCCCACACCACAGTCCCCAGGCCATCGACGCCACCGTCGAAGACAAGATCATGCGGTTACGCAAAACCCTGGACAAACAGGGCTACGACGCCGGCGCGGCCACCATCGCCGAACACCTCACCCGCGACCCCGCCGTCACCAAAGCGCCTGCAGTATCGACGATCTGGCGCATCCTGACGCGCCGCGGGTTCGTCGCCCCGCAGCCCCAAAAACGGCCCCGCTCGTCGTGGAAACGCTTCTGCGCCGAACAGCCCAACCAGTTATGGCAAGCCGATGTCACCCATTGGCGCCTGGCCGATGACACCGCGGTGGAAATCCTCGACATGCTCGACGACCACTCCCGTGTGGTCCTGGCCAGCACCGCCCGCCCCGTCACCACCGGCGCCGACGTCGTCGACACCGTCACCGCGGCCATCACCCAATGGGGCACACCAGCGGGCGCGCTCACCGACAACGGCGCCATCTTCACCGCCAAACAACGCGGCGCCGGACGCACTGCCCTGGAAATCATGCTCGGTGAACTCGGCATCAAATACAGCCGCTCCCGCCCCTATCACCCCCAGACCTGCGGCAAGGTCGAACGCTTCCACCAAACCCTCAAAAAACACCTACGGGCCCTGCCCCCGGCAGCCACCATCGACGAACTGCAGTACCAGATCGACGATTTCCTCGACTACTACAACACCGTCCGATCCCACCGGGCGCTAGGACGCCGCACACCCCTCGAGGCATTCAACGACCGACCCAAGGCCTTCCCCAGCGGGTACCAGATCCCACCGCACTACCGGGTACGCCACGACAGGATCGACGCCGGCGGGGTCATCACCATCCGCTACAACAGCCGCCTACACCACATCGGTCTGTCCAAACACCTACGCGGCACCAAAGTCACCGTGCTCATCAACGACCGCGACATCCGCGTCCTGCACCGCGACACCGGCCAACTCATCCGCAAACTGACCCTCGACCCCACCCGCGACTACCAACCACGCGGCGTCAAATGCGGAAACTCACCCGAAAACAGGCTCCAGATGTAAATGATGTCTCGGGACATCTGTCAACGATGTCCCGAGACATCACATGAGTGCCCCCGGCAGGATTCGAACCTGACTGAGTATGTCGGGGTGGCTAGTTTGCTGACATGCGAAAATAGTCCTTGAGCTGTGGGTTTCGGTGTTGTCGTTACTCCGGCAGGATGCACCATAGGCGGACATATCCGGCAGGGATGTTGTGCAAGATTTGTGCAAGAATCGGGGGCAATGGCACGACGACGACGAGGATTCGGACGGATACGGCAGGAACGCTCCAAGCGGTGGAGTGCCGCCTACATCGGCCCGGATGGCAGGCTCCACCACGCTCCCCGCACCTACGCCAGCGAGTGTGAGGCCGAAGGCTGGCTAGCGATCGAGCGCCGGAAGATTGATCTTCAAACTTGGGGCGCTGTGGAACGCAGCGACGGCATCACACTGCGGACCTACGCGACACGATGGCTGGAGCAACGCCAGCTCCGCGATCGCACCCGCCTGCACTACGAGGCACTGCTGAACCGATTGATCCTGCCCGAGCTAGGCGACGGCAAAATCGTCACACTCACACCCGCCAAGATCCGCGAGTGGCATAGCGGTCTGGGCAGTGAGCACAAGACCCGCAATGCGCATGCCTACGCGCTGTTGCACGCCATCTGTGCCACGGCGGTGCTGGATGAGGTACTAGACGCGAACCCCTGCCGGATACGGGCAGCCATGCAGACCAAGCGCCGTCGCGAGATCGACATTCTGACACCCGCCGAGGTCGACAAGCTTGCCGCCAAAATGCCGCCTGAGTTGCACGCCAGCGTTTTGCTCGCGGCGTGGTGTGGTCTGCGGTGGGGAGAGACCTCGGAGCTTCGCAGGGGCGACGTGAGCGCCGATTGCGCGGTGCTGCATGTGCATCGGGCGGTCACCTATCGCGGGGGCAAGTTCTATGTCGGGGAGCCGAAAACCTCCGCCGGTATCCGCGATGTTGCGGCGCCCCCGCATATTCGTCCAATCCTCAAGGCGCACTTAAAGAATCACGTCGACAAGGGCAGTGACTCGCTGCTGTTCCCCGGTGAGGATGGCGGGCATATGCGAGACGATCAGTACCGGCTCAATTGGGTGAAGGCACGCGCAGCGATCGGCAAGCCACACCTACGGGTGCACGATTTGAGGCATACCGGCGCGGTACTCGCAGCCCAATCCGGTGCTACCGTAGCGGAACTCATGCACCGGCTAGGACACAGCACGGCGATCATGGCACTCAAGTATCAGCACACCGCCGAGGGCCGGGATGCCGTGATCGCGGAACGGTTGTCAAAGCTAGTGACCGAGGCCACTTTAGCTCATAGCTAACAAAATATGACGCGGCAACGCCTCTACCTGCGCAAAGGGATCATAGAAGCACGTATTTGAGAAGTGTTGCGGTGTGGCAGATTTCGTACTAGGCGACCCGCCCATCCGGCGATAGCTTGCAAGAGTGCGTAAGACGAAACAGAAGCCGCCAGACCCGGACAGCCTCCCGGCATGGCCGTCGCTGGAACAGGCCGCCACCTATCTGAACGTCAGCGAGCGATCGGTGCGCCGACGCATTCAAGACGGTTCGCTGATCGCGGTCCGCGTGGGACCGCGACTCATTCGGGTGGACCGTGCCTCGCTGTTGGCGCTGGCGCGGCCGGCGGGTTGCCGATGTATAACGGCTGCGGCGAGTGGTTCTGCGAGTTTGAACCGGGTCACCGTGCCTATGAGGTCTGCGAAATTGAGCGGTCGCCGCCGTTCCAGTGCCATTGCAACTGGTGTCTGACACGGGCATTGACGTGGCCCACCGGACGTTCGCGAGTGCAGTGCGGTGCTGAGGCTTGCGTGAAGCCTCACAACGCCGAGCGCAGCCGAAATCGAGAGCGTCACGAAAACGTCCTAAGGGTTGAGACGAAACCATTCTTTTATCACAAAAACCTATGCCTAAGGAGAACCATGCGGGCATGCCACAAGGGTCACTGTGATTGGTACGTCAACGGGGAATGCCGGGTGTGTACCCATGAGTGGCAGCGGACATACCGTGCCCGCCGTAAAGCCGCGATGGAATTCGCGAAGCAATTTGAACGCGCAGGCCCCGCCTGATACTGAGCCAAATCGAAAACGACGGAACGCTGCGCGAGGACAAACGTGGCGTGCCCGTTTTTCCGGTGGGCTGCTGACGCAGGCCCTTCCGGCAGGCACCGACCGCGCATGCGTTCGAGCCGAAGACGCTCTGAACTGCACGAATATCAGTGCCCTCAGTCGGACTCGAACCGACACTGGGCGGATTTTAGATCCGACGGTACGTCGGTCAGCAAACCATTCAGCGCATATTTCTCAAACGGTCTGGGTATTCATTCTGTCCCCTAGAGCCGTTGCTATCCAGGAACTTTCAACGATTCGGGCAAACCTGAGCGCGAGCGCTAGCGGCTATCCTCGCAGTTCAGCGGGTGGCCTTCGCAAACAGTTCGGGCGTGCTGGTGGCTGCTGTTGGCCTGCTGTTGGCGCGTGTTTGCTGGGTGTGCCGGCGAGTTGAATCGGCGCGCCATCAACCATGCCTTTGGATGGTCGGCTAGCGTTGACGCGTGTTACCGGCCGACACGTTCTGGCAGCAGCACATAAGCCCCTATGCAGTTATATTCTCCGTCACATTAGGTGTCATAGCACTTTGGCTATTGTGGCGACGGCGCGGAAAGATCAAAGATTGGTCACCTGTTCAGACAGCATTGGATTTTAGTCCCGCCACCCAAAAGTTCCTACTCATGCTCTTTGTTCTCGGCCTCCTTCTATTGGCTTCGTTATGGGCCATCGATCTGGGTGCGTTTGGTTTCAAACTGGGATCGCTTGACTTAGGTAGCGTGCGTTGGTTGCAAGCCGATTGGTTGAATAGCCACGCTTACATACCAAATATCCTTGCTGGTGTTACCGGATTCTGTATCGGCGCGCCATTTGCACTCGTCATACTTGCCAGCTTCACAGCCGAACGCGAACAGCAAGGGGCTCTTGATCGAGTCAATCGATTATCAGCGCTGGCTTGGGATTCATTTCGCTCTCTTGTCAACGAATTCGCTTCAAACGAAAGATACGAACTAATCGTCAACCAGGCGCGCGATATTAAGCAGTATTACGACGAAACTACAGCTGCCATAAATGAATACATGAGATCAGCGAATCAGGTACTTGGAACCTCCGACGATGTCAAGCTCAGCGACAACATGAAACAGGTAAGGGAAATCGAATCGAATTTCCGAATCGCAGTTAACGCGCTCCGACAAAACATCAACTTTTTCGAGACCCGCGACGAGTGGGCGCAGATAGTTGGCGCTTGGCGTGTGCTAGACCAATACGTTCGCTTGCAACGCCTAGAACAGGGTCTTGAATGGTTCGATAAAACACCCGACGCGGGATTTAGAAGATGGGCGAGCCGCGAGACCAACCCGCTGCAAGACCTCTTGGACGCAATAGAGATACGGCTCTACACGCCGAATATGACGCTTAACGTTGACACAATGGCAAATGCCCTCGATACGCTCGCGTGGTATACCCGGTTCGACAATGCTGCTCATCTCGGCGAGTACTTGCTAACCTATGGCAATATCTTTACCTCAGAGCAATCCAGCGTCTATCACACAAGACGTGATGCCGCGCAACTTTTCATTATCGATCTGAAACGCTACATCGGGCTTGTAGAGTTGGAGTATTGGCCGCGCGCTCAAAAGGTGCCAGAGTGCGAGAGTACCGTATACGAACAGACTGCGCATGAGTGGATTGGCTCACTCCAAACACCAGAGGGCAGAAAAAATTTCGAGCGTGTTTTCCTCCAGGTTGTTGCACAACAAAAACGCGAGCGCCGAAAGCGGCGCATTAAACGCGCGCTATGGGGTGTTTCAGGGATTGACGATTGAAATGCTTATCTTAGGTGCTTTCGTTGGCGAGTTGGTGGAACAAGCGCGGCAACCGGTTTGCGCGCTTGGGACGTATACGCAAATTGTGGCGCTCTAGGAGGACTCGAATGCAGGAGGTAGAAATACGGGTCTTCATGTATGAATTGGTAGCTCAATCGTGGGCAATGCATCATAGCGCTACCCAGCTTTATGAAGCACAGAGCGCGCCAGTTATAGACAGAGACGACCTAATGTTCCTGGCGGCTCAGTCAATGCTCACTACTGGCGCATTGATATCCAAGATACTGGTCCCTTCGCAAGGTATTCGTCGACCAGATGGTTGCAGGTGCCCAGTAAACGCTGAAGAACAGGAACAGCACGAGCGAATGGTAAAACGGTGCAAAGAACTTCGAAAAGCTCTTGGTTACGGAAAAGGCGGAATACCGGCGATTCTACAACAACGCAAGGTGCGCAATGGTTTTGAGCACTTCGACGCGCGCCTTGACGATTTTTTCGCCAGCAGCAACTTGCTCATTGTTGACAGATATGTTGGGCCAGTCGATAGATTGATTGAAAGGGATGGCAAAACAATCGCGGTGGCTATGCGGCGGCTTGACCCGGACGCAAGGACTGCCAACGTCTTAGACGACTCGATCTCGCTGGAAGAACTGTCCGACGCGGTTATAGACGTAGGCAAACGCGCTCAACAATGGCTAGACGGACGCGCTAAGCCACTTACCGATTTGCCTGCCGAATGATCGGCACGACGTTGTCAGCGGCAGTCTGTTTGCGTTCGACGGCAACCGGCCTAGCCAATGGCGCGGCTTTCCCACCCTCGACACTAGAGATGTAATCGCCATAGGTATTGAAAGTTAGCGTGAACTTCGTATGGCCCTAACCACTTTGATACCTGCATGAAGTGAACGCCCGCCGAAAGTTGTAGCACCCGTGAAGGAATGTCGGAGATCGTGCAACCGTTCGCCTCGGGTAGCTGGCGCAGTCGCCGTCGCGGGGCGGCTCGCGGGTAAGCTCACCCAATCGGTGCGGAGCATCCTCCCGGTGGTCGCGGTGGTCGCGTGATCTGCCAGGTCCGAGCGGCCATCGGGACTTCCGTACTTCCCCTCAACAGTGCACTTCCGGGGGGCTGTGCTTCATCGGTGCGGAACTGAAGGGCGCAGGCCGTACGTTCCCCGTCAGCCTGCGTCCACTTCCGAAAAGTGTTGTGGCACAAGGGGATAGGGGGCGAGCCGCCAAAGTTCCCAGCGGAAAAAGTCCGACACGTCTGTAGCTTCTCTTCCCGCTCCGTTTACGTAAACCCGTCAAAAACGCAGGTCAAGGGGTTTAAATCTTAAAAGAACCGTCAATTGCAAATACTGTCACAGCAGATTCACCACAAGCCGACTGGACGCCCTTTACTGCTCCAATTCGTGCAAACAGCGGGCTTACGTCAGACGGCTGTACTACCCGAATGACGATTTGTCGAGCCCGCCGAGGATGAACATGCCGCGTGGTTGGCGATCATTGAACGCATCCGCAAGAGACGGGCGCGGCAGTGCTGGGCGATGCTCGACTCGCAGAAACGCAAGGAATTGTTCGGTGCGGGGTTCACGGCAGCCGAGGTTGCCCCCATTCTGGCGTCGGCGGAGGTCTCGCCACCCCCAGGCGGTACAAAAAACGGGCCGCAGTAGGTCACAGAGCCACGAAACGGGCGGGGTGGTGTAGATCATCCTATGGGCGGCAGAAAAACGCCACGGATTCCAGGTACGGTCACGTAAACGCTTGAAGCGATGAGCCGCCCGGTCGATCCGCGCAACTGGATCGCGGCTGATAATTATCGGGCCGGTTCGATCGCTGACGGCGCTTGGCTCGGCATTGTGGGCGTCTCGCCTCCCCAACCAATCGCACGGTAAACGGCAAGTGGAACCACGGAGAAGCCAAGGCCCGACGGTAGGTCGATTAGGCCGCTGTTGCCAGCTTGTTGGAGTAGGGCGGCGACAAGTTGAACAATGCTTGACCGATTGAAATCGCTAAGAAAACCAAAATCCGGTTTATCGGTGTCGAGCTCACCCAAATGGCCGACCGTCCCCACAACTGTCCATTCCTGCGGTCGAAATCCATACCGTGAAAACAATATCTCCGGCGTCGAATCCAAGAACCGTCTCCCGGTTTCAAGCCGCGTCGTGATCACCGGCCCGCTGTCGCCCAACGGGTGAAAGTGAACGTGCACACCATCACTGAAAATTCCCCGAACAAACCTGATCATTCCGACTAGGAAATCTCTAGGCCCAACCATCGGGATATCATCTGGCAGACCGAACAAAATGTCTTCCGGTGCACCGGTTTCCGGGAGCGGTTTAGCCCGTGATTTACGGGGTCCCTTTCCTGATTGTTGACGATTCTTGCCCGGCGTCGGCAGGGTCGGCTCTGGTGTAGTAAAACTATTTTGCAGATCGTACATGCCGGTCGCCGCCGTTCCGATTCCGACCATCGCGTGCGACAACTGCCCGGGGTGAAATAACCTCGCCGGCGCCGTTACTCGGACGACGGCACCCGGAGTCAATTGGCTGCGAACAGCCTCAAAGCCTTCATTTGTCTGCAATTCCTGCGAAATATCGGATAATACTTGCAGAGAGTCCAGTGCATCTTCTAGGAGCTTGAACAGAGAGTCACCGAGGCTTTTCTCTATGGATTCCTCAGCCACAGACTTACGGCCCACGCCGCCGAACATCCTGTTTCTCGCTTCCGCGTCTTTTTCCATGCGTTCTACTTGCTGAGCCGTCTCGGGAACGCCCTCTTCAATCTGAGACAAGATGCCTCTGACTTTGTCCAGATCCACATACAGATACTCGCGAAGAAACACAGCACCCCCTGTAGCCGTCCAGCCGGGAAACCCTAGCGATTGGCATGACCCCGCCCGCCAGCCTAGATGCGCGACTTGCCAGCTAGGCCCACGCGAGCGCTTTTCGCGGTAGGGGATGATGACTGAATCGAACCCGCGTATCAGCTTCGGAAGCTATTTCGGGATTCGCCGTCGGTGACGCATCGACCCGCCAGTGCTTCAGTCACGATCTAGTAGCGCAAATCTTGTGCAGCCGTGTATCTGTACTGGTCAGACAGTGCCCCCGGCAGGATTCGAACCTGCGACACCGGCTTTAGGAGAGCCGTGCTCTATCCCCTGAGCTACGAGGGCGGGACCGCTGGAAGCTTACCGGCTCCAACCGAGCAACGCGGACCACGCAAATGTCCGCACGACGCGGCTCCGTCCATTACGCTACTTTAAGTTCCGTAATTAGAGCGCGGACCTTCGCGGTCAGGGAGGACACGTCGTGCGCAGTCGCTACGCGGGCACGCCATTCAGCACGCCGACCGCCGAGATCCGACAGGCGCTTGAAGACGTCAGCGTGCCGACCCTGTTGCTCAGCCTCGTGCACATCACCGGCGATCTGCGCTTCATCCGCGACTACGCCCAGGCCGGGCTTTTCCTCAACGAGGTGCAGGGCTTCATGTCCGAGGAGGACAAGGCCCGCGCGAGGGTCGAGGCGCTGGAGGTCATCACCGCCTACCGCGACCGCGGATGCCCCGAACCCGCGCCGCTGAGCGCGTCCGTCGTCAAGCAGATGATGGACTGGGCCGCATGCGAACCGGTCGGCGAGGAGTATCTGCCGCTGCTCACCGAGGAACTCGACCTCGACGGCGTCGATCCGCGCAGGCCTGAACCCGTCGACCCGGATGCCGCAGCCGGGCTTCCCGTGCTCGTCATCGGTTGCGGCGAGTCGGGCTTGCTCGCCGCCGTTCGGCTCAAACAGGCCGGGCTTCCGTTCACGGTCGTCGAAAAGAACGCCGGCCCAGGCGGAACCTGGTGGGAGAACACCTATCCGGGCGCACGGGTCGACGTGGCCAACCACTTCTACTGCTACAGCTTCGAACCCAGCAACAAGTGGAGCCACTACTTCGCCGAACAACCGGAACTGCGCGACTACTTCGTCGACGTGATGGACAAGCACGGCATCGGCGCACACGTCCGCTGGCAGACCGAAGTGATCTCCGCCGATTGGGACGACGCCGCCGGGATCTGGACCGTCGCTCTGCGTTCCAAGGACGGTCGGGTATCGAGGGTCACCGCCCGCGCGATCATCAGCGCTGTCGGCCAACTCAATCGGCCGCAGGTGCCCGACATCGAGGGCGCCGACACCTTCGACGGCCCGTCGTTTCACTCCGCGGCGTGGGATCGCCGCGTAGATGTCACCGGGCGGCGGGTCGCGCTGATCGGCGCCGGCGCCAGCGGGTTTCAGATCGCACCCGCGATCGCCGAGCGGGTCGCGCATCTCGACGTCTTCCAGCGCACCGCGCAATGGATGTTCCCGAACCCGATGTACCACAAGGAAGTTGACGACGGCACCCGCTGGGCAATGGAGCACCTGCCGTTCTACAGCCGCTGGTACCGCTTCCTGCTGCTGTGGCCCGGCGCCGACAAGGGCCTCGACGCCGCCCGCGTCGACCCCGGCTACGAGCAGGGCGACTACGCGGTCAGCGACATCAATGCCGCCGCGCGGATGATGTTCACCGACTGGATTCAAAGCCAGGTCGACTGCGACGACCAACTGCTCGCCAAGGTGCTGCCCGACTATCCCGCGACCGGTAAACGGACGTTGCAGGATGACGGGACGTGGCTGCGAACCCTGCGCAGAGACAACGTGGAACTGGTCCGCACGCCGATCGAGCGGATCACGCCGACGGGCGTGGTGACCGCCGACGGGCGGGAGCGGCCCGCCGATATCATTGTGTACGCCACCGGCTTTCGCGCGACCGAGGTGCTGTGGCCACTACGGATCACCGGCCGCGACGGTGTCGAGCTTCGCGACGTCTGGGGCGACCGGCCGTATGCGTACCGCGGAATCATGGTGCCGGGGTTCCCGAACTTCTTCCTCACCTACGGCCCCGGCACCCATCTGGCGCACGGCGGCAGCCTGATCTTCAACTCGGAGTTGCAGATGCGCTACATCGGCCAGTGCCTGCACGCACTCGCCGACGGGCTGCACTCGATCGAGCCAAGGCCCGAGGCCACCGAGGAGTGGCGTCGGCGATCGCAGGAGGCGATCAAGATGACCGTCTGGTCGCACCCGTCGATCAAGCATTCGTACTTCAAGAATGCCCGCGGCGAGATCCACACCGTCAGCCCGTGGAAGCTCTACGAGTACCACGACGCGGTGCGCGAACCCGAGTGGTCGGACTTCGTGCTGCGGTCCGCCGACACCGCGGCGGAGCGAGCAGGACAACGATCCTAAAGCTCGGCGATCACCTTGGCGAACGCCTCGGCGTGCAACTGCTGGACGGTGATGTAGCTGATGCCGTAGGTCTCGCGGTAGCCGCGAAGGGTGTCGGCGATCTCCGTGGCCGACCCGGACAACACCGCCGGGGTGCTCAGTAATTCGTCCTCGGACAGCTCGGGCAGGAACCGGCGGGTGATCGACAGGTCGGGCCGGCCGGAGTCGTCGGTCGGCATCGCCGTGACGGCGAGGTTGAGCTCGAGGTCGTCGAACCGGTCGCCGGCGGCCGCTCGGACGAACGCGATGCGATCGGCGAGCGGATCCGACGTCGACGTGATCGGCGCGCCGCCGGTCAGCCCGATGATGTCGGCGCGCTGGGCGGCCAGGGTCAAGAGCTTGTCGCCGTTGCCCGCGATGAGGATCGGCACATCGGGGGCGTGCTCGCGGATGTGCTCGGTGACGTGGCGCAGCCAGTTCACCCGCTGGCCGGCCGACGGGAACGGCAGCTCGGCCTGTTCGAACTCCTCTTTGACGTAGCCGGCGCCGAGGCCGAGGTCCAGGCGGCCGCCGCTCAGGTCGCGCAGCGAGGTCACTTCTCGCGCGAGCAGCGCGGGCCGGTAGAAGCCGGCATTGAGGACGAAGGTGCCGACGCGCAGTCGCTCGGTCGCCATCGCCATCGCCGTCATCATCGGAAACGGTGCGGTCGTATAGAGATGGTCGGCGACGTGCACGATGTCGTAGCCCATGTCTTCGGCGCGGCGGGCCCAGTCCTGCACTGACTTCTGACGGCGCGCGGCCTGCAGGCCGACACCGAAACGAAACGGTTTGGTCACGGATCGATCGTATGGGGGTCGCGGGTCAGCAAAGAATGTTTGGCTCGCACACGACCGGGGCAATACATCTGCCGCCGACTTCGAATCACCGAAGTCCACTAGCCGAAGGACTTGTTGCCCCGATCCGGCCCGTCGTGAACCATTCCGACGGGCCGGATCAATGTTCCGACTCCCATATCTATGGCCACGCACCCCACAATTGGCGTCGAAGAGGAGTTCCTGCTCGCCGACCCGGCGACCGGCGAACCGGTCGCTCTCAACGAAGCCGTCGCCCACGAGGCCGCCAAGCACGGCGTGAAGCTGCAACTCGAACTGACCACCTGCCAGGTCGAGACCACCAGCGAGGTGGTCGGCTCCACCCGCGAACTGCGTGACCAACTGCTGCGACTCCGGCGCGTGGCGGCCGACGCCGCGCAGGCTGCCGGGGCGCAACTGCTCGCGGTCGGATTGCCGCCGACCATCGCACGGGACTTCCCGGTCACCGACACGCCGCGATACCGCGAGATCGGCGACAAGTTCGGCATGGTCGCTCACGAGCAGGGAATCTGCGGGTGCCACGTGCACGTGGCGGTGCCCAGCCGGGAAGCCGCCATCCGGGTCAGCAACCGGCTGCGGCCATGGCTGCCCAGTCTGCTTGCCCTGAGCGCGAACTCCGCGATCTACCGCAACAGCGACACCGGTTACGCCAGTTGGCGCAGCGTGTTGTGGGCGCGATGGCCCAGCGCCGGCCCACCGCCGCACTTCGACTCCGTCGACGAGTACGACGCCGTCGTACGCATGCTGCAACAGGCGGGCGCGATGCTCGACGACGGCATGGTCTATTGGGACGTGCGCCCGTCGGCGAACTTCCCGACGATCGAGGTGCGCGTCGCCGACGTGCCCGCGACGGCGGCCGAAACCGTGCTGTTGGCCGCGCTCACCCGGGCCGCCGTGATGACCGCGCTGGAGGACGAACGGCGCGGCGAGCCGAGTCCGCCGCTCGCGCCGCATGCGCTGAAGGCCGCCTACTGGAAATCCGCACGCGACGGTCTGGACGGCGATGCCGTCGACCTGTTGGAAACCCACGAGCGGGTGCCCGCGCGAGCGCTGCTGGACCGGCTGATCGAGCATGTGCGCCCGGCACTCGAAGCGGTCGGCGACTACGACCTCGTGTTCGACGAGTTGCACCGCGTCACCGAGCAGGGCAACGGTGCGATCCGGCAGCGACGGGCGTGGCAGCGTCGCCGCGACGTCGGCGATGTCGTCGCCGAAGCGGCCGATGCCACGCTGGCGGGCACCTGAGCCACCAGCTAAGCCAACGGCAGCTCGGCGAACGGGGCGCTGGTCGGCTGCGCTGAGCCGCCGGGTGGTTCGACGGTGAACGCCAGCGCGCGCGAGTCGCCGAGATCGGGCAGCACGGCGGTCGTGGAGGGTGCGACGGCCTGCGGGTCCATGGTGCCCGCCGGGTGCGGCCCCTCAGCGTCGATCAGCCACATCTGATAGACGGTGCCCGGTTGCGGCGGTGCGACGTTGTTCATCACCAGCACCCCGGCGTCCTTCTCGCGCGAGAACACCACCGTCGCCGTGCCGCCGCCGGGGATGTCACCCGACACGGTCCGCACGTCGGGTGCGGCGAAGACCTGTTCGGCGGTCGACGGGCTGGGCGCCGGCCGCAGCGCCAGCCCGACACCGAGTGCGCCGAGGCCGACGACGAGTACCGCCGCGGCGGCCAGCGCGATCCGCTGCCAGCGACGCGGCCGGAGCTGTTGTACGGGTGCGCGTGCGGCGTCACCGACCTCGGCCAGCAGGCGCGCGCGCAACTCCGCCGGTGGTTCGGCCGCGGTGGCGGCCGACACCACCGCCATGGCCTCGCGGACCTCGCGCACTTCGTCGGCGAAGGCCCGTGCGACCGCAGGTGGCGCGGTCGCGACCCGGCGGTCGACGTCGGCCCGTTCGGAGTCGGACATCGCGTCGAGTGCGTACGGCGCCGCGAGCGCGCCGAGGTCGGAATCGACGGGCTCGGTCATGCCATCCCCAGGCACTTGCGTAGGCCGCGGAGGCCGTCGCGCATCCGCGACTTGATCGTGGCAAGGTTCGCCGACAACCGCTCCGACACCTGGGCGTAGGTCAACCCGTCGTAGTACGCGAGTTGGATGCACTCACGTTGCACATCGGTCAGCGATCGCAGGCAGTCGGCCACGCGGCGACGTTCGTCGCGCAGGATCACCGAGTCTGCGACGTGATCGGCGGGCGGGTCGACGGTGGCCGCGCCGTAACGGTCCTCGCGTCGGCTCGCCGCCTGTTCGGCACGCACCCGGTCGACGGCGCGGCGGTGCGCGAGCGTCATCAGCCACGCGAGCGGTGATCCCGCGGCGGGGTCGTAGCTGTCAGCGGTGCGCCACACCTGCAGATAGATGTCCTGCGTTGTTTCCTCGCTGTAGCCGGGGTCGCGCAGCACCCTGGTGACGAGTCCGAACACTCGCGCACGGGTGCGGTCGTAGAAGGTGGCGAACGCCTCGACATTCTTCTGGGCCACCTGGCGAAGCAGTTCGTCGAGGTCCGTGGTCACCAGCGGTAGCCTAGCCACCGGCGTCAGCAACGTCATCGTTATTGCGATCTGGCCGCGTGGGCGACCAAAGCCCCTGCCGGAGCGCATGTTTCGCCGACTCGTTCGGCATGCGGTGCGAGGGGAACGCGACGCAGCCACAACGTGAGGTGCTGGATCCGGTACTCCAGCGCCGTCATCAGCGGGGCCAGCGGGGCGACGAGCTGCATCCGCAACAACTCGGCGATGCTCGCCGGCCTGCGGGTGCCGCGCATCGTCGCGATGAACGCCGGTTCGTTGCCGCGGTGCAGCGACACCGTCACATCCAGTTGGGCGCCGGGTTGCGGGGCGCGCACCAGGTAGTGGCCGTCGACCCCGTTGAACGGCGACACCCGCAGCTTCTTCGGCGTCATCGACATGCCGTCCGGACCCGGCGGGAGTAGATAGGCGTGCCGCCCGCCGCCGCCGTTGTGCATCTCCATCACGACATGACGCAGCACCCCGTCGGCGTCGTGGCACCAGTACAGCGTCAGCGGGTTGAAGACGTAGCCGAGCACCCGCGCCTGCAGCAGGGCGGTGACCCGACCGCCGGTCAGGTCGACGCCGCGGTCCCGCAGGAACGCGTCGACGCGCTGGCGCAGGGAGTCCCGATCAGCGCCGTCGAGGTGGTCGCGCGCGTCGAACCGGGCGAAGGGGCGGAGCCACCACGGAAGCCGGGGGAGCCGGTCGAGGTCGACATACCAGCTGTATCCGTGGTGCTCGAAATGGTGATACACCGGTGCGCGCCGCAGATGCGCGGTTCGGGTCCGGTACAGGTGTGAGCCGTCCACATGGAGTATTCGGAGCCACCTGCAGGCCGGATGACTGTGGCGACCGAGTCACCAAGAATGCGAGGTCGCCACGAGTCCCTGGATCAACGCGGAGGTGGCGGGCGTGAGGCCGTCGTCGCTCGGTAGCTGGCTGCGGGGGCTGATGCCGCGCACCCGAGGTGTCAGCTCGAGTTGCGCTCCGCCGCGGCGCACGCGGTTGACCGGATTGTCGGGGTGCAGCCCACGCAGTTCGCGGGGAATCGCGTTGAGATCGGTGATCACCTGGTAGCCGGGCACCCCGACATGGCGGGCGAGATGTTCGGCGAGTTCGCGGTTGCGACCGCCCGCAAGCAGTTGTGTGCTGCGTCCGATGCGGCCGTAGCCGTGCAACGACACCGCGACGTCGACGTGGTCGAGGAACTCCGCGAGACGAGCCGACTCCTGCGCCCGGTACAGCGCCGAGGGCAGATGGTGCGGGTAGTGATCGGGGTGGCGCACCACATACACCGAGGCGCCCGCCGCGTCGGCGGCCCGTTCGGCGATGACGTCGGTCATCTGCTCCAGCCCGCCGCCGTGGATGGCCAGGAAGCCGAAGCGCGACCGCAATGTGCAGTCCTCCGTGACGCCCGGCTGCGCCAACAACTCCGAAAATGATTGCGGCGCAGGGGTTTCTGCGTTACAGGCTCGGTTGGGCCAGTGTGTGGGATCCCACCGCCTGAGGAAGTCGACCCATCGCTGCGGCAGGCCGTGGTGCATGGCGCCGTCGACTATGCGTTCCAGATATCCCGGTCGCGGCGGCCCGGGTTCGACGCGATGGTCGATGTACACCCAGGCTTCGGCGGGCCCGTCGTCGGTGTGCACGGTGAGCCGGTCGCGGCGGTAGCGCACCGGAACGCCCTCGGCGCTGTCCAGCACGGCCAGGTCGTGATCGTTGAGTTGCCACACGACTCCGTGTACTTCGGAGCCGTCGAACGGTTCGACGGTCGCGACACCACGCTGGTTGATCAGCCAGTCGTGGTCGGCTAGCTTGGCCGGCCGGGGATTCGCCGCGTCGGGGCACCGCAACGCCATCTGCGAGACGTTGAGGTTCGATCCGTACGCGAAGTAGGCGTGGTTGAGCATCAGCCCGTCACGGTCAGGAAGATCAGCACCACATTCAAGAGACTAATGAGGGCGGCGATGCCCCAGCCGAGAGTCGTCGTCACGCGGTGGTTGGTGTCGTCGCCCATCAGGCTCCGGTCGCTGGTCAACCGCACCAGCGGAATCAGGGCGAACGGGATCCCGAAGGACAGCACCACCTGCGACAACACCAGCGCCCGGCTGGGGTCGAGACCGATGGCGAGGATTGCCAGTGCCGGCAGCAGGGTGATGAGGCGGCGCAGCACCAGTGGAATGGAGCGCTTCAGCAGGCCCTGCATGATCATCGCGCCCGCGTAGGCGCCGACCGAAGAGGACGCCAGCCCCGAGGCCAGCAGGCCGATGGCGAACAGCAGCGCGATCGTCGGGCCGAGGGTCTCGCGGACCGCGGCGTGTGCGCCCTCGATCGAGTCGGTGTTCTCCTGTCCCTGCAGATTGGTGGCGGCGACCAACACCATCGACAGGTTGACCGCGCCCGCTACGACCATCGCAATGCCGACGTCCCAGCGGGTGACGCGCAGCAGCATCCGTCGCATCGGGCCTGGCTCGGGGTGGCCGTGCCGGTCCCGGGCCAACCCGGAGTGCAGGTACACCGCGTGCGGCATCACGGTCGCGCCCAGCATGGCCGCGGCGATCAGCACGCTCTCGGTTCCGGCGAACATCGGGACCAGCCCGGCCGCCGCCTCGTCGACGGGCGGGGGAGCGACGAACAGGCTGGCGAGAAAACCCACCGCGATGATCGACAGCAGCCCGGTGATGACGCGTTCGAACGAGCTTTGACCTTGGCGGTCCTTCACCAACAACAACAGCAGCGAGACGACCCCGGTGATGATGCCGCCGGTCAGCAGCGGCAGGTCGAACAGCAGGTACAGCGCGATGGCGCCGCCCACCACCTCTGCGAGATCCGTTGCCATCGCGACTAATTCGGCTTGCAGCCAGTACGTCAGCCGGGTTCGGCGGCGCATCCGGCCACCGACCGCTTCCGGTAGCGACATCCCGGTCACGAGCCCCAGCTTCGCCGAGAGGTACTGCACGAGGCAGGCCATGGCGTTGGCCGCGACGATGACCCAGACCAGCAAGAACCCGAACTGCGCGCCGGCGCTGACGTTGGCGGCGACGTTGCCGGGGTCGACGTAGGCGATGGCGGCGACGAATGCCGGCCCGAGCAACAGCCAACTCGGCCGCAGCTTCACCTCGTCCTGGACCACCTCGCCCACCTTCTATCCGGAATAGCGAATAGAAAAGTTAGGTTAGCCGAAACCTCAACCCCGTGCGGCTACGGGGTCACCTACCGCGTCCACCGACGATCACGGGGCCCCAGGCCCAGCCGCGGTACGGCCCGGTCTGCACCGACGGTGACGTGACGATCTGAGAGCTGCCGTTCGTATCGCACTGGGTGGTGTTCGGGGCGATGTCGACGCATTCGGGCGCGGCGGTGGCGGCGGGTGCGACGAGGGTACACATGCCAACCGCGGCCGCTGCAAAAACCATTGCGAGACAGCGCATTATCGACGACTTGCGCGGCAGGGGCAGGCCCGGACGGTCACGGGAAGAAGAACCCGTCGCCTTCCCACATGCTGCCCCACGGACCCACATACTCCTGTTCGGCGGGCGTGGCGTTGATCGAAACGTTGCCTGGCGACACGCATTCCGTCGTGGAGCCGCCGATCGCCTGGGCGCCGCCGGTGTCGACGCACTGCGGCAGCGTCGGATTGGCCGGTTCGGCGCCGGCCAACGGTGCGCCGGCGAGCGCCGCTGCGACGCCACCGGCCGCGATCACCGGAGCGAGATAACGAAGTGTGGTTCGCATGGGCACGTCCTCAGTCTGAACTACCGTTGGCCTTGGCGCAGAGCGTACAGCCCTTTTCCGGTGATCAGCGGCAAGTCGAGCGTCGTGCGGATGCCCGGCGGGGCGGCCACGACCGCGGGAATCGCGTTGACGACGCGGGCGGCGGTCGCGACCAGCCCGGCGTGATTGTGGTCGCCGTTGGGGCTGCTGAGGCACAGGTCGAGCGTGTAGGACGGCTCGCCGGTGATCTCGAGGCGGTACGAGCCGCCCTCCTGCGCCGGTTGCGGCCAGTCCGGGTGCAGGTCGTCGCGCAGCCGCGTGACGTGTTCGAGGACGACGGCGACCTTGCCGTCCTTGATGCCCTGCACTTCGAAGCGCAAGGCCGCTGCGGTGCCCTTGGCAATATGGCCTGCGGCGATGTCGAAATCCTCGGGCGCCGGATCCCGCACATAGGTTTCGGTCACGTTGTCGAGCTCGATGCCCAGGCCCGCGGCGAGCTGGCGCACCACCGATCCCCAGGCGAGGCTGAGCACCCCGGGTTGCAGCAGCATCGGGATCTCGTCGAGCGGTTTGCCGAAGCCCATCACGTCGAACATGACCGTGGCGCTGTCGTAGGTGTCGTAGTTGATGATCTCCATGCAGCGGATCTGTTCGACGCTCTGGCAGGTGCCCGCCAGTGCCAGCGGCAGCAGGTCGTTGGCGAAGCCGGGGTCGATGCCGTTGACAAACAGGGACGAATTGCCTTGTTGCGTGGCCTCCTCGATCGGCTTGACGAGGTCGTCGGGCAGCACCTGCCACGGGTACTGCAGGAAGACGGCGCTGCTGCCCACGACGTTGACGCCGGCGGCCAGGATGCGGCGATAGTCCTCGAGCGCGTCGGGCAGGCGGTTGTCGGCCATCGCGGTGTAGACGGCACAGTCGGGCTGGGTGGCCAGTACCGCGTCGATGTCGGCCGTCGCGGTGATACCTGTCGAAACCCCAAGCCCCGCAAGGTCTCCCGCGTCCTTACCGGCTTTGGCGTCCGACGACACCCACACGGCGGTGAGCTCGTACTGCGGGTCGTTGATCAGCTGGGTCAGCGCGTGCCGTCCGACGTTGCCGGTGCCGATCGCGGCCACCTTGATGGTCATGGGCTTCCTCTCACAGATCCGGGATGGGCAGGTCGAGATTCGGGACCGTCAACCCGCCGTCCACCTCGAGCGTCTTACCGGTCAGATAGCTGCCTGCGGGCGAGGCGAGATACACGGCGGCAGCGGCGATGTCATCGGGTTCACCGAGGCGGCGCATCGGGGTGGCCTGCTCCATCGGCTTCCGCAGCTCGTCGTTGGAGGCGACGATGTCGAGCGCCGAGGTCAGGATCGAGCCCGGTGCGATCGCGTTGACCCGGATCCGCGGGCAGAGGTCGAGCGCGGCCAACCGGGTGTAGTGGGCGAGCGCGGCCTTCGCGGTGCCGTAGGCGGCGAAACCGCGGCCGGCCAACCGGCCCATGGTGGAGGTGACGTTGATGATGCTGCCGCCGCCGGAGTGCTCGAGCATGTGCGGTACGGCGGCTGCCGTGAGCGCGTGCGCGGTCGAGACGTTGAAGGTGAAGGCGTCGCGCAGGTCCTTCGTGGAGGTGTTGAGGAGCGCGTTCGGCATGGTGCCGCCGACGTTGTTGACGACGATGTCTAGTTTGCCGAACGCCTCGACCGCCGCGTCCGCGAGCTTGGCGGTGTCCTCCGGGTGTGCGAGGTCCGCGACGACGATGTGGGCCCGTCGTCCGGCGGCGCCGATCTGCTCGGCGACCTCCTCGAGTTGCGACTGTGTGCGTGACGCGATCAGCACGTCTGCACCGGCTTCCGCGAATGCGACCGCCATCGCGGCGCCGAGGCCGCGGCCCGCACCGGTGACCACGGCCACCTGATCGTCCAGTCGAAATCTGTCGAGAATCACGGCGTCACGGTAACAGGCCGAACTGAAACACGTTCTAATTTGTCGCAGGTTCGCTCAATTGTGAACCTCACGACGTAGATCCAGGGAAAACCGTCGCCAGATTCACAACCGGCGATCGCGGGGCGCTTACTTCTTGGCAGCGGTCTTCTTCGCGGCCTTTTTGGCAGGCGACTTCTTGGCGGCCTTCTTGGCCGGGGCCTTCTTCGCGGCGGCCTTCTTCGCGGGCGCCTTCTTGGCCGGCTTGTCCCCGTCGTCGGACTTGCCGCGGCCTTCGCGCCGGGCCTTCACGCTCGCCTCGAGCTTGGCCAGCAGGTCGGAGACATCCTCGGTCTCGTCGAGCTCCTGCGGCTGCTCCTCGGTGGTAAAGGCTTCGCCGCCTTCGAGTTTCGCCTGGATCAGCTCGTGCAGCTGCTCCTGATAGTCGTCGTGGTAGCGGTCGGGATTGAAGTCGTCGGTCATCGAGTCCACGACCTGGGTGGCCATCTTCAACTCGGCCGATTTGATGTCGACTTCCTTGTCCAGCACCGGGAAATCGGGATCGCGGATCTCGTCGGGCCACAACAGCGTCTGGATCACCATGACGTCGCGCTTGCTGAAGTCCTGCACCCGCAGCGCCGCGAGCCGGGTCTTGTTGCGCAACGCGAAATGGACGATCGCGACGCGGTCGGTCTCCTTGAGCGTCTTGGTCAACAGCACATATGACTTTGACGACTTGCCCTCGGGCTCAAGGAAATAACTGCGGTCATACATCATCGGATCGATGTCGCCGGCCGGAACGAACTCCAGCACCTCGATCTCCCGACTGCGTTCCTCGGGAAGCGTCGCAATGTCCTCGTCGGTGATGATCACCGTCTGCCCGTCGTCGGATTCATACGCCCGGGCGATGTCGCGGTACTCGACTTCCTCGCCGTCGAGTTCACAGACGCGCTTGTACCGAATGCGTCCGTTGTCCTTCGCGTGCACCTGATGGAACTTCACGTCGTGGTCCTGGGTCGCGCTGTAGACCTTGACCGGGACGTTCACCAGGCCGAACGCGATCGAGCCTTTCCATATGGAACGCATCAACCCAGTATGGCTGATTTCTGCGCCGCATCGCGGCTGCTGCGATCAGGAAGATCGGCGCCGGCACGGGACACCGTCAACGCCGACGACAGGGCGGCGGTTCGCACGACGCTCGTCAGCTCCTCGGTGCCGATTCGAGCCAGGTCAGCCCGTCGTTCGGCACCCAGCAGGCCCAGCGTCCACAGGGCGTCGATCAGGCCGGTCATGAACGCATCGCCCGCGCCGACCGTGTCGACGACGTCGACCTGGAACGCCGGCACCCGCACCGTGCCCTGTGCGCACAGCGCGAACGCCCCTTGCCCACCCGTGGTCACCGCTACCACGGACGGGCCCATCGCCAGCCACGTGTGGGCGATCTGCTCGGCAGAGCGGTCCGGGTCGATCCAGCGCATGTCCTCGTCGCTCACCTTGACGACATCACTTCGCTCGATGATCCGATCGATGCGGTTGCGTGCGGCGTCGCCGTCCTCGATCAGCACCGGCCGCACATTCGGGTCGAACGTCACGGTCGCCGACGGGTGGTAGGTGTCGAGCAGCGCCGCGGTGGCGCGGCACCCGGGCTCCAACACCGTCGCGATTGACCCGGTGTGCACGACGAGCGGCGGCCCGACCTCCGGCGTGCCCGTCAGTTGCCATTCGATGTCGAAGTCGTACTGTGCCGAGCCGTGCTCGTCGAGAGTGGCCAGCGCGGTCGGAGTGCGGGCCGCGTTCGTGCTTCCCGTAACCAGTTGCACCCCAGCCGCTTCGACATACTCGACGATGCGCCAACCCCGTTCGTCGTCGCCGATGTGGGTGAGGAATTCGACGTCGCGATCGAGGCGGGCCAGCCCGACCGCCACATTGAGCGGGCTGCCGCCGACGTGTTCAGCGCTGACTTGGCCGGGACGGGAGACGATGTCGATCAAAGCCTCGCCGATCACCAGCGCTCGCTGCCTACCGTCGCCCGAACTCATCCGGTCACCACGTTTTTCACGCTACCCGGCGCGCTGCCGTTGCCGCGGATTTCGGCGCCACCGCTGTGAACGGCGCGACGACCCTGGTGCAGAACTCGACGTTCAGGTCACCGGCTGGTTCGACGGGTCCAAGCCATTCGGCAGGTCCGGTCCGAACCCCGACCCGTGGGTGAACTCCTGATGCGCCATCGGCCGGCAGTTGTTGTCCATCGGCGTCTGGTCGCCCGAGCAGTAGGGGACAAGGTCTTGCGGATCGGCCGCCGCGTGAGGCGCCGATAGCAGAGCCGCCGTCGCGACCAGCACCGCCGCCGCAAGTCGAGTCACGAATCCAACGTAACAGCGGGTATACGTTCACACTGTGGATCGATTCGGCCGGGTGAAGCTGACCAACCCGGACAAGTTGCTGTACCCGGCGACGGGGACCACCAAGGCCGAGGTGTTCGACTACTACGTCGGCATCGCCGAGGCGATGATCCCGCATATCGTGGGCCGTGCCGTCACCCGCAAGCGCTGGCCGAACGGTGTCGAAGAGCCGTCGTTCTTCGAGAAGCAGCTCGCCTCGTCGGCGCCCGAATGGCTGGACCGCGCGTCGGTAACCCACCGGTCCGGGACGACGACGTATCCGCTCATCGACACCGCCGAGGGGCTGGCGTGGATCGCGCAGCAGGCCGCGCTCGAAGTCCATGTGCCGCAATGGCGATTCGTCGCCAGGGACGACGGCCCACCGACCCCCGGCCCGGCGACCCGCATCGTCTTCGACCTCGACCCCGGCGAGGGAGTGTCGTTTCGGCAACTCTGCGAGGTCGCCCACGAGGTACGGGATCTGATAGGCGACATCGGGCTCACCACTTACCCGTTGACCAGCGGCAGCAAGGGTCTGCACCTGTACGTGCCGCTGCAGGAGCCGATCAGTTCCCAGGGCGCATCGGTGCTCGCCCGGCGGGTCGCCCAGCAGCTGGAGAAGACGATGCCCAAGCGGGTAACCGCGACGATGACGAAGAGCCTGCGCGCCGGAAAGGTGTTCGTCGACTGGAGCCAGAACAACGGCGCCAAGACCACCATCGCCCCGTATTCCCTTCGCGGACGCGAACATCCGACCGTCGCCGCGCCCAGAACATGGGACGAGATCGGCGACCGCAAGCTTCGGCACCTGCGGTTCGACGAGGTACTCGAGCGCGTCGAGGAGATGGGCGATCTGCTGGCGCCGCTCGACGAGGCGGTGCCGGTGCCCGATCGGCTGACCACGTACCGCAGCATGCGCGACGCGTCGAAAACCCCGGAACCGGTGCCGAACAAGCCGCCGAAAACTGGCAACAACGACAAGTTCGTCATCCAGGAGCACCACGCCCGCCGGCTGCACTACGACCTGCGACTGGAACGCGACGGCGTGCTGGTGAGCTGGGCGGTGCCCAAGAACCTGCCCGACACCCCGTCGGTGAACCACCTGGCCGTGCACACCGAGGACCATCCGCTGGAGTATCTGACCTTTCACGGCGAGATCCCGAAAGGGGAATACGGCGGCGGCAAGATGATCGTCTGGGACACCGGCACGTATGAGGCCGAGAAGTTCAACGACGTGCCGCCCGACAGTCCCAACGACGGCGGCGAGGTCATCATCAATTTGCGGGGCAAGAAGATCGACGGCCGCTACGCCCTGATTCAGACCGACGGCAAGAATTGGCTCGCGCACCGGATGAAGGACCAGAAGCGGCCGCAAGCCGGTGATCTCGCGCCGATGCTGTCGACGGAAGGATCGGTCGCGCGGCTCAAGGCCGGCCAGTGGGCGTTCGAGGGCAAGTGGGACGGCTACCGGGTGATTCTCGACGCGGACCGCGGCAGGCTGACCGTCCGGTCGCGACGCGGCCGCGACGTGACCGCGGAGTTTCCCCAATTCGGAGCGCTCGCAGCCGATCTCGCCGAGCACCATGTGATCCTCGACGGCGAGGCGGTGGCGCTCGACGAGTCGGGGGTGCCCAGCTTCACCGAGATGCAGAACCGCGCCCGCTCGACCCGGGTGGAATTCTGGGCGTTCGACATCTTGCACCTCGACGGCCGATCGCTGTTGCGCGCCAAGTATTCCGACCGACGGCGGCTACTGGAGGCACTCGCCGAAGGCGGCGGGTTGATCGTCCCGGACCTGTTGCCGGGCGACGGCCCCGAAGCGCTCGAATATGCCCGCAAGAAGGGCTGGGAAGGCGTCGTCGCCAAGAAGCGCGACTCGACATACCAACCGGGGCGGCGGTCGTCGTCGTGGATCAAGGACAAGCTGTGGAACACCCAGGAAGTCGTGATCGGCGGCTGGCGTCAGGGCGAGGGCGGCCGATCGAGCGGCATCGGCGCTCTGCTCCTCGGGATCCCGTCAGACGGTGGACTGCAGTTCGTCGGCCGCGTCGGCACCGGCTTCACCGACAAGGCCCTTGCCGAACTCAAGAAGACGCTCAAGCCGCTGGAAACGGACGACAGCCCGTTCAACGAGCGACTGCCCCGCCAGGACGCCAAGGGCGTCACATACGTCCGCCCCGAACTGGTCGGCGAGGTGCGCTACAGCGAACGAACCTCCGACGCCCGGCTGCGCCAGCCGAGTTGGCGCGGGCTGCGCCCGGACAAGGACCCGGCCGAGGTCAAGTGGGAGTAGCGCCGCCGGTGCTTCGAAACCCAGCTCGATGGGTACCGTAGTGGGAGCCAAGGGTTGAGCCTCATGCCCCAACTCGCTCCAGTTTGAGTGGGTGATTCTCATCGCCACCACGGCCGTCAATGTGCATAGCCCCCAGCGGTCTCACGTCGAGATCGCCGAACTCGCTCGCGCCGAGGAATTTCTCGAGGATGCGTACGGCGCCAAGATGCGGCTGGACCGCGATGAAAACGCTCGTCGGTCGGCGAAACTTCTCATCCACGAACGCACCGCCGTCGGACCGTTCGCTGTCGAGGACATTCGATTGGCCGGAGACGTGCAGGCCTCGACCGAGCCCTTGCACAAGGTCTTGGTGGTTTGGCCGACCAGTGGGCGGTTGGGCCGGGAGTGCGGCCGCGAGGTGACCGAGGTGGCCGCGGGTGAGCTCGCGCTGGTCTCCCAGCCGGACGCGCCGCATCGGACCCACGCCCATGATCTGCACGCGACCTCGGTGATGCTCGACCCGTCGATACTGGTCGGGGTCGCCACCGCGCTCCCGACGGGCCAGGCTCCGATCTGCTTCACCAGCCTGCAGCCCGTCGATGGCGCAGCGTCCCGGCTGTTGAAGAACACGATCACCTACGTCAAGGACGTCATCCTCACCGACGACGCGTTGGCCACTCCGCTGGTTCTCGGTCACGCGGCGCGACTCCTTGCGGCCGTCACGATGTCGACGTTCCCGAACTCGCTCGCCGCGGCGCCCACGACCCACGACCGAACCGACCACCAACCCGTGCTGCTTCGTCGCGCGATGGAATTCATGGAATCCAATGTCGCCAACGACATCGCGCTCGACGACGTCGCCGAGGCCGTCCACGTCACGCCCCGCGCGGTGCAGTACATGTTTCGTCGCCACCTCGAGACGACCCCGCTGCAGTACCTACGCCGACTTCGGCTGCACTACGCCCACCAGGAGCTGCAGGCCGCCGATCGGACCCGCACCACGGTGACTGACGTCGCCGCCCGGTGGGGTTTCGCACATACCGGCCGGTTCGCCGAGGCCTACCGCGAGACATACGGGTGCACCCCGCATATGACTCTGCGGGAATGACGGCCATGCCGTTACCCCGGCTACCTGTCTGACCACCGTGCCGAGCGGGCAGAAGAGCTACACATACTCGCAATCACAGCCGGTTCTCCGGACCGACCACCGCCCACACCGTTTTGCCCGACGGGGTAGGCGCGTTGCCCCACGCGCGGCACAGCGCCGTCACGATGCGCAGTCCCGTCGGCGGGCCGCCGCCGGATTCCCGGATGCCCGCGGGCAGGCGACTGGCGTCCTCCACCGCAATCGTCACCGCTGAGCCATCGCTCTCCAGCCGCAGGTTGGGGTCGCTGGCCGCGTGTGCCACAGCGTTTTCCACGAAGGCGGTAGCGATGACCTTTGCCACCGGGATCAACTCCGGCTGTGTCCATGCGGTGAGCCACTCGTCCACAAGTTCCCGCGTCCGCCGCAGACTTGCCATACCGCCCGGCAGATACGCACGGGCACGACGTCGGCTCTTGAGCGGCGGGGGTTGACCGAGCGCCTCGACCGCGTCGTGGATCGTGGGATAGACGGGGACCCAGCGGTTGATGCCATTGCGGACGATCGCCGACCGGCCGTCGGCGTGCTCACAGACGAGGATGATCGGTACCTCCGGCCACCGGTCGACGTGCCAGCGCGCACTGGTGAACACCGCCAATGCCGACTCGGCAGGCACCTCGAGTTTGGTGATATCGACGATGACCGCCCGCGGCTCGTCAAGGGCGGCCTTGATGATCACGTCGCGAAGCGGACGGTACGTCCTGCTGTCGAGCACGCCGTCGGGAGTGAGCACCGTCGTACCGCGAATTCCATCGACGTCGGAGGACAGCGCGCAGATGTCGTCAGGCACCGCGCTCATCTTCCTCTGCAGTCGCCTCCGACGGTCGCTTGCCCAGCGGTCGTCCCGACGCGAAATGTGTGAGTGCCTCCACGCCTCCTGCGGAGGCGCCCACCGCCACGACGCCTCGCAGCGCCCCCGTGTCCGCCATCGTGGTCGGACTACCCGCGCTAGAGCGTGGATAACCCTTGTCAGAGCTTGGCGATGACGTTTTCGGCGAACTTCTCGAGATGGCGGATCTTGGTGTCGAGCGGTTCGGTGTCCGACCCCGTGATGTACGGGATCCGAAAACCGACGATGACGTCAGTTACGCCTTTGTCCTCGAGCCGTTTGATGCCGTCGGGCGTGTAGGCGTCGGCGGAGATGACATGCACCTCGAACGGTCCCGTGCGGCCCTCTTCTTCGCGAAACCGATTGAGCCGCTTGAGGAGTCGATCCAATTCCTCGGCGTCGCCGCCGCCGTGCATCCAGCCGTCGTTGCGGGCCGCCCGCTTGAGCGCGGCGTCGGCGTGGCCCCCGACGAGAATGGGGATCGGCTTGGTGGGTGCCGGTGTCATCTTCGTTTTCGGGATGTCGTAGAACTCGCCGTGGAATTCGAAGTACTCGCCGGTGGTAAGGCCCTTGATGATCTCGATGCACTCGTCCATGCGTCTACCGCGCCTGGCGAACGGCACATCCATCAACTCGTAGTCCTCGGGCCACGGGCTGGTGCCGACGCCCAGCCCGAGCCGGTTGCCGAAGAGCGCAGCCAGCGAGCCGGCCTGTTTGGCCACCAGTGCGGGCGGCCGGATCGGCAGCTTGAGGACGAAGAAGTTGAACCGCAGCGTCGTGGTGACCGCGCTCAACGCACCCGCGAGGACGAACGCCTCGACGAACGCCTTGCCGTCGAGGAATTCGCGGCTGCCGTCTGGTGTGTAGGGGTACTTGGAGTCCGACTCGAACGGGTAGGCGACGCTGTCGGCGATCGTCATCGCGTGGTAGCCCGCCGCCTCGGCGGCCTGCGCCAACGGTACGTAGAACGTCGGATCGGTCATCGCTTCGGCATAGGTGAACCGCACGCCGCAATACTAGAACGGGTTCTAGTCCCGGGTTTAGGAGATGGCACGCAGGGAACTTGAACGCCGTGAGCGCGGCCAAGACCATGTCCAAGCCCTTGTCAATCGCCAGCAGTGTTGTCGGTGGCCTCATCGCCGGCAAGATCTTCACCGAGGTCTGGCAGCGGATCAACCCGGAGGATGAGGAGCCGGATCCCAAGGACCTCAGCCGATCGACGCGCGAGGTGTTCATCGCCGCCGCGTTGCAGGGTTTGATCGTCGGCCTGATCCGTGCGGCCCTCGCCCGGGCACAGGCCAAGGGATTCCACGCACTGACCAACGAAGACCTGCGCTAGCGCGTTCTTGCGCGGAACCGAGGTGAGCGGTGCCCGATCTCGTCGCCGACGCGTTGGTGACGCGGCTGCGCGACTGGGGAGCGACGCGGATCTTCGGTTACGCGGGCGACGGCGTCAACACACTTCTCGGGGCGCTCGCCCGGGCCGGTGAGCCGGAATTCGTCGCGACCCGGCACGAGGAGCTCGCGGCGTTCATGGCTTGCGGCCACGCCAAGTACACCGGTGAGGTGGGCGTCTGCCTCGCCACCCAGGGCCCCGGCGCGATCCACCTGCTCGCCGGCCTCTACGACGCGAAGCTCGACCGCCAACCGGTGGTGGCCATCGTCGGGCAGGTGGTGTCGACGGCGCTGGGCAGTGGCTATCTACAGGAGGTCGACCTGCACACGCTGTTCAAGGACGTGTGTGCGCAGTACGTCCAGACCGTCTTCGCGCCCGAGCAGATGCCGATGGCGTTGGACAACGCGATGCGGACCGCATTGGCGACGTCGACGCCGACGTGCCTGATCGTGCCGCACGACGTGCAGAAGGCGCAGATGCCCGACGAGATCCAGCACAGTCACGGTGTGGTCCCCTCAGCGGCGACCTACACCCGTCCGCACGTGGTTGCCCGGGACGCCGACCTGCACCGCGCGGCCGAGCTGCTGAACAGCGGCGAGAAGATCGCGCTGCTGGTCGGACGCGGGGGCATGGGCGCCGAGGACGAGATCGCCGAGATCGTCGACCTGCTCGGCGCCGGCGTGGCGACCTCACTGCTCGGCAAGCCGGTCCTGGACGAGGCTGCGCCGTGGCACACCGGGGTGATGGGTCATCTGGGCACGACGGCCAGCGCGCAACTCATGGCCGGCTGCGACACCCTGCTGATCGTCGGCAGCAACGACCCGTGGACGGAGTTCTATCCCGGCCCCGGGCAGGCGCGCGCGGTGCAGATCGACATCGAGCCGCGGGTCGTCGGCGCGAAGTATCCGGTCGACGTGGCGCTCACCGGCGATGCGGCGGACACGTTGACCCGGTTGTCTTCGCTGATTCACCGCAAGACCGACCGCCGGTGGCAGCAGCAGGTCACGCGCTGGACGCAGCACTGGCTTCGCGAATCGGCCGAACGCGCTGATGCCCAACATGATTCGGCGAACCCGGAGTTCGTCGTGCGGGCGTTGAGCGACCACCTGCCGGGCAACGCCCGGGTCGCCGTGGACGTCGGGTCGGCGACATACTGGTATGCCCGTCAGCTCCGGTTGCCGCGCGGGGTACCGGCGCATGTGTCGGGTTATCTCGCATCGATGGGCTGCGCGCTGCCGTATGGGATAGCGGCCAAGCTGGACGCGCCGGACCGCCCGGTCATCGCGCTGGTCGGCGACGGCGCCATGCAGATGAGCGGGTTGCTCGAACTCGTCACGATCGCGGACCGGTGGCGCGGCTGGCCGGATCCGCGGTTCGTGATCCTGGTGCTGCACAACCAGGATCTGGCCGAAGTGTCGTGGGAGCAGCGCGAAATGGAGGGCGATGCGCGCTTCCCGGCGTCCCAGGATGTTCCGCCGTTCCCCTACGCCGACTACGCCGAACTCCTCGGGCTGCAGGGACTGAAGCTGAGCGAGTCGGCGCAGGCGCATGCGGCGTGGCAACGGGCGTTCGAGGCCGACCGGCCGACCGTGCTCGAAGCCGTCGTCGACCCGAAGACGCCGATGCTTCCGCCGCTGATGCCGGAAGCCAAGGCGGACACGGTTTATGCCGCGCTCGCGCAGGAGCCCGACGGCGACGCGGTACGCGAACGCGTTGTCGCACAGCGCAGGTCGGAGCCGACGCCTTAACCCTCGGTGTCCGGCGGGTATGGCGGAGCGCCGACGCCTGCAACGCAGTGCGTGCCCCACGGCGTCACCTCGGTCAACTGCCCCTGCGCCGTGCGGTCGCCGATCGATATGTGCACGGTCTGCGGCATGCGGACATCCGGTGCCAGGTCGAAAACCATGCCCCGCCAGTGGTACCGACCGTCGATCGGGTCGAGGTGACCGGTCAGCCGCACCCGCACGCCGTGCTCCGCATCGTGCAACCGCAGTTCGGCCGGCCCGTCGTAGACGCCGGTCATTGGGGCAGGAAGCCGCTTCGCCGCCACATCCGGCGCGCAATCGGGCCCAGCAGCCCTACCTCGTCGAGGAATGCCGCCAGCGGTGCGAAGCCGGTCATCTGGGTTTCGCGCCGATGTGGGCTGCTGCGCGCGATGCGCCGCGTCTGCTTGGGGTCGAGGCCGACGCGCGAGTACTGCACCTTGTTGGTGAACAGGAAGCGGAAGAAGTAGCCGCCAAGACCGTTGATGTTGGACAGCACGAATTTCGGCAGCGGACGCATGTGCGGGACCCGCTTGCGCAATCCGTCGCGGGCGAACTGGATGTGCCGGGCCTCCTCGGTGACGTGAATACGCATCAGGCGCTGCACGATGGGCTGTAGCTCGTCGTCGTCCATCATCTGGCGCTGCAGCGAATCGAAGATCTCCTCACCGATCAGGGCGGCGACCCACAACGCCGAGCCTTGGAACACGAACGGCAGCGCGTTGATGATGACCCGCTGATACCACTTGGGCCACACCGGCTTTGCGTCGACCCGCTCGATGGCCTTGCCGAACATCACCATGTGACGGGTTTCGTCGCCGAGTTCGGTCAACTCATAGTGCGTGTTACTGGCGGTGGGGTCCTGATGCATCATCTTGCGCAGCAGCGACTGGTTGAGGATGTTCTCGAACCAGATGCCGGCGGACAAGGTGTTCACCAGTTCCTGGCGGGACAGTTCGATCTGCTCCTCGCGCGTCATCGTGTCCCACAGTGGTGTGCCGTAGAGCGAGACGATCTTCGGCGGCAGGAAGAACTTGTCCGGGTCCAGCGGCGCGGACCAGTCGATGTCGACCACGGGGGCGTAGGACTTCTTCACCGACCCCTTCAGCAGGCGCTCGGAGAACTCGTTGCGGCTGGACGCGACAGCGGGGGTTGTCATCGGCGACCTCCCTTTGGGTGACTTGATCCCCAAGGTAGGCAGCCCGCGCATCGGAGTCAATACCTGCGGTACCGCATACTTCCGGTACCGAGCGTTTGGCCGGGGCCGCCCGGGGTATCGGGTGGTATGCGAATTGACGAGTCCGACAACGCCACTCGTGCACCGGACCCCGACGACCCGCGCAAGCCTCAGTCGCCGACTGACCTCACCCGGCCGTCGCTTCTCTACGCGATGCGCAAGGCCGTCCGGGAGTTCCGGGACGACGAGTGCACCGACCTTGCCGCGGCGCTGACGTATTACGCGGTGCTCTCGGTGTTTCCGGCGCTGGTGGTGATGGTGTCGCTGCTCGGCGTGTTCGGGCAGGGCAAACGCACGGTCGACGGGCTGCTCGACATCGCCGATGACGTGGCCCCGGCGTCCGCGCTCGACACACTGCGGCCGACAGTCGAGCAGCTGGTCAACTCCCCGACGGCCGGGCTCGCGTTGGTGATGGGCATCGCGGGCGCGCTGTGGTCGGCGTCGGGGTACGTCGGCGCGTTCGGCCGCGCGATGAACCGCATCTACGAGGTCGAGGAGGGTCGACCGGTGTGGAAGCTGCGTCCGGTGCAGTTGCTGCTGACGCTGGCCGGCCTGGTGCTCGCTGCGGCGGTCGTGTTGATGCTGGCGGTCAGCGGGCCGGTCGCCGAGGCGGTCGGCAATGCGATCGGCCTCGGCGCGGTGGCGGTGACGGTCTGGAGTATCGCCAAGTGGCCGCTGATCCTGCTCTTCGTCGTGCTGGCCGTCGCGATCCTGTACTACGTCACACCCAACGTCGAGCAGCCGAGGTTCCGCTGGATCAGCGGCGGCGCGGCGCTCGCGATCCTGGTGTGGCTCCTCGCGTCCCTGCTGTTCGGTGTCTATGCGGCCAATTTCGGCAGCTACAACAGGACCTACGGCGCGTTGGCCGGTGTGATCGTCTTCCTGCTGTGGTTGTGGATCACCAACCTCGCCCTGCTGTTCGGCGCCGAAGTGGACGCCGAGCTGGAGCGCAGCCGTCAGCTGCAGGCCGGTCTGGCCGCCGAGCAGGAATTGCAGCTACCACCCAAGGACACCCACAAGCTGCGCAAGGAAGCGGCCGCCGAGAAGAAGGACGTCAAGCGGGCCAGGCGGCTGCGTTTTTCGCGGGGCCGCAAACACTGAAGGCATACTGCGGGCGTGACCCGTCGGATTCATGTCATCGGCATCGGCGCGGGCGATCCCGACCAGGTGACCGCGCAGGCGGTGACCGCGCTCAACGACACGCAGGTGTTCTTCGCGATGGACAAGGGCGACTCGAAGCACGACCTGGTGGCGCTGCGCAGGCAGATCTGCGAACGGTTCATCCGCGAGCCCGGCTACCGGTTCGTCGAACTGCCCGACCTGCCCAGGGACAGGGCCGCCGCGGACGGTCCGGACTATCGCCGGGCGGTCGCCGACTGGCATGCGGCGCGGGCGCGGGTGTGGGCCGACGCGATCGCCTCCGAGCTTTCTGACGGCGCCACCGGAGCATTTCTCGCGTGGGGTGATCCGTCGCTGTACGACAGCACGCTGCGCATCCTCGACGCCGTCGCGAGCCACGTCGACATCGACTACGACGTGATCCCGGGCGTCACTGCGATTCAGACGCTCACCGCGCGGCATCGCATCCCGCTCAACGACGTCGGCGAACCCGTGCTCATCACCACCGGCAGGCAACTGCGCGACCGTGGGCTGGCCGGAAGCGCGGTGGTGATGCTCGACGCCGACTGCTCTTTCTTGTCGTGCCCGCCCGACACCCGCATCTGGTGGGGCGCCTACCTCGGCACGCCCGACGAGTTGCTGATGTCGGGCACCGTCGGCGAGGTCGGCTCGCGGATCGCGGCGGTGCGCGCCGACGCCAGGGCCCGGCACGGCTGGATCATGGACACCTACCTCCTGCGTTCGGCGCCTGGACGCAGTTAACGGGGGTTAATTGCCTTCACCTGCTGCATGCGATCAACCCCTTAGAGCCATTTCTTCGCAACGCGACCGTGGCAAGATCGCCGGCATGGTGTCGTTTGTTGTCCGCGCCGCGCTGACGGGGGTTGCGCTGTGGGTGGTGACGCTGATCGTGCCCGGCATCCGCTTCGTCGGCGGCGATTCCGCGCTGGCCGACGTCGGCATCATCTTCGTGGTCGCGGTCATCTTCGGCGTGGTCAATGCGGTGATCAAGCCGATCGTGCAGATCATCTCGATCCCGCTCTACATCCTCACGCTCGGCCTGTTCCACATCGTCATCAACGCGCTGATGCTGTGGATAACGTCCTGGATCACCGAGCACACCACGCACTGGGGCCTGTTCATCGACGACTTCTGGTGGACGGCGATCTGGGCGGCAATCGTGCTGTCGATCGTGAGTTGGCTGCTGTCGGTGGTCACCGGCCGCGGTTAAACAGTGAGCAGCCGCGGCTAGGCGTCAACCCTGACCGCACGGTGTGCGAGGAAGGCACACTGGAGCCATGCCAGAACTGCCCGAAGTCGAAGCGCTCGCCGATCACCTGCGTCGCCACGCCGTCGGACACCCGATCGGCCGCGTCGACGTGTCGGCGTTCTCGGTGCTCAAGACGTTCGACCCACCGGTCACCGCGCTGCACGGGCGGACCGTCACCGACGCCAACCGCTGGGGCAAGTACTTGGGCCTGCAGGCCGGCGACCTGTACCTGATCGCCCACCTGTCGCGCGCGGGCTGGTTGCGGTGGTCGGACAAGCTGGCGGCGGCGCCGTTGAAGCCCGGCAAGGGGCCGATCGCGCTCCGGGTTCACCTCGGAACACCCGGCGAGGCAGCGGGATTCGACCTCACCGAGGCCGGGACCCAGAAGCGGCTCGCGGTGTGGCTCGTCGACGATCCGGCCAAGGTACCGGGCATCGCGGGGTTGGGCCCCGACGCATTGTCGCTGGGCCCCGAAGATCTCGCCGGAGTACTAGCGGGCAACAGCGGCCGAATCAAGACGGTGATCACCGACCAGAAGGTGATCGCAGGTGTCGGCAACGCCTACAGCGACGAGATTCTGCATGTCGCGCGGATCTCTCCGTTCGCGACGGCGGGCAAGCTGACCGATGCGCAGCTGGCGGCGCTTCACGACGCGATGATCGGTGTCCTCACCGACGCGGTGACGCGTTCGGTCGGTCAGCAGGCGGCAACGCTCAAGGGGGAGAAGCGCTCCGGCTTGCGGGTACATGCCCGCACCGGTCTGCCCTGTCCGGTGTGCGGGGACACCGTGCGCGAAGTGTCGTTCGCGGACAAGTCTTTCCAGTACTGCCCGACCTGTCAGACGGGCGGCAAGGTGCTGGCCGATCGTCGGATGTCGCGACTGCTCAAGTGATCCGGCAGTACGAGCGGGTGGCCGCCGAGAGCGCCTGCCGGTAGAGGGCGTCGAGCTGGCGGGCATTGGCCACGGCGTCCGACGCATCCTTGCGCGTTCGCACGCAATCGGGGCTGTGTAGCGTATTCCATTGCAGTGCAATCTCATCGACCATGATCTTGTTGAGCCCGTCGATCTCCGATCGCAGCACGGACAGCTCGGGCGCCACAGTGGGTGCGGCTGGGGGGTCGAACTTCCACTGGCCGAAGCGGGTGTACTGGATGCCCTCGGTGGCGTCGATCTGGTCGGTGAAGACCGTCCGCACGTAGCCCGGGTCGACGGCGTGTGCGGCGGCGTCGGCGGCGACGGCGTCGAGGACCGCGTCGGCGCGCTGCCGGTCGGTGATCGGCCCACCGTTGATCCATTTGGCCGCCGCGACCGGGTCGGCGGTGGCCAGCCGCTGCGCCGCGGTGTCCACCAGCCGGTACAGCGGGCTGACCGGCTGGGCATGCGCGACCGGCTGTGAGATCGCGACAAGCAGCATCACCAGGGCCGATGTCGTCATCCGCAGGGCAACCATGCATCCATCATCGACCTCGATCACCCTCGCTTAGTCTGTCGGGGTGACTCGGCAGAAGATCTTGATCACCGGCGCGAGCTCCGGCCTGGGCGCCGGAATGGCCCGCGCGTTCGCCGCGAAGGGCCGCGATCTCGCGCTGTGTGCGCGCCGCATCGACCGGCTCGACGAGCTCAAGGCCGAACTGCTCGAGCGTCATCCCGGAATCGAAGTCGCCGTCTCCGCGCTCGACGTCAACGACCACGACCAGGTGCCGAAGGTGTTCGGTGAGCTGGCCGCCGAACTCGGCGGCATCGACCGCGTCATCGTCAATGCGGGCATCGGAAAGGGCGCGCCGCTGGGATCGGGCAAGCTGTGGGCGAACAAGGCCACCATTGAAACCAATCTCGTTGCCGCACTGGTGCAGATCGAGACAGCGCTCGAGATGTTCAAGCAAACGGGCGGAGGCCATCTGGTGCTCGTTTCCTCGGTGCTCGGCAACAAGGGCGTTCCGGGGGTGAAGGCGGCCTACGCCGCGAGCAAGGCCGGTGTGTCGTCGCTCGGTGAGTCGTTGCGCGCGGAGTACGCGCGTGGGGCCATCAAGGTCACGGTCCTCGAGCCCGGTTACATCGAATCGGAGATGTCGGCGAAGGCCGAATCGACGACGTTGATGGTGGACAACGAAACCGGGGTGCGCGCGATGGTGGCCGTCATCGAGCGCGAGACCGGGCGCGCGGCGGTGCCGTGGTGGCCATGGGCGCCGCTGGTCGGGCTGATGCGGGTGCTGCCGCCTCGCCTCATGAAGCCGTTCGCCTGAAGCGGCGAGCCGTGTAAAGGCCGGCGCCAACGGGTAGCCCGGCTCCGATGAAAGTGTTGCTGACCGGTGGCACCGGGTTCGTTGGAGCGTGGACGGCCAAGGCAGTGACCGACGCGGGGCATCAGGTTCGCTTCCTGGTCCGTGATCCGGCGCGGTTGGAGACGAGCGCCGCGCAGATCGGCGTCGACACCGACGACTACGCCATCGGCGACATTGCCGACGCCGACGCGACGGCCGCGGCGATGGACGGCTGTGACGCTGTAATCCACTCCGCAGCAATGGTTTCCATGGATCCACGGCAGGCCGACAAGATGCTGCGGACCAATCTCGCCGGAGCCCGCAACGTCCTTGGCGCGGCGGTTGAGCGCGGTCTCGATCCGGTCGTCCACGTATCCAGCTTCACCGCACTGTTCCGTCCCGGCCTCGACGTACTTCACGCCGATCTTCCCGTGGTCGGGGGATCCGACGGCTACGGGAAGTCCAAGGCGGAGGTGGAGAAGTACGCACGAGAGCTACAGGATGCGGGTGCGCCGGTGACCATCACGTATCCGGGAATGGTGCTCGGGCCGCCGGCGGGAAACCAGTTCGGCGAAGCGGCCGAAGGCGTCCAGGCGGCGGTTCAGATGCGAGGGGTCCCCGGGCGCGGTGCCGCCTGGATCGTGGTCGACGTCCGCGATCTGGCTGCGCTGCACGCCGCGCTACTCGAACCCGGCAAGGGGCCACGTCGATACATGGCAGGCGGCAAGCGCGTTGCGATCGCCGACCTGGCGTCGATGATCGGCCGCGCAGCGAACCGGTCGCTTCGGGTGTACCCGGTGCCGGATACGTTGCTGCGCAACCTCGGAAGGGTGGTCGACGTGGCCGGGCCCTATCTACCGTTGGACGCGCCGGTGACTGGGGCGGCGATGCAGTACTACACCCAGATGCCGTCGTCTGACGATTCACCCAGCGAGATCGAACTCGCCATCAGCTACCGGGACCCGCAGGAGACGCTGGCGGACACCGTCGCCGGGCTGAGGCAGGTGGCCAGGTTGTAGGTCGTTCGCAGGTTTAAGCAATCCCGCGTCGTGGTAGCCAAGTCCCATGATCGAAAAACTGACGAAGATGACGCCCCTGTTGTTCTCGGGCGCTGCGGCAGTCGCGATCGCCGTCGCGCCGACCGCCGGTGCGCAACCGGCGCCCCCGCCGTGTCTCAACGCCGACGGCACCCCGTGTGCCGGTATCGGCAATGTCGAGGCCGGTCCCGGTGGTGGTGCGCAAGTGAATGTTCCGAACGGCCCGCAGGGCACCGCCGACGGAGGCGGCGCCGGCGGCGTGATCCCCGGCGGCCCGGGAGGTTCGGCCGGTCCCGGTGGCGCGAGCGGTTCGCTGGCTCCGAACGGACCCGGCGGCACGGCCGGACCCGGCGGTGCGAGCGGGTGCCTGCCGAATGTCGGCTGCGTGAACATCCCGGCTCCGTAACAAGCAGCTGAGTTCGCCCAGCGTCGCGGCGCACGCTTCTCGGTGAGCGTGCGCCGCGCTGCGCTGACCAACTCGCTGACGAACTTGTAGCACAGGGGATTTCAGCCAATGGCCTCGGTGCGGTCGGTGACCAGGCGGCGCGCCAGAAACCCGAACACCAAGACAGAAGCAGCAGGAGCACCGAAAAGCACAATCGCCAGCAGTATCCCAGACGACGTGCCGCTCAATGCGGTCGCAAACGCGAACACCGCCACGACCCATGACACCGCGCACGTCACCACTGTGACGCCGATCGCCACTGCCAGGGAACGACGCACTCCATAGGCCGGAAATCCAGAGATAGCCAGGATCAACAGGACTGGTACGCCCAGGATGGCCGCTGCCACCCACATCCCCGAAAGTGTTCCCAACTCCCTGGCCGCCGGCATTATCAAACAGGCTGCGGCCACCGCGGCGAGCACGATGCCGACCGCCGCGATGGCACGCGCATTGGTTCCTCGCATACGTTCGGTGTGCCCGCGACGTTGTCCCGGCAATCGCACCGCGCTCCGGTGATGGCCGGTAGAAGGACCGCTCGGTGAGTCGCGCCGCGCCGATGGCACCTGCGAACCACCGACCGATAGGTCTGCTTGACAGATCATTGGGTTTTCCTAACACTGTGTTGTGTGAGTCCGGTGAGACGGGGCGATTCGCTCCCCATCCACAACCGCATCGGCGTCCTGCGCGCCGAGCGGCGGATGACGCGGGCTGAACTCGCGGCGCTGATCGATGTGAACCCGCAGACCGTCGGCGCGCTCGAACGCGGCGACCACTATCCGAGCCTGGACCTGGCGTTTCGGATCTGCGACGTGTTCGGCCTGCCCGTCGAGGCGGTGTTCTCCCGCACGGAGTTCACGCCGCTGTCCATCGAGCTCTACCGGAGGAACCCGCGCGCACAAGGAGGCGACTCAGATGTCCCCATCGACCCGGCAGACTGACCGAACGCTCATCGATCGCTACCAGGACTACCGGACGAGGCGGTTCCTCAAGCACGAGCGGACCTATGCCCACTCGCTTCCGAGTTGGCGCACCCAGTCCCGACGCCGAATTCTCGTGGTCGGTCTCGGCCTCACCTTCGCGTTCATGTTCGCGGTGAGTGTCCTGAGCGCCTTCGGATTATGGTGGGCGCCGTTGTTGTGGTTGGTCGCATGTCTGTTCTTCTTCCCGCTGTGGATCATGCTGCAGATCGTCTCCGGCAGGCAGGGCGACGCCCCGGAGGCGGCCCTCGACGAGTACGAGGTGCAGCAGCGCAACAGTGCCCGCTCGATCGGCCTGACCATCACCCAGAACTTGATGTTGATCCCGATCGGCTACCTGATCGTCGCATCAATTTACTTGCGCGACACCGACACCGACGTGGCGTACGCGGGTGCGCTGATGTCGCTGGCCGTGCTGGTGTTCGGCGGTTGCGCGCCGGCGATGATCCTCGGCTGGAGTCGTCCGGACCCCGACGCCTAATCGCTACGCGCTGCGGCCACGCTCGGCGCGGTAGTGCCGCACCAGCGCGTCGGTCGAGCTGTCCGATTGTTCAGCGGGGGCGTCGTCATTGGTGATGACCGGCAGCAGCGCTTTGGCTTGCGTCTTACCGAGTTCGACGCCCCATTGGTCGAACGAGTCGATGCCCCAGATGACGCCTTCGGTGAACACCTGGTGTTCATAGAGCGCGATCAGCTGGCCGAGCACCGATGGCGTCAGCTTGGTGGCCAGGATCGACGTGGTCGGCCGGTTGCCCGGCATCACCTTGTGCGGCACCACATTCGGTGGTGTTCCCTCGGCGGCGATCTCCTCGGCGGTCTTGCCGAATGCGAGCACCTGCGTCTGGGCGAAGAAGTTGCTCATCAGCAGGTCGTGCATGCTGCCGCGGCCGTCGGCGGTCGGCAGGTCGTCGGTGGGTTGGGAGAAACCGATGAAGTCGGCAGGCACCAGCCGCGTGCCCTGGTGCAGCAGTTGGTAGAACGCGTGCTGGCCGTTGGTTCCCGGCTCGCCCCAGAAGATCTCGCCGGTGCTCGTGGTGACCGGTGACCCGTCGGCACGCACCGACTTGCCGTTGGACTCCATCGTCAGCTGCTGAAGATACGCCGCGAACCGCGCCAGGTCGTTCGAATACGGCAGCACGGCACGGGTTTCCGCGCCGAAGAACTCGTTGTACCAGAGCCCGATCAAGCCGAGCAGCACCGGCACGTTCGACTCCAACGGCGCGGTGCGGAAGTGCTCGTCGACGACGTGGAAGCCGGACAGAAACTCGGCGAACCGTTCGCGGCCGATGACCGCCATCACGCTCAAACCGATTGCGCTGTCGACGGAATAGCGCCCGCCCACCCAGTCCCAGAAGCCGAACATGTTCTCGGTGTTGATGCCAAAATCGTCGACCAGCTTCTTGTTGGTCGACACCGCGACGAAGTGCTTGGCCACCGCCGCGTCACCGAGCGCGTCGGTGAGCCACCGTCGCGCCGCCGTCGCGTTGGTCAGCGTCTCCAGGGTGGAGAATGTCTTCGATGCGACGATGAAAAGCGTTGTCGCGGGGTCGAGTCCGTCCAGCTTGGCCACCAGATCGGCCGGGTCGACATTGGACACGAACCGCGCCGAGATGCCGGCGTCGGCGTAGTGGCGCAGCCCCAGCGTGACCATCGCCGGCCCGAGATCCGAGCCGCCGATGCCGATGTTGACGACGGTCTTGATCGGCTGGCCCGTCGCCCCGGTCCACTCGCCGCTGCGCAACCGGTCGGTGAAGTCGCCCATCTTGTCGAGCACCGCGTGCACATCGGCGACGACGTCTTGGCCGTCGACCGACAGTTCTGCGCCGCGCGGCATTCGCAGCGCGGTGTGCAGCACCGCCCGGTCCTCGGAGGTGTTGATGTGCACGCCGGAGAACATCGCGTCGCGCCGCTGCTCAAGGCCCGCAGCGCGGGCCAGGTCGACCAGCAGTGCGAGCGTCTCACGGGTGACGCGGTGCTTGCTGTAGTCGACGTAGAGATCGCCGACCGTCGTCGCCAACTCGGTGCCGCGAGCCGGATCCTCGGCGAAGAACTCGCGGAGGTGTTTGCCGCCGATCTCGTCGTGATGCCGTTGCAGGGCCTGCCATGCCGGGGTCGAGGCGATATCGGGAATCTCCGATGTTGTCGGCTCTTCGCGCAAGCGCTCATCGCTGCTCATGGGCACGACCTTAGTGCGGCCAAATGCCCAAAGGTGTAATCAAGAAGGATGGATACCGCGAAGCTGCTGTCGTCAGTGCCCACCGGACTGTGGATCGGTGGTGAAGAACGCCAGACGTCCTCGACGTTCGACGTGCTCGACCCGTCCGACGACTCCGTGCTGACCTCCGTCGCCAATGCGGGAGCCGAGGATGCGGTCGCCGCGCTCGACGTGGCCTGCGGCGTGCAGGCCGAGTGGGCGGCCACCGCCCCGCGCGAGCGCGGCGAGATCCTGCGCGCGGTCTTCGACACCATCACCGAACGCGCCGAGGACATCGCCACGCTGATGACCCTCGAGATGGGCAAGGTGCTGCGCGAGAGCATGGGCGAGGTCACCTACGGCGCCGAGTTCTTCCGCTGGTTCGCCGAGGAGGCCGTGCGCATCGCGGGCCGCTACACCCCGAGCCCGGCGGGCAGCGGCCGCGTCCTGGTCACCAAGCAGCCGGTCGGCCCGTGTTACGCGATCACGCCGTGGAATTTCCCGCTGGCGATGGGCACCCGCAAGATCGGCCCGGCGCTCGCCGCCGGCTGCACGATGATCGTCAAGCCTGCGCAGGAGACGCCGCTGACCATGCTGCTGCTGGCCAAGCTGATGGACGACGCGGGTCTGCCCAAGGGTGTGCTGTCGGTGCTGCCGACCAACAACCCGAAAGACGTCACCGCCGCGCTCATCGACGACGGCCGGCTGCGCAAGCTGACCTTCACCGGCTCCACCGGCGTCGGCAGGGCGCTGGTCAAGCAATCGGCCGACAAGCTTCTGCGCACCTCGATGGAACTCGGCGGCAATGCGCCGTTCGTGGTGTTCGACGACGCCGACATCGACGCCGCCGTCGACGGCGCCATCCTGGCCAAGATGCGCAACGGCGGCGAAGCGTGTACCGCGGCCAACCGCTTCCACGTCGCGAACCCGGTGCGCGAGGAGTTCACCGAGAAGCTGGTCAAGCGGATGAGCGAATTCACGCTCGGCAAGGGTCTCGACGAGTCGGCGACGCTGGGACCGTTGATCAACGCCAAGCAGGTCGCCACCGTCACCGAACTGGTGGCAGACGCGGTAGACCGCGGTGCGACCGTCGCCGTCGGCGGCGAGGCCCCCGGCGGCCCCGGCAACTTCTATCCCGCGACGGTGCTGACCGACGTGCCCGCCGACGCGCGAATCCTCAAGGAGGAGGTGTTCGGCCCCGTCGCGCCGATCACCGGCTTCGACACCGAGGAGGATGGCATCGCCGCCGCGAACGACACCGAGTACGGGCTGGCGGCCTACATCTACACCAGGTCGCTGGACCGTGCGCTGCGCGTCGCGGAGGGCATCGAGTCCGGCATGGTGGGCGTCAACCGCGGCGTGATCTCCGATCCGGCGGCGCCGTTCGGCGGCGTCAAGGAGTCCGGCTTCGGTCGCGAGGGCGGCTTCGAAGGCATCGACGAGTACCTCGAGATCAAGTACATCGCGCTGACGAAGTAGGCCGACACGCCGCCGCGCCTGCACCCCCGCGTCCGTCGGCGAAGGCAAGATTTCGCAAGTGAATGCGCGTCGCTCCGTCGCGCCCGCTGATCGCCGCTCGCTGTCCGACATTCGCTCCTCGCGTGCGCATCGGCGTGGCGAGATTCCCGCCCTCGACGGCATCCGCGCCGTCGCTGTCGCACTGGTACTCGCCGACCACGGCGGCATCCCGGGCGTCACCGGCGGCTTCCTCGGCGTCGACGTCTTCTTCGTGCTGAGCGGCTTCCTGATCACGTCGCTGCTGCTCGACGAGCATGCCCGCACCGGCCGAATCCGGCTGCGCGACTTCTGGATTCGCCGGGCCCGCCGATTGCTGCCCGCGCTGCTGGTCATGGTGCTCGCAGTGGTGGCGGCGCGGGACCTCTTCTCGACCGAGGCGATCTCGGCGCTGCGCGACGACGCCGTCGCGTCGTTCTTCTGGGTGGCCAACTGGGCGTTCGTCGCCCAGCGCACCGACTACTTCGCTGTGGGCGCACCGCCGTCGCCGCTGCAGCACACCTGGTCGCTGGGGGTCGAGGAGCAGTACTACCTGCTGTGGCCGCTGCTGCTGATCGCGGTCGGGTTCGTGTTCTGCCGGCGCGACCGGCTGCACCTGCGGTGGGTGGTGTTCGCCCTGGCGACCGCGGGCGCGATCGCGTCGGCGACGGCGGCGATCGTGTTCGTCAACGACGGGTCGCTCAACCGCATCTACTTCGGCACCGACACCCGTGCGCAGGCGCTGCTCGTCGGCGCCGCAGCGGCGGCCCTGCTGGTGCGGGACTGGACGACGGTGACCATGGCCGGGCCGGTGATCCGGACGCGGTGGCTGCGGTGGGCCGCCCGCATCCTGTCCGTCGTCGGCATCGCGGTACTCATCTTCGCCGTGCACACCGCGACCGGCAGCGTCGGCGACTTCCGCGCCGGCCTGCTGATCGTCGTGGCGCTTGCGGCAGGTCTGGTGATCGGGGCGGTGGCAATGGACCAGGACGGACCCGCCGCGCAGGTGCTGGCGTGGCGGCCGCTGGTCTGGCTGGGTGCGATCTCCTACGGCGTCTACCTGTGGCACTGGCCGATCTTTCTGGTGGTCAACGGGGAACGCACCGGATGGTCCGGTTGGTCGTTGTTCGCCCTGCGGTGCGCCGCCACGCTCGCGGTGGCGGCGCTGTCGTGGTGGCTGCTGGAACAGCCCATCCGACGCTGGCGACCGGTGATCGTGCCGATGCTGCCGCTGGCGGGCGCGACGGCTGCCACCGCCGCGGTCGTCACGATGACCGTGCTGCCGGTCGGCGTGCCGTCCGCCCCGGTGCAGGATTCGCGCATCGACTCCGCCGCGCTGGTCGCACCGGAGATTCCGGTCGAGGTGCAGCGCACCGTCGCCCACGAGCCCGGCACCAAGACCGTCGCGGTGTTCGGCGACTCGGTCGCGTGGACGTTGATGCGCTACCTGCCCGAAACGCCGGGGCTGGCGATCACCGACTACACGACGATCGGATGCGGCATCGCGCGCGGCGGGCCGTACCGGTACGTCGGGCAGACGCTGAACCAGAAACCCGAATGCGATTCATGGCCGAGCAGGTGGTCACAGCGCATCAAACACGACCGCCCCGACGTGGTGCTGCTGATCGTCGGCCGGTGGGAGGTCGTCGACCGGATGAACGAAGGCCGCTGGACCCACATCGGCGAGCCGGCCTACGACGCCTATCTGCGGGCCGAACTCAATCGCGCGCTCGACATCCTGTCCTCGACCGGCGCGCGCGTCGTCGTCACCACCGAGCCCTACAACCGGCGCGCCGAGAAACCCGACGGCAGCCTCTATCCGGAGGACGACCCGGATCGCACCGACGATTGGAACGCCTTGTTGCGCAGCGCCGTCAAGTACCGGCAGAACGTCTCGGTGCTCGACCTGAACCGCAAGCTGGGCCCCAACGGGGGCTACACCAACCGAATCGACGGCATCCGGATCCGCAGCGACGGCGTGCATCCGACCCCCGAAGCGGTGGAGTGGCTGACGCCCTGGCTGACCGACGCGCTGCGCTAGTGATTTCGGTGTCGCCAGTTGCGGTCAGCGCAACCAACTACACCGAAATCACGTGAGATCAGTGGCCGAGGCGACCGCGGCCCAGGCGCAGCAGCAGCATCGCGAGGTCTTTGCCGTCGGGGCCGAGTTCGCTGTAGCGCTCGATCACCTTCATCTCCCGGCTGTGCACCAGGCGGGTTCCGCCGGACGCCATCCGGGCCTGGCCGATCAATTTGGACACCTCGGTGCGGCGCTTCACGGCCGCGAGGATCTCGGCGTCGAGCCGGTCGATCTCCTGGCGCAGGTCATCGATATCGGGCACGGGCTCGGTTTCGGTCGTCATGGGATTCTCACCGCTCTCGTTGTGTGGGTCTGGTCTCGTCCGGTTCCTTTAGGCCTCACACAAGAGGCGTGCCGCGGATCACCGAAGCGGACCGCGGAGGCTCTTGGGAAGCAGCTAGACCACGGGTACCGCGGACCGGTACCCGTAGAAAAATCGCTGTTTGCTGAGCACGAGACAAAGTGTGCCACCAACAGCCCTGCCAGCGCAAAGCTCGATACGCGGTTCGACCGCGGGGATGTCCCTGCGCAGCGGTAAGTTCGGTAGTGACATGACCCAGATGAACCTGGCCCCCGAAACCGACCAGCTGCTCGAGGGGCTCAACCCGCAGCAGCGCGAGGCCGTCCTGCACCAGGGCTCACCGCTGCTCATCGTCGCCGGTGCCGGCTCCGGCAAGACCGCCGTGCTCACCCGCCGGATCGCCTACCTGCTGGCCGCTCGCGACGTCGGCGTCGGGCAGGTGCTGGCCATCACGTTCACCAACAAAGCCGCCGCCGAGATGCGCGAGCGGGTGGTGGCCATGGTGGGTCCCAAGGCCAGGAACATGTGGATTTCCACCTTCCATTCCTCGTGCGTACGGATCCTGCGCAACCAGGCCTCGTTGATCAAAGGCCTGAACTCCAACTTCTCGATCTACGACGCCGACGACTCGCGGCGCCTGCTGCTGATGATCGGCAAGGACATGGGGTTGGACACCAAGCGGTACTCGCCGCGGCTGCTGTCCAACGGCATCTCCAACCACAAGAACGAGTTGATCGGGCCGGAACAGGCAGCGGCCGAGGCTTCGGAGGCCGGTGAGGAGCTGCCCGGCATCATCGCCGAGGTCTACGCCGAGTACCAGCGGCGCCTGCGCGCGGCCAACGCGCTCGACTTCGACGACCTGATCGGCGAGACAGTCGCTGTGCTGCAAGCGTTTCCGCAGATCGCGCAGTACTACCGGCGCCGGTTCCGGCACATCCTGGTCGACGAGTACCAGGACACCAACCACGCCCAGTACGTGCTGGTGCGCGAATTGGTCGGCACGGCGGCCTCGCAAGACGATCCAGCCGGGGTGGCACCGGCCGAACTGTGCGTGGTGGGCGATGCCGACCAGTCGATCTACGCGTTCCGCGGTGCGACGATCCGCAACATCGAGGACTTCGAACGCGATTTCCCCAATGCCACAACGATTCTGCTCGAACAGAATTACCGCTCGACGCAGAACATCCTGAACGCGGCGAACTCGGTGATCTCGCGCAACGCCGGCCGCCGGGAGAAGCGGCTGTGGACCGACGAGGGCGACGGTGAGCTGATCGTCGGCTACGTCGCCGACAACGAACACGACGAGGCCCGGTTCGTCGCGCAGGAGATCGACGCGCTCGCCGACCAGGGCGGGTATTCCTACAACGACTTCGCGGTGTTCTACCGGACCAACAACTCGTCGCGCTCGCTCGAAGAGGTCTTCATCCGCGCCGGCATCCCGTACAAAGTCGTTGGGGGAGTGCGCTTCTACGAGCGCCGGGAGATCCGCGACATCGTCGCCTACCTACGGGTGCTGGACAATCCCGGCGACTCGGTGAGCATGCGCCGCATCCTCAACACGCCCCGTCGCGGCATCGGCGACCGAGCCGAAGCCTGTGTCGCGGTGTATGCCGAGAACACCGGGCTCAGCTTCAACGACGCCCTGCAGGCGGCCGCCGAGGGTAAGGTGCCGATGCTCAACACCCGTGCGGAGAAGTGCATTTCGGCGTTTGTGGACATGCTCGACGACCTGCGTGGCCGTCTCGATGGTGAGCTCGGCGAGCTGGTGGAGGCGGTGCTCGACCGCACCGGCTACCGCGCCGAACTCGAGTCGTCCAGCGATCCGCAGGATCTCGCGCGGCTCGACAACCTCAACGAGTTGGTCAGCGTCGCGCACGAATTCAGCACCGACCTGGCCAACGCGCAGGCACTCGACGAGGACGAGCCCGTCGATGAGGACATCCCCGACACCGGGGTGTTGGCGCAGTTCCTGGAGCGGGTGTCGCTGGTGGCCGACGCCGACGAACTGCCCGAGCACGGCGCCGGAGTCGTAACGATGATGACGTTGCACACCGCCAAGGGCCTCGAGTTCCCGGTCGTGTTCGTGACCGGCTGGGAGGACGGCATGTTCCCGCACATGCGGGCGCTCGGCGATCCCACCGAGTTGTCCGAGGAGCGCCGCTTGGCCTACGTCGGCATCACCCGGGCGCGACAGCGGCTCTACGTCAGCCGGGCGAAGGTCCGCTCGTCGTGGGGTCAGCCGATCCTCAACCCGGAATCGCGCTTCCTCAAGGAGATTCCGCAGCACCTCATCGACTGGCGGCGCACCGACCCGACACCGTCGTTCAGCGCGCCGGTGAGCGGCGCGGGCCGGTTCGGCTCCCCGCGACCGTCGCCGACGCGGTCGGGAGCGGGTAAGCGGCCGTTGCTGGTGCTCGAGCCCGGCGACCGGGTCACCCACGACAAGTACGGGTTGGGCCGGGTCGAGGAGGTCACCGGGGTGGGGGAGTCGGCGATGTCGCTCATCGACTTCGGCAGCTCCGGCCGCGTCAAGCTGATGCACAACCACGCGCCGATCAGCAAGCTTTAGCCCGAGCGCTCCCAGCGGCCCGTCGCGGGCAGGGCCGCGAGCACGATGCTGGCCAGCGGCAGCACCGGGATGGCGTACACCGCGGCGGGCAGCTTGGCGCCGGCGACGAACAGGCTGGAGAAGATCAGCAGCGCCACCACCGCCCCCACGACGATCAGCCACCGGCTGACCCAGCGGCGCAACAGCAGCCCGATCAGCCCGGCGATGAGGGCGGCCGCAGAGATCGCGGTCAGGAAGCCGACCGCGACGCAGAACAGGCGATCGGTGCGCCACCAACCGGTGATCAGGTCGGTGGCGATGACGGCGGTGGCCCAACCGGTCAGGATGCTCACGGCCGCCGCGGCGATCGCCGGCTTCGGGCTGGCCGGTCGGGGCTGGGTGGGAGACACGGTGACCGGCCGGGCCCGGGGGATATAGCTCGTCTGCGGCTCGGCCTCGGCGACGGGAATCGCGCCGGTGGGGTGGCGGCGGATGATGCTGGTCTGCGGGTCCTGACCGGTGGGGATCTCGCCCGTCGGATGGCGGCGGATGATGCCCGTCTCAGCGTTCGACGGTGTGCGCCGCGGAGGTTCTGCCCGTCCCTCGTCGGGGTCGTCGTCGCCGGCCACTTGGCCAGACTAGTTCGACGGGTTCAGCCCGCGCTTGGCCAGCCAACCCACCGGGTCGACGCGGTCGGTTCCGTTCAGGTGCACCTCGAAGTGCAGATGCGGTCCGGTCGAGTTGCCGGTGTTGCCCATCTTGGCGATCTGGTCACCGGCCCACACCCGCTGTCCGACCTCGACCTCCCACGCGCTGAGGTGGCCGTACAGCGTCACGGTGCCGTCGGCGTGGCGCAGCTTGACCATGTTGCCGTAACCGGCATACGGGCCGGCGGAAACGACCACGCCGTCGGACGCGGCGAGCACGGGTGTGCCGATCGAGTTGGCGATGTCGATCCCGGCGTGTAGTGCCCCCCAGCGATAGCCGAAGCCCGACGTCCACACGCCCCTGGTGGGCATCACGAACATCGGCCGCTGCAGGCGTGCTTCGCGTTCGGCACGCTCCTGGGCGAAGGCCGCGGCCTTCTGGATCTCCTCGGTGTGCAGCGCCGAGCTGGCGGCGGGCGTGACGGCGACGATCTGCATGCCGTCCGTCGTGCCGCCGACCGCGTTCGCGAGGGCGTCCTGGTCGACGGCGAGCACGGTCTGCGACGACGACTCCTGCGCGGCGTTGGCCATCGAGTACGCCCCCGCGGCAGTCGCGCCGACCGCCATCGCTGCGACCATCAGCCGGCCCTTCACCGGGATCTCTTGCTTGCGGTGCTGGCCTCCGCGGCCGCCGATGTTGATCACGTCGGTGGCGGCCATGCCGTCGCTGGTGTCGGTGTTGCTGTCGCGGTAGGCATGCGAGCGGCGCGCGTGGCGCGGCCCGGCCTGGAACTCCGAGGGGACCGCCAGCCGCAGCGGCACGAGGTCGTCGGTGTCGTTCAGATCGTCGAGTTCGGGGGCGTGGATGACCTGTGCTTCGCGGTCGAACGCGCTGTTCTCACGGAAGTCGGCGTCGCCTCCCAAATCGGGCAAGCCGCCGAACTCGTTGAACGGAATGATGTCGGTGACTTCGGCGGGGGATTCGCTTACGCGGCCGTCTATTTGCCGGTTCGTCGATGATCTGCGATGAGATCCAGACGAACGGTGCGCAGCCAACGTGAAGGGTCCTTGCTTGTCGTGAAGGTTGCCGTGATCGAAACGTTATCGAAGCCAGAGGCACGTTAACCAAATCCCAATGAAGGCTGCAACCTGTGCGGCTATTCCGCGAGCGAATGTGACTTGTATCACTGCGGCCGAGCGGTGAGATCTGCCACATGACAGGTGGGCGGTGCCATCGCGTTCCACGGGTGTGGATAAAGTTCCCCCGAGCCTTCGGCCCAACAACTCCGCAATCGACGCGCTAGAGACAGGGACGTTCCAAAGCCAATGGATCTCTTCGAATATCAGGCGAAAGAGCTCTTCGCCAAGCACAACGTACCGACCACACCGGGTCGGGTGACCGACACCGCCGAGGACGCCAAGGCGATCGCCGAGGAGATCGGCAAACCCGTCATGGTCAAGGCGCAGGTCAAGACCGGCGGCCGCGGCAAGGCCGGCGGCGTGAAGTACGCGGCCACCGCCGACGACGCGTTCACCCACGCGCAGAACATCCTCGGCCTCGACATCAAAGGCCACATCGTCAAGAAGCTGCTGGTCTCCGAGGCCAGCGACATCGCCGAGGAGTACTACATCTCGTTCCTGCTCGACCGCGCCAACCGCACCTACCTTGCGATGTGCTCGGTCGAGGGCGGCATGGAGATCGAAGAGGTCGCCGCCACCAAGCCGGACCGGCTGGCCAGGGTGCCCGTCGACGCCACCAAGGGCGTCGACGAGGCGTTCGCGCGTGAGATCGCCGAGAAGGGGCACCTGCCCGCCGAGGTGCTCGACGCGGCCGCGGTGACGATCGCCAAGCTGTGGGAGGTGTTCGTCAAAGAGGACGCCACGCTGGTCGAGGTGAACCCGCTGGTGCGCACTCCCGATGATCAGATCCTCGCGCTGGACGGCAAGGTCACGCTCGACGGCAACGCCGACTTCCGTCATCCCGAGCACGCCGAGTTCGAGGACCGCGACGCCACCGACCCGCTGGAGCTCAAGGCCAAGGAGCACGACCTCAACTACGTCAAGCTCGACGGTGAGGTCGGAATCATCGGCAACGGGGCGGGCCTGGTGATGTCGACGCTGGACGTGGTCGCCTACGCGGGCGAGAAGCACGGCGGCGTGAAACCGGCCAACTTCCTCGACATCGGCGGCGGCGCCTCGGCCGAGGTGATGGCCGCGGGCCTGGACGTGATCCTGCACGATGCGCAGGTCAAGAGCGTGTTCGTCAACGTGTTCGGCGGCATCACCTCCTGCGACGCGGTCGCCAACGGCATCGTCAACGCGCTGAAGATCCTCGGCGACGAGGCCAACAAGCCGCTCGTGGTCCGACTCGACGGCAACAACGTCGATGAAGGCCGTCGCATCCTGGCGGAGGCCAACCACCCGTTGGTGACCGAATTGGGCACGATGGACGAAGCCGCCGACAAAGCCGCCGAGCTGGCGAGCAAATCTTAAGGAGAGATGACCGATGTCTATTTTCATCAACAGAGATTCCAAGGTCATCGTCCAGGGGATCACCGGCGGCGAGGGCACCAAGCACACCGCGCTGATGCTCAAGGCCGGCACGCAACTGGTCGGCGGCGTCAACGCCCGCAAGGCCGGAACCACGGTGTCGCACAAGGACTCTGACGGTAACGACGTCGAGCTGCCGGTGTTCGGCACCGTCGCCGAGGCGATGAAGGAAACCGGCGCCGACGTGTCCGTGGTGTTCGTACCGCCGAAGTTCGCCAAGGACGCGATGATCGAGGCCATCGACGCGGAGATCCCGCTGCTCGTGGTGATCACCGAGGGTGTTCCCGTGCAGGACACCGCCTTCGTTTGGGCCTATAACGTCGAGAAGGGACAGAAGACCCGCATCATCGGCCCCAACTGCCCGGGCATCATCACGCCCGGCGAGGCGCTGGCCGGCATCACGCCCGCCAACATCACCGGCCCCGGCCCGGTCGGCCTGGTGTCCAAATCGGGCACGCTGACCTACCAGATGATGTTCGAACTGGGCGATCTGGGCTTCTCGACCTCGATCGGCATCGGCGGTGACCCGGTCATCGGCACCACGCACATCGACGCGATCGAAGCGTTCGAAAAGGATCCCGACACCAAGGTCATCGTGATGATCGGTGAGATCGGCGGCGACGCCGAGGAGCGGGCCGCCGACTACATCAAGGCCAACGTGAGCAAGCCGGTCGTCGGCTACGTCGCGGGCTTTACCGCGCCCGAGGGCAAGACCATGGGTCACGCCGGCGCGATCGTGTCCGGGTCGTCCGGTACCGCGCAGGCCAAGAAGGAAGCGCTGGAGGCCGCGGGGGTGAAGGTCGGCAAGACGCCGTCGGAGACCGCGCGCCTGGCCCGGGAGATCCTCCAGGGCATGTAGTCCTGGCCGGTGTGAAGTTCACCGCAGGATTAGGACCACGTTCCACCGGTCGATTAGCCTGACGAATTAACACCCGTCAGGAGGTCTGTAATGGTCGATCCCCGGACCCCGGTCATCGTCGGCGTCGGACAGTTCACCGAGCGGATCGACGATCCCGACTACCGGGGCATGTCGGCGGTCGACCTCGCCACCGAGGCGGTGCGCGCGGCGCTGGCCGACACTGGGGCGGAGGCTTCCACAGTCGCGAAGGCGATCGACACGGTGTACGGCCTGCGCCAGTTCGAGATCTCCGGTCCGATGCCCGCGACGCTGGGAAAGTCGAACAACTATCCGCGTTCGGTGATGCGGCGGGTCGGCGGCGATCCCGCGCGAGTGGTGCTCGAGCCGGTGGGCGGGCAGGGTCCGCAGAAGCTGGTCACCGAGGCCGGAAACGCCATTGCCGCCGGTGAATTCGACGTGGCGATGGTGATCGGCTCGGAGCCGGGATCGACGGCGCGCTACTTTGCGAGCCGGGACGAGAAGCCGGACTTCACCGAACACGTCGACGGCCAACTCGAGGACCGCGGACATCAGATCCACCAGTACTTCACCGAGTACACCGCCTCGCACGGATTGACCGGCGCAGCAGTGCAATACGGCCTGCTGGACAACGCGCGGCGCCGCCGGCTCGGGCTGGGTGTCGCCGAATACCGGCGGGAGATGGCCGAATTGTTCGCGCCGCTGTCGAAAGTGGCTGCCAAGAACCCGTTTTCGTCATCGCCGGTCGAGCGTTCGGTCGAGGAGATCGTCACCGTCACCGACGACAACCGGATGATCTGCGACCCGTATCCCCGCCTGCTGGTGGCACGCGATCAGGTCAACCAGGGTGCCGCAGCGATCATGATGTCGGTGGCCGCCGCACGGCGCCTCGGGGTGCCCGAGGAGAAGTGGGTGTATCTGCACGGCCACTCGGACATGACCGAGCAAGGCCTGCTGGACCGCGCCGACCTCGGCGCGAGCCCCGCGGCCGTGCACGCCGCGCGGGAAGCCCTGCGGGTGGCCGGAATCGGTGTCGACGACCTCGCGACTCTCGACCTGTACAGCTGCTTCCCCTTCCCGGTCTTCGTGATCTGTGAAGCGCTGGGCATCGATGGTGACGACCCGCGTGGCCTGACGGTGACCGGCGGCTTGCCCTACTTCGGCGGGCCGGGCAACAGCTACTCGTTGCACGCCATCGCCGAGACGGTCACCCAATTGCGCGACATCCCGAGCCGATTCGGCTTTGTGGGCGCCAACGGCGGCACGATGAGCAAGTACTCGGTCGGCATCTATTCGACGCTTCCTGCCGATTGGCGGGCCGACCGCAGCGCAGAACTGAATGCGGAAGTCGCTGCGCTGCCGACGGTTCCGGTCACCGAGCGCCCCGAGGGGCGCGCCACCATCGAGACGTACTCGGTGCGGTACGACTGGCCGGTGCGCACCGGGATCATCGTCGGCAGGCTCGACTCGGACGACTCGCGGTTCCTGGCCATCTCCGAGGAGGACGACCTCGTCGCGCTGATGTCCGACGGCGACCCACTCGGGGCGGCGATCACGGTGCGCCCGAGCGACAAGGTCAACCGCGCGAGCCTGGCCTGACCGCAGAAGGACAGCCGTGAAACCACTCGCGCTTCTGGCCACGGTGCTCATGTTGGCCACCGCGTGTGCGGAGCAGTCATCGCAGGACACGCTGACGGTGTTCGCCGCGGCGTCGCTGAAGAGCGTGTTCACCGAAATCGGCAAGCAGTTCGAGGCGGACAACCCCGGCGTTCGGGTGGAATTCGCCTTCGCCGGATCGTCCGACCTCGTCACGCAGTTGACCCAGGGCGCGCGCGCCAACGTGTTCGCCTCCGCGGACACCAGGAACATGGACAAGGCCGCGGCGGCGGGACTGCTGGCCGGCGACCCGGTGAACTTCGCGTCGAACACGCTGACCATCGCGGTACGACCGGGAAACCCCAAACACATCAACGCGTTACGTGACCTCACCCGGCCCGGCGTCAGCACCGTCGTGTGCGCACCGCAGGTCCCCTGCGGTTCGGCGACGCAGAAGGTCCAGCAGGCCGCAGGCGTGGAACTGTCGCCGGTCAGCGAGGAGTCGTCGGTCACCGACGTCCTCAACAAGGTCACCAGCGGCCAGGCCGACGCCGGGATCGTCTACGTCACCGACGTCCGGGACGCAGGGGCCGACGTCACCGCGGTTGCGTTGCCCGAAGCCGCCGACGCGGTCAACGTCTATCCCATTGCGACGCTGAAGGAGTCGTCACGGCCCGACCTCGCACGGAAATTCGTCGACGCGGTGACCGGCGAGGCGGGCCAGAAGGTGCTCGGCGCAGCGGGCTTCGGCAGGCCCTGATCACACCAGCGCGGCCAACTTGCCCGCCAGGCGCTCGACGTAGGCGGCGACGTCGTCGGCGGACCTGTCGGGGAGCCCGAACAGCACCTCGGTGACACCGAGATCGGCCCAGCGGGCCAGTTTTTCGGGATCCGGCTTGAAATCCAGCGCGACGATCTGCGGCGCTCCGTCGCGACCCGCGGCCGCCCAGGTGTCCTGCAGCAGCTTCACCGGTTCGTCGATGTCGAAGTCACGCGGCGTGGTGATCCAGCCGTCCGCGGACCGGGCGATCCACTTGAAGTTCTTCTCGGTGCCCGCGGCGCCGACGAGGACCGGGATGTGCGATTGCACGGGCTTGGGCCACGCCCAGCTGGGCCCGAAGTTGACGAATTCGCCGTCGTAGGACGCTTCCTCCTCGGTCCACAGCGCCCGCATCGCCTCCAGATACTCGCGCAGCATGGTGCGTCGCCGACCGGGCGGCACGTTGTGGTCGGCCAATTCGTCGGTGTTCCAGCCGAACCCCACCCCGAGGCTGACGCGGCCACCCGACAGGTGGTCGAGCGTGGCGATCGACTTCGCCAGCGTGATGGGGTCGTGTTCGACCGGCAACGCCACCGCCGTCGACAGCCGAACGCGCGAGGTCACCGCGGCCGCAGTGCCGAGGCTGACCCAGGGGTCCAGGGTGCGCATGTAGCGATCGTCGGGCAGCGACTCGTCGCCCGTCGTGGGGTGCGCCGCCTGCCGCTTGATCGGGATGTGGGTGTGCTCAGGCACGTAGAACGTGGTGAAGCCGTGATCGTCGGCCAGCTTGGCGGCCGACGCGGGAGTGATCCCGCGGTCACTGGTGAACAGCACGAGCCCGTAGTCCATGCCCGAATTAGAACGTGTTCTAGTCAGAAGGGCAAGCGCAAGGTCGGAGACGAATGTTCACGGCGATCGGGCGAACCGGTGCACGTCTCGGGCTGACCCGCTGTGCGCTAGCGTGGTTCCGAAGCCCGCCCGAGCACAGGAAGCACAGGAGAGGCCATGTCTTACCCGTCAGGTCCGCCCGGCAGCCCCGGATACCCGCCCGCACAGCAGCCGACCACCCAGTTCTCCGCGCCGACGCAACAGTTCGGCAAGACGCCGGACGTGGGGTCACCGGCCACCGGCGTCGCGAACAAGCTGCCGATGTATCTCGCCATCGCGGTGGCGGTGTTGGGGCTTGCGGTGTACCTGTCGAGTTTCGGGCCGCTGTTCACCATCTCCGCGTCCGAGTTCGGGGGCTTGGGCAGCATCAGCGGAACCTCGTTCGGTCTGGTGCTCGCCGTCGCGGCGGCGCTTCTGGCGGGTCTGCTGGCCGGGACGAGCCTGCTGCCCAAACAGTCCGTCTCCACGTCGGTGTACGCCGTGCTGGCGGTCGTCGCGTTCCTCTTGGTCATCGCCGAGGTGATCAACAGGCCGAGCGGCGCCGCGATCGACTGGGGCCTCTACCTGATCATCGCGTTCACGCTCTTCCAGGCGATCGTCGCGGTGGCGGCGCTGCTGTTCGAATCCGGCATCATCACCCCACCGGCACCACGGCAGAAGTACGACCAGCCCTACGGGCAGCAGTACGGCGCCCCTGGCCCGTACTACGGCCAGCAGCCGGGCCAGCATCACGGGGGACCGCAGCAGCGGCCGGGATATCCGTCGACCTACCCGGGCGGCTACCCGGGCGGCCCGTCGACGGGCGGCTACCTGTCGGCGCCGCAGCAGGGCCACCAAGGCCACCAGCAGGGCCAGCAGAGCCATCAGCAGGGCCACCAGGGGCCGCCGACACCGCCGACCGGATTCCCCACCTACGGCCAGCCGCCGTCCCAGTCGGCTCACACGTCGAATCCGACGACTCAGGCACAGCAGTCGTCTTCGTCGCAGTCTGGCCCGGCGCCGTCGTAGTCTGAGCCGCGCGTGCGTGACCTTCGCGCGGCAGCCTGACTGAGGAGCGGCCCAACCAGTGGATCAACGGCCAGTCGGCGCACGCCAGGCGCGTGAGCTGCTTCGGGTCGCGTTCGGGCCGTCGTTGGTGGCGCTTGTCATCATCGCGGCGATCGTCCTGCTGCAGCTGCTGATCGCCAACAGCGACATGACCGGCGCGCTCGGCGCGATCGCCAGCATGTGGCTGGGCGTGCACCTGGTGCCGGCGTCGATCGGCGGCGCCGAGTTGGGGGTGATGCCGCTGCTGCCGATGCTCGCGATGGTGTGGGCGACGGCCCGCACGACGGCCGCGGCCACCTCCCCGCAGGGCTCGTGGTTCGTGACGCGTTGGATCGTGGCATCGGCGCTGGGCGGGCCGCTGCTGATCGCCGCGATCGCGCTGGCCGTCATCCACGACGCCGCCTCGGTCCTCACCGACCTGCAGACCCCGCACGCGTTGCGCGCATTCGGCGGCGTGCTGGCCGTACACGCGATCGGTGCAGTCCTCGGCGTCGGATCGCGGGTCGGCCCGCGGCTGCTGGCGGCGTCCCCGTTGCCCGCATGGCTGCCCGACGCGCTTCGCGCCGCCGTCGCCGGTGTGCTCGCGCTGGCCGGGCTCTCGGGCGTGGTGATGGCCGGTTCGATGGTCGTGCACTGGTCGACCATGCACGACCTCTACTCGATCACGGATTCGACGTTCGGCCAGCTCAGCCTGACCGTGTTGTCGGTGCTCTACATCCCGAATGTGATCGTCGGTACGGCCGCGGTCGCGGTCGGGTCCAGCGCCCACGTCGGGCTCGCCACCTTCAGCTCGTTCACCGTGTTCGGCGGCGACATCCCCGCGCTCCCGGTGCTGGCGGCGGTGCCGTCGCCGCCGTTGGGCCCGGTGTGGGTGGCGCTGCTGATCGTCGCGGCGGCGTCCGCGGTGGCGGTCGGGCAGCAGTGTGCGCGGCATCCGCTTCCCCTGGGGCCCGCGATGGGCAAGCTGGCCGTCGCCTCGGGGGTGGCGGCACTGACCATGGCGCTGCTCGGCCACGCCGGCGGTGGGCGGCTGGGCAACTTCGGCGACGTCGGCGTGGACCAAGCCACGTTCGGTCCCGGGGTCTTCCTGTGGTTCGTCGTGATCGGCGCGCTCACGGTGGCGATGACCGGCGGCATCACCCGCAGACCGCGGGTGCCCAAGCCGGTGACGGCCGAACCGGACGACGAGGCCGGACCCGAACCCGAGCCGGACGACGCCGGAACCGACGAGCCAGCCGACGTCGAGCCCATCGAAAGCGAGGCCGACGTGCTGGCCGACGCGGAACCGGATCCCGAACCGGAGCCCGCGCCGCCGGCTGCCGGTCCGCCGGCCCCCCTCGACGACCCGGAGGAACACTTCGTCGCGGACGACGATGGAGGCGCTCCCGGAACCCGTTAGGCTGCCAGGCGTGCAGCAACCCCTCCGTGTGCCCCCGAAGGTGCCTGCACGGGTGGTGGTGCTGGCTTCCGGCACCGGTTCACTGCTGCGATCGCTGCTCGACGCCACCGGGGGGGACTATCCCGCGTCGATCGTCGCGGTCGGGGTCGACCGGGACTGCCCGGCCGTCGACATCGCCGCGGCGGCGTCGGTGCCGTCGTACACCGTGCGACTGCGCGACCACCCGGACCGGGCGGCGTGGGACGCGGCCGTCACCGAAGCCACCGCCGCACACTCGCCGGACCTGATCGTGTCCGCGGGTTTCATGAAGATCCTTGGCCCCCAGTTCCTTTCGCGGTTCCTGGGCCGGATCATCAACACCCACCCAGCCCTGCTGCCCGCGTTTCCGGGCGCCCACGCGGTGCACGACGCGCTGGCCTACGGCGTGAAGGTGACCGGTTGCAGCGTGCATCTCGTCGACGCCGGAACCGACACCGGTCCGCTGCTGGCCCAGGAGGCGGTGCCGGTGTTCGACGACGACGACGAAGCCACCCTGCACGAGCGGATCAAAGTCGTCGAACGACGGCTGCTGGTGGAAGTATTGGCCGCCGTGGCCGTCCGCGGCGTGACCTGGACAGGACGAAAGGCGATGATCGGATGACCGAAGGTAAGCGGCCGATTCGGCGGGCGTTGGTCAGCGTCTACGACAAGACGGGCCTGGCCGAACTGGCCCGCGGCCTGCACGAAGCGGGAGTCGCGATCGTATCCACCGGCTCGACGGCCAAAACCATTGCCGCAGCAGATGTTCCGGTGACGCCGGTCGAAGACGTCACGGGCTTTCCCGAGGTGCTCGACGGGCGGGTCAAGACCCTGCATCCGCGAGTGCACGCCGGCCTGCTGGCCGATCAGCGTAAACCCGAACATGTTTCGGCGCTCGTCGAGCTCGGTGTCGAGGCGTTCGAACTCGTCGTGGTCAACCTGTACCCGTTCACCGAGACCGTCGAGTCCGGTGCCAGTGAGGACGAGTGCGTCGAACAGATCGACATCGGCGGGCCGTCGATGGTGCGCGCCGCCGCCAAGAACCATCCCAGCGTCGCGGTGGTGGTCGACCCGCGCGGCTACGACGGCGTGCTGGCTGCGGTGCGAGCCGGTGGCTTCACGTTGGCTGAGCGGAAGAGGTTGGCGTCGTTGGCCTTCCGGCACACCGCCGAGTACGACGTCGCGGTCGCGTCGTGGATGGGTTCGGTGCTGGCGCCCGAGCCGGATGCCGCCGCGCCGCTGCCCGAGTGGCTCGGCGCCACCTGGCGGCGCGATTCGGTGCTGCGCTACGGCGAGAACCCGCACCAGCGGGCCGCGCTGTACCGCAACGATGCCGCGTGGCCCGGGCTCGCGCAGGCCGAACAGTTGCACGGCAAGGAGATGTCCTACAACAATTACACCGACGCCGACGCGGCGTGGCGGGCGGCGTTCGACCACAGCGAGATCTGCGTGGCGATCATCAAACACGCCAATCCCTGCGGCATCGCGGTCTCGTCGACGTCGGTGGCCGACGCGCACCGCAAGGCGCACGAGTGCGACCCGCTGTCGGCGTTCGGCGGCGTGATCGCGGCCAACACCGAGGTCACTGTCGAGATGGCCGAGACCGTCGCCGACATCTTCACCGAGGTGATCATCGCGCCGGCCTACGAAGCGGGCGCGGTGGAAGTGCTTGCGCGCAAGAAGAACATCCGCGTGCTGGTGGCCTCCGAGCCGCAGCCGGGTGGCAGTGAGTTCCGCCAGATCAGCGGCGGGCTGTTGCTGCAGCAGCGCGACGAGTTCACGGCCGCCGGCGACGATCCGGTCAACTGGACACTGGCGACCGGCTCACCCGCCGACCCCGCGACGCTCGCGGATCTGAAGTTCGCATGGAAGACCTGCCGGGCGGTGAAGTCCAACGCGATCGTCGTGGCCGCCGGCGGCGCCACCGTCGGGGTCGGCATGGGTCAGGTCAACCGCGTCGACGCGGCCCGTCTGGCGGTACAGCGCGCCGGCGATCGGGTGCGCGGCGCGGTCGCGGCGTCGGACGCGTTCTTCCCGTTTCCCGACGGGCTCGAGGTGCTGACCGACGCGGGCGTCAAGGCGATCGTGCATCCCGGCGGTTCGATGCGCGACGACCAGGTGACTGCAGCCGCCGAAGCAGCTTCCATCACGCTGTACCTGACCGGGGCGCGACACTTCGCGCACTGACGTCCGCCACGCCCCTGCGCGAATGCGCGCCGACTGGTTAGGTTGCAAGCATGGTCGCCGCATCGAGGCCTGCCACCGTCCTACTGCTGGCGGCGACAGTGATCCTGGCTGCATGCACCCGCTACGTCGACGATCCGCGGGCGGTGCCCGGCGCCGACCTGTCGGCGGCCGCGACCGCGGCGGAAGCCGACGCGTCACAGTGCGTGACGACCGACGCTCCGCTGACGACGATCCCGGCCAGGGGCGATAACGAGCCGGTGATGAAGATCCCTCAGCCGCCGAATTGGGTTCGGTCGACGATGATGGATTCGGAGCTGATCCGATTCGCTTTGCGCAACGACCGTCTCACCACCGACGGTTTCGCGGCGAATGTCGTGGTCACGTTCGAGCGCGCCGCGGGCAGCCAAGACGCGGGCTTGGTGTTCGACAACATGCTCGACGCGTTGGAGTCCGGGCTGGGCGCAACCGACGTCCGCGTCGCCGAGGGCACGCTGTGCGCGCTGCCTGCCCGGACGTTCCGCTACCAGATGCCGGTGTTGGGCAACATCGCGGCGCACCCGGCCATCGCGCTCGGCGTCGTGATGCATTCCAACAATGCGACCTACGCCGTCAGCGTGACCGCCCAGACCATGGACCCCGACGACCCGACGTATCAACGTGACACCGAGACGATGTTGACGGGTTTCCAACTCCTGCCGCCGTCGCCGAACTGAGCGGGCGTGTCGGGTGCAAACCCGCACCGTCGCGGAGCAAGTCGTAGCGTGGAGATCGTGACTGCACCCACTGATCTGCCCCGCACTGTCGGCGAGCTGAGGACGTCCGGCCATCGCGAGCGCGGCGTCAAAGCCGAAATCAGGGAGAACCTGCTGGCCGCGCTGGCGGAGGGCCGCAACCCGTGGCCGGGCATCTTCGGCTTCGAGGACACCGTCATCCCGCAGTTGGAGCGAGCGCTGATCGCCGGTCACGACGTCGTGCTGCTCGGCGAACGCGGTCAGGGCAAGACGCGGCTGCTGCGCGCGCTGGCCGGTCTGCTCGACGAGTGGACCCCGGTGATCGCCGGCTCGGAGCTGGGTGAGCATCCGTACCGCCCGATCACTCCGGAGTCGATCCGCCGGGCCGCCGACAGCGGTGACGACCTGCCCATCGCCTGGCGGCACCGCAGCGAGCGCTACACCGAGAAGCTGGCCACTCCGGACACCAGCGTGGCCGACCTCGTCGGCGACATCGACCCGATCAAGGTGGCCGAGGGCCGCAGCCTCGGCGACCCGGAAACCATCGCCTACGGCCTCATCCCGCGCGCACACCGGGGCATCGTCGCGATCAACGAGCTGCCCGACCTAGCCGAGCGCATCCAGGTGTCGATGCTCAACGTGATGGAGGAGCGCGACATCCAGGTCCGCGGCTACACGCTGCGGCTGCCGCTCGATGTTCTTGTCGTGGCCAGCGCCAACCCGGAGGACTACACGAACCGCGGCCGGATCATCACGCCGCTGAAGGACCGCTTCGGTGCGGAGATCCGGACCCACTATCCGCGTGAACTCGACGCGGAAGTCGGCGTCATCACCCAGGAGGCGCACCTTGCCGCCGAGGTGCCCGAGTACCTGGTGCACGTGCTTGCCAGGTTCGCCCGCTATCTACGCGAGTCGCGGTCGATCGACCAGCGCTCGGGCGTGTCGGCCCGCTTCGCGATCGCCGCCGCCGAGACCGCCGCCGCGGCCGCGCGCCACCGGTCGGCCGTCCTCGGCGAGCAGGAGCCCGTCGCCCGCGTGGTCGACCTGTCCTCGGTGGTCGACGTGCTGCGCGGCAAGCTCGAGTTCGAGTCCGGCGAGGAGGGCCGCGAGCAGGCGGTGCTCGAACACCTGCTGCGGCGGGCCACCGCCGACACCGCGCAGCGGCTGCTCGGCGGTATCGACGTCGGACCGCTGGTGGTGGCAATCGAGAACGGGTCGGCGGTCACCACCGGCGAGCGGGTGTCCGCTCGCGAGGTGCTGGCCGCGGTGCCCGAAGTCCCGGCGATCGCCGAGATACAGAAGCGGCTCGGGGCGGTGACCGACGGTCAGCGGGCCGCGGCCGTCGAACTGGCGCTCGAGGCGCTGTACCTGGCCAAGCGGATCGACAAGGTGTCCGGAGAAGGCGAAACCGTCTATGGGTAAGAGCACGCCGCGTGTCGGCCAGTGTGAATCTGACGACGGAAATCGCCGAAAAACGTCGTCAGATTCACAAACGAGGCGCGTTGAGGCGCGTGACGATGAGTAAACGGACTTCGCGGTATTCGCGATACACCGGCGGACCCGACCCGTTGGCGCCGCCGCTCGACCTGCGCGAGGCGCTCGAGCAGATCGGCCAGGACGTGATGGAGGGCAGCTCGCCGCGGCGCGCGCTGTCGGAACTCATGCGTCGCGGCACCAAGAAAATGCGCGGCGCCGACAAACTCGCCGCCGAGGCCAACCGTCGTCGTCGAGAGCTGTTGTCGCGCAACAATCTCGACGGCACGCTGGCCGAGATCAAGAAACTTCTCGACGAGGCCGTGCTGGCCGAGCGCAAGGAGCTGGCCCGGGCGCTCGACGATGACGCCAGGTTCAACGAGATGCGCATCGAGTCGTTGCCGCCGTCACCGGCCAAGGCCGTGCAGGAGCTGTCCGACTACGACTGGCGCTCGCAGGAGGCCCGCGAGAAGTACGAGCAGATCAAGGACCTGCTCGGCCGCGAGATGCTCGACCAGCGGTTCGCGGGTATGAAGCAGGCGCTGGAAAACGCCACCGACGAGGACCGCCAGCGCGTTAACGAGATGCTCGACGACCTCAACGACCTGTTGGACAAGCACGCCAAAGGTGAAGACACCCAACAGGATTTTCAAGACTTCATGAACAAGCACGGCGAGTTCTTTCCGGAGAACCCGCGCAACGTCGACGAATTGCTGGACTCGCTGGCCCAGCGCGCCGCGGCCGCGCAGCGGTTCCGCAACAGTTTGAGCGCCGAACAACGGGCCGAATTGGATGCGTTGGCACAACAGGCGTTCGGCTCGCCGTCGTTGATGAACGCGCTGAACCGGTTGGACGCCCACCTGCAGGCGGCGCGGCCGGGGGAGGACTGGACCGGTTCGTCGGAGTTCTCCGGCGACAATCCGCTGGGCATGGGAGAGGGCGCTCAGGCGATGGCCGACATCGCCGAACTCGAGCAGCTCGCCGAGGCGTTGTCGCAGAGTTACGCCGGCGCGACGATGGAGGACGTCGACCTCGACATGCTGGCCCGCCAGCTGGGTGAGGACGCCGCCGTCGACGCGCGCACGCTGACGGAGCTCGAACGGGCGCTGATGGATCAGGGGTTCCTGAATCGGGGTTCCGACGGCCAGTGGCGGCTCTCTCCCAAGGCGATGCGTCAGCTTGGTCAGACGGCGTTACGCGATGTGGCACAACGGCTCTCGGGTCGACACGGCGAGCGGGACACCCGCCGGGCCGGCGCGGCCGGCGAGCTGACCGGGGCGACCCGGCCGTGGGCGTTCGGCGACACCGAACCGTGGAACGTCACCCGGACTCTCACCAACGCGGTGCTGCGCCAGGCGGGGACGGGGGTGGCCGAACGCCCGATTCGCATCACGGTCGAAGACGTCGAGATCTCCGAGACCGAGACGCGCACGCAGGCCGCGGTGGCGTTGTTGGTCGACACCTCGTTCTCGATGGTGATGGAGAACCGGTGGCTGCCGATGAAACGCACAGCGCTGGCGCTCAACCACCTCGTCAGCACCCGGTTCCGGTCCGACGCCCTGCAGATCATCGCCTTCGGCCGCTACGCGCGCACCGTGACGGCGGCCGAACTCACCGGGCTGGAAGGGGTGTACGAGCAGGGCACCAACCTGCACCACGCGCTGGCGCTCGCCGGGCGGCACCTGCGCCGCCATCCCAACGCGCAGCCGGTGGTGCTGGTCGTCACCGACGGTGAGCCGACCGCGCACCTGGAGGGATACGGACGCGGGGCTGGGTCGGATTCGGCGGCTCAGCCGCCGGGCGTGTTCTTTGATTACCCGCCGCATCCGCGGACGATCGCGCACACCGTCAAGGGCTTCGACGAGGTCGCCGCGCTCGGGGCGCAGGTGACGATCTTCCGGTTGGGCGACGATCCGGGACTGGCGCGGTTCATCGACCAGGTGGCCCGGCGGGTGGAGGGCCGGGTCGTGGTGCCCGATCTCGACGGTCTCGGTGCGGCCGTGGTCGGCGACTACCTGCGGTCGCGCCGGAGGCGCTAGCGACGGTCAAGCGGGCCGAGTGCGGGGTGACTCTTGCGTCCCACACGCGAGATTGCAGTCAGGGTCGTGCGCCGCCCTACGACCCTCAGCGCAATCTCGACCGTAGGAGCTTCCTGCTTACTACGGGAGACTCGCGCTAAGCGGCCTTGCGCTTCTTGCGCTTGATGGCAACGCGGCCCCACAGCGAGAAGCCGCGGATACACACGCACGGCGCCCCCGGTGAGCCGTCGCCCTCCACGGACTGGTCGAAGGTGCCCATCACCCCGACACCACGCAGGTCGACGTTGACCTCGGGCGGCACCAGGATCGTCTGGCCTCCGAAGATCGAGTACGAGTGGATCTCCACCTCCGGCGAGGTGAAGTCGGCGTACCGCAAATCGATGACCCCGCCACCGAACAGAGCGAACGTGGTCATCCGCCTCGGCACGTTCCAGCGGCCGCGGCGTTCGAATCCGCTCATGATCGCCAGCAGCATCGTCGACGGCGCGGGCCGACACGGGCCGCCGCTGCGCCCCCGGGTGACCGCGCCGGGCAGATCCGCCGACAGGCGGTCGAGCTCGTCGTTCGTTTGCGCGGCGTACGCCCTGGCCAGGCGGTCCTCATACTCGTTGAGTTGAAGGCGGCCCTGCGCGGCGGCGTCAGTGAGCAGCTGCGCCACCTGAATGCGGTCGGTGTCAGCAGCTCGCATCGAACCGTTCCGCGACGCTGGAGTGCTCATCGGATACGAGCCTACGACGAACCGTGGCACACGCAAGACCATTGTCCAAACTGTGCCCTGACGAGCCACGGCGAAGAAGGTAGATGACCAAACTTATCGCCCGGACGTCAGGAACTCAGCAAAGCCGACGGTGCCGACAGGGTTCCGCGGGACCAGGTTGGCACCCGACCGCAGCGCCGCCCCGATGTGTCCCGGCAGGGGCGCCGCGACGGCTCGCCGACGGCTTCGGTGCGCCGTCAGGTACATGCGCGCCAACTCTTTGTGCGTGTGCACGGCCGGCCCGCCGATGTCCGGCGCCCGCCCGGCGGGTTCGGCGTCGATCAGCTCCACCAGCCGTGCCGCGACGTCGGTAGTGGAGATCGGTTGAAATCTCACGCCGCGCAGCGCCCACAGCACGGGGGAGTACCGCTGCACCGCGAACATGGCGCCGATCAGATCGTGGAACTGCGTGGCGCGCAGCACCGTATGGCCGACGCCCGATGCCTCGAGGACTTGTTCGGCGCGCAGCTTCGCGCGGTAGTACGGCAGCGGGATCAGGTCGATGCCGACGATCGACACGTGCACGATGTGCGCGACGCCCGCTCGCTGCGCCGCCTCGACGAGGTTCCGCATCGCGGTGACGTCCTTGTCGCCGGTGGGCTGCGTCGCGCAGTTGACCACGACGTGCACCCCGTCAACCGCCTCGTCGAGGCCGGTGCCGCTCACCAGATCGGCCTGCGCCCAATTCACGCCGGTGTATCCGACGTGGCTCTTGCGGCTCAACGCTCGGACGGGATGCCCGGCCCCGACCGCTTCTGGAACGACGCGATGCCCCAGCGTGCCCGTTGCACCGGTGACGAGGACCGTGCGCGACATCAGCTCCTCCTCGGCGGGTGAAGGCCTCAGAATAGACCGCCTTGTCGATGAGCGACGATGCGACGCCATGGCGACGACCCTCACGTGAACTAAGGTGTTTGCGACGCGAGCAAGGGTGGGCGACGTTGATTCAGCAGCGCTTCGAGGACTCGCCGGTGGGCAAGGCGGTGGTGAGCGTCGTCATTGTGCTGTTCCTCCTCGTGGGCATCGTGTGCAACCTGCCCGATTCGCCGATCAAGCGCAGCCTGCTACCGGTCGTCGAACCGGTCGCGGTGCCCACGGGTCTGGATCAGAGTTGGGCGATGTACGCCAACCCGACCAGGCGTCAAGACACGGTCGAGGTTCAGGTCCGGTTCGCCGGCGGCGAGGTCCGGGTGTGGACCTTCGAGCCCGGCGCAAGCGGCGTCGGCTGGTGGGATCGCTGGCTACTGCTCAGATATGCCGCCGTGCTCGACTCCGCGTTCCGGCCACAGCTCGCGCACTGGGTGGTCCGGCAGGTCAGCAAGCCGAACGAACATGCCGTCGGCGTCACCATGGTGCTTCGAACCGAAACGTTGCGGGCACCGGACGAACCGCCTTCGGGAAATCGGCGCCCAACCGCCACGAAGCTTCTGTACCAAGAGAACTTGGCGGGCTCCCGATGAGCGTGTCCGATCGGCTCCGGGCGGGGGTCGGCAGGTGCGTCGACCGCTGGTGCGCCTTCTTCTTCACGTCTGCGCCGGCGTACACACTTGGCCTGGTCCGGATGGGGTTCGGGGTCGTGGTCATGGCGTGGGCCGTGGCGCTGCTGCCCGATCTGCTCGAGGTATTCGGGAATCAGGGTGTGCTGCCCGAGCATCCGAGGGTCGACTTCCAGTGGAGTGTGTTCGAGTTCTGGCCCGGCGACACCGCGCTCGTGATCGGGTGGGTGCTGATGCTGTTGTCGGCCGTCGCGATGACGGTGGGCTGGCACAGCCGCGTGGCGGCGGTCCTGGTGTTCGTCCTGCTTCAGTCGTTCCTGCGGCGCGGCGCCCCATACTTCAATGCCGGTGACGCCATTCTCACCGTCGTCGCCCTGATTCTGGCGCTCTCGTCGTGCGGGGCGGCGTTGTCGATGGACCAGCGGCGCCGTACCGGAACGTTCTGGTCCGCAGAAGCCAGGCAGGTGTGGCCCGTCCGGCTGCTGCAGATTCAGTTGTCGGTCATCTACCTCGCGACCGTCCAGGCGAAGCTGGCGGGCAAACCCTGGGTGGAGGGTTCGGCGGTCTATTACGCGTGGCACACCGACGGCAGGTGGGCGCTGCTGACCGCGCCGGAATGGTTGTCCGCCAACGCGATTCTGGTCAATGTCCTGACGTGGAGCACCCTGCTGATCGAATTGGCGCTCGCGGTACTGGTCTGGAGCCGGCGATGGCGGTTCTGGGTGCTGCTGGCCGGTGTGCTGATGCACTTGACGATCATGCTCAACCTGAATGTCGGGTTCTTCAGCCTCGCCATGTTTGTGCTGTATCTGGCGTTCGTGCCGTGGGAGGTCGTCGAGCGACTGCCGACACGGCTCAAGACCAAATGGCGCAACCGCGGGCGGTCGAATCCGTCACCGCCGCAGCAGTCCTCCGAGCAGCCGGCCGTGCCCTAGGAGCGAGCCGTCGAAATCCACTTCGGCTGGCGTTTCTCCAAGAACGCCATCATGCCTTCACGCGCCTCCTCGGAGACGAACAGTTCGGCCGACTGGGTGGTGAGGGCTTCGGCTCGGCGGTCGAAATCCGCCAGAATCGATGCTGTGGTCAAGGCTTTCGACGCGGCCAGACCCTGCGGCGACGCCTTGCCGATCGCCGTGGTGAGTTCGGCGACGCTGGCGTCGACGTCGTCGGCGGCGATCGTGATCAGGCCCATCTCGGCGGCCTCCGCGGCGCCGAACTTCTCCCCGGTGACGAAGTAGCGGGCCGCCGCGCGACTGGTCATCCTCGGCAGCAGGGTGAGCGAGATGATCGACGGGGCAACGCCGATGCGGGCCTCGGTCAACGCGAACGTGCTCTGCCGGCCGGCCACGACGATGTCGCAGGCACCGACCAGGCCGAGGCCGCCCGCGCGGACGTGCCCGTCGATGGCGCCGACCACCGGGATCGGCAGCTCGAGGATGCGGCGGAGCAGCCGGGTCATCTCGTGGGCGCGGTCGACCGCCAGTGCGCCGGGGTCACGTCCGGCAGCTTCGGCGAGATCGGCGCCCGCACAGAACGTTCCACCGGTGTGGCCGAGCACCACCGCCCGCACGGCGGGGTCGGCGACGGCGTCGGTGAAGCCCTGGTGCAGTTGGTCGACCAGCGCGGTCGACAACGCATTGCGGTTGTCCGGCGAGTCCAGGGTGAGCCGGGCGACCGGTCCGTCGACCGCGAAACCGACGAGTGCACTCATCAGTACGACCGGGGCAGACCGAGCGAGGTCTGCGCGACGAAGTTGAGGATCATCTCCCGGCTGACCGGCGCAATGCGGGCAAGCTTCGACACGGTCACCGCGGCGGCGATTCCGTACTCCTTTGTCAGCCCGTTGCCGCCCAACGACTGAACGGCCTGGTCGACCGCGCGCACCGACGCCTCACCGGCGGCGTACTTGGCCATGTTCGCCGCCTCGGCGGCGCCCACGTCGTCTCCGGCGTCGTAGAGCGACGCCGCCTTCTGCATCATCAGCTTGGCCAGCTCGATCTCGATGTGGTTCTGCGCCAACGGATGCGACAGGCCCTGGTGCGCGCCGATCGGTGTCTTCCACACCTGTCGAGACTTGACGTAGTCGACGGCCTTGTTGATCGCGAACCGGCCCATGCCGACCGCGCTGGCGGCGCCCATGATCCGCTCGGGGTTCAGGCCGGCGAACAACTGGGCGATCGCGGCGTCCTCCGAACCCACCAGCGCGTCCGACGGCAGGCGCACCTCGTCGAGGAACACCTGGAACTGGCTCTCCGGGCTGACCAGTTCCATGTCGATCTTCGTCCAGCTCAACCCTTTTGTGTCGGTCGGCACGATGAACAGCGCCGGCTTGAGGTTGCCGGTTTTGTGATCTTCGGTGCGGCCGACGATCAGCACCGCCTGCGCTTGGTCGATGCCGGAGATGAACACCTTCTGGCCGTTGATGATCCAGTCGCTGCCGTCGCGGCGCGCCGTGGTGGTGATGCGGTGGCTGTTGGAACCCGCGTCGGGTTCGGTGATCGCGAACGCCATCGTGATCGAGCCGTCGGCGATGCCGGGCAGCCAGCGCTTCTTCTGCTCCTCAGTGCCGAACTTCGAGATGATCGTGCCGTTGATCGCCGGCGACACCACCATCATCAGCAGCGCCGAGCCGGCCGCGGCCATCTCCTCCATCACCAGCGACAGCTCGTACATCCCCGCGCCACCGCCGCCGTACTCCTCGGGCAGGTTCACTCCGATGAAGCCGAGTTTGCCTGCCTCGGACCACAACTCGTCGGTGTGCTGGCCGGCGCGGGCCTTCTCGAGGTAGTAGTCCTGGCCGTAGTTGGCGGCCATCGCGGCCACCGCCTTGCGTAGCGCCTGCTGCTCTTCGGTCTCGATGAAACTGCTCATTGCTGGTCTCCTTGTGGGTTCTCGACTCGGGCCAGGACTGCTCCGACATCGACTTGTTGGCCGGGTTCGACGTTCAGTTCGGTGAGCACGCCGTCGGTGGGGGCGGTCACGGTGTGCTCCATCTTCATCGCCTCCAGCCACACCAGCGGTTGGCCGGCGGTGACCGCGTCGCCGACCGCCGCGCCGATCCGTAACACCGATCCGGGCATCGGCGCCAACAGCGAGCCGAGGGCGACCGCGGCGTCGGGATCGCCGAAGCGTGGCAGCGCGGTGAGCTGCACTGGGCCCGAGGGGGAGTCGACGAACACCGCGTCGGCGTAGCGGGCGACATCGAACGGCCGGTCGACGCCGTCGACCCGCAGCACCACCTGCGTCGGACCGGCCGACACCAGCGAGACGCCGTCGTGGCCGGGCAGGTCGAGGCCGCCGCGGGCGAACCGGTAACGCACCTCGTGCTCGGTGCCCGTCACGTCGGCATACCGCTTCGTCTGGTGGCCCGCCGCGAGATTGCGCCACCCGCTGGGTGCGGCCGCGAAAACCTTTGCGGTACCGCGGTTGTGGGCGGCGTCGGCGAGCGCGGCAGCGATCGCGGACAACGCCACCGCGTGATCGCCGGCCAGCGGCGCGGCGAGGTCGGCGAGGCCGTGCGTGTCGAAGAACGCGGTGTCGGTGGCACCGTCGAGGAACGCCGGATGCCGCAGCACGTTGACGAGCAGGTCGCGGTTGGTGCGTACGCCGTGGATCCGGGCGCGGGTCAGCGCGTCCGCGAGCACGCCGGCGGCTTGGCGCCTGCTCGGCGCATACGAAATGACCTTGGCCAGCATCGGATCGTAGAAGATCGACACCTCCGAGCCCGCCACGACGCCGGAGTCGACGCGCACGTTGGCCGGCACCTCGAACCGGTGCACGGTGCCGGCTTGCGGCTGCCACCCCTTGGCCGGGTCCTCGGCGTAGAGCCGAGCCTCGATCGAGTACCCGCGCGACGGCGGCGGTTCGGTGCCGAGCCGACCACCGTCGGCGACGATCAGTTGCAGTTCGACGAGATCCAGCCCGGTCGTCTCCTCGGTCACCGGGTGCTCGACCTGAAGCCGGGTGTTCATCTCGAGGAAGAAGAACTCGCCGTTCTCGTCGGCCATGAACTCGACTGTGCCCGCGCCGGTGTAGTCGATCGCGGTGGCGGCCAACCGGGCGGCGTCGAACAGTTTCGCGCGCATGCCGGGGGTGCGCTCGACGAGCGGTGAGGGCGCCTCCTCGATGATCTTCTGATGGCGGCGCTGAATCGAGCATTCGCGTTCGCCGACCGCCCAGACGGTGCCGTGTTCGTCTGCGAGCACCTGCACCTCGACGTGATGGCCGGTGGCGAGGTAGCGCTCGCAGAACACCGTCGGGTCACCGAAGGCCGACTGCGCCTCGCGGCGAGCCGCCTCGACTTGGCCCGCAAGTTCGGCCAGCTCGCGCACCACCCGCATGCCGCGGCCGCCGCCGCCCGCCGACGCCTTGATCAGCACCGGTAGCTGATCGGCGGTGACGGTGTCGGGATCGAGCTCGTCGAGCACCGGAACACCGGCAGCGGCCATCAGCTTCTTGGCCTCGATCTTCGACCCCATCGCGGCGACCGCGGCCACCGGCGGCCCGATCCACGTCAGCCCGGCGTCCTGGACCGCGGCGGCGAATTCCGCGTTCTCCGAGAGGAAGCCGTACCCGGGGTGAATCGCGTCGGCACCTGTCGCCTTCGCCGCTGCGATCAACTGCCCGGCATCGAGGTATCCGGTGCGGCCCTCGAGGCGGACCCGCGCGTCGGCCTCACCGACATGGGGCGAGTGCGCGTCGGGATCGGTGTAGACCGCGACGGTGCCGATACCGAGCCGCCGGCACGTGTCGAACACCCGCCGCGCGATCTCGCCGCGGTTGGCCACCAGAACTCGTGTGATCATCGGGCCCCTTCCTTCGCGATTTCGGCGCAGTTGGTTGCGCTCACCGCGACCAAGTACACCGAAATCACTGACATCTCGGCGCTCACATCCGGAAGACGCCGAAGTTCGACGTCCCCTTGATCGGGCCATTGGCGATGGCGGACAGACACATTCCGAGGACCGTGCGGGTGTCGCGCGGGTCGATGACCCCGTCGTCGTACAGCCGGCCGGACAGGAACATCGGCAGTGACTCGGCCTCGATCTGCGCCTCCACCGCCGCCCGCAGTGCCGCGTCGCCTTCCTCGTCGAAGACCTGGCCGCGGGCTTCGGCGGCGGCGCGGCTGACGATCGACAGCACGCCCGCCAACTGCGCACCGCCCATCACCGCGGACTTGGCGCTGGGCCACGCGAACAGGAACCGCGGATCGTAGGCGCGCCCGCACATCCCGTAATGGCCGGCGCCGTAGGACGCGCCGATCAGCAGCGAGATGTGCGGAACCGTCGAGTTCGACACGGCGTTGATCATCATCGAGCCGTGTTTGATCATGCCGCCTTCCTCGTATTTGCGGCCGACCATGTAACCGGTGGTGTTGTGCAGGAACAACAATGGAGTGTCGGAACGGTTGGCCAGCTGGATGAACTGGGTGGCCTTCTGCGACTCCTCGCTGAACAGCACGCCGCGTGCGTTGGCCAGGATGCCGATCGGGTAGCCGTACAGCCGGGCCCAACCGGTCACCAGCGACGAGCCGTACATCGGCTTGAACTCGTCGAATTCCGAGCCGTCGACCACGCGGGCGATGACGTCGCGCGGGTCGAACGGGATCCGTAGATCGGCGGGCACGATGCCCAGCAGTTCCTCGGCGTCGAAGAGCGGCTCGACGACCGGTGCGGGCGCCGGGCCCTGCTTGTGCCAGTTCAGCCGTGCCACGATGCGGCGTCCGATCCGGATCGCGTCGGGCTCGTCGATCGCGAAGTAGTCGGCCAGCCCGGAAGTGCGCGCGTGCATTTCGGCTCCGCCGAGCGACTCGTCGTCGGCATCCTCGCCGGTGGCCATCTTCACCAGCGGCGGGCCGGCCAGGAACACCTTCGAGCGCTCCTTGATCATCACGACGTGGTCGGACATGCCGGGAATGTAGGCGCCGCCGGCCGTCGAGTTGCCGAACACCAGCGCGATGGTCGGAATGCCCGCCGCCGACAGCCTGGTGAGGTCGCGGAACATCTGTCCGCCCGGGATGAAGATCTCCTTCTGCGTCGGCAGGTCGGCGCCGCCGGACTCCACCAACGAGATCACCGGCAGCCGGTTCTGCAGCGCGATCTGGTTGGCGCGCAGGATCTTCTTCAGCGTCCACGGGTTGCTGGTGCCGCCCTTGACCGTGGGATCGTTCGAGACGATCAGGCACTCGACACCCTCGACCGCCCCGATGCCGACCACCACGCTGGCGCCGACGGTGAAGTCGCTGCCCCACGCGGCGAGCGGGCTCAACTCCAGGAAGGGCGAGTCCGGGTCGAGCAGCAGCTCGATGCGCTCGCGCGCGGTGAGTTTGCCGCGGTCGTGGTGACGCTGAACATATTTCGATCCGCCGCCGGCCAACGCCTTGGCATGCTCGGCTTCGAGCTCGGCAAGCTTGGCGGTCATCGTGGACGCCGCCTCGTCGTAGGCGGGTGACGCGGCGTCGAGCGTGGAGTGCAGTGCGGTCACGATTGATATCCCAACGTCTTAGCGGCCAGCGAGGTGAGGATCTCGGTTGTGCCGCCGCCGATTCCGAGGATGCGCATGTCGCGGTACTGGCGCTCGACCTCGGACTCTGACATGTAACCCATGCCGCCGAACAACTGCACCGCCTGGTTGGCCACCCATTCGCCGGCCTCCACGGCGGTGTTCTTGGCGAAGCAGACTTCGGCGATCAGGTTCGTCTCGCCGCGAAGCTGCCGCTCGACGATGCTGCGGGTGTAGACCCGCGCGACGTCGATGCGGCGCGCCATCTCGGCCAGCGTGTTCTGCACCTGCTGGCGCGAGATCAGCGGGCGGCCGAAGGTCTCGCGGTTGCGGCACCACTCGACGGTCAGGTCAAGGCACCGCTGAGCGCTCGAATACGCCTGCGCGGCAAGGCCGACGCGCTCGGAGACGAAGGCTCCGGCGATCTGGACGAAGCCGGTGTTCTCCGCACCGATGAGGTTGGCGGCGGGCACACGGACGTCGGTGTAGGACAGTTCGGCGGTGTCCGACGACCGCCAGCCCATCTTGTCGAGCTTGCGGGTGACCTCAAATCCGGTCATGCCCTTGTCCACCACGATCAGCGAAACGCCCGCGGCGCCGGGCCCACCGGTACGCGCCGCGGTCACCACATAGTCGGCGCGCACGCCGGAGGTGATGTAAGTCTTGGCGCCGTTGATGATGTAGTGATCACCGTCGCGCTCCGCTCGGGTGGTCAGGTGTCCGACATCAGAACCGCCGCCGGGTTCGGTGATCGCCAGGCTGCCGATCTTCTCGCCGCGCAGCGTCGGCCGGACATAGGTGTCGATCAGCCGCTCGTCACCGGATGCGATCATGTGCGGCACCGCGATTCCGCAAGTGAACAGCGACGCGAAGACCCCGCCGGGGGATCCGGCGTAATGCATCTCCTCGCAGATGACCACCGCGTCGGCGCCGTCGCCGCCACCACCCCCGACTGCTTCCGGGAAGCCGGCGCCGAGCAGTCCGGCCTCGCCGGCCTTGCGGTGCAGTTCGCGGGGCAACTCGCCGGTCCGCTCCCACTCGTCGACATGCGGAAGGACCTCGCGTTCGGCGAACGCGCGCACCGTCTTTCGCAGTTGCTCACGCTCGGGGGTGTGCCAGATACTCATGCCTCGACTCCCGCTCGCTCCGATCCTCGCTCGTGCCTCGCCGCGATCCTCACTCGCGTTCGTCTTCGGATACTCACGGCAATAGCTCCTCAGGGATGTCTGAACAGAATTCGACAGGGATGTCGACGGTCCTGCTGCGCAGCCATTCTCCGAGCCCTTTGGCCTGAGGGTCGAAGCGGGCCTGATAAGCGACTCCTTCGCCGAGGATGCCCTCGATGACGAAGTTCACCGCGCGCAGGTTGGGCAACAGATGCCGGGTGACGGTGAGATCGGCGGTCTCCGGCAGCAGTTCGCGCAGCTTTTCGATGGTCAACTCATGCGACAGCCACCGCCACTGCTCTTCGGTGCGCACCCAGACACCGACGTTGGCGCTGCCGCCCTTGTCTCCGCTGCGGGCGCCGGCGATGGTGCCCAGCGGCAGCCGCCGCGTCGCCCCGACCGGAAGCGGCTCGGGTGACGCGAGCGGCGACACCGGCGCCAACTCCATTGTCTCGGCGGCGGGCGGGATCTCGACACGGCGGCCGTCGGCATACACGGCCACGTGCGGCACTTCGGTGGCCGCGACGAACGCGGGCCTGAACACGCCGTACACCTGTCCTTGTCCCGGCGGACTGGTGGCGTGGAAGCCCGGGTAACTTGCGAGCGCCAATTCCACTGCCGCCGAAGAGAACTGGCGCCCGACATTGGCCGGGTCGGGGTCGCGGACCACGCACCGCAGCAGTGCACTCGCCGCCTCTTCGGTGTCGGCGTCGGCGTGGTCGGTGCGCGCCAGCGTCCACTCCATCTCGGCGGGCTTGACCGTCAGGCTGCTCTCCAGCTGGCGCCGCACCAGGTCGGCCTTCGCCTCGATGTCGAGGCCGGTGAGCACCAGCGTCACATCGTTGCGGAAACCGCCGATGCTGTTGAGCGAGACCTTGAGCGTCGGCGGCGGCGGCTCGCCGCGCACCCCGGCGATCCCCACCCGGTCGCGGCCGTCGCCGGACAACTCGATGCTGTCCACCCGCAACGTCGCGTCCGGGTTGGCATACCGCGCGCCGCCGATCTCGTACAGCAGTTGCGCGGTGACCGTGTCGACGGTGACCGCGCCGCCGGTGCCCGGATGCTTGGTGATGACCGAGGTGCCGTCGGAGTGGATCTCGGCGAGCGGAAAGCCCGGATGGGTCAAGGTCGTCAGGTCGGGAAAATCGCGGGCGAAGAAGGCGTAGTTGCCGCCGGTCGCCTGAGCGCCGCACTCGATGACATGGCCGGCCGCGACGGCGCCGGCGAGCCGGTCGTAGTCCGTGCGACGCCAGCCGTGATGCGCCGCGGCCGGCCCGACGATCACCGACGCGTCGGTCACCCGGCCGGTCACCACCACGTCGGCCCCGGCATCGAGGCACTCGACGATGCCCCACGCGCCGAGATAGGCGTTGGCCGCCAGCACCGAGCCGAACCCGAGCTCGTCGGCGCGCCCGAGCAGGTCGTCGCCCTCCACGTGCGCGACGTTGACCGAGAGCCCCAGCCGGTCGGCCAGTGCACGCACCGCCTCGGCGAGCCCGGCGGGGTTGAGCCCACCGGCGTTGGCCACGATCCGCACACCGCGGTCGAGCGCCAGCCCGAGGCACTCCTCGAGCTGGGTCAGGAACGTCTTGGCGTAGCCGCGGGCCGGGTCCTTGGCGCGGTCGCGGGCCAGAATCAGCATGGTCAGCTCGGCCAGGTAGTCGCCGGTGAGGAAGTCCAGGTCGCCGCCGGTCAGCATCTCCCGCATCGCCGCCAGCCGGTCGCCGTAGAAGCCCGAGCAGTTGCCGATGCGCACCGGGTCGGAGTGCAGAGCCGGATCAGGAACAGGGGAGGTCACGCAGGCTCCCTTCGTTGCGGGCCTCAACCAACCGGTAGGTTAGCGGGTACCGGCGGTATCGCGTCAAGGCATCTGCCACACCGGTTGGCCGCACGAGTCGCTGTTTTGGAGGCTACGCAGGTCGTTGGTTATCCTGAAGGGCGCCGCGCACGCGAGGAGCGAAAGAACTCCAGCCGACGCCGCACGCACTTACCCCCAAGAGGAGATCCGATCATGGCTGTGCCCAAGCGCAGGATGTCGCGCGCGAACACCCGTAGCCGGCGTGCGCAGTGGAAGGCCAAGCGCACCGAGCTCGTCAGCGTGAACGTCGCCGGTCAGCAGCACAAGGTGCCGCGTCGGCTGCTCAAGGCAGCCCGCCTGGGCCTGATCGACCTCGACCGCCGCTGACGCTCTGCCTGCAGTGCCGGCCCGGCCGGCGACGCGCCTCTCAGGTCACTCTCAGATAGGGGGTCGACACTGTGGCTGTGCGCATTCTTGTCGTTGATGATGACCGCGCGGTGCGCGAGTCGCTGCGCCGATCCCTGTCCTTCAACGGTTACTCCGTCGAACTGGCTCAGGACGGCGTCGAGGCACTGGACCTGATCGCCAGCGATCGGCCCGACGCCCTGGTGCTCGATGTGATGATGCCGCGGTTGGACGGCCTCGAGGTGTGTCGCCAGCTGCGCAGCACCGGCGACGACCTGCCGATCCTGGTGTTGACGGCGCGCGACTCGGTCTCCGAGCGCGTGGCCGGCCTCGACGCCGGCGCCGACGACTACCTGCCGAAGCCGTTCGCCCTCGAGGAACTCCTGGCCCGCATGCGGGCGCTGCTCCGCCGCACCGGCCCCGAGGACGAAAACGCCGAGTCGGCCGCGATGACGTTCTCCGATCTTTCGCTCGACCCCGTCACCCGCGAGGTCACCCGGGGCCAACGCCCGATCAGCCTAACCCGGACTGAGTTCGCGCTGCTCGAGATGCTGATCGCCAACCCCCGCCGGGTGCTGACCCGCAGTCGCATCCTCGAAGAGGTGTGGGGATTCGACTTCCCGACCTCCGGCAATGCCCTCGAGGTGTACGTCGGTTACCTGCGCCGCAAGACCGAAGCCGAAGGAGAGCCGCGACTGATCCACACCGTGCGCGGGGTGGGTTATGTGCTTCGCGAAACGCCTCCCTGATGTCTGCACCGAGTAACGGGTTTGCCCCACAACCTGATTCGCGCTATCCGCAGTCGAGAACGAGTTCGGTGTCGCTGCGGTGGCGCGTGATGCTGCTGGCGATGTCGATGGTGGCGATGGTCGTGGTGCTGATGGCGGTGGCCGTCTGGGCGGTGGTGTCGCGCGCCCTGTACGACGACGTCGACAACCAACTGCGCACCCGGGCCCGACTGTTGATCGAGAGCGGATCGCTGCAGGCCGACCCGAGCAAGGCCATCGAGGGCACCGCGTACTCGGACGTCAACGCGATGCTGGTGATTCCGGGCCGGGCCATCTTCACGGCCAACCAGCAGGGGCAGACGCTGCCGCTGGGCGAACCCGAAAAGGCCGTGCTGCGCGGAGAACTGATCATGTCGCTGCGCACGGCCAACCATCAGCGGGTGCTGGCGATGCACCTGCCCAACGACAGCTCACTGCTCATCTCCAAGAGCATGGTGCCCACCGCACAACTGCTCCGACGCCTCAGCACGGTGCTGATCATCGTCGGCGGAGTCGGGGTTGCGGTGGCGGCCATCGCCGGTGGTGCCGTCGCGCGCGCGGGCCTGCGCCCCGTGGCACGGTTGACCGAAGCCGCCGAGCGGGTGGCGCGCACCGACGACCTGCGGCCCATTCCGGTGTTCGGCAGCGACGAACTCGCCCGCCTCACCGAGGCGTTCAACATGATGCTGCGTGCGCTGGCGGAGTCCCGGGAACGCCAAGCCCGCCTGGTCACCGATGCCGGCCACGAACTGCGCACACCGCTGACGTCATTGCGCACCAACGTCGAACTGCTGATGGCGTCGATGGCCCCCGGTGCGCCGCGGTTGCCGGAGGAGGAGATGGCGGATCTTCGCGCTGACGTGATCGCCCAGATCGAGGAACTCTCGACGCTGGTCGGCGATCTCGTCGACCTCACGCGCGACGACGCCAGTGTCACCGTGCACGAATCGGTCGACGTCGCGGAGATCGTGGACCGGTCGCTGGAACGAGTTCGCCGCCGCCGCAACGACATCGAGTTCGAGACGTCGACCACTTCATGGGTGGTCTACGGCGACGAGGCCGGGTTGGGCCGAGCAGTGCTCAACCTGCTCGACAACGCCGCGAAGTGGAGCCCTCCGGGCGGCCGGGTGGTGGTGCGCCTGGACCAGATCGATCCGATGTATGCCGAGTTGGTGGTCTCCGACTACGGCCCCGGCATTCCGCCGCAGGAGCGGTCGCTGGTGTTCGAGCGCTTCTACCGGTCGACGACTGCGCGGTCGATGTCCGGCTCGGGCCTCGGGTTGGCGATCGTCAAACAGGTTGTGCTCAAGCACGGTGGTTCGCTACGCATCGAGGACACCGTGCCAGGCGGAAATCCACCGGGCACGTCGGTGCACGTCGTGCTGCCGGGGCGGCCCACGCTGGACGTTCCCCCCGAGCGGGGCGTTTCCCGACACGCGCCCGCTGAGTAGCCCCGCCACGGGTCGGCGTCGACGATGATTGACCTCGGCGGGAACGGGGGAACGAATTGGGTGTGTCCCGAACGTTCTCTAAGTGGATTCTCAGCCCGACTGGGCACTGTTGACCATACGTCCAGCGTTGTGCAGATATCGGACCTAGAAGAGAAGGAAGAGCCCGAGCGACATGACGAACCACCCGAGGTACTCGCCGCCGCCCCCGCCGCCCGGTCGTCGGCCGATCGGTCCTGAGCATGCGGCGCCCGGCTACCCGGGTGCCGCCCAGCGCCCCGGCATGTACCCGCAGCAGCCGTATGACTGGCGTTACGCGACCCAACAGCATGTGACCCAGCAGCACGCGACCCAGCAGCATTTCCGCGCGCCCTACGACCCCTACCGCGGTGCACCACAGCCGCTACCCGGCCAATCCCCGCAAAAGCGTTCTCGCGCAGGCGCTTTGACGGCCGGTGCAGTGGCAGTCGCTGTCGTCTCGGCCGGCATCGGCGGCGGAGTGGCGCTTCTGGTGCAGCCGGACGGGCAGTCGGCGACATCGTCGATCGGTGGTGCCGCGCCGAGTGTGCCCGCCGCCAGCCTGCCGGCGGGAAGCGTCGAACAGGTCGCCGCGAAGGTGGTGCCCAGCGTGGTGAAGCTCGAGACCGACATGGGCCGGGCGTCCGAAGAGGGCTCCGGGGTCATCCTGTCCTCCGACGGGTTGATCCTGACCAACAACCACGTGGTCTCGGCGGCTCAGGCCGCCCCGGGCGGCGGTCCCGCCGGCGGGCCGACCAAGGTCACCTTCTCCAACGGTCGCACCACCTCGTTCACCGTCGTCGGCACCGACCCGAGCAGCGATATCGCCGTGGTGAAAGCGCAGGGCGTATCGAATCTGACCCCGATCGCCATCGGTTCGTCTGCGGACCTGCGGGTCGGTCAGGACGTGATCGCCGTCGGCTCGCCACTCGGCTTGGAGGGCACCGTGACCACGGGCATCATCAGCGCGCTGAACCGACCGGTCGCGGCGAGCGGTGATGCCCGCAATCAGAACACCGTGCTCGATGCGATCCAGACCGACGCCGCGATCAACCCCGGCAACTCCGGGGGCGCGCTAGTCAACATGAACGGCGAGCTCATCGGCATCAACTCTGCGATCGCCACGCTGGGTGCCGACGCCGGACCGCAGGCACAGAGCGGTTCGATCGGACTTGGTTTCGCGATCCCCGTCGACCAGGCCAAACGGATCGCCGACGAGCTGATCAAGAACGGCACCGCCGCACACGCCTCGCTGGGGGTGCAGGTAGGCACCGACGCATCGGTCGACGGCGCGCGCATCGTCGAGGTCGTCGACGGTGGTGCCGCCGCCGCGGCGGGCCTGCCGAGCGGTGTGGTGGTCACGAAGGTCGACGACCGGGTGATCAGCAGCGCCGACGCGCTCGTCGCGGCCATCCGTTCCCGGGCGCCGGGTGACAAGGTCACGCTGTCGTTCTTGGACCCGTCGGGCAGGACGCAGTCGGTCCAGGTCACGCTCGGAAAGGCTCCGCAGTGACGCCGACCGGCTCGATCCCGCTGAGAGTGGCCGCGCCGCTGTCGCAGCCCGCATATACGGTTGCACTCATGGAACAGCCAGGGGAGTTGGTGGGCCGCGCACTGGTGGTCGTGGTCGACGACCGCACCGCACACGGCGACGAGGAGGATCACAGCGGTCCGCTGGTCACCGAGTTGCTCAACGAGGCGGGATTCGTCGTCGACGGCGTCGTCGTGGTGTCGTCCGACGAGGTCGAGATCCGCAATGCGCTCAACACCGCGGTGATCGGCGGAGTGGACCTCGTGGTGTCCGTCGGCGGCACCGGTGTCACGCCCCGCGACGTCACCCCCGAAGCCACCCGCGACATCCTCGACCGGGAACTGCTCGGCATCTCCGAGGCGCTGCGGGCTTCCGGGCTGTCCGCAGGCATGATCGACGCCGGAGTGTCCCGGGGGCTCGCGGGCATCTCCGGCAGCACGCTCGTGGTCAACCTCGCCGGTTCCCGCGCAGCGGTACGCGACGGTATGGCGACGCTCAATCCGTTGGCGGTCCAGATCATCGGCGAACTGTCCAGCCTGGAAATCTGACCTCGTCGCGCCCACACTGCGATAAATGTGATCTTCGTCACAATCGGGCCGAAATATGACCGATCCGTCTAAACGAGCCAGGGATGCGCTCGACGACGTCTTCGGAGAGGATATGCCGCAGATCTCGGCCGACGAGCGCGATACCCAGTCGCCCGACGACGAAGCCGAACGCGATCGGTGGTTACGGGAAAACCTTCCGCCGCACCATCTTTGACACACCGTACGGGCGCAACGCCATTGCCCAGCCGGTCGACGGCCGACTCGCGGCCGTGACGCTCCACGGCGCAGATCCGGACGCCGATGTTACGCCGAGGTAACCGCACGTCACAGCGCCGCTGCGTGACGTCTAAGTAAATATCTGTAGGCCGGTAACGTCCCGTACACCTGCAGCGATCTCACGTTGCCGGGCTGGTACGCGACCGTTAAGTTTCCTCGTGCCGAGAATGAGCAGCATGTGTGGGCAGCAGTAGGGCCACGCACGAACAGCAGAGCACGGTGAGCCACGGCTGACCGCCGACGTAGCTAGGGAGAACATGAAGGTATTCAGTCGGGTGGTGATTGCGATGGTGGCCGCTGTCGCGTCGTTGTTCGTGAGCACGGGTACCTCGCATGCCGGGCTGGATAACGAGTTGAGTTTGGTCGACGGTCAGGACCGGACGTTGACGATTCAGCAGTGGGACACGTTTCTCAACGGGGTGTTTCCCCTTGACCGCAACCGGCTGACTCGCGAGTGGTTCCACAGTGGCCGCGCGAAGTACATCGTGTCGGGCCCGGGGGCTGACGAGTTCGAGGGCACGTTGGAGTTGGGGTATCAGATCGGCTTCCCGTGGTCGTTGGGTGTGGGCATCAATTTCAGCTACACCACGCCCAACGTGCTGTTCGACCAGGCGCCGCCGAGCCTCAACCCGGAGGCGGGCTTCCTCACCACGCCGAACTTCTTCCCGGGCGCGTCGATCAGCGCCGACCTCGGCAACGGTCCGGGTATTCAGGAGGTTGCCACGTTTTCTGTCGATGTCGCCGGCGCCAATGGTGGTGTGGCGGTGTCCAACGCGCACGGCACGGTGACCGGTGCCGCCGGTGGGGTGTTGTTGCGTCCGTTCGCCCGGCTGATCTCCTCGGCCGGCGACAGCGTCACCACCTACGGCGAGCCGTGGAACATGAACTGACCGCCATCTCGAGCAACACGACAGCCCCCGGACCCGTCCGGGGGCTGTCTATTTGTCGTCCACGAGTTGACCGTGGCGTGACGTTGCAGGTTGGTAAACAATAAAACTACTTTGCTGGTGATCTTGGTCACGACCGGTCACCGGACCGCAACGTCGCACGCACACGGCAGGCTGGTCGGTAGCCCTGCAGCACACGACCGCCCGCGGCCGGCAGGGGTGAGAACACCAGGCTGACATGTTGTGACATGCGCAGCGTCGTTCCGAAACTCCTTGTTGCAAGCGTTAATCGCACGACGATCCAAATTCGGCAAACAAATCTCCGTGGTGTTGCGCACTGAATTTCGACCGTTCGCTCGCGTTGCCGGTTCTCTTCGGCGCCGTTATGTTCCTCGTGTCAACGGATGAGCGAGACGTACGGGCACCATGTGAGTTCTCTGATTTGCTCCACGTGTGCTCACATGTCGCGTATGTCGCGTATGTCGCGTAGCGGCGGTAGCGCCGGCACGGACGGACACCAGTTGCGGGCCCACCGGGGGCATGCATCGACAACGCTAGGGAGAACATGAAGGTATTCAGTCGGGTGGTGATTGCGATGGTGGCCGCTGTCGCGTCGTTGTTCGTGAGCACGGGTACCTCGCATGCCGGGCTGGATAACGAGTTGAGTTTGGTCGACGGTCAGGACCGGACGTTGACGATTCAGCAGTGGGACACGTTTCTCAACGGGGTGTTTCCCCTTGACCGCAACCGGCTGACTCGCGAGTGGTTCCACAGTGGCCGCGCGAAGTACATCGTGTCGGGCCCGGGGGCTGACGAGTTCGAGGGCACGTTGGAGTTGGGGTATCAGATCGGCTTCCCGTGGTCGTTGGGTGTGGGCATCAATTTCAGCTACACCACGCCCAACGTGCTGTTCGACCAGGCGCCGCCGAGCCTCAACCCGGAGGCGGGCTTCCTCACCACGCCGAACTTCTTCCCGGGCGCGTCGATCAGCGCCGACCTCGGCAACGGTCCGGGTATTCAGGAGGTTGCCACGTTTTCTGTCGATGTCGCCGGCGCCAATGGTGGTGTGGCGGTGTCCAACGCGCACGGCACGGTGACCGGTGCCGCCGGTGGGGTGTTGTTGCGTCCGTTCGCCCGGCTGATCTCCTCGGCCGGCGACAGCGTCACCACCTACGGCGAGCCGTGGAACATGAACTGACCGCTTTCCCGAGCAACACGACAGCCCCCGGACCCGTCCGGGGGCTGCCTTTTTACCGTCAGGACTTGTCGGCGCTGGTCGTCTTCGCGGTGTCGGGGTCTGGGCCGGTGCCGGGGCCCGCACTGTGCGCCCCCGACGATGAGCCGTTGGTCTCGGCCAGGATGTTGCGGATCTCGGTCAGCAGGGACAGTTCGGTGTCCTGCGCCTGCTCGACCTCACCCTTCTTGCGCAGCCGGTTGTAAGGCATGACGACGAGGAAGTACACCACCGCGGCGACGAGGATGAAGTTGATGGCCGCCGACAGCAGCACGTTGAGGTCGATGGTCTGGCCGCCGCCGATGCCGATGCGCAGGATGCCGTAGTCGGATTCGCCGCCCGCGCCGATGCGGTTGATCAGAGGTTGAATGATGCTGTCGGTGAACTTGGTGACGAGCCCGGTGAACGCGGTACCGATGACCACCGCGACCGACAGGTCGACGATGTTGCCTCGGGCGAGGAATTCTTTGAAGCCCTTCAACATTGTCTCGATCCTCCTTGCAGTGGTGTTCGGTCGACAGTTAGGCACGTTAGTTGCGTGGGCACCGACCAGGGGCGAAATGCCCGTACGGGCGTCCTTCAGTGCAGCGTGAGCGTGACTGTCTGCACCAACGTCGCGGCGGCGACGTCGTTGGCGGCGTGAGCGGGCAGCGCCACCAGGATGACCCGGTCGGTGCCGCCGCCCACTCCCGTGGGCTTTTCGGACACCAGCACGACGACCGCGTCGGTCGCGACAACCCTTGGCCGAGGGTCGGATTCGGGGCCGGCGGCCAGCACGTCGACAACGTCGCCGGGGCGGATCAGGTCGAGCACCGCGGTCTCGTCGAGCGACAGCGGCACGATGCGTGCCGTGGGGCCCACCGTCGCTTCGGCGAGCCGGGGGCTCAGCATGCGGACGTCGGTGATCGCCTCGCCGCGGCGTGCGGGGCCGGCCAGCGTTCCGCCGACCACGGCTGCGACATCTGTCTGAACACCATCGGGAGCTGTTGCAGCACTCAGCTTTTCGAGCCGGACATCGTCGGCGGTCAGTTCGCTGCCCGGACTCAGGTCGCGTGCGGCGACGACGGCATCGACGCGCTCGTCGTCAGGATCGGGGCGCAGCGCCGCGACGGCGGCGAGCACCACCAGCCCGCCCGCGGCAATCCGCCGGGCCAGCGCCGTGCGAGTCCAGTCGGGCCGCAGCAACTCGGTGAGTCGATGGATCGGCAACGGATTGAGTGTGTCCCCCATGCCGCCAAATTAGGCAGCGCTGTACGCCGGTGGGGAAGATGACCGCCAGCCTGTGGATAACCCTGCGTCAGCTCGACGCGGCGGCCGCTGCGGGGGAGCTGGATGAACTCGAACTCGAACTCGAACTCTTGCCGGAGTCGCTCGAACTCGACGAACCGGTGCTCGACTTGTCCGACGACGAGCTCGACTCCGAGGTGCCACTGTTGGTGGACCCGTTCGACGAACTCTTGCCGGATTCGCGGCTGTCGGTGCGGTAGAAGCCGCTGCCCTTGAACACAACTCCCACGTTGCCGAAGAGCTTGCGCAGGCGGCCGTTGCACTTGCTGCAGGTGGTCAGTGAGGCATCGCTGAACGCCTGGATCGCATCGAACCTGTCGTCACACTCGGTGCACGCATAGGAATAGGTAGGCACGAAACCCTCCGTGGTGGTCAAAACTGCTTAGCACTCTACCGGGTCAAGTGCTAGAACCGCTACGTGGCGATGCTCATTCCCGGCCCGTCGGGCCTGCCGAGGGCCACCAGCCCGAGCCGGGGGGTGAGCGCGTGGGTCATCGACACGTCGTGGGGTTCGGCGGGTAGCCGGTCGACGAGTTCGTCGTCGCGCACGACCGCAACAAGCCGTGCCGACGGCGACGCCAACGGCAGGGACCGGTCGTAGAAACCCGCGCCGCGGCCCAGCCGAACTCCCTGCCGGTCGACCGCGAGCGCCGGTACCAGCAGCGTCGCCGCGTCCGCGACCGCTTCGGCCGGCAGCCACGGCTCGGCCGGCTCACGAAGACCGAACCGCGCCTCCCGCAATCCGCCGGGAACGTATTCACCCCATCGCAGGGGCACGGGACCGCCCGTGGCGTCGAATTTGGCCACCGGCAGCAGCACCCGAACACCGCGCCGATACAAGGAATCGACCAGCTCGAGTGACCCCGGCTCAGCCCCGACGGGAACGTGGGCGCAGACGGTCTGACCGGCCGCGGCGAGCGTCGTCGCATGCCCGGCCAGGGCAGCCGCGTCGGCGTCGTGCTCATGCGCGGAAACGGCCCGGCGGGCCGACAGGATCGCGGCGCGCAGATCCGCTTTCGTCGCACCCACAGCGCCCATTCCGAATCGCTTCCCAATTGCTCCGAGCCGCCCGGCCTCGACAGGGTCAACCTGCCCAAGGAGGTTAATGTGTGAACGATGACAAGGCCTGAGGTACCGATCCCGTATACGGCGGTGGTTCCGGCGGCGGGACTGGGCACGCGGTTCCTGCCCGCCACCAAGACGGTTCCCAAGGAACTGCTGCCCGTCGTCGATACCCCCGGCATCGAGCTCGTCGCCGCGGAAGCCGCCGAGGCGGGCGCGGAGCGTCTGGTCATCGTCACTTCCGAGGGCAAGGACGGGGTGGTCGCGCACTTCGTCCAGGACCTGGTGCTCGAGGGCACGCTGGAAGCGCGCGGCAAGAAGTCGATGCTGGAGAAGGTCCGCCGCGCGCCCGCGCTGATCAAGGTCGAATCGGTGGTGCAGGCCGAACCGCTGGGCCTCGGCCACGCGGTCAGCTGCGTGGAATCCTCGCTGTCGCCCGACGAGGACGCGATCGCCGTGCTGCTGCCCGACGACCTCGTGTTGCCGACCGGCGTCCTCGAGACGATGTCGAAAGTCCGTGCCAAACGCGGCGGTTCGGTGCTGTGTGCGATCGAGGTGCCCGTTGACGAGATCAGCGCGTACGGCGTGTTCGACGTCGAGCCCGTCGCCGACACCAACAATCCGAACGTCTTACGCGTCAACGGCATGTTCGAGAAACCGAAGCCGGAGGATGCGCCGTCGCCATACGCCGCGGCCGGCCGTTACGTGCTGGACCGGGCCATCTTCGATGCGCTGCGGCGGGTCCCGCGCGGTGCGGGCGGCGAGATCCAATTGACCGACGCCGTCGCGCTGCTCATCAACGAGGGGCACCCGGTCCACGTGGTCGTGCACCGCGGCGATCGACACGACCTCGGAAATCCCGGCGGCTACCTCAAGGCTGCGGTTGACTTTGCATTGAAGCGCGACGACTACGGGCCGGAACTGCGGCGGTGGTTGGTGGAGCGATTGGGGCTGGTCGACTGCTGAGAGCCCTGACGCATAGATAAGGGGTGCAGTGCGTTCGGTCGAGGAACAGCAGGCACGGGTGGCGGCTGCGGCGGTGGCGCCGCGACCGGTCAGGGTGGCGATCGCCGAAGCGCAGGGCTTGATGTGCGCCGAGGAGGTGGTCACCGAGCGGCCATTACCGGGTTTCGACCAGGCCGCGATCGACGGTTACGCGGTCCGCAGCGTCGACGTGCTCGGGGTGGGCGACGCCGGGGACGGCGAAGAGCCCGCGGACGGCGAGGTCAGCCTGCCGGTGATGGGCGTCATCGAGGCAGGTGCCCGAACGCCGAGTCGGTTGCAGCCGCGCCAGGCGGCGCGCGTGCAGACCGGCGCCCCGATGCCGACGCTCGCCGACGCGGTGCTGCCGTTGCGCTGGACCGACGGCGGTGATGCGCGGGTACGGGTGCTGCGCGGGGTGCGGTCGGGCGCCTACGTGCGTCGCACCGGAGACGACGTGCAACCCGGCGACGTCGCGGTGCGGGCGGGCACGATCATCGGCCCGGCGCAGGTCGGTCTGCTGGCAGCCGTCGGCCGGGAACGTGTGTTGGTGCATCCGCGGCCGCGGCTGTCGGTGATGTGCGTCGGTGGTGAGCTCGTCGACATTTCCCGGACTCCCGGCAACGGTCAGGTCTATGACGTCAACTCCTACGCGCTGGCCGCCGCGGGCCGGGATGCCGGCGCGGAGGTCAACCGCGTCGGCATCGTCGACACCGACCCCAAGCGGCTGCGTGAAGTCGTCGAGGGCCAGATCAACCGCGCCGAGGTGGTGGTGATCGCCGGTGCGGTCGGCGGGGCGGCCGCCGAGGCGGTCCGCTCGGTGCTCGCCGAGTTGGGCGAGATGGAGGTGACGCGCATCGCGATGCACCCCGGTTCGGTGCAGGGGTTCGGCCAGCTCGGCCGCGACGGCGTGCCGGTGTTCCTGCTGCCCGCCAACCCGGTCAGCGCGCTGGTGGTGTTCGAGGTGATGGTGCGTCCGTTGATCCGGCTGTCGCTGGGCAAACGGCAGGCGCACCGACGGATTGTGCAGGCCCGTGCGCTGTCGCCGATCGAGTCGGTGGCCGGGCGCAAGGGGTATCTGCGCGGACAGCTGATGCGGGATCAGGACACCGGCGAGTATCTCGTGCAGGCGCTCGGCGGAGCCCCGGGCGCGTCGCATCTGCTGGCGACGCTGGCCGAGGCGAACTGTCTGGTCGTCGTGCCCACCGAAGCTGAACAGGTCCGCACCGGCGAGATCGTCGACGTCGCATTCCTGGCTCAGCGCGGCTGACCCGCCCGGCGTGTCGACGTGAACCTTTGGCGGTCGAGTTCCCTGCATCCCGGCTGGCCGCAGCCTGCCGGTCCGCTGCGGGTGGCCGCCGGCGTGGTGCGGTTGCGCCCGGTCCGGCTGCGCGATGGCGCACAGTGGAGCCGCCTGCGGCTGGCCGAGCGCGCTCACCTCGAGCAGTGGGAACCGGCCACCGGCGTGGACTGGGCGACGCGGCACGCGATCACTTCGTGGCCGTCGGTGTGTTCAGGGCTGCGGTCGGAGGCCCGCAAAGGCCGGATGCTGCCCTACACGATCGAGTTGGACGGCCAGTTCGCCGGGCAGCTGACGATCGGCAACGTCACACACGGCGCCCTGCGGTCCGCGTGGATCGGGTATTGGGTGGCCAAGGCGGTCAACGGCGGAGGGGTCGCGACCGCCGCACTCGCGCTGGGCGTGGATCACTGCTTCGGTCCGGTGCGACTGCACCGCGTGGAAGCGACCGTGCGGCCCGAGAATGGGGCCAGCCGCGCGGTACTGGCGAAGGTCGGCTTTCGGGAGGAAGGGCTGTTGCACCGGTATCTGGAGGTCGACGGTGCCTGGCGCGATCATCTGCTGATGGCCATCACGATCGAGGAACTCAACGGGTCAGCGGCCGCCGCGCTGGTGCGTCAGGGCCGCGCGAGCTGGGCATAGCCCCGGTTGTTTCGCCCGCCGCGGGCTTGCGTCCGGCGAGCTTCCCGCCTGCATTTTCGCGAGACGTACGACAGGGCTGTGCCGCGAGCAAAATCGCGACCCGGGTGTACATCTCGCGACATGAGTGAAGAGACGCGCTGTTACCAATGTGACATTTGTTACTGGTGGTGCTTGTCATGCGCGAATTACAGGTGTGTAATTGTCTCGGCGCGCCGCCCACGGATGCGCAGGTCACAGACCTAGCCTTTACGGGGAAAGGAGCAGGCGACATGCCAAGCATCCCCCAATCCCTTCTGTGGATATCCCTCGTCGTCCTCTGGCTTTTTGTGCTCGTGCCGATGCTGATCAGCAAGCGCGACACCGTGCGCCGAACCAGCGACGTCGCGCTGGCGACGCGCGTGCTCAACAGTGGGCGCAAAGCGCGCCTGCTCAAGCGCCACGGCCCCGCGGCGGGGCACGCCAGCGATCCGGACTGGCGGCCGTCCGAGGATGTCGATGACGAAGTCGAAGAGGAACCCGTGGGCCGTTCGCTGGTGCGCGCCGCGGTCGTCGAAAGCGAGGACAGTGCGGAACCCGACGACCTCGACGTCGATGTCGTCGGCGAGGACTCAGGAGCGCTGCCGGTCGGCGAGTCGGACCGGCAAGCAGACGAAAACGACGAGCTGACACTGCAATTCGATGAGTCGGCCGAGGAAGTGGACGCCGTCGGCAACGAAGCTGACGGGGAAGTCGACGACGAAGCCGATGAAGAGGCCGTGGACGAGGTCGTCGCGCTCGAACCTGAAGCCGACGAATCGCAGGACGAGTACGAGTACGTCGACGATTCGTCCGGCCTGGAGGCGCCGTCGGAGGCCGACCTGCGGATGGCCGACTCGCTGTCGGCGGCGCGGCAGCGCCGGTACGAGTCGAAGACGGCCGCCGCGGTGAGCGAGCGCAAGTACAAGTTCCGCAAGCGGATGCTGACGGCGATGGGGGTCCTGTTGGTCGGCTCGGCCGTCGCGGCGTACACGGTGAGCCCCGGGCTGTGGTGGCTGTGTGGCGCGGTCGGCGCGATCACGGTGCTGTATCTGGGCTATCTGCGCCGCCAGACGCGGATCGAGGAGCGGTTGCGCCGCAGGCGAGCTCAGCGCATCGCGCGCTCGCGGCTGGGTGTCGAGAACACCGATGACCGCGAGTTCGACGTGGTGCCGTCGCGGCTGAGACGACCCGGGTCGGTGGTGCTGGAGATCGACGACGAGGATCCGATCTTCGAGCATCTGGACTATGCGCCGTTCGCGCGCCACTTCGACCTACCGCGGGCCGCGGGCCAGTAGACCGGTCACGCCGTCGATTTTCGGCGGCCATCGAGTGGCTGGTAGCCTGCTACCGGTATCAGGGGCTATGGCGCAGTTGGTAGCGCGACTCGTTCGCATCGAGTAGGTCAGGGGTTCGATTCCCCTTAGCTCCACAACATCTGAGCAGGTTAAGCACAAATCGGCCCCTACCCCGAACGGGTAGGGGCCGACTTTTTGCGGGCGGGTCAGGTCACTCAGGCGAGTTGTTGGTCGGATCGGCGTCGTAGTTGGCCGCGATCTTGCCGGGGATGCTGGCGATGTTCGAGACGATCTCGCCCGGCAGCGCTGCATAGCGGCCGGGGAGCTTGGCCCACGACTCCCCGAGCGCGTGGGCATTGGCGACCCAACGCTCGGGCAGCGTCCCCCCAGCGCCGCCGCCGCTGCTGCTGGTTGTGCGGGCGCACGGCGAGCAGTCCACTTGACCCGGTTCGGCGCCGGCCGGTGCTGCAGCGACCAGTCCCGCGACCGCTAGCCCCCCGACGAGAATGGCGATGCGTTGCATGCGTTTCCTCCGCTTGTTGATTGCGCTGGTGGCGCCTATGGATTGCCCTCACCAAATGTTAGCTGGAAACTGACGATCTGGATAGCAAAGAGTGGCTAGCCGCCGACGGCTGACGCCAGGCGCGGGAACTCAGCAGTCGTAACCCATTGAGCGCAACGATGATCGTCGAGCCCTCGTGACCGGCGACGCCGAGCGGCAGCGGCAGGTGTCCGAGCACATCCCACGCCACGAGTACGCAGATGAATGTCGCTGCAATCACGAGGTTTGCGATGACGACGCGGCGTGCACGCTGAGCCAGCGCCACGACGGCTGGGATCGTGGCCAGGTCGTCACGCACCGTGACGGCATCGGCGGTGTCCAGCGTCAGGTCGGCTCCGCTGCGTCCCATGGCAAGCGAGGCATGCGCGGCCGCCATGGCCGGCGCATCGTTGACCCCGTCGCCGACGTACAGCACGCGATGACCGCCGGCTTGCAGGTCACGTACTGCCGCGACCTTGCCGTCGGGCAGCAGTTCGGCGCGAGTGTCGTCGATTCCGATCTGCGCACCGAGTCGTGCGGCCGCACGGTGGTTGTCTCCCGTCAGCATGACCGGGGGAGCCGAGGTGATCCGGACGATGGCCTGTACGACCGCCGCGGAGCCGTTGCGGGTCGTGTCATCGAGCGCGAGCACACCGACGCCCCGCCCGTCGAGGACGACAACCACCGCGGTGGCTCCGTTGCTCTCCACCGCGGCGATGACGTCGGTGTGCGCTGCGGAATCGAGCGCGCGCGGGCTGAGGACCTCGACGAGTTGGCCGTCGACGGTCGCGCGGACGCCGCGGCCGGGTGACGAACGGAAGTCGGCGGCGGCCGGTATGACGAGGTCGCGTTCGACGGCGGCGGAGAGAATGGCTCGACCAAGCGGGTGTTCGCTGAATTGCTCTGCGGCGGCGGCCATCCTGACGATGTCGTCTTCGTCAAACCGGTCGTCGACCGATACGACGTTGGACAGTCGCGGGATACCGGTGGTCAGCGTTCCGGTCTTGTCGATGGCGACGACGCTCGTGTCCGCGAGGTGTTCCATGGCGACGGCGGATTTCACCAGTACACCGTGGCGCCCTGCGTTGGCGATGGCCGACAGCAGCGGCGGCATCGTGGCCAGCACGACCGCGCACGGTGATGCAACGATCATGAAAGTCATCGCTCGCAGCAGCGTGGACTGCAAGTCAGCGCCGAAGGTCAACGGGATGGCGAACAGCGCGAGCGTCGCCGCGACGACACCAACCGAATAGCGTTGCTCGACCTTCTCGATGAACAGCTGGGTCTTCGCTTTGGTGGCCGACGCCTCGGCGACCAACGCGACGATGCGGGCGACCACGGTATCGGACGGGTCGCGGGTGACGCGGATACGAAGTACCCCTGCGCCGTTGAGAGTGCCTGCGAAAACCTCGTCGTCGATCGATTTGCCGACGGGCAGCGGTTCTCCCGTGACCGAGGACTGGTCGACATCCGACGCGCCGCCGACTACGACACCATCGGCTGACACGCGCTCACCGGGGCGAACCAGCACCATGTCTCCTACGCGCAGGTCGGCAGCGTCCACCGAGCGTCCGGCGCCGTCGCCGTCGAGGCGGGTTGCCCGATCGGGCGCGAGATCCAGCAGGCCTTTGACCGAATCCGCGGTGCGCTTCGTCGCCACGTCTTCCAGCGCGCCTGAGGTCGCGAAAATGACGATCAGCAAGGCGCCGTCGAAGATCTGCCCGATACCGGCCGCGCCAATCGCGGCCACCACCATGAGGAGATCCACGTCGAGTGTCCGGGACCGAAGCGCCCGCAACCCGTCCCACGCGTGCGTCCATCCGCCCGCCGCATAACACGCCAGATAGAGCGTCCACCACACCGGTGAAGGTGCATCGAGCAACTGCGCGGCCAGCCCAGCCACGAACAAGCCCAGCGCTAGTGCAGCCCACCGCATTGACGCGACGGACCACAGCATCGGAAGGATCGGTCGCCGGCCGGTGCCGGACGGCGGTTCGCCCCGGACGGTGGCTCTCGGTACGGCCAGCCGTATCGACATCACACCGATATGTATACATGTAGAGGTCTACATATGTCATGCGGCCGGCTGGACCGTGCTTCAATTGAGCGATGGGACACGGTGTCCAAGGCAGAGCTGCGCCTCCGGCGACTCTTGATTCGGCCTCGGCTGTCAAAGTCGCCGAGACGCTTCAGGCGCTCGCCTCGCCCAACCGGCTCATGATTCTCACGCGGCTCCGGCAGTCACCCTGTTCGGTCGGCGAACTGTCTGCCGCCGTGGGTATGGAACAACCGGCAGTCTCCAACCAACTGCGGCTGCTCCGTGCGCTCGGCCTGGTAGCGGGCGACCGAAACGGCCGCAACATCGTTTACCGGCTCTACGACAACCACGTCGCCCAGTTGCTCGACGAGGCGATCTACCACATCGAGCATCTCCGAATGGGCGCAAGCGACTCGACCGCCTAGGGGCGGCGGCCCAGTGGTCGCAGACTCAGCTAGGCGGTCGTCGCGATCCCGCCGTCGACCGGGATGATCGCTCCCGTCACATACGCGCCCGCGCGGCTCGCCAAGAAGACTGCGATCCCGGCCATGTCGTCGTCGCGTCCGATCCGGCGCAGCGGTGCCGACGCCGCGATCTGGTCACCGTACGCGTCGAGCGTCGCCGCCATCATCTTCGACGGAAACGGTCCTGGGGCAACGGCATTCACGGTGATGTGCTGCGGCCCGAGCTCACGGGCGAGCACCCGGGTGAGCTGATGCACGGCCGCCTTGCTGCTGCTGTAGGAGTAGGTCGGCAACTGCGGAACCCGGATGCCGTCGATGCTGCCGACGTTGATGATCCGGGCGGGATCGTCCGCAGTGCCCGCGAGGCGAAGGGCTGGCAGCAGCGCCTGAACGAGCCAGAACGGCGACTTGACGTTCAGGTCGAGCACCTTGTCCCACGCCGAATCCGGGAAACTCTCCAGCGGCTCACCCCATGTCGCGCCGGCGTTGTTGACGAGGATGTGCAGCGGTTCGCCGTCGCCGGCGACCTCTTCGGCCAACCGCAGGCACTCGTCGTGCCGAGAGAGGTCGGCGGGCACGGCGCGCACCTCGCCGTATCTCGACAGCGCAGCTTCGGCCTGTTCGCAACCCTCGGCCTTGCGGGAGCTGATCACCACGCGGGCGCCCGCCTGCAGCAGCCCGCGCGTCAGCATCGCGCCGACGCCTCTGGTGCCGCCGGTCACCAGGGCTCGCTTGCCGGTGAGGTCGAAAAGCTGTGTGTGCGTGCTGAACTGATCGTCGCTCATCGGCGCGCCTCCGTCGGTTCCGGATCGGCCGCCCCGGCCGCCCGGTTAGAGACTAGAAGATCAGCCCCGTTGCTCGGCTGGTGGCCGCGGCGAAGCGGTTCTGCACGTCCTCCCAGTTCACGACATTCCAGAACGCCTTGACGTAGTCGGCCTTCACGTTCTTGTACTGCAGGTAGTACGCGTGCTCCCACATGTCGACCTGGAGCAGCGGAATGATGCCCAGCGGCACGTTCGCCTGCTGGTCGTAGAGCTGAAACGTGAGCAACCGCTGACCCAGGGTGTCGTAACCGAGCACCGCCCACCCCGAGCCTTGCAACCCGTTGGCCGCCGCCGTGAACTGCGCCCGGAACTTGTCGAACGACCCGAACTGGTCGTCGATGGCGGCACCCAGATCGCCGGTCGGTTTGTCGCCGCCGTTCGGCGAGAGGTTCTTCCACCAGATCGTGTGGTTGACGTGCCCGCCGAGGTGAAACGCGAGGTTCTTCTCGTTGAGGAAGATCGCCGCGTGGTCGCCGTTCGCGCGCGCTTCCTCGAGTTTCGCGATCGCGTCGTTGACACCCTTGACGTAGGTGGCGTGGTGCTTGCTGTGGTGAATCTCGTTGATCTGTCCCGAGATATGCGGCTCCAGGGCGCCGTAGTCGTAGTCAAGGTCAGGCAGGGTGTACTCGGCCATTGGGCTTCCTTTCTGATCTGCAGTCGTAGCCTATGGCGGCAATCTATACCTGTCTACCTGTTCAGATGTTGTGGTATCCTGTGTCCCGCGGGCGGCCGTGGACGACATCGATGCAGCACATCATGTGGCGACTTGTCTTCCGGCGGGTGGCGAAGTACCACGGCCGGCCCGCTCCACTTCCGCCGACCGGCGCCTTTCCTTGCCGGACGCGACGATGAGCCCGTAGCCTCAGAACGTGGCCGGTCCGACCGGCGTCCGCGCCGATGAACTCACCGCGTTGGAAGTTTTCGGTGGCTATCGGGCCGAGGCCCTGGTTCCGCTGGCGGCCCAACTGAGTCCGCTCAACGCCGCCGCCGGGCAGGTGCTCATGCATCAAGGCGAACTCGCGGTGTCCTTTCTGCTGATCGGTTCCGGCGAGGCCGAGGTCACCCACGTCGGTGTCGACGGGCACGACACCGTCGCCAAGCTGACGGCGGGGATGATCGTCGGCGAGATCGCGCTGCTGCGTGACACGGCGCGCACCGCAACCGTCATCGCCACCCAACCCGTGCGCGGATGGGTGGGCGGACGCGAAGCGTTCGCCACGCTGCTCGAGATCCCGGGCATGCTCGACCGGCTGCTGAGCACCGCCCGACAGCGTCTCGCCGCCTACGTGAACCCCATCCCGATCCGGCTACGGGACGAAACCAAGTTGTGGCTGCGGCCGGTATTGCCCGGCGACAACGAACGCACCTCCAAAGGTCCCGTCGAATTCTCCAGCGAGACGCTGTACCGACGGTTCCAATCGGTTCGTGTTCCGAGCAAGTCGCTGATGCGTTATCTGTTCGAGGTCGACTACGACCACCACTTCGTCTGGGTGATGACCGACGGTCCCGACGGCCCGGTCGTCGCGGACGGGCGCTTCGTGCGTGACGAGAAGGACCTCGCCGTTGCGGAGGTGGCGTTCATCGTCGCTGACGCCTATCAGAACAAGGGCGTCGGAACGTTCCTCATGGGCGCGCTCGCGATCGCCGCGAATTACCATGGCGTGCAACGATTCACCGCGCGGGTGCTCTCCGACAACTATCCCATGCGCAGCATCCTGACCCGCTTCGGCGCGCGCTGGCAGCGCGACGACCTCGGGGTGGTCACCACCACCATCGACGTACCGCGCCCGTCCAACCCGCCGTTCTCGGCTGAGCTGACCAAACAGATCCGCGACGCGGCGTCTCAGGTCGTGCGGGCGGTCGGCTGATGCGCGTGCCGTTGTCGAAGGACACCCGACTGTGTATCTCGCTGTCGGGCCGGCCGACCAACATCGGGACCCGGTTCCACAACTACCTGTACGACCTGCTCGGCCTCGACTTCATCTACAAAGCGTGCACGACAACGGATATCGCAGCGGCGATCGGGGGAGTGCGGGCGCTCGGTATCCGCGGCTGTTCGGTGTCGATGCCGTTCAAACAAGACGTCCTGGCGCTCGTCGACGAGGTGGAGCAGTCGGCACAGTCGATCCGCGCGGTCAACACGATCGTCAACGACCTGTCTGTGCCCGGTGGCAGGCTCACCGCATCAAACACCGACTACCTTGCGGTGCAACGCCTTATCGCCGAGAACGGGCTGCAGCCGTCACAGTCGGTGGTCATCCACGGCAGTGGCGGGATGGCCAGTGCGGTCGGCGCTGCATTCCGCGACCTCGGATTCGACCACGGCACGATCGTGGCGAGAAACGCCGAGACCGGTCGTTCGCTGGCCGGCCGCCTGGGCTACGACTACGTGGCCGAGATGGGCTCGCGTGAGGCCGACGTACTCGTCAACGTGACGCCCGTTGGAATGGCCGGCGCGCCCGAGGCGAGCGAGAAGTCCTTCGACGATGCCGCGATTGCCAAGGCGCACCACGTCTTCGATGTGGTCGCGATGCCCTCCGAGACACCGCTCATCAAGGCGGCACGCAAGGCGGGTGTCGCAGTGATCACCGGCGCGGAGGTGATCGCACTGCAGGCCGCCGAGCAGTTCGAGCGCTACACCGGCATACGGCCGACCGACGAACAGATCATGGCCGCCTCCGCGGTGTCACGCGCCTGAGTCAGGGCGTGATGGTGGTCTGCTCGTCGATGACCGACGTGGCATCCATCAGCGCACCCATCTGGTCCTCGCGGCCGTCGGCGTTGAGTTGCAGGACGTACAGCCCGTCCTGGCCGGGTATCACGACGGTCTTCTGAGCGATCGCCCGCAAGACGCCGTCCTTTGTGTACGTGCCGCCGATCTGCACCGCCTCGAAGCCGGCGAGGGTGGACGGCGAACCTTCCTCGGCCCCTTCGTATTTGGGCATGTTCTTGATCTCGTTCGGGGCGAATTCGAGGATCTTCGCCGGGTCGACGTTGCCGGTCAATTTCGATACCAGCGCGATGACGGTCGGGGGATCCTGTGCCATCGCGGGGTCATCGGAAACGATCGCGCCGTAAGCCCATTCCGGCGCCCGGGGTCCAGCATCACTCCAGCCGGGGGGAAACGGCAGCTCGATGTCCGGGGCGCCGGGATCGCCGCGTCTGACCGGGGTTTCGACGATCCCGTTGTCCCGGATGTACTCGACGATCGTGTAGTTGGCGCCCGTGGCCTTTGCCGACCCGGGCGGTGGGGCGGCCGAAGGCTCCGTCGTGCCGGCAGCCGCTGCGCTGGTTTCCTCCGAGGGCGTCGTTGACTCGCTCTTGGTGTCCGATCCACACCCGGCCAGGCCAAGGCCAAGTGCGACGGCCGCAACCGCGATGATTCCGGTCCGCATCGCACTGCTCATTCGCTCCTCCAACAGTTTGATCTGCGCCGTAGCCTACGGGCGCCATCCATCGCATGCAGGGAAACTCCACTCGGCAGCCGGTTGCCGACGGCAAACCTCCGCAAGAACTTTGCTGGAGAAGTCTGAGATGGTTAGCTGTGTGCAGACTGTGTGGGGGCAACGGCCACGGTGTCGGAAGGGGAACGCGCGATGTCGTCGGATGGTGCGCGAATGAAGACAGCGCTGCGTTCGCTCGGCGCGATGTGTCTGGCTGTGCTCGCGGCGATCGTCCTGGTCGTCGCGTGGACGGCCGCGACCGCGGTGCACTTGGCGGCGAGCGCGCTGATCATGGGTGGAACAGAACACCCGTTGAGCTCCCCGCCCGATGATCCGGCCTTCATCAGCGAGTACTTGGACGACGCCGTCACCTTCTTCATCAACCCGGCGGCGGGCTCGCCCACCGGTCCGGGGCACCCACCGATCGAGGACGTCGACCGCAACGTCTATGCCGTCGTCTATCCCGCTCAGTTCTTCCCGGTGTTCGGCACCAAGACCTTCGACGCCTCCGTCCGCGAGGGTGTGCTGAGCCTGGACGGATGCGTTCGCGGAGCGGCGTCCTGTGTCTACAACGAGGACGCCAGTTACAGCGTCGACCCGAATCTGCCGACGCCCCCGCCGACGCTTCCGGCGCCTCCTGCAGATGAGGACTACGTCATCTTCGGGTACTCGCAGAGTGCCGTGGTCGCGTCTCTGGTGAAGCGGGGCTTGATCACCACGCCGAGGGCGGGGGAAGACCCGGGGGAGACGTCGTTCTTCCTGCTGGCCAATCCGATGCGGCCCAACGGCGGCATCCTGGCGCGAGGGCCGGAGGGACTGACGATCCCGATCCTCGGCGTGACCTTCCACGGCGCGACCCCGACGAACACCTGCGAGCAGGCGGGCGGGCCGTGTATGCCGACGGTCGACGTGGCGGCGCAGTACGACGGTCTCGGCGGTGATGCGCCCGCCAGCCTCACCAACGTGCTGGCCATCCTCAACGCCGTCGCCGGCTACTACTACCTGCACGGTGATCTGCAGAACGCGGACTTCGACGATGCGCTCTACCAGGGCAGCCACGGCGACACCGACTACTACCTCTACCCGACGAAGCGGCTGCCGATCTTGATGCCGTTCGAGGGTGTGGTGCCGTCGCCGGTGTTGACGCTTCTGGACGCGCCGCTTCGCGTGCTGATCGAGGGTGCCTACGCACGTGACGTCAGCCCCGGCGTCGGGACGAAAGTGGGCCTGCTTCCTTTCCGGAATCCGATCCAGACGGCGCTCAATCTCGTGGCGGCGATTCCGACCGGTATCGACGACGCGCTCGCCGAGATCGCCGGAGATCCGACGTTCCGCCCGCTGGGCACGCAGCCGACCACCAGCCCCTTCGGTGTCGGCGGCCCGGACCTGCCGCCGCCGCTCGACGAGAGCGACATGCGGAGGTCGATGTCGTGGTCAGCCGAGGGCGACGGCGAAATCGGCGGCACGGTTGTCGACGATGGCCAATCGCCCGTCGACGAGCCCGAACCCGCGGGAGAGCCGCTCGGTGACGATACCGCCGGCGACAAGCCGCTCGACATCGTCGAGAAGCCGGCCTACACGGTCGAGGAGAAGCCCCTCGACACGGTCGAGGAAAAGACGACACTCGACGAGGATGAGACCCCAGTCGATACTCCAGTCGATGAGGAAGAGGTCGTTGATCAATCGGGCGACGAGGAAGCTGAAGACGACCCCCTCGAGACGGAAACGCCGGTGGTGGGCACCAAACCCGACAATCCCAAGGTGCGTGGTCCCATCCAATTCGATTCACAGAACAAGGCGGGCGTCGAGCCCAGTGACCCGCCCGACGCCGACGGCACACCTAAGACCGAGACGGAAAACGACCCCGGCGAGGACGCGGCCGACGGGTCCGAAGGGCAGGCCGCGGCGTAACCGGGCGATCAGCGGTCCCGGCGTCGCCGTGGCGGCGGTCCTGGCACTCTGCGCGGCCGCATGCGGCGGGCCGCCGGAACCGTCCCATGCTCAGGCGCCGTCGGCTGAGGATCCGCCGCAGATCAACCCGGCCCGAATAGAGCGCGCCCGAAGTGCGCTTCCCGCCGGTTACGAGGTCTCCAACCTCGAGGACCCGCTCGGACCGATCACCGCATGGGGATACGGCGCGCAGTGGAGCGCCGATCCGCCGATGTGCGCTGCGCTGATCGATCCCGCCGACGGCGCCGCGAACACCAGCGGCTGGTCGGCATCGGGACCGGGAGGAATCGTCTACGCCGTCGTCGCCGAGGCGGCAGGACACGTCGATCCGGGGACACTCGACGAATGCGGGCGCTTCACCGTGGCGGGCGGGCGCACCACGGGGACCGTCACGCTCGGACCCGCACCGGTCATCGACGACGCGCCGACGGTCGCGTTGGCCACGGCCAGCACGACGGTCGTCGAAGGCGGGACCGAAACTCGTTCGGAGGCCGACACTGTCACCGCGTACCTCGATGACCACGTCGCATTCGTCGCGGTCGTCACCGACCCCGGTTCACCGAACCCGCAACTCGGCTCGGCCTTCGCCGCCACCTTGATGAGGGAAACGGTGTCCGCGTTACGGGGTTGAGGCCGCATCCCCGGGTAGCCTGTGCGGCGATGTCGAAGAGCCCGATGATGGTGTTCGCATGCGCCGGCCTGCTCACCGCGTGTGCGACCGGCCAATCGGCCGACGATCCGTCGCGCGCCGACATCGTCCGTGTCAAAGACGTGCGGACAAGCTTCGGACCAGGTTTCACGGTCACCGACGTCGGGCCGACCGGTATCGACCCGCGGCTGCTCGGCCGCCAAGCGCTGCCGCCGGGCATGAAGTTCGAACCGCCCGACTGCTCCTCGTTCGCGAATCAGCAGATGGTGCCCGAAGGCGCCAGGGGCAACATGGCGGCGACCACGGCCGAGGGCGAGGGCAACCGCTTCATCGCGATCGCGGTCGAGACATCGGAGGCCGCTTCTGTCAATCCGCCGACCGACAACTGCCGCAAGGTCGGCTTCGCCGGCGGCGCAGTGCGCGGTCTGGTCGAGGTCGTCGAGGCGCCGCAGATCGAGGGTGTCCAGACGTTGGGAACCCACCGCGTCCTGCAGACAACCGCCGACGGCAAGCCGCGCACCGGTGAGCTCTACAACTACCTCGCCAGTTTCGGTTCGTTCCTGGTGATCGTCACGGCGAACCCGTTGGTCCTGCCCGACAAGCCGGTCGCGAAGGTCGACACTCAACGCGCCCGCGACCTCCTCGTCGCCGCGGTGAAGGCGGTCAGGTCCTAGCGCACGTCGTGCGGACGGAACTGGATGCTGATCCGCGGGCCGACGGGTCGTGCCGTCTTCGGAATGGCGTGCTCCCAGGTGCGTTGACATGACCCGCCCATGACGAGCAGGTCACCGTGCCGGTGCTGCAGGCGCAGCGACTTACCGCCGCCACGCGGGCGCAACGCGAAAGTCCTTGTGGCGCCGAGCCCGACGATCGCGACCATGGTGTCCTCGGAGCTGCTGCGCCCGATGGTGTCGCCGTGCCAGGCGACGCTGTCGTTGCCGTCGCGGTACAGGCACAGCCCGGCGGTGGTGAACGGTTCGCCGAGTTCACCGGCATAGGCGTCGTTGAGCCGACGGCGGAGCTGTTTGAGTCGCGGATGCGGCGGCGGCTCGTCGACGAGATTCACGAAGCAGACCAGCCGGGGCACGTCGACCACGCGGTCGTACATCGGTCTGCGCTCGGCGCGCCAGGGGACGACGTCGGACAGTTCCTCGAACAGCGTGTCGGCATCCTCCAGCCACCCGGATCGGTAGTCGATCCAGGCGCCGTTGCCCAGATGGCGGCGTTCGGCGTGCTCGAACAGCGAGCTCTGCAGAGCCGGCTCCATGATCGCGATTCTATCGCACAGGCGTTCGACTCGGGTCAGAGCCGCACCGCGCCCGGGCCCTGGTTGGCGAGCATGTCTCCGGGGTTGGTGAGCGCGCAGGTCTTCAGGCTCAGGCAGCCACAGCCGATGCAGCCGGCCAGGTTGTCCCGCAGGCGCTGCAGATGCAGGATGCGCTCGTCGAGATCCTGCCGCCAACCCGCCGACAGTTTCGCCCAGTCCTTGCTCGTCGGCACCCGGTCGGTGGGCAGGGTGGCCAGCGCTTCGCGGATGCGGGACAGCGGAATGCCGAGCCGTTGCGACATCCGGATGAACGCGACCCGCCGCAACGTCTCCCGGGCGTAGCGGCGCTGGTTGCCGGTCGTGCGCCGGCTGTGGATGAGACCTTCGCGCTCGTAGAAGTGCAGTGCCGAGACCGCAACACCGCTGCGAGCCGACATCTCGCCGGGAGTCAGCTCGTGAATCAACTCCATAACATCAACCATAGTTGAGGTGACCTCGCGGGTTACGGTGCTAGATGTGACGCTGGGCTGCGACTCCGAAGTCGGGCGACTGCGCGCGGTGATCCTGCATCGGCCCGGCGCCGAGTTGCAGCGGTTGACGCCCCGCAACAACGACGCCCTGCTGTTCGACGGACTGCCGTGGGTGGCGCGGGCGCAGCAGGAGCACGACGCGTTCGCCGCGCTGCTGGCCGACCGCGGCGTCGAGGTGCTGCTGCTGGCGGACCTGCTGACCGAGGCGCTGTCGCACAGTGGCGCGGCGAGAATGCACGGCATTGCAGCGGCGGTAGATCCGCGCCGGTTGGGATTGCCGCTGGCGCAGGAACTTTCGGCGTATCTACGGTCGCTGGAGCCGGCGCCGCTGGCCCACGTGCTGATGGCGGGCATGACGTTCAACGAGTTGCCCCTGTCGGGGGCCGAGTTGTCGCTGGTGCGCCGGATGCACCACGGCGCCGACTTCGTCATCGACCCGCTGCCGAACCTGTTGTTCACCCGCGACTCATCGTTCTGGATCGGCCCGCGGGTGGCGATCACATCGCTGGCGCTGCCGGCGCGGGTGCGGGAGACGTCGCTGACCGACGTGATCTACGCGCATCATCCGCGGTTCCTCGGCGTGCGGCGGGCCTACGAGTCGCGGTCGGCGCCCGTCGAGGGCGGAGACGTGTTGCTGCTCGCACCGGGTGTCGTTGCGGTCGGGGTGGGCGAGCGGACCACGCCCGCCGGTGCGGAGGCGTTGGCGCGCAGCCTGTTCGACGACGATCTCGCCCACACCGTGCTGGCGGTGCCCATCGCTCAGGGGCGCGCGCAGATGCATCTCGACACGGTCTGCACAATGGTCGACGTCGATGCGGTGGTGACGTACCCGCCGGTGGTGGACTCGCTGTCGGCGTTCACGATTCACCGCGACGGCAGTGGTGGAGTGCGCATCGACGACGAGGTGCCGTTCGTGGAGGCCGCCGCGGTGGCGATGGGTATCGACAGGCTGCGAGTCATCGCGACGGGTCTCGATCCGGTGACCGCCGAGCGCGAGCAGTGGGACGACGGCAACAACACGCTCGCGTTGGCCCCCGGAGTGGTGGTCGCCTACGAGCGCAACGTCGAAACCAATGCGCGCCTTGCCGACGCGGGCATCGAGGTGCTGCCGATCGAGGCATTCGAACTGGGCACCGGCCGCGGCGGCCCGCGATGCATGTCGTGCCCGGCGGGCCGCGACCCGCTCTAGGCCCGCGACAGCCGTTGCAACCGCCACAACGGATACCCGCGTTCGGCGACCGCCATCCGCATCTTGCACATGATGGCCAGTGGCGTCGCATCGGCCGCAGCAATCAATGTCCATCCGGCCTTCTCCTGCATCCCCAAGCTGTCTTCGCCGAAGTCCACACCGACCATCGGCGCGTCGTAGCCCATCGCTACACGTGTGGAACAGCCGCCATCGGTCACCATGAAATCCGTTTTGGGCGGTGGGAACCCGGCATCGGACAGGGCGAGGCGGGTCAACGTCTCTCTCGGTGAACTCGACCCGTCGTCCATCAGTGCCACCGCTTCGATCGCATGCCAGATCGCGCGGCTGCCGCGGTAGCGGTCCAGCAACGGTTCTACTTCAGACGCCGTTAACCTGGTCGCGCGGGCAAGTGCGTCGAGGTGGACGACGGCGGAATCGCGCGGGGCATGGCGCGCAAGGTCCAGTGCGGTTCGTTCGGGCGTGGTGACGGGCAGCCCGGCGATCTCGGCAATCTCATCGGCTTCGATCCGCTCGTTGCGGACCCGTATCCCGTGAGGCGGTCGGCCGCAGCGCCAGATCAATTCGACGTCCACCTCTTGGTTCACGAGTCGCGCGCCATGCAGCACGGCGGCGGCGGCGCCGGCGATCACGCCATGCCGTTTCGGCCAGAGCCAGGCGCCGAGGATGCGCTGCGCCAGCTGCGGCTTTGCAGCGTTGATGCTGTAGACGTCTGGGAACATGCGCCGGTAGTTCCAGCGCAATTGCCGGCGAGTCAGTGCGCCACTGGCCACCGCCTCAGTTCCGACGAACACGTCCTCCATGCCGCAATGCTGACCAGGTCTACTGACATTTGCCGCTCCTACGGTCGAGATTGCATACAGGGTTGTGGCTCGCGATCGCAGCCATGGATGCAATCTCGCGTGTAGGACCCGGGACCCACCTATGCCTCTGTGCCAGATCCCCGGCCGTATCCGCTATCGCTATCGCCAGGAGGGCAGCCAGATTTGCATGTTCCACGTCGACTGTGAGATCGGGATGCCCGTCAGAATCGGATACATCCACGCGAAGTTCGTCAGAACCAGTGCGACATAACAGCTCACCGCGATCAGCCCGAGCGTTCGGCGCTCGGCGTTCTGGTTCGGCTTGTGCAGGATGTCGCCGAGGATCAACGCGATCATCATCACCATGAACGGCGCCATCGTCGTCGCATAGAAGAAGTACATCTGGCGGTCGATGTCGGCGAACCACGGCAGGAAACCGGCGCCGTAGCCGACCAGCGCCACCGCGTACCGCCAGTCGCGCCTGATGAAGGCCCGCCACACGGCCCAGGCCAGCACCGGCACCGCGAGGAACCACATCGCCGGTGTGCCGACCAGCATCACCGCCTTCACGCACGACTGCGCGCCACAGCCCGCCACGTCCTGGTTGTCGATCGCATACAGCACCGGCCGCAGCGACATCGGCCACGTCCACGGCTTGGACTCCCATGGGTGGTGGTTCCCGTCGGCGTTGGTCAGCCCGGCATGGAACTGGTACGCGGCATAGGTGTAATGCCACAGCGAGCGCAGCGCATCGGGAATCGGCAATGCGCTGTGCTCGCCGATCGACTGGCCGACTTCGTGGCGGTTCACGGCCGTCTCCGAGGCGAACCACGGCGTGTAGGACGCCAGGTACACGACGAACGGGATGAACACCAGCGCGTACAGCGACGGCCCCAGATCGCGCCGGAACGCACCCAGCCACGGTCGCGGCACGCGATATTCGCGCCGCGCGACGATGTCGAACACCATCGTCATGACACCGAAGAATGCGACGAAGTACAGCCCGGACCACTTTGTGGCACAAGCCAACCCGAGCAGCACCCCGGCGCCGAACCGCCACCACCGCACGCCGAGCCGCGGTCCCCACAGCGTCTCGCCGATGCGGCCCTCCAGCAGCGCGACGTGCATCCGCTCGCGCACCTGGTCCCGGTCGACGATCAGGCAGCCGAACGCGGCCACCACGAACATCACCAGAAACCCGTCGAGCAGCGCGGTGCGCGAGGCGACGAAGCTGACTCCGTCGGCGACCACCAACAGCCCCGCGATGCCGCCGACCAACGTCGACCGGCTGATGCGCCGCGCGATGCGCGCCACCAGCACGACCATGATCACGCCGCAGACGGCGCCCGAGAACCGCCAGCCCAACCCGTTGTAACCGAACAGCGCCTCGCCGATCGCGATCAGCTGCTTGCCGACCGGCGGATGCACGACCAGGCCGTAGCCGGGGTTGTCCTCGACCCCGTGGTTGTGCAACATCTGCCACGCCTGCGGGGCGTAGTGCTTCTCGTCGAAGATCGGCGTGCCGGCGTCGGTCGGCGACCCGAGGTTGAGGAACCGCGTCACCGCCGCCAGCGCGGCGATGACGGCCGTCATCACCCAGCCCTGCATGCGGTCGACGGGACCGAAGTCCGCGACAGGAACCTGCGGCGCGGGGCTGATGACGGGGACCGCGCGTGGCGCTTTGGTGGCGGGGGCGGTCACGAGTGCGATCGTAGGCTGTCCGGCATGACCCTCGGCCGACTGCTCATCGGCGCCACCCCACTTGGCCAGCCCTCCGATGCCTCATCACGGCTGGTCGACGCGCTGCGGGGCGCCGACGTCATCGCCGCGGAAGACACCCGCCGCATCCGCACGCTGGCCCAGGCTCTCGACGTCAGGCTCACCGCCAAGGTGGTCAGCCTCTATGACCAGAACGAGGCCTCGCGGGTGTCGGGCCTGCTCGACGAGGTCCGGGCCGGCGCGACCGTGCTGCTGGTCAGCGATGCCGGTATGCCGTTGATCAGCGATCCCGGTTACCGGCTGGTGACGGCGTCTATAGATGCTGGGGTAGCCGTCCATTGCCTGCCCGGACCGTCGGCGGTGACGACGGCGCTGGCGGTCTCGGGGCTACCGGCCGAGAGGTTCTGCTTCGAAGGGTTCGCGCCGCGCAAACAGGCTGCCCGCAGAACATGGCTGAACACCCTGGCGACCGAGCAGCGGACCTGTGTGTTCTTCGAGTCGCCGCGGCGGCTTGCCGGGACGCTCACCGACGCCGTCGAGGTACTCGGCTCGCAGCGACGGGCGGTGGTGTGCCGCGAGCTGACCAAGACGCACGAGGAAGTGGTCCGCGGCTCGCTCGCCGAACTGGCCGACTGGGCCGCCGACGGCGTCCTCGGCGAGATCACCGTCGTGCTGGCCGGCGCCGTTCCGAAGGCCGACCTCGACACGCTGGTGGCCCAGGTCACCAAACTCGTCGACGACGGCATCCGGGTCAAGGACGCCTGTGCCGAGGTGGTCGCGGCGAATCCAGGCGCACCGTCACGGCGTGAGCTCTACGACGCGGTCCTGCGTTCGCGCGCGTGATCCCGTGATCGGCGCCGCCTTGTGCAGGCACTCCTCCCACTCGCGACCGGGATCCGAATCGGCCGTGATGCCCCCGCCGACACCCAGAACCGCGTTGCCGGACGCGTTGAACTCGACGGTGCGGATCGCGACGTTCAACTCGCAGCCGGCGACGGGTGATGCGAGACCTACTGTGCCGCAATAAACTCCGCGTCGAACGGGTTCCCATCCGGTGAGCAGCTGGCGTGCCCGCGTCTTCGGCGTGCCCGTCACCGAGGCGGGCGGGAACGTGGCGTCGAGCACCGCCGACATCGGCACACCGACGTCCACCCGCGCCGACACCGTCGACACCAGATGCCACACCCCCGGCGCGGGTCGCACAGACAACAGCTCCGGCACCGTCACCGTGCCGACGTCGGCGACGCGCCCGAGGTCGTTGCGCACCAGGTCGACGATCATGATGTTCTCGGCGACGTCCTTGGCCGACGCACGCAGTGCCGCCGGATCGGCGGACAACGGCAGCGTGCCCTTGATCGGACTCGACGCGACGTGGTCACCACGCCGGCACAGGAACAATTCCGGCGACAACGACGCCACCGCGCCCCAGTCGCCGCCCAGGTATGCCGCCCGCGCGGGAGACGTGCGTTCGACGGCGTCGACGAAGAAGTCGATCGAAGGGCCGTCGAGTCGGCCGCGGAACTGTGTGCACACGCACGCCTGGTAGACCTCGCCGGCGGCGATCGCATCCAAGCAGGCCAACACCCCGCGCCGATGCGCCTCGCGGTCGGCCCCGCCCCACGCGACGCGAGCCGGCCGCGGTTCGGCAGGCACTCGCAGCGCGTCGACCACCCAGTCCGGAATCGCTGCGCCGGTGAGGCTTTCGAACCACCACCGTCCGTCCCGGTCCTGACGCAGCACACAATCGGACCAGCCGCCCGCAGCCTCGGGAACACGCGGGCCATTCCCATCGGCCGCAGCGTCCGGATACGACAGGTAACCGAACCAACCGCCGCCGACCGCATCTCCTGATCCACCCGGCGCCACGTCGAACACTCGCGACGCTTCGACGGGTGACACGTCGACCGTCGGCGCGATGACCGCACCCGAGCCGAACCAGTCGCCGATCAGCGCTGCGGGCGCGGCCAGCCCGCGCTCGGCCGCGGCGTACGCGACGGCGCGCAGTACCGCCGGGGCGCCGCCCAGGTCGCCGAGCAGGTCGATCCGCACGACCCCAGCTTGCTGTGTCCCGCGAGCAGACGCAAAGTGACCCGAAATTCCGGCGAAACAGGGCACTTTGCGACTGCGCGCGCAGGAAGAGTCAGCGGCTGATCTTCCGGGGGATCGTGACGCCGCCGAGCTTGTCCGGATTGCGCACCGCATACAGGTTCGTGATCTTGTCGTCGGTCACCTCGAACACGAACAGGCCCTCCAGGTGCTCGCCGGTGTAGATCACGACGGCCGGCGCGCTGTTGTACACCGCTGTGTGGAACCGCATGTCCGGCATATCCCGGGCCACCCGGAAAAGTTGGGCCATCAGCGCGGCCACCCGCCGCGCGCCGACGACGGGCCTGCGGATCGCGGTGGCCTTGCCGCCGTGGTCGGCGGTCCAGGTCACGCCGGGCGCGAGCAGAGCCATCAGACCCTCCACGTCGCCCGTCGCCGCCGCGGTCAGGAACTGCTCGGTGATCTGGGCCGTCCGGCGTTCGTCGACGGGGCCGAACCGCTTGCGCCTCGACTGCACGTGGGCACGGGCACGGTGCGCCATCTGGCGCACCGTCCCCGCGGACTTTCCGACCGCTTCGGCGATCTGGTCGTAGTCGAAGCCGAACACCTCGCGCAACACGAACACCGCGCGCTCGTCGGGCGTCAGCGTCTCCAGCACCACCAGCATCGCCATCGAAACCGATTCGGCCAGCACCACATCCGCCGACGGGTCGGTGTCCTCGAGCAGCAGCGGCTCGGGCAGCCACGGGCCGACATACTCCTCGCGACGACGTGCCCGGCTGCGTACCGCGTTGAGCGCCTCGCGGGTCACCAACTGTGCCAGGTACGACTTCGTGTCCCGCACCGTCGCGAGGTCGACGTCGGCCCAGCGCAGGTAGCTGTCCTGCAGCACGTCGTCGGATTCCGTTGTGCTGCCCAGGATCTCGTAGGCGATCGTGAACAGCAGCGGCCGCAGATGGGTGAACCGCTCGGCGTGGTGGCCTTCGCCGGCCGAGCCGGCTGTGGGGCCCGTGGTGGTCACGTTTCCGTGACCACCTTCGGAGCGAAGGCCGGCTGCGAAGGACGCGGGCCGCCCTTGAACCAGAACGAGGCGCCGGGTTTGCGCGCCTCTTGACGCTGTCCCCAAATAGTGCCCTTGCAGATGGCCTCCTTCACCTTGGCGCCGACGCGGCCGGCGATGAAGAAGTTCACCGGAGTGTCGTCCTGGTGACCGAGCTGGAGGATCCCGGCGCGCCGGCCCAGGCTGGTGCACGTCCCCGGCAGCCCGTACTGGAAACTCGCCGGGGCGGTGCCCGCGATCCGGCTCAGCACCGTGTTGGCTGCCTGGGGTCCGAGCTGTCCGGCAGACGCGCAGCACATCCGCAGCGGTACACCCGACGGGGAGGCGCAGTCGCCAGCGGCGACGATGCGATCGTCGTCGATGCTGGTCAGCGTCTCGTCGGTGAGCAGCCGGCCCAGTTCGTCGGTGTACAGGCCGCTGGCCGCGGCCAGTTCAGGCACGCCGAAGCCTGCCGCCCAGATGGTCAGTGCTGTCGGGCGCACCGCGCCGTCGGCGAAGACCACCGCGTCGGCGCGCACCTCGGTCACGACGTCGGCTTCGAGGATGGTGACGCCCAACTTGCGCAACGTCTTGGCGACCGAACGCCGCCCCGGTTCCGAAAGCGGCGTTGCCAACTGGCCACCGCAGACCAGCGTCACGTTGTGACCTTGCTCTGCCAGCTCGGCCGCCGACTCGATGCCGGTCAGTCCGCCGCCGACGACGGTGACCGGAGCGCCTGGACGCACATCATCGAGGATGGCCCGCAGCCGCTGCGCCTGCTCCAATTCCGCAATGGGGTAGGCGAATTCGGCTGCACCCGGCACCGATGCCGGTATCGCGCCGGTGCTGCCTACCGCGTAGATGACGTAGTCGTAGTTCACGGCGCGGCCCGACGCGAGTTCGATCCTTCGCGTGGCGGTGTCGATGCGTGTCGCGGTGTCGACCACCAGCTTGATGCCCTCGCCGAGCAGCGTGCCGTAGTCGACGGTGGCCTCGTAGTTGCCGGCGGCGTGCTGGTGCAGGCGGATCCGCTCGACGAACTTCGGGCGGGGATTGACCAGTGTGATGTCGAGGTCCCCGCGCGTTCGCAGATGGTTGGCCGCCAGTGTTCCGGAGTAGCCGCCGCCGATGACGACGACTCTCGTGTTGTGTGCGTTGTGTGTGTTGGGTGCGTTGTGTTCAGTCATGCCCTCTAGACACCGCTCGCCGCCGGATCGTGACAGAACGTGACGTGGGTCACTCTAAGCGGTCAGACGAGTCCGAGCGCCAGCATCGCGTCGGCCACCCGGATGAACCCGGCGATGTTCGCCCCCGCCACATAGTTGCCGGGTTGGTCGTACTCGTCGGCGGTGGCCAGGCAGCGATTGTGGATGCGGCGCATGATCTGCTCCAGCCGTTGCTCGGTGTCGACGAATGTCCACGAGTCCCGCGACGCGTTCTGTTGCATCTCCAACGCGCTGGTTGCGACACCGCCCGCGTTGGCGGCCTTACCCGGTGCGAACGTCACCCCGGCCCCCGCGAAGTGTTTGACCGCGGTGGGGGAGCACGGCATGTTCGCGCCTTCGGCGACGATCCGGCAGCCATTGGCGATCAGCGCAAGCGCCTCGTCGCCGTTGACCTCGTTCTGCGTCGCGCACGGCAGCGCGATCTCGCACGGCACGCTCCACACGTTGCGGTCTTCGACGAACGTGGCGGCGCCGCCACGTATCTCGGCGTAGTCGGCCACCCGGCCGCGCCGCACTTCCTTGATCTCCTTGAGGATCTCGAGGTCGATACCCTTCTCGTCGACGACATAGCCGCTCGAGTCCGAACAGGCCACCACGATGCCGCCGAGTTCCTGGATCTTCTCGATGGCGTAGATCGCGACGTTTCCCGAGCCGGACACGACGGCGTGCTTGCCCTCGAAGCTGTCGTTTTTGGCCTTGAGGATCTCGTTGACGAAGAACACGGTTCCGTATCCGGTGGCCTCGGTGCGGACCTGCGAACCGCCCCAGGTCAACCCCTTGCCGGTGAGCGTGCCGGACTCGTAGCGGTTGGTGATCCGCTTGTACTGCCCGAACAGGTAACCGATTTCACGCATACCCACGCCGGCGTCACCGGCGGGCACGTCGGTGTACTCACCCAGATGGCGGTACAGCTCGGTCATGAACGACTGGCAGAACCGCATCACCTCGTTGTCGGTGCGGCCCTTGGGGTCGAAATCCGCGCCCCCCTTGCCGCCGCCGATCGGCATGCCGGTCAGCGAGTTCTTGAAGATCTGCTCGAAGCCAAGGAATTTGACGATTCCGAGGTAGACGGACGGATGGAAGCGCAGACCGCCCTTGAAGGGGCCCAGCGCGGAGTTGAACTCGACGCGGAAGCCGCGGTTGATCTGGACCGTGCCGCGGTCGTCGACCCAGGGTACCCGGAAGATGATCTGGCGTTCCGGTTCGCACAGCCGCCGGATCACCTCGGAGTCGACATATTCCGGATGCTTCTCCACCACGGGTCCGAGGCTGGTGAGCACCTCGAACACGGACTGGTGGAATTCGGTCTCGCCGGCGTTGCGCCGCGCGACCTCTTCGTAGATGTCGTGCAGTTTTTCGTGCAGTCCGTTCACTTTTCGAATCACTCAGCCTGGTAGCGGGGGAACACGCCGGTCGGGGCCGGCAGGGCGGTGCCTGGCTTCAATCGGATACCGACGGCGGCGAAGGAGCGTTCGTCGGGGTCCTGACCGAGCAGGTCGAGCAGTTTGGCGGTCGAGTCGGGCATCACCGGCTGGGCCAGCAGTGCCGCGATCCGTACGACCTCCAGCGTCGTGTACAGCACAGTGCCGAACCGCCTCTGGTCCTCGGGCGACTCGGACTTGCGCAGCACCCACGGCTCTTGGGCCGAGAAGTACTTGTTCGCCGACCCCAGCACGGACCAGATGGCCTCCAGCGCCAGGTGCATCGCCACGGCGTCGTAGTGGGCGCGCACCCGGTCCAGCAACGAGTCGGCCGACTCCAGCAACGCGGTGTCCTCGGCGGTGAAATCGCCTGGCTCGGGGACGATTCCGTCGAGGTTCTTGGCGACCATCGACAACGAACGCTGCGCCAGGTTGCCCAACTCGTTGGCGAGGTCGGCGTTGATGCGCCCGATGATGGCCTCTTCGCTGTAGCTGCCGTCCTGACCGAACGGGACCTCGCGCAGGAAGAAGTACCGCACCTGATCGAGCCCGAACGTGTCGACGAGGTTCACCGGATCGATGATGTTGCCCACCGACTTGCTCATCTTCTCGCCTCGGTTGAGCACGAATCCGTGCGCGAAGACCCTGCGTGGCAACGCGATTCCGGCAGACATCAGAAACGCCGGCCAGTAGACGGCGTGAAACCGGATGATGTCCTTGCCGATCATGTGCAGATCGGCCGGCCAATAACGTCGGAACACCTCGGACGACGTGTCCGGAAAGCCCACGCCCGTCAGGTAATTCGTCAGGGCGTCCACCCACACGTACATGACGTGGTCGGGATGATCGGGTACCGGCACGCCCCAGTCGAACGTCGTCCGGGATATCGACAGATCGCGCAGCCCGCCGGAGACGAAACTGATGATCTCGTTGCGCCGCACGTCGGGCTCGATGAACTCCGGGTGCGCCCGGTAGTGCGCGAGCAACTTGTCGGTGTAGGCCGACAGCCGGAAGAAGTACGTCTGCTCCTCGGTCCACGTCACCGGAGCGCCGGTTTCCGTTGCCACCCGCACACCGTCGGCGCCGACGCTGGTTTCGGCTTCGGTGAAGAACCGTTCGTCACGCACGGAGTACCAACCCCGGTACGAGTCGAGGTAGATGTCGCCGGCGTCGTTCATCCGCCGCCAGATCTCGTTGGACGCTTCGTGGTGGTCGGCGTCGGACGTCCGGATGAACCGGTCGAACGAGATGTTGAGCTTGCGCTGCAGGCGCTCGAACACATCGGAGTTCTGCCGCGCCAGCTCGGCCGTCGGGATACCCAGCGCCTGCGCGGCCTCGGCCATCTTCAGCCCGTGCACGTCGGTACCGGTCAGGTAGCGCACGTCGAAGCCGTCCAGCCGTTTGAACCGCGCGATCGCATCGGTGGCGATGTACTCGTAGGCGTGTCCGACGTGCGGATCGCCGTTCGGGTAGGCGATCGCCGTGGTGATGTAGAAAGGCTCGCTCATTTGGCCTCAGCTTATGGTGTGGCGGTGAGTGAGAAGCGCCCAGGCAGAAGGGAGCAGCCGCCCGCCCCGGCGCCGCTGAGCCCGCTGATCGACGCGCACACCCATCTCGATGCGTGCGGCGCCACGGACCCGGCGAGCGTCACCGAGATCGTCGACCGCGCCGCCGGGGTCGGCGTGCAGGCCGTCGTCACCATCGCCGACGACCTCGAGTCCGCGCGATGGGCCACCGAGGCCGCCGACGCCGACGCGCGCGTCTACGCCGCGGTCGCCCTGCACCCGACGCGGGCCGACGCGCTGACCGAGGAGGCCAAGGCAGTCATCGAGCGACTTGCCGCCCATCCCCGCGTCGTCGCGGTCGGGGAAACCGGCCTGGACCTGTACTGGCCGGGCAAGCTCGACGGGTGCGCCGACCCGGCGACCCAGCGCGACGCGTTCGCCTGGCACATCGACCTCGCCAAGCGCACCGGTAAACCGCTGATGATCCACAACCGCGAGGCCGACGCGGGGATCCTCGACGTGCTGAGCGCCGAAGGGGCCCCGGACACGGTCATCTTCCACTGCTTCTCCTCGGGCCCGGAGATGGCGCGCACGTGTGTGGACCAGGGCTGGGTGCTGAGCCTGTCGGGCACCGTCAGCTTCAAGAACGCCAAGGCCCTGCAGGAAGCCGCGGCGCTGATTCCTCCGGGGCAGTTGATCGTCGAGACCGACGCGCCGTTCCTCACCCCGCACCCGTACCGCGGCGCACCCAACGAGCCGTATTGCCTGCCCTACACCGTCCGGGCGCTCGCCCGGATCATCGACAAGCCGGCAGAGGTAGTTGCGCGGGAAACTACCGCGACCGCCGCGCGCACCTACGGCCTTGCGAGTTGCTGACGCCGAGCCACTCCGTTACCGTGCTGTGATCGAAACCGGAGCGCTACCCCCGCAGCCGCATTCGGCCCGATAGTCGGAGATATACGACGTTTTGAACACTTTCACAAAACTCCATGAAGCGCGCTCGCCATTGCTACGTCTTCTGGTCGGTGCGACGCTGCTCGCACTCACTTTCGCCGGTGGCTATGCCGTAGCCGCGCACAAGACCGTCACGCTGACCGTGGACGGCTCCTCGACGACGGTGGCGACGATGAAGTCGCGCGTCATCGACGTCGTTCAAGAGAACGGCTTCGACGTCGGCGAACGCGATGACCTGTACCCGGCCGCCGATCAGCCGGTGCACCAGGCCGACACCATCGTGCTGCGTCGCAGCCGTCCGCTGCAGGTGTCCCTCGACGGGCAGGACAGCCGACAGGTGTGGACCACCGCATCGACGGTCGACGAGGCGCTCTCGCAGCTGAAGATGACCGACACGGCGCCCGCCGCCGCCTCGCGCGGCAGCCGGGTTCCGCTGGCGGGCATGTCGCTGCCGGTCGTCAGCGCCAAGACCGTGCATATCAACGACGGCGGGGCGATGCGCACCGTCACACTGGCCGCACCGAACGTCGCAGGTCTGCTCGCGGCCGCCGGCGCGCCGCTCGAGCAGCGCGACACCGTCGTGCCGGCCGCATCCGCGCCCGTGGCCGACGGCATGAGGATCGACGTCACCCGCAACCGGATCGAAAAGGTCGCCCAGCGCGTGCCGCTGCCGGCGCCCCACAAGCGCATCGAGGACCCGACGCTGAACCAGAGCCGCGAGATCGTCGAGGACCCCGGCGCGCCCGGCACCCAGGACGTGATCTTTGCGGTGGCAAAGGTCAACGGCGTTGAGACCGGCAGGTTGCCAGTAGCCAATGTCGTCGTGACGCCGGCCCGCGAAGGCGTGGTGCGGGTCGGCACGAAACCCGGCACCGAGGTGCCGCCGGTGTCCAACGGCGCGACGTGGGACGCGCTTGCTCGCTGCGAAGCGGGAGGTAATTGGGCTATCAACACCGGCAACGGCTACTACGGTGGCGTCCAATTCGACCAGAACACATGGGAGCGCAACGGCGGTCTGAGGTATGCTGCGAGAGCTGATTTGGCGACACGAGAAGAGCAAATCGCGATTGCTGAAGTCACTCGGGCGCGGCAAGGCTGGGGAGCGTGGCCGACGTGTAGCGGGAGGATTGGGGCGCGCTGACCATTCGATTACTCGGACGGACTGAGATACGGCAGCTGGCCAAACAGATCGATTTCCGGCCGCGTAAAGCCTTCGGTCAGAACTTCGTCCACGACGCGAACACGGTTCGGCGGATCGTCTCGGCGTCCGGGATCAACAGGAACGACCACGTCCTCGAGGTCGGCCCCGGACTGGGCTCGCTGACGCTGGCCCTGCTCGACCGCGGTGCGCGGGTGACCGCCGTCGAGATCGACCCGGTGTTGGCCCGGCAGCTGCCGGCCACGATCGCCGACCATTCGCACAGCGAGATCAACCGGCTCACCGTGCTCAACCGCGACGTCCTGACGCTGCGTCGCGCCGAGCTGGACGAGGAGCCGACGGCCCTGGTCGCGAACCTGCCCTACAACGTCGCGGTGCCCGCGCTGCTGCACCTGCTGGCCGAGCTGCCGTCGATCCGCACCGTGATGGTGATGGTGCAGGCCGAGGTGGCCGAGCGACTCGCCGCCGAACCGGGCGGCAAGGAGTACGGCGTGCCCAGCGCCAAGGTGCGGTTCTTCGGCAACGTCCGGCGTTACGGCATGGTGTCGCCGACCGTCTTCTGGCCGATCCCGCGGGTGTACTCGGGCCTGGTGGGCATCGAACGCCACGAGACCCCGCCGTGGCCCACCGACGACGGCTTCCGCCGCAAGGTGTTCGAGCTGATCGACATCGCGTTCGCGCAGCGCCGCAAGACGGCCCGCAACGCGTTCGCCGAATGGGCGGGTTCGGGCAACGAGTCGGCGCGCAGGCTGCTGGCCGCCAGCATCGACCCGTCGCGTCGCGGCGAAACGCTCTCGATCGCCGACTTCGTCCGGCTGCTGCAGCGGTCCGGTGAGGCCGACGCGCCTCCGGTCGGCGAACCCCACGAGCAGGAGCAGCAGGGTTCGATCGGCGTGCCCTGAGACGCGCTCGGAAGCCTCGGATCACCGGCAACTACTGCAACGCGCGGGCGATCAACGCGACGAGCTCGCGGCAGGACCGGTAGCGGTCCGCGGGCGCCTTCGACAATGCCTTGGCCATTATCGAGTCGAAAGCCCGCGGCAGCCAGTCGATCTCGCGGGAGAACCGCGGCGGCTGGCGGTGCAGGTGTGCGTCGACCAGACCGACCCGGGAGTCCTCCCGGAACGGCGGCGACCCGGTGACCAACTCGACCGCGGTACAGGCCAGCGCATATTCGTCGGTCGCCTCACTCGGTGCCCGGCCCGCGATGAGCTCGGGCGCCGAGTACGCCAACGACGCCTCCACCTGAGTCGGGCGCCGGCAGGTGTCGTCGGTGATCGTGACCGCGACCCCGAAGTCGATGAGAACGGCGCGGGCGCCGTCGACGAGGATGTTGGCGGGTTTGACGTCGCAGTGCACGATCGCGCGGTTGTGGATGTAGTCCAGCGCGTCGGCGATCTGGCTCAGCGCGGTGATGCGATCGGAGAGCTTCCGCAGGCCTTGCACCCCGCCGCCCGCAACCAACTCCATCGTCAGCCAACCGGGACCGCGCTCGTACACCGTGACGATGTGGGGATGGTCCAACCGGTGGGCGAAATCGAATTCCCTTCGCAGCCGTGCCAGCTCGGCGAGGTGGCGATGGTCTTCGTCGAGGACCTTCAGCGCGACCACTCGCGCCGCGTCCTCGGCGCCGTGCACCCGGTAGACGGTGGCGGATCCGCCGCGGCCGAGGACCTCGTCGACCACGTAGCCTTCGAACCGGTCGCCGGCGGACAGCACATTCCCAGATTAGTGCCGGTGACGGCCCTGACCCGGTGAGACGACTGCTGGTCACCAGATAGTGTCGTGCCGTGCCAGGCTGGAACGGAAACACCGCCTCGGAGTGGGTTCCCACCGGGTCGGTCACCGTTCGGGTGCCCGGCAAGGTGAACCTCTACCTGGAGGTGGGGGACCGCCGCGACGACGGTTATCACGAGCTCACCACCGTGTTCCATGCCGTTTCGCTGCTCGACGAGGTCACCGTCCGCAACGCCGACATGCTGACCGTGGAGATGTCCGGTGAAGGGGCCGAGTCGCTGCCCACCGACGAGCGCAACCTCGCGTGGCGGGCGGCGGAGTTGATGGCCGAGCACGTGGGCCGGGCGCCGGATGTGGCGATTGTGATCGAGAAGTCCATCCCGGTGGCCGGCGGGATGGCGGGCGGCAGCGCAGACGCCGCGGCGGTGCTGGTGGCGATGAACACGCTGTGGGAGCTGGGCGTGCCGCGGCGCGATCTGCATGCGCTGGCCGCTCAACTCGGCAGCGACGTGCCGTTCGCATTGCACGGCGGGACGGCGTTGGGCACCGGTCGCGGGGAGGAGCTGGCAACCGTGCTCGCCCGCACCACATTCCACTGGGTGTTGGCGTTCGCCGACGGCGGGCTGTCCACGCCTGCCGTGTTCGCCGAGATCGACCGGTTGCGCGAGACCGAGGAGTCCGACCGCAAGGCGCCGCCTCGACTCGACGACCCGGAGCCGGTGTTGGCCGCATTGGCGTCCGGCGATGCGGCTGAGCTGGCGCCGCTGCTCGGAAACGACCTGCAGCCCGCGGCGCTGCGCCTCGACCCGGGGCTGCGCCGCACGCTGCGCGCCGGCACCGAGGCGGGGGCGCTGGCGGGCATCGTCTCGGGCTCGGGGCCGACGTGCGCGTTCCTGTGCGCGTCGGCGAGTGCGGCGGTCGACGTCGGCGCACAACTCGCCGGCGCGGGGGTGTGTCGCACGGTGCGGGTGGCCAGCGGTCCCGTGCAGGGCGCGCGGGTGGTACCCGCACCGTCGACATCGGTGTGACGTCTGCCGCGAGCGCGCAACCTGGTACGCAAAACCCGCGAAATTCTGTACCCAGTTGAGCGCTCGACATCGGTTTGATAACGAGCCGGTGTGAGCCAGACCTCAATTCTCGCGAGAGTTTGGCGGCTACTTAAGAGTTGCTTAAGATGAGCGGCGGTGAAAACTAGCGGTCATGCAGCGGACGCGACTTTCTTCCCCACCGGAAACCTCGGTGGGAGTCTCGTCAGACGCGGCGTAGGTTCCGGTGCATCACCGATTCGAGACTCAACCGCTCCCGATTTGTGTGCGCGCCTCAGCGCTCGCGTGCCTGATCAGGCGGAGCATTACGCCAGGGGATTCGCTCTGGAGCCGAGGAGGTCGTCGTGAGCCGATTCACCGAGAAGATGTACCGCAATGCCCGCACCGTAACGACGGGCATGGTCACCGGTGAACCCCACGAGCCCATCCGCCACACCTGGGGCGAGGTGCACGAGCGAGCGCGCTGCATCGCGGGCGGCCTGGCCGCCGCGGGCATCGGCCACGGCGACGCCGTCGGCGTGCTGGCCGGCTTCCCCGTCGAGATCGCGCCGACCGCCCAGGGCCTGTGGATGCGCGGCGCCAGCCTGACGATGCTGCACCAGCCGACGCCGCGCACCGACCTGGCCGTGTGGGCCGAGGACACCATGACCGTGATCGGCATGATCGAGGCCAAGGCCGTGATCGTGTCCGAGCCGTTCCTGGTGGCGATCCCGGTGCTCGAGGAGAAGGGCATCAAGGTCCTCACGGTCGGCGATCTGCTGGCATCCGAGCCGATCGACCCCGTCGAGGTCGGCGAGGACGACCTGGCCCTGATGCAGCTGACGTCGGGATCCACCGGTTCCCCGAAGGCCGTGCAGATCACGCACCGCAACATCTACTCCAACGCCGAGGCCATGTTCATCGGCGCCGAGTACGACGTCGAGAAGGACGTCATGGTCAGCTGGCTGCCCTGCTTCCACGACATGGGCATGGTCGGCTTCCTCACCATCCCGATGTACTTCGGCGCGGAACTGGTCAAGGTCACGCCGATGGACTTCCTGCGCGACACGCTGCTGTGGGCAAAGCTCATCGACAAGTACAAGGGCACCATGACGGCCGCCCCCAACTTCGCGTACGCGCTGTTCGCCAAGCGGTTGCGGCGTCAGGCCAAGCCGGGCGAGTTCGACCTGTCGACGCTGCGCTTCGCGCTGTCGGGAGCTGAACCCGTCGAGCCCGCGGACGTCGAGGACCTGCTGGACGCCGGCAAGCCGTTCGGCCTGCGGCCCGACGCGATCCTGCCCGCCTACGGCATGGCCGAGACCACCCTGGCGGTGTCGTTCTCGCCGTGCGGAGCGGGTCTGGTGGTCGACGAGGTCGACGCCGACCTGCTGGCCGCGCTGCGCCGCGCCGTGCCCGCCACCAAGGGCAACACCCGGCGACTGGCCTCGCTGGGGCCGCTGCTGCGCGACCTGGAGGCCCGGGTCATCGACGAGCACGGCAACGTGATGCCGCCGCGCGGCGTCGGTGTGATCGAGCTTCGCGGCGAGTCGCTGACGCCCGGATACATCACGATGGGCGGCTTCATTCCCGCTCAGGACGAGCACGGCTGGTACGACACCGGCGACCTCGGCTACATCACCGACGAGGGCAACATCGTCGTCTGCGGCCGAGTCAAGGACGTCATCATCATGGCCGGCCGCAACATCTATCCGACCGACATCGAGCGCGCCGCCTGCCGCGTCGACGGTGTCCGTCCGGGTTGCGCGGTCGCCGTGCGACTCGACGCCGGTCACTCGCGGGAGACCTTCGCCGTCGCGGTCGAGTCCAACTCGTGGCAGGACCCCGCCGAGGTTCGTCGCATCGAACACGATGTCGCCCATGAGGTGGTGGCCGAGGTCGACGTCCGCCCGCGCAACGTCGTCGTGCTCGGACCGGGAACCATCCCGAAGACGCCCTCGGGCAAGCTGCGCCGCAGCACCTCGGTCTCGCTCGTCACCTAACCGCCTCGTGTCGCGAGCGGCCGCGTCTGTACGCGACACGCCGCGGAAAGTTGGCATTTTGCGGTCGCTCGCGCGGTAACAACTTGTCGGCGAGTGCCGATACGGTTCCTGTCATGCCCTCCCCACCCGCCGTCGAAGCCATCGACCTGGTGAAGCGCTTCGGTGAGAACACCGCGGTCGACGGCGTCAGCTTCACCGTCCCGCCTGCCACGGTGCTGGGTCTGCTGGGTCCCAATGGCGCCGGTAAGACGACCACGGTGCGGATGATGACCACGCTCACCGAACCGACCAGCGGCACCGCGCGCGTCGCCGGGTACGACGTCGTGCGCGAACCCGATCAGGTGCGCCGCAACATGGGCTTGGCCGGACAGGTCGCCACGGTGGACGAACTGCTGACGGGCCGGGAGAACATCCGGATGATCGGCGCACTCTACGGCATTCGCAAGAAGGCTCTTCGGCGGCTGGGAGACCAACTGCTGGAACAGTTTTCGCTCACCGACGCGGCCGACCGCGTGGTGAGGTCGTATTCGGGCGGGATGCGCCGCCGACTCGACCTCGCGGTGAGCCTGATCGCGTCGCCTCCGGTGCTGTTCCTCGACGAACCCACCACCGGCCTGGATCCGCGGAGCCGCAGCGAGTTGTGGGACGCACTGAGAAACCTGGTCAAGCATGGCACGACGTTGTTGCTGACCACGCAGTACCTCGAGGAGGCCGATCAGCTTGCCGACAACATCGTGGTGATCGACAAGGGGCGCATCATCGCGCAGGGGTCGCCGCTGCAACTCAAGCAGCAGGCGGGCACTGCCAGCCTGGTCGTGACCGTGGCGAAGGCAGAGGATCTTCCCGCCGCGCAGGCGCTGCTCGCCAAGACCGGCGCCGAGGTGTACGTCGACGTCGGCGCGCGCGAACTCACCGCCGCCGCCGACGGTCTCGACGACATGATCCGCGTCGCCGGCTGGCTGCGCGAGAGCAACATCGACGTCGACGACATGGGGCTGTCCCGGCCCAGCCTCGACGACGTGTTCCTCACGCTGACCGGTCACCGCACCGAGGAGGAGGTCGAGGCATGACCACCCTGACCGCGTCCGCGCCCGAGCGCGTCGAACCAGCGCACACCGGGCGCACCAACATCGCTCAGCAGTCGTGGATCATGGTCAAACGCAACATGATCCACACCAAGCGCATGCCCGAGATGTTGAGCGACGTGACCGCGCAGCCGATCATGTTCGTGCTGCTGTTCGCGTTCGTGTTCGGCGCTTCGATCGTCAACCCCGGTGGCACGAACTATCGCGAGTTCCTGCTCCCCGGCATCCAGGCACAGACGATCGTTTTCTCGGCGTTCGTCGTGGCATCCGGCATCACGGCCGACGTCGAGAAAGGCATCATCGACCGGTTCCGGTCGTTGCCCATCTCGCGCTCGTCGGTTCTGATCGGCCGCAGCATCGCGAGCCTGATCCACTCGTCGCTCGGGGTGGTGGTGATGGCGCTCACGGGCTTGGCCATCGGGTGGCGCATCCGCGGCAGCGTCGCCGAAGCGGTGCTGGCGTTCGCGCTCGTGCTGGTGTTCGGTTTCGGAATGATCTGGTTCGGCATCCTGATCGGGTCGCTGCTGCGCACCGTCGAGGCGGTCAACGGGGTGATGTTCACCGTGTTGTTTCCGATCACGTTCCTGGCCAACACCTTTGTGCCCACCGAGCCGATGCCGCACTGGCTGCGAGTGATCGCCGAGTGGAACCCGGTGTCGTCGCTGGCGCAGGCGATGCGCGAACTGTGGGGCAACGGCGGCCCCGCGCCGGAAAGCGCACAGCTCCCGTTGCATCACCCGGTGCTGGCCACCATCGTCTGGTCGTTGGTGTTGACGGCGATCTTCGCGCCGTTCGCGCTTCGCGCCTACGCCCGCCGTACGGGAGACTAGGGCGCGAGCGGCGGGCTATTCCCAGGCGTGGACGATGTTCTGCGCCGGCTCCAGGCCTTGCGCCACAAGGAGTTCGGTGGCGTCGGCGGCCTGCTCGCAGATCGTCGGGACATCCTTCCACTCGGCCGAGCTGAAGGTCGACAGCACGTACTTCGCACCGTCCATCCGGCCGGGCGGCCGTCCGATGCCGATGCGGACTCGCTGAAAGTCGTTGCTGCCCAACGCTGAACTCACCGATCGCAGACCGTTGTGCCCGGCCACACCGCCACCGAGCTTCAGCCGGATCCGGCCGAAGTCGATGTCGAGTTCGTCGTGGATCACCACGATGTCGGCAGACGACACCGAATAGAACTTGGCCAAGGGCCCCACCTGGCGACCGGACTCGTTCATGTAGGTACGCGGTTTGGCCAGCACGACCGGCCGTCCGCCGATGCGGCCCGTGGCCACTTCGGCGCCGGACTTCTTGTGCACCTTGAATCCCGAGCCGATGCGGTTGGCGAGGATGTCGGCGACGAGGAACCCGAGGTTGTGCCGGGTGGTGGCGTACTGAGGCCCCGGGTTGCCCAGGCCGACCACGATCTGGGGCCCCCGCCCTTGGCCAGGGGAGGGTTCGGCCACGCCGGACTACTCGGAGTCTTCCGAGGGTGCGGCTTCTTCGGTGTCGCCTTCGCCCTCCGCGGCCTCCGCCTCGGCGACCTCGGCGCCCTGCTCCTCCAGCGTCGCACCGCCGCCCTCGGCCTCCAGCTCCTCTTCCGTCGGCGCAGCGACGACGTTGACCACCAGCATCTCGGGGTCTGACACCAGCGTGACGCCCGACGGGAGCTCGATTGCGCCGGCGGTGAACTGCGTACCGACGTCGGCACCCTCGATGGACACGGTCAGGTTTTCCGGAATCGACTGGACGTCGGCCTCCACCTCGATCGTGTTGGCATCCTGCGTGACCAGCGTGCCGGGCGCGGCGTCGCCCTCGACGACGACGTTGACCTCGACGGTCACCTTCTCGCCGCGACGCACGACGAGCAGGTCGGCGTGCGTGATGGTGCGGCGGATCGGGTGGATGTCGAGCGCCTTGGTCAGCGCGAGCTGCTCCTTGCCGTTGATGTCGAGCGTCAGAACCGCGTTGGTGCCCGCGTGGCGAAGTACGGCGGCAAAGTCGTGGCCGTCGAGCTCCAGGTGCTGCGGGTCGCTGCCGTGACCGTAGAGGACCGCGGGCACCTTGCCATTGCGGCGGGCACGCCGCGAGGCGCCTTTACCGGTCTCAGTACGGACCGAAGCGGTCAGGTTGTTGGGGGCGTTCTTGGCCATGCGGTGGGTGCTCCTGTCGTGTACTCGGCACGGCCAGGGCTCAACCACTCGAAAAGAGGTTCGCGTCGATAACGGTGGCAGGCCACCCTCGCCGTGATCACCGGCAAGGGTAGCCGCAACTGCTGCTCGGGCCCAAATCAGAGCGCGAACTTGGTGCCGGTGAGCTGCTCGGAGAGCTCCCACAGCGCCGTCGCGGTCCGTGCGTCACGCGCCAGCGGGCTGCGCAACGGGGTCGGGCCGGTGGGTCCCCGGCTGCCGAACCGCGGGCCGACGAAAGTGTCCCCCGGCAGATCCTCGGCCACCGCGTACAGGGTCTGGCGGGCGCCGAACTCGGCGCTCGTGGCGAACAGTCGGTTGCCGGCAAGCCAGAACCGGGTGCCGAACTTGTTGCCGGTCTGGCCCTGCAGGTTGGTTGCGGAGTAGCCGGGGTGCGCGGCAATCGCCTTGACCGGCGAGCCCGCCGCGGTCAGCCGTCGTTGCAGGTCCTTGGTGAACAACAGGTTCGCCAGCTTCGACTGACCGTAGGCCGGCCACGCCAGATAGGGCCGTGCCTTCCAGTTGAGGTCCTTGAGGTTGATGCGGCCGATCAGGTGCATCATCGACGACACCGTCACCACCCGATCGGTGATCTTGGGCAGCAGCAGGTTGGTCAGCGCGAAATGCCCGAGGTGGTTGGTGCCGATCTGGCTCTCGAACCCGTCGACCGTCAACGCGTACGGGACGGCCATGATGCCCGCGTTGTTGACCAGCACATCGACGGCGTCAATACCGTCGGCGAAGGCCCGCACCGACCCCAGATCCTGCAGGTCGAGCTTGCGGACCTCGACGTCACCGGTGATCGCCGCGGCGGCCTCGTCGCCCTTGGCGGTGTTGCGCACGGCGAGGATGACCGTCGCGCCGGCGCCGGCGAGTTCACGAGCCGTGACCAGCCCGAGACCGCTGTTGGCGCCCGTGACGATGACGGTGCGTCCGGCGAAAGAGGGCAGGTCGGCGGCGGTCCATTCGCTCATGGCGACAGCCTAGTGAGCCGCGGCAAGAACTACCGGGGCGGCGGGGGTGCCTTCGGCACCGCGACGTTGAAGCCGCCGATGATCTGCTCGATGTCGCCCGACTCTTCGACGGCCTTCTCGGCATAGCCCGTCACCGTGAACTGGATCAGGTAGCGCTGCTTGGCCGGTGGTGCGCCGGTGGCGATCACGATGCGGTTGTAGCTGTGCATCCGTCGGCCGTTGAGGTCGTAGCTGCCCTCGATCATCGCCGACGGGAAACCCTTGAAGTCGTCCATCGAGGCGTTGAGGCGCCGGAAGTTCTGCGACATCTCGGCGGCGACGTACCCGTGCTTGATGGCCTCGCGCGGATCGAAGTCGCCGGTCAGCTTCATCACCACCAGCATCGCGATCGGATACGTCTCACCCTTGGCGATCACCCGTGTGCCGGGCGCGAAGTTGGCGTTGAAGTACGGCTCCCACCCTTTCGGCGTCGGGTATGTGACGGTCAGATCGGTGAGCTTCTCGGGGAAGACCGGGTCGCCGACCACGCCGGTCTGCTCGAGGTACGCCGCGACCGTCACCGGTTTGTCGCCGTCTGCCGGGGCGGTGGTCGTCGGTGACGACGACGTCGACCACACCGACTGGTAGTTGGGGGGTTCCGTGCCGCAGCCCGACGCCACAGCGACCGCGACCGCAGCCGCGAGAAGCGCAAAGCCCCGACGGCTCACAGAATCTCGCGCACCGCGTCGATCGGGCGGGCGAGCCGGACACCGTTGGAAGTGACGACGAACGGCCGCTCGATCAGGATCGGGTTGGCGGCCATCGCGTCGAGGAGTTCGTCGTCGCTGGCGTGGGCGAGACCCAACTCGGCGTAGAGCGGTTCCCGCTTGCGAACGGCGGTCCGCACGTCGATACCCGCCTCGGAGATCATCTTCGCCAGCTCGGCGCGAGTCGGCGGCGTCTTGAGATACTGCACGATCGTCGGCTCGATTCCGTTCTCCCGCAACAGATCCAGCGTCTTGCGTGAGGTCGAGCATTTGGGGTTGTGGAAGATGGTTGCGTCTGAAGCTTTCGAGGCCACGGCTACGCCGACCCGTCGAACAGGCTGGTGACCGAACCGTTGTCGAAGACGGCGCGGATCGTGTTGGCCAGCAAGGGCGCGATCGACAGCACGGTCAACTGCGGGAAGCGCTTGTCCTCGCCGATCGGCAGCGTGTTGGTGACGATCACCTCACACGCCCCCGACTCGGTCAACCGCTCGCGCGCGGGATCGGACAGGACACCGTGAGTGGCCGCGATGATCACGTCGCCGGCACCGTCCTGCTTGAGCAGTTTGACCGCGCCCGCGATGGTGCCGCCCGTGTCGATCATGTCGTCGGTGAGCACGCAGGTCTTGCCCCGCACGTCGCCGACGACCCGGTTGGACACCACCTCGTTGGGCTTCAGCGGGTCGCGGGTCTTGTGGATGAAAGCGAGGGGTACGCCGCCCAGGGAGTCCGCCCACTTCTCGGCGACGCGAACCCGCCCGGAGTCCGGCGAGACGACGACCATGTTGTGGTCGGAGTAGTTGTCGGCGATGTATCCGGTGAGCAGCTTCTGCGCCCGCATGTGGTCGACCGGGCCGTCGAAGAAGCCCTGGATCTGGTCGGTGTGCAGGTCGACGGTGACGATCCGGTCGGCGCCCGCGGTCTTGAGCAGGTCGGCCACCAACCGCGCCGAGATCGGCTCACGGCCGCGGTGCTTCTTGTCCTGCCGGGCATACGGATAGAACGGCAGGATCGCGGTGATGCGCTTGGCGCTGCCGCGCTTGAGCGCGTCGATCATGATCAGCTGTTCCATCAGGTGCTGGTTCAGCGGCGCCGGATGGCTCTGCAGGACGAACGCGTCGCAGCCGCGCACGGACTCGTCGAAGCGGACGAAGATCTCACCGTTGGCGAAGTCCCGCGCGGTCTGCGCCGTCACGGGGACATCGAGTTCCTTGGCGACCTGCTCAGCGAGTTCGGGGTGTGCCCGACCCGAGAACAACATCAAATTTTTGCGGTTGTCGGTCCACTCGGTGCCCACAGTGCGCCCTCAAGGTCGGGGATCGATACCGCTTAATCGTACGTAGCTTCACGCACCGGCCGTGCCCGGGTGGCCAGATCGTGAACAACAGGGGACGGGTTCAGGCTGTTTCGTCGTCGTCGGAGCCCGCCGTGTCGTCGGGGCCCGGCGGCTGACCCGATGCCTGAGCCGCCGCGGCGGCCGACGCCGAGCCGGGGCGTTTGCGCGGGACCCAGCCCTCGATGTTGCGCTGCGGACCCGCCGAGACCGCCAACGCCCCCGGCGGCACGTCGTCGCGTACGACGGTGCCTGCGCCGGTGTAGGCACCGTCGCCGACGGTGACCGGGGCGATGAACATGGTGTCCGATCCGGTGCGGACGTGCGAGCCGATGGTGGTGCGGCTCTTGGTCTCCCCGTCGTAGTTGACGAACACGCTCGACGCGCCGATGTTGCTGTGCTCGCCGATGTCGGCATCCCCGACGTAGGTCAGGTGCGGCACCTTGGTACCGGCGCCGATGGTGGAGTTCTTGGTCTCGACGAATGCGCCGAGCTTCCCATCGACGCCCAGCACGGTGCCCGGTCGCAGGTAGGTGAACGGCCCGACCGTCGCACCATCACCGATCACCGACGAGCTGCCGTGCGTGCGGCACACCGTCGCGCCGTCGCCGACCGTGACGTCGGCCAGGGTGGTGTCCGGCCCGATCTGGCAGCGACCGCCGATGCGGGTGCCGCCGAGCAGTTGGGTGCCCGGCTGCACGACGGTGTCGCGGCCGATCATCACGTCGACGTCGACCCACGTGGTGGCCGGATCGACGACCGTGACACCGGCCCGTTGGTGAGCCGCGACGATGCGCCGGTTCAGCTCGGCCGCCAGCTCGGCCAGCTGTACGCGGTCGTTGACGCCGGCGACCAGCATCGAGTCGTCGACATGCTTGGCCCGCACGACGTGTCCGTCGGACCGGAGGATCGCGATGACGTCGGTCAGGTACTGCTCCTGCTGGGCGTTGTCCGAGTGCAGCCGGCTCAACGCGGAACGCAGCGCGGCGACGTCGAACGCGTACACGCCGGCGTTGACCTCGGCGATCGCCCGCTGCGACGGGCTGGCGTCGGCCTGCTCGACGATCCCCATGACCTCGCCGTCCTGGGTCCGCAGGATGCGGCCGTAACCCGTCGGGTCGGGCAGCGTGGTGGTCAGCACGGTCGCCGCGGCGGGCCGGCCGCCGGCCTCGGCGTTGTGAGTCGCGATTAGGTCGGCCAGCGTGTCGGCGTCCAGCAGGGGCACGTCGCCCGAGGTGACCACCACGGTGCCGGTGAACTCGGGTGGCAGCGCCGACAGCCCGCACTCCACGGCGTGCCCGGTGCCCAGTTGCTGCTCCTGCACCGCGGTGTCGATGGTCCGGCCGAGCTCGGCGGCCAGCCGGTCGACCGCGCCCGCCACGCGCTCGCGGTCCATGCCCACCACGACCACGAGTCGTTCGGGCGCCACCTTGGCGACCGCGTGCAGGGCGTGCGCGAGCATGCTGCGCCCGGCCAGCGTGTGCAGCACCTTCGGGGTGTCGGACCGCATCCGCGTGCCCGCGCCCGCGGCAAGGACCACGACGGCGGAATCGCGATGGTGGTTGGTCATGAGGTTCCCCCTCCGCGCGAGTGACCGTGTTTGTACGCCGACACGCCGCTCTACGGTGTCATTTAGCGGTCGCTCGCCGCAAAAAGTGCTCCGTCGCCAGGACTCGAACCTGAACTATCTGAACCAAAATCAGAGGTGCTGCCGATTACACCACGACGGATCGATCAACTCGTGATGCTAGTCCAACGGTCGAGCTTCTCATCGCGGCTCGTACCTCGCCGCTTGATCGTCGCCGGACGTCCAACGCACTACGCTCAAAAGCGTGGCTGCACTCGACAAAGAGATGCGGGCTCCGCGCGCGCGGATGACCGGCGCCGAACGCCGCCACCAGCTCATCGACGTCGCCCGGTCGCTGTTCGCCGAGCGCGGCTACGAGGGCACCTCGATCGAGGAGATCGCCCAGCGCGCAAACGTCTCCAAACCCGTCGTCTACGAGCACTTCGGCGGCAAGGAAGGGCTGTACGCGGTGGTGGTCGACCGCGAGATGTCCGCGCTGCTCGACGGGATCACGTCGTCGCTGACCAGGATGACCAACAACCGCTCTCGGCTGCGCATCGAACGGGTCGCGCTGGCGCTGCTGACCTACGTCGACGAGCGCACCGACGGGTTCCGCATCCTGATCCGCGACTCCCCGGCGGCGATCACGTCGGGCAGCACATACTCGACGCTGCTCAACGAGGCCGTCAACCAGGTGTCCTCGATCCTGGCCGGCGATTTCTCCCGCCGCGGGCTCGACCCGGAAATGGCGCCGCTGTACGCCCAGGCTCTGGTCGGGTCGGTGTCGATGACCGCGCAGTGGTGGCTCGATGTCCGTGAGCCGAAGAAGGAAGTGGTGGCCGCACATCTGGTCAACCTCTGCTGGAACGGCTTGATGCATCTGGAGAACGACCCGCCGCTGCTCGACGAGTAACGCCCACAAGCGATTTCGGCACGGAACCCGTCGCTGCGGCGACTGGCAGCGCACCGGGACCGCCACTCCACTTAAGATGGACTCATCATGACCGCATCGGGGACCGTATCTGTCCCGACCCCGATCGCCGGGCTTGTCGAACTGGCGTTACGCGATCCCTCACTGGTCGAGCTCTCGCGTCGTGCCGCCGACAGACCCGCCGATCTCGCCATCGTCGGACCGGCCAGCGCCCGGCTGTTCGTCGCGTGCGCGCTCGAGCAGACCGGACCACTCGTCGTGGTCACCGCGACCGGTCGCGAGGCCGACGACCTGACGGCTGAACTGCGCGGTGTGCTCGGCGACGCCGTCGCGATGTTCCCGTCCTGGGAAACGCTGCCGCACGAACGGCTCTCGCCGGGGGTCGACACGATCGGTGCGCGGCTGATGGTGTTGCGCAGGCTTGCCCGTCCCGATGACGAGCGTCTCGGACCGCCGCTGCGCGTGGTCGTCACGACCGCCAGGTCGCTGCTGCAGCCGATGGCACCCGACGTGGCGGACGTCGAGCCGGTGACGTTGACCGTAGGGGTCGAATCGGACTTCGACCACGTGATCGCGCGCCTCGTCGAACTGGCCTACACCCGTGTTGACATGGTCGGCAAGCGCGGGGAGTTCGCGGTTCGCGGCGGCATCCTCGACCTCTTCCCACCGACCTACGAGCACCCGGTTCGCATCGAGTTCTGGGGCGACGAGGTGTCCGAGATGCGCATGTTCTCGGTCGCCGACCAGCGGTCGATCCCCGAGATCGCGGTTGACACCGTGATCGCCGTGGCGTGCCGCGAAGTGCTGCTGACCGACGACGTGCGCGAGCGTGCCGTCGAACTGGCCCGCCAGCATCCGGTGCAGGAGAACACGCTGCCGGGCACCGTGCCGGACATGCTGGCCAAGCTGGCCGAGGGCATCCCCGTCGACGGTATGGAGGCCCTGCTGCCGCTGCTCAAGCGAACCGAGGACCGCGGCCAGTTGTCGACGTTGTCCGACCATCTGCCGGCCGGCACGCCGCTGTTGATCTGCGACCCGGAGAAGGTCCGCACCCGTGCCGCCGACCTGATCAAGACCGGCCGCGAGTTCCTCGAAGCGTCGTGGTCGGCCGCAGCTGTCGGGGGTGACACCCCGATCGACCTCGAGGCCCTGGGCGCGTCGGGATTCGTCGAACTCGACGACGCCCGCTCCGCCGCCCGCGCCACGGGCCACCCCTGGTGGACGCTGAGCCAGTTGTCCGACGAGTCCGCGCTCGAACTCGACATCCGGCCCGCCCCGTCAGCTCGCGGTCAGCAATCCAGCGTCAACGAGATCTTCGCGATGCTGCGCGGCCACGTCAGCACCGGCGGCCACGCGGCCGTCGTCACCCCCGGTGCAGGCACCGCGCAGCGTGTGGTCGAGCAACTCGCCGAATCCGACGTTCCCGCAGGGCTTCTGGAGCCGGGTAGCACGCTCAAGGAAGGCGTCGTCGGTGTGCTCAAGGGCCCTCTGCACGACGGCGTGATCATCTCGGGCGCGAACCTAGTGGTGATCACCGAGACCGACCTCACCGGCAACCGGGCCGCCGCCACGGAGGGCAAGCGGCTGGCCGCCAAGCGGCGCAACGTGGTCGATCCGTTGGCGCTCACCGCCGGTGACCTGGTGGTGCACGACCAGCACGGCATCGGCCGCTTCGTCGAGATGACCGAGCGCGTCGTGGGCGGCGCCCGCCGCGAGTACCTGGTGCTCGAGTACGCGTCGAGCAAGCGCGGGCAGAAGGCCGACCGGTTGTACGTGCCGATGGATTCGCTCGACCAGTTGTCGCGCTACGTCGGCGGCGAGTCACCGACGCTGAGCAGACTGGGCGGCAGCGACTGGACGAATACGAAAAGCCGCGCGCGCAGTGCCGTCAGGGAGATCGCCGCAGAGTTGGTGTCGCTGTACGCCAAGCGGCAGGCCTCACCCGGCCACGCATTCGCTCCGGACAGCCCGTGGCAGGCCGAGATGGAGGACGCGTTCGGCTTCACCGAGACCGTCGACCAGCTGACCGCGATCACCGAGGTCAAGGCCGACATGGAGAAACCGGTCCCGATGGACCGGGTGATCTGCGGCGACGTCGGCTACGGCAAGACCGAGATCGCGGTGCGCGCGGCGTTCAAGGCGGTGCAGGACGGCAAACAGGTCGCGGTGCTGGTGCCGACGACGCTGCTGGCAGATCAGCACCTGCAGACGTTCAGCGAGCGTATGGCCGGTTTCCCGGTCACCGTGAAGGGCCTCAGCAGGTTCACCACACCCGCCGAGTCCAAGGCGGTGCTCGAGGGCATGAAGGACGGCAGCGTCGACATCGTGATCGGTACGCACCGGCTGCTGCAGACCGGCGTGACGTGGAAGGACCTCGGCCTGGTGGTGGTCGACGAGGAGCAGCGCTTCGGCGTCGAACACAAGGAGCACATCAAGTCGATGCGCACCCACGTCGACGTGCTGACCATGAGCGCCACCCCGATTCCCCGCACGCTGGAGATGAGCTTGGCAGGCATCCGCGAGATGTCGACGATCCTCACCCCGCCCGAGGAGCGCTATCCGGTGCTCACCTACGTGGGGCCACATTCGGATAAGCAACTCGCGGCCGCGTTGAGACGCGAGTTACTCAGGGACGGGCAGGCGTTCTACATCCACAACCGGGTCAGGTCTATCGACCAGGCCGCGGCGAAGGTCAGCGAGTTGGTGCCCGAGGCCCGCGTCGTCGTCGCGCACGGCCAGATGCCCGAGGAACAACTCGAGCGCACCGTCGAGGGATTCTGGAACCGCGAATACGACATCCTGGTCTGCACGACGATCGTCGAGACCGGCCTGGACATCTCCAACGCCAACACGTTGATCGTCGAACGCGCCGACACGTTCGGCCTGTCCCAGCTGCATCAGCTTCGGGGTCGCGTCGGGCGTAGCCGCGAACGTGGGTACGCCTACTTCCTCTATCCGCCGGAGGTTCCGCTGACCGAGACCGCCTACGACCGGCTGGCCACGATCGCGCAGAACAACGAGTTGGGCGCCGGCATGGCCGTCGCGATGAAGGACCTGGAGATCCGCGGCGCCGGCAACGTGCTCGGCGCCGAGCAGTCCGGCCACGTCGCCGGCGTCGGCTTCGACCTCTACGTGCGTCTGGTCGGCGAGGCGGTCGAGGCTTACCGCGCGGCCGCGGACGGTAAAACCGTTGCCGCGCCGGAAGAACCGAAAGATGTGCGGATCGATCTTCCCGTCGACGCGCATCTGCCGCCGGACTACATCGGCAGCGACCGGCTGCGGCTGGAGGGGTATCGCAGGCTGGCGGCGGCCGCCGACGAGAACGCGGTCGATTCCGTCGTCGAAGAGCTCGTCGACCGGTACGGTCCGCTGCCCGAGCCTGCGCAGCGGCTGGTGGCCGTCGCGCGGCTGCGGTTGCTGCTCAAGCACTACGGCATCACCGAGGTCAGTTCGGTCTCGGAGTCGACGCTGCGGTTGGCGCCGCTGCAGCTGATGGACTCCCAGCAACTTCGGCTCAAGCGCATGTACCCGAGCGCGCACTACCGGGCGACCACGTCGACGGTGCAGGTCCCGATCCCGCGCGCCGGAGACGGCCTCGGTGCGCCACGCATCCGCGACCTCGAACTGGTGCAGATGGTCGCCGACCTGGTGCTGGCTCTGGACGGCAAGCCGCAGGGCAGCGTCGACGTGATTTCCGGATCGAATTCTCCGGCCTAATCGCCTGGTCAGGGCGTTTTCTGCAAACTTTTCGACCCTCGGATCGGGCAGCGCTGATAACGGGGCGGGGGCGCGGATGCGACATACACAGCGGGGGGTCAAGGTGTTGCATTAGTCGTCCAAACCTGGGGCGGCGCGATCGTCCGACAGTCGGCGGTCGAGCAATTTCCTAAACCGAACATCACGCGATTGCCATCGAGCCTGTTGGTGCGCGTCGCGATGACGCAAGGCGAAGGAGTGAACGATGAACTTGAAGAAGTTGGCTGTAACCACGACGATGACCGGTGCACTCGGACTCGGCTCGCTCGGCCTGGGTGCGGGTCTCGCACAGGCCGACCCGCCGCCGCCGCCCGTACCTGTGCCGGCCATCCCGAACGTGGACGTGCCGAACGTGAACATCCCCGATGTCAACGTTCCGGGCGTCAATGTTCCCGACGTGAACGTGCCGGATGTGAATGTTCCCGACGTCGACGTGCCGGATGTGAACGTGCCCGACGTCGACGTGCCGGATGTGAACGTTCCCGACGTCGACGTGCCGGATGTGAACCTTCCCGACGTGGAGTTTCCCGAGGTAGACAACTACTTCAAGCTTCCGAACGGGCACATCCCGCCGGGACAGCTGAAGAACGCAGCGTTCATCAACGGGATCCCGAACCCGTTCTTCGGAATCCCTCCGGGCCAGCTCAAGAAGCTGCCTGAGGTGAACGGCATCGTCAACCCGTTCTTCGACGAGGCGCCGGGGCACTGGGAGATCCCGGACGACCCGTTCCCGTCGGAGTCCTAAGTCACGACACGATGGCCGCCTTGCCTTCCCGGCAGGGCGGCCATCCTCTGTCGGAGCCACCCGGTGACGGTGAAGCGCGCGTTGCCAGGTCTCGGCAGGCGCCGAGGCCCGACAATGGGTTGGTATAACCGAGAGATCAGCGGTCTCGTCGACAAGCGTGAGGGGGTGCAGCCCGATGACCGTCGTATTGGTCGACCCCCGCCGCCCGTCACTGATCCCCATCGACGCGATCGATCTGCTTGCCGGTGACGTTCAGTACACCGAGGAGATGCCGATCAAGGTGCCGTGGTCGTTGCCCTCCGCGCGACCCGCCTACGACGGCGACCAGGCACCGGTGCTGCTGTCCTCCGACCCGGAGCACCCCGCGGTCAAGGCCCGGCTGGCCACCGGCGAAAAAGTGATCTCCGCGCCCGAGGCCGCGCCGGGGGAGCGCCTGGTCGACGCGGTCGCGATGATGGACAAGCTTCGTACCTCCGGACCGTGGGAGAGCGAGCAGACGCACGACTCGCTGCGGCGCTATCTGCTCGAGGAAACCTACGAGGTGTTCGACGCGGTGCGCAGCGGCAACGCCGATGCGTTGCGCGAGGAACTCGGAGATGTGTTGTTGCAGGTGCTCTTTCACGCCCGCATCGCCGAAGACGCGCCGCAGAATCCGTTCAGCATCGACGACGTCGCCGATTCGCTGGTGCGCAAGCTGGGCAACCGGGTGCCGGCGGTGCTCGCCGGTGAACCGATCTCGCTGGACGAACAGCTCGCGCAGTGGGAAGAACGCAAGGCTTTAGAGAAGAGAGCGAAGTCCCGCTTCTCAGTTATCGACGATGTGCCGACCGGCCAGCCCGCTCTGGCATTGACGCAGAAGGTGATCGAACGGGTCAGCGCCGCCGGGCTGCCCGCAGACCTCGTCCCAACGGCGATGACGACGGTGACCGTGTCGGCGGGCAGCGATGCCGAGAACACGTTGCGGTCGGCCACCCTGGAGTTCATGGAAGCCGTCCGGCGGGCCGAGCACGCGGTCGCGGTCAGCCGCCGCGGCGACGACGTTCCCGAGGAACTCGACGCCACGTCGTTGGGCCAGGTGACCGAGGAGGAGTGGCGCGCGCACTGGCCGTCCGGCGAGAAGGCCGGAAACGACCACGATGCCGACGCCGATGAAGTTATCGAGACCGAAGAATCAGATGAGGTGGATGCGGCTGAGGAGGCGGAAGAGGCCGATGCGGTGGAAGCGGCCGACGAGGCTCAGACCGAAGTCGAACAAATAGCGGATTCGGCGCGCTGAAAACCGCTGAACGATCATTTGCGCGCCCGAATCGCTCACTCCGCTGAGCCGCCGCGTCCGGGACGCGTGGGAACATTGGCAGCAACCGAAGTTGGTTGAGGGGATTTAGTGTCGCCGGTGCGTTGGCTGCGTGCTGTCGCCGTGTTGGGTGCGACGGCGCTGCTCTTGGCTTCGAGCTGCTCGTGGCAGCTGGGTACACCCATCCCCGAGGGTGTACCCCCGCCGCCGGGCGATCCGGTGCCCAAGATCGACACCTACGCCAAGGGCCGCCCGGCTGATCAACTCCGAGACTGGGCCGCCGAACGCTCGCCCAAGCTGGGCATCCCCGTCGCCGCCCTCGAGGCCTACGCCTACGCGGCCCGGGTAGCTGAGGTGGAGAACCCCGACTGCAAGCTGGCGTGGACGACGCTGGCTGGTATCGGCCAGGTGGAAAGCCACCACGGCACCTACCGCGGCGCGGCCATCGAGGCGAACGGCGACGTCAAGCCGCCCATCCGGGGCGTCTGGCTCGACGGCACCAACGGAAACCTGGAAATCCTCGACGACGCCGCGATCAGCCACGACGGCGACTCGCAGTTCGCCCGGGCGATGGGGCCGATGCAGTTCATCCCCGAGACCTGGCAGCACTACGGCGTCGACGCCAACAACGACGGCCACATCAGCGCCGACAACATCGACGACGCCGCGCTGTCGGCGGCCGGGTATCTGTGCTGGACCGGCAAGGACCTTGCGACGCCGCGCGGGTGGATGAACGCGTTACGCGCCTACAACCTCTCCGACCAGTACGCGCGCACGGTGCGCGACTGGGCCACCGCCTACGCCAACGGACACCCCCTCTAAACACGCCGGGCGAACAGTGAGGCTCTAGGCTCGTCGGTTGACGGCGCACCACCGCCGAGACAACACGGACACCCGAGGAGACGCCAGTGCCCACAATCGATCAGGTCGGAGCCCGAGAAATCCTCGACTCCCGGGGAAACCCGACGGTCGAGGTCGAGGTTCTGCTGGGAGACGGCTCGTTCGCGCGCGCCGCGGTGCCGTCGGGTGCGTCGACGGGTGAACACGAGGCGGTCGAGCTCCGCGACGGCGGCTCCCGCTACGGCGGCAAGGGCGTCGAAAAGGCCGTGGAAGCCGTGCTCGAGGAGATCGGTCCGGCGATCATCGGACTGCAGGCCGACGATCAGCGGCTCGTGGACCAGGCGCTGCTCGATCTCGACGGCACGCCCGACAAGTCGCGGCTCGGCGCCAACGCGATCCTGGGCGCCTCGCTGGCCGTGGCCAAGGCCGCGGCCCACGCGGCCGATCTCGACCTGTTCCGCTACATCGGCGGCCCCAACGCCCACATCCTGCCGGTGCCGATGATGAACATCCTCAACGGCGGCGCACACGCCGACACCGGCGTCGACGTGCAGGAGTTCATGGTCGCGCCGATCGGGGCGGCGTCGTTCAAGGAGGCGCTGCGCTGGGGCGCCGAGGTGTACCACTCGCTGAAGTCGGTGCTCAAGAAGCAGGGGCTGGCGACCGGTCTCGGTGACGAGGGCGGGTTCGCCCCCGACGTCGCGGGCACCAAGGCCGCACTCGACCTCATCCTGTCCGCGATCGAGGCGAGCGGCTTCAAACCCGGCACGGATGTGGCGCTGGCGCTCGACGTCGCCGCGACCGAGTTCTACTCCGACGGGCAGGGCTACACGTTCGAGAACGAGGTACGCAGCGCCGAGGCGATGGGCCAGTTCTACGCCGGCCTGCTCGACACCTATCCGTTGGTCTCGATCGAGGATCCGCTGTCGGAGGACGACTGGGACGGGTGGGTCGCGCTGACGTCGGCGATCGGGGACCGGGTGCAGCTGGTCGGCGACGACCTGTTCGTCACCAACCCGGAGCGCCTCGAGGACGGCATCCAAAAGGGCGCCGCCAACGCGCTTCTGGTGAAGGTCAACCAGATCGGCACGCTGACCGAGACGCTCGACGCGGTGGCGCTGGCTCACAACAGCGGCTACCGGACGATGATGAGTCACCGCAGCGGCGAAACCGAGGACACGACGATCGCCGACCTCTCGGTCGCGGTGGGCAGCGGGCAGATCAAGACCGGCGCACCCGCCCGCAGCGAACGCGTCGCCAAGTACAACCAGCTGCTGCGCATCGAGGAGAACCTCGGCGACGCCGCCCGCTACGCGGGCGACCTGGCGTTCCCACGGTTTGCGCTGGACTCGAAATAGGCCGTGAAATAGCCCGTGCCCGAAGCGAAACGGCCCGACCCGAAGCGTCGGTCACCGACCTCCCGACCAGGTAAGTCGGGCAAGGCCGGCGCCGTCGGGAAGGGCCGTCCGCGCACGGCGGCACGCCGTGAGCCGCGAGGTACCGAATCGCGACCCGCCGCCGAGGCGTCGCCGGAGTCCCAGCCGAAGGACACCGGCGTCGTCATCCGGCGCGCGATCGCAGACTCGGCGGAACAGCAGTCCGAGCAGCGGTTCGGCTCAGCGGCGCGGCGCGCAGCCATCCTCGCGGCGGTGGTGTGCGTGCTGACGCTCACCATCGCCGGACCGGTGCGCACCTATTTCGCGCAGCGCACCGAGATGAAGCAACTTAAGGCCACCGAAGAGCAGTTGCGCGCCCAGATCGCCGACCTCGAGCAGCAGAAGGTGAAACTGGCCGACCCGGTGTTCATCGCGGCGCAGGCCCGCGAGCGTCTGGGCTTCGTCATGCCCGGGGAGATCCCGTACCAGGTACAGCTGCCCGCGAACGCCGCCGTGCCCGGCGCACCCGACGAAGAACCGACGGCCGCACACCGCGACCAGCCGTGGTACACGGCGCTGTGGCACACGATCGCCGATGCGCCGCACGGGATTTCGCCCGAACCCCTGCCGGGGGCGCCACCGCCCGTGCCCGGTGCGCCCGAACCACCGTCTCCCGCCCCGCCCGCTCCCGGTGGTTGAGCGCTCGGACCTCGACGCCGTCGCGCGGCAGCTGGGTCGTGAACCCCGCGGCGTGCTCGAGGTCGCCTACCGGTGTCCCAACGGCGAGCCCGGGGTCGTCAAGACCGCGCCGAAACTTCCGGACGGAACACCGTTTCCGACGTTGTACTACCTGACCCATCCGGCGCTTACCGCGGCCGCCAGCAGGCTGGAGTCCTCCGGGCTGATGCGGGAGATGACCGAACGCCTCAAGACCGATCCGCAACTGGCGCAGGCATATCGGAAGGCGCACGAATCGTATCTCGCCGAGCGAGACGCGATCGAACCGTTGCGCACGACGTTCTCCGGCGGCGGCATGCCGGACCGGGTGAAGTGCCTGCACGTGCTGATGGCCCACTCCCTGGCGAAGGGGCCCGGCACCAACCCGCTCGGCGACGAGGCGCTGGCCGCACTGGCCGACGACCCGGCCATGGACGGCGTCCTCGAGCCCGGAAGGTGGTCTGATGAATAGGGTCGGCGCCGTCGACTGCGGTACCAACTCCATCCGGCTGCTGATCGCCGACCGGGTGCACGGCAAGCTGACCGACGTGCACCGCGAGATGCGGATCGTCCGGCTGGGCCAAGGAGTCGACGCCACAGGGCAATTCGCCGCCGACGCACTCGACAGGACGAAGGCGGCGCTGATCGACTATGCCGACCTGATGCGCCGCCACGACGTGTCGAAGGTGCGCATGGTCGCCACCTCGGCGACCAGGGACGCCGCCAACCGCGACGTGTTCTTCGCGATGACGGCCGAGGTGCTGGGCGCGGTGGCGCCGGGTGCGGTCGCCGAGGTGATCACCGGAACCGAGGAGGCCGCGTTGTCGTTCCGCGGCGCCGTCGACGAACTGGACGCCGCCGCAGCACCTTTCGTGGTCGTCGACCTCGGCGGCGGTTCGACCGAGGTGGTGCTGGGCACCGGCGGCGCCGACGTGACCGCCAGCTATTCGGCCGACATCGGCTGCGTCCGGCTGACCGAACGGTGCCTGCACTCCGATCCGCCGACCCCCACCGAGGTCGCTTCCGCGCGAGAGGTGGTCCGCGCCGGGCTCGCCGAGGCGTTCGGCGCGGTGCCGGTCGAACAGGCCCGCACCTGGGTCGGGGTGGCGGGCACCATGACCACGCTGTCGGCGCTGGCGCACCGGATGCCGGCGTACGATGCGGCCGCCATTCACCGGTCGCGGGTTCCGTTCGGCGAACTGCTGAGGGTATGCGACGAGCTGATCGCGATGCCGCGTAGCCGGCGCGCAGCGCTCGGACCGATGCACGAGGGCCGCGTCGACGTCATCGGTGGCGGCGCGATCATCGTCGAAGAGTTGGCGCAGGCGTTGCGGCAGCGGGCCGGCATCGACGAGTTGACCGTCAGCGAGCACGACATCCTCGACGGTATCGCGCTTTCGATCGCCGACTGACCGCCGACGCAATTTTCCTCACATCGAGGACCTTCGTCCCTAGTCCGGTGCTGTCGGCGCGAGCCATTGTGGAGTACGAGAACGAATCACACAGGAAGCGCACGAACCGCCATGACCGCTCACTTTCCGGATCGCGACACCATCCGCACGGCGTTGTCGCTCGCCACCAGGGCGCCCTCCATCCACAATTCGCAACCGTGGCGGTGGCGGGTCGGAGACGAAAGTCTGCACCTGTACGCCGATCTGGACCGGCAGCTGCACAACGCCGATCCCGACAGCCGCGATCTGCTGTTGAGTTGCGGAATCGCGTTGCACCACGCGGTGGTCGCGTTGGCGGCGCTCGGCTGGCACGCCAAAGTTCACCGGTTCCCGAATCCCGCGCAACCGCAGCACCTGGCCGCCATCGAGGTGCGGCCCCGGACCGCCGGCGAGGTGGATGTGGTCCTGGCAGCGGCGTTCCCGAGGCGACGCACCGACCGCAGGCTCTACAACTCGTGGTGCGTCCCGGAGGCCGACATCGCGTTGATGGGTGCACGGGCCGCCCGGTGCGGCGTGATGTTGCGGGAGGTCGCGTTGCTTCCGAAGCTGCAACACATTGTCGCCCAAGCTGTGCAGCAGCACGTCTCGAACGAGGACTACCTGCGCGAGTTGACCGTGTGGAGCGGACGCCACGCATCGCTGGCGGGGGTGCCCGCCCGCAACATTCCGCAGTCGAATCCGGCCGCCGCGCTCCCGGGGCGCCTCTTCGCCGGTCCCGCGCTGGCCCAGCCGCCCGAGGTGTCGCCAGAAGACGACTCGGCGACGGTGCTGGCGCTGGGCACCAAGGACGACAGCCCGCTGGCCAGGCTGCGCGCCGGTGAGGCCACCAGCCTGACGCTGCTCACGGCAACCGCGCTGGGGTTGGCGAGCTGCCCGGTCACCGAACCCCTCGAGATCGCCGAAACGCGGGAGGCCTTGAGGGAGGACGTGTTCGGCGACAGCGGTTATCCGCAGATGCTGTTGCGCATCGGCTGGGCGCCGGTGAACGCCGATCCGCTGCCGTCCACACCGCGGCGTGCGTTGGCCGACGTCGTCGAGTGGCCGGACTAGTTCCTGGCCAGAGGCGCCCACCACCGCAGCAGCGTGCCGCCTTGCGGACGGTGCTCGAGCGTGAACGCCCCGCCGACCTCGTCGGCGCGCTTGCGCAGGTTCGCCAGCCCGCTGCCGGTGATGTCGTCGGGAACGCCACGGCCGTCGTCGGCGACCTCGATGGTGAGGTTGTCGTCGACCCGGACACCGACCGTCATCGTCGTCGCCTGCGCATGCCGAACCGCGTTGCTGACGGCTTCTCGCACAACGGCTTCGGCGTGATCAGCCAGCGTCGCGTCGACGACCGACAGCGGCCCGGCGAACTGCACCGTGGTTCGCAGCCCCGTATCGGAGAACTCGTCGACCGCCGCGTCCAGCCGTTGGCGAAGCCGCGTCGCGACCGACGGGGCGCTCTGCAGATTGAAGATCGTGGTCCTGATCTCCTGGATGACCTCCTGCAGATTGTCCACGCAGTCGGTCAGCCGCTGTTGGATTTCCACCGACCGCGCTCGCGGAATCGTGCCCTGCAAAGACAATCCGACCGCGAACAGCCGCTGAATGACATGGTCGTGCAGATCACGTGCGATGCGGTCCCGATCGGTCAGCACGTCGAGTTCGCGCATCCGGCGCTGCGAGGTGGCGAGTTGCCAGGCGAGCGCGGCTTGATCTGCGAAGGCGGCCATCATCTCGAGCTGTTCAGAGGTGAACGGGTACGCGTCTTCGCCTCGAACCGCGGCCACCACGCCGGCGACCGCATCGGTGGCGCGAAGCGGCAGCACGAGCGCGGGTCCGACGCCGGCACCGACGCCGATGTCGACGGATCCGAACTTGCGCGGGATCCCGTCGAGGAACGCCTTACCGATCGGTGAGTCGGGGACGGGAATGATTGTGCCGCACCGTTCGCCGCCCAGCGCGCCGGCGACGGCCGCCACCGACAGCTCGACGGCATCGGCCGCCGCAAGGTCGACGTCGACCGGCATCGCGACGACCGTGGCGTCCGCGCCGGTCAGGTTCAGCGCCTGCGCCGCGATGAGCCGAAACACCGCCGCAGGCTCGGCACCGGACAGCATCTCGTTGGCGATGTCGCGGGTCGCCTCGATCCACGACTGCCGGGCCCGGGACTGCTCGTACAGGCGCGCATTCTCGATCGCGATGCCGGCCGCGGCGGCGAACGCTTCGACCAGAATCTCGTCGTCCTCGCTGAACGGTCGACCATCGGCTTTCTCCGCGAGATACAGATTGCCGAACACCTCGTCGCGGATCCGCAGCGGAACCCCGAGGAAGGTGGACATCCGCGGATGATGCGGGGGAAAGCCGACAGATGCCGGATGCTGTCGAATATCCTCCAGCCGAATGGGTTTCGGATCATCCATCAGCACGCCGAGCACACCCCGGCCTTCGGGCAGGTGCCCGATCAGGTCGCGCGTCGGCTCGTCGATTCCCTGGTAGACGAACTCGACCAACTCGTGGCCGTCGCCGCGAACGCCGAGCGCACCGTACCGGGCGTCGACAAGTTCGCTTGCGGTGCGCACGATCGTGCGCAGCGTCGCATCCAACTCCAGGCCCGCGGTGACCACCAGCATGGCGTCCACCAGGCCGTCGAGGCGGTCGCGGCCCTCGACGATCTGACCGACCCGGTCTTGCACCTCGGCCAGCAGTTCGCGAAGCCGCAGCTGCGACAACGTATTACGTAGCGACCGACCTTCGCTCGACCGGTTCGGCGCAGTCGGGTCGGTCACGGTTTCCGGTCCAGTTTGGATGCGAAGACCGCTGCCTGGGTCCGGCGCTCCATGCCGAGTTTCGCCAGCAACCGCGACACGTAGTTCTTCACGGTCTTCTCCGCCAGGAACATCCGCGCCGCGATCTGCCTGTTGGTCAGCCCTTCGCCGAGCAACCCGAGCAGTGTCCGCTCCTGTTCGGTCAGCCCGGAAAGGGGGTCCTTGCGGTCGGCCGAGCCGCGCAGCTTCGCCATCAACGCCGCCGCGGCGCGGTTGTCGAGAAGTGATCTGCCCGCGCCGACGTCCTTGATGGCCTGCGCGAGCTCCATCCCCTTGATGTCCTTGATGACGAATCCGCTGGCGCCGGCGAGGATCGCATCGAGCATCGCCTCGTCGGAGGTGTACGACGTCAACATCAGGCAGCGCAAATCGGGCAGGTCGGACAACAGGTCGCGGCACAGTTCGATGCCGTTGCCGTCGGGCAGGCGCACATCGAGGACGGCGACATCCGGGCGTACGGCGGGGATTCTGGCCATGGCCTCGGCGACGGACCCGGCTTCGCCGACGACCTTCAGTTCCGGATCCGATGCCAGCAGGTCGACCAGGCCGCGCCTGACGACCTCATGGTCGTCGACCAAGAAGACCGTGACCACGCGAAGCCCTCCCAACTCAGCACCGTTAGCGGCGAGTCTCCATGACTTCCCGTACCGACCGCCGCGGTGTCGGTGCCGGCGTTTCTTCGATGGTGGGCGCTTTCCCGACGCGAATCAACACCTGCGGCACCGCGTTGCGGCCCGTCAGCCGGCGGACGGCGTCGCGACCGGCCTCGACCTCGGTGAGGTGCGTCATCGGGCAGGTCGCCAGCCCGGCGATCGTGAGGTCCAGCAACAATCTCGACAACGCCTGACCGCAGTTGAGGGCGTCCTCGCGGGTGTCCGCCGGAGTGGACAGAACCAGGATCTCCGCTTGGTCGTGCGCGGTCACAGACCGGCGGTCGAGATGACCACTGGGCCGGAAGTTGCGGTTGACGCCCACCCGTCGCCGCTCCGATTCGGACACCAGGGCGCTCGGCGGAACACCTTCGGACAGCCGGAAAGGCGCGGTCCACCACTGAAGTTCGCGATGGTAGAGATCGTCGGCGGAACGCAGCGACTCGGTGAGCCGCGCAGCCTCGGCCAGTTCGGAATGCGTGTGCGCGGCCAGGACGTCGACGAAGAACCTCTCGTCGGAAGCGTTCGGTAACAACAGGTCCAGCGGATCGCCGGGCGCCCGGAACGGCAGCCGATCCGTGCGCCGGCGCAGGAATTGCATCGGCGCGCTCACGCACCGCGGGTGTGACTTCCCGCGGAGAACTGATCCGCACCGACGCGAGGAGGTCGATGCTGTCCGGGTCGGGAAACGTTTCGACGGTGGTGTTCCAGCCGGCCGCCGCCGTCGCGACGCGGAAGTGGTCGAGGGCCGCGCCGCAGCCGATGAGGGCCTCGCGCCCCGAGCTGTCTGCCGAGCGGATCACCCGACTGCGGTCGGCGTGCAGTTCGATCGTCGTATTGCCGACCACCCACCGCCACGGTTGGCTGTTGTGCAACGACGGTGCGCGGCAAGCCAACTCGACGGCGTTGGCGATCAGTTCGATGTCGACCGTCGTGGTGTCAGGACGAGACGACATTTTCGTCCCTTCCGCGATACTGCGGCACGCCGCGTTCCCGGAAGCGACGTCCGGTCATCTTCTCGGTACGGATCCGCACGAAGTGATCCCGACGTCCGTCCACCCACGGCTGAAGAAAAGTTCCGGACAGTTCGACGAGCTCCTCGACATCGGTGATGGGCTCGGCGTGCCCGACGACGGTGACACTCCAACCGGTGCGCAGGTCCGCATCGAGTTCGTCAGCCTGGAACGCCACGACCTGATTGTTGGTGGCGGCGGCCAGTTTCGGGCCGCCGGCGACCCGGATCACGACGTCGTCACGCCACAGTCGGAAGTTCACCGGCTGCACCGCGGGCAACGCGTCCTCGGTGAAGACGAGCCGCCCCACCCGGACTCCTTGCAGCAGATCCAGACACTGCCTGCGGTTGAGTGCCTCCAGCTCATGTCCCGTGGTCACCGCGATCATCCTCCTTGCACCAGCGCCAGGGTGCCGACCGGGGTGGCGCGCCAATGGCCGCTCAGGCAGGCCAGTCGGCTCACCGCCCGCTCGATGCCGTCGGCGAGTTCGTTGACGTCGGGTGCGGCGTCGTAGTCGCCGATGATGCCGAACGCGAGGTGGTCAGCGTAGCTCAGCATCGCGATGCCGGTCCGCAATTGAAGCGCCAGCGGCGGGATGGGCAGCAACCGGATGACCTCTCGGCCCATGAGCCGCAACCGTTTGCGGGGTCCCGGGACATTCGTCGCCAACGTGACGACCCCGCGCTGGGGGAGCCGGGTCAGCGTCCGAACCGCCCACGCCGTGAGCGCATACGGGATCGCGTTCGCCGCGGCGACGAAGATGCTGCCCGCCTCGCGTTGTCCGCTCGCCTTGGTTTTGGTCAGTCGAGCGCGCACGGTCTGCAGCTGCTGGATCGGGTCGGCCTTGTCCACCGGGAGGTAGGGCAGCATCACCGAGACGCGGTTGTCGGGCTTGTCGGCCGCGTCGGTGGACCGCACCGACACCGGCACCAGCGTGCGCAGTGACGTGCTCCGGGGCTGCTCGCCGCGACGCATCAGCATCGTGCGGAAGCTGTCGGTGATCGCCGCCAGCGCAACGTCGTTGACCGTGACATCGAAGCGTTCGCAGATCCGCGACACGTCGCCCAGCGACACCTCGACCGAGGCGTAGCGGCGCATGTTCGTCACCGGCCCGGTCAGCGACGACGAAGCGGCGGGCCGCAGCAGTCCACCCGCGATTTCGACCGCCCCCTGCAACGCCTGGCCGGCGGCGGACGTCACCCCTCGAGACGTCCGCCACGCCGAGGCCACCCAGTCGAACGGGTTCAACGACAGCGCCGGTAGCCGCAGGCCGCCCGGCGCCGGCGCGTGCGCAGCGCGGATCGCCGTCGCGAACGTCTCGCCGCCGTGGTCGTCACAGAGCCCGGTGAGCAGATGCGTCGCCGCCACCCCGTCGGCGATGCAGTGGTGGATCTTCATCAGCATCGCCCACCGGTTGTAGGCCAGGCCGTCGACGATCCAGCACTCCCACAGCGGCCGGTCGCGGTCCAGTCGTCGCTCCATCACCTCGGCGGCCCAACGGAACAACGCCGCATCGTCGCCCGGCCGCGGCAACGCCGCCCGACGGATGTGATGGGAGATGTCGACCTCGGCGCCCTCAATCCACTCCGGGGCACCGAGATCGAGCGGACGCATGCGCAGGGTCTGCCTGAACCGCGGTACCGCCATCAGCCGCTCGGCCAGACCGGTTGCGAGCGAGTCGAAGTCGGGCATCGGTCCGGCGAGGACGGCGATGGCGCCGATCGCGAGGCTCACATGGGGGTCGGAGTCCTCGGCTTGCAGGAATCCCGCGTCCAGGGTGGTGAGCTGCTCCATACGTCCACTGTCTGCCGCCGGTGGTCGCGGCAGTAGGGGCTTAGGTCCCTACTTTGCCGGTCCCTACTTGACCATCACGGTGTGGTGCGGCGGTGCAGCGGCGTGTCGTACACCGATGCCAGCCACCCGAGGGCCAACGCGCCCACCAGCAGGCCGAAGTCCCGCAGCGCGACGTCATAGAACCCGGGGTAGCTCACCAGGTTGACGATGATCCCCGCGAGCCAGAGCGCGACGACGTAGGCGGCGTATCGAGGTTTCACCGCCACCGCAACGCCGGCCACGATCTCGATCACCCCGACGAGCAGCATCGTCTGGTGCGCGGTCAGAGGACTGAGGTCGACGATCCACGGCGCGAGGTAGCCCTCCCAGTCGGTCAGCAGATTGGTGAATTTGTCCAAGCCCATCAGGATCGGCAGCGCGGTGAATCCGATCCGCAACAGCAGATAGGCCGCGTAGGCGGGATCGGTGCGGGCGCGTTGCAGCGGACCCGTCGGCGCGTGGTCCGGCGCGGGCTGGACGTTCGAGGTGGTCATGGGGAACCCCTTTCTAAAACATCAACTTATGTCTTTTAGACCACACCCGCGGCATAGATTTGTCAATAGTTATTAGTGTTAGAATTTGCAGATGGCCCGCCGGTTCGCGGACTCCGCCTCGTTGACGGCGCTGAACAGCCTGGATGATCCTCTGCGCCGCCGGTTGCACGACTATGTCGTGGAGCGCGGCGCGCCGGTGTCGCGCGACGCGGCCGCCGCCGCGGTGGGAATCGGCCGCACCTTGGCCGCCTACCACTTGGACAAGCTCGCCGACGCCGGCCTGCTGGCCGTCAGCTACCAGCGGCCGGCCGGTCGCGGCGGACCCGGCGCCGGGCGTCCCGCCAAGCTCTACACCCGCACAGCGGACGAGATCGTCGTCAGCGTGCCGCCGCGCGACTATCTGTTGCTCGCGCGGTTGCTCGTCTCCTCGATCGAACAGGACACCGGCGGGACGGTCCGGTCGGCGTTGACGATCGCCGCCCGCGACACCGGGCGACGGGCCGCCGTTGATGCCGACGGCGACGTGATGGAAGCGCTGCGCGACTGTGGCTACCTACCCCAGGCGGACGCCGACGGCTCTATCACGTTGCGCAACTGTCCGTTCCACTCCGTTGCGAAGGACCACCTGGAGGTCGTGTGCGGATTGAACCTTCAGCTGGTCGAGGGCGTCATCGAGGGCAGTTCGAGTCCCGGGGCGCGCGCGGAACTGAGCCCTCGCCAGGGTAGGTGCTGTGTGCTGGTGCGCGGCGCGTCCGATCAGCGCGCAGAGAACGCCTGAGTCACCAGCCGCGGCGGTGCGGGCGCGAACCGACGAGCTCACCGCTGTCGACGACATCGCGGCTGCGGTAAACGATGTACGGCCGGAACAGGTAACCGATCGGTGCACTGAACACATGCACCAGCCGGGTGAACGGCCACAGGCAGAACAGCACCAGCGCGATCATCACGTGGATGTGGAACCACAGCGGCGCCTGCGCCATCAGGTCGCCGCGCGGCTGCAGGATCCAGATGGACCGGAACCACGGCGACACGGTCTGGCGGTAGTCGTGTTCGGCGCCGACGGGTGTCGCACCGATCAGGGTGCACGCCAGACCGGCGATTATCGCCATCACCAGCACCAGATACATGACCTTGTCGTTGCCGGTGGTGGCCAAGAAGACGGGGCCCGTGGTGCGGCGGCGGAAAACCAGCAACGCGATCCCCGTCAGCGTGGTGACTCCGGCGATGGCGCCGAGGACCATCGCCTGCAGGTGGTAGGCGTGATCGCTGAGCCCGATTGCGTCGGTCCATGATTCAGGGATCACCAACCCGATGATGTGCCCGACGATCACCACCAGGATGCCGAAGTGGAACATCGGGCTGCCGATGCGCAGCAACCGAGATTCGTACAGCTGCGACGAGCGGGTGGTCCAGCCGAACTTGTCGTAGCGGTATCGCCACCAGATGCCCACCGCGACGATCGCCAACGTCACGTACGGCACGACGTCCCAGAAGATCTCCCAACCCGACATGTCAAACTCCTTGGACGCGTCGGGGCGGCACCGTCAGGGTGAACGGTTGCAGCCCAACGGATTCGGTCGGCGGACCCGCGGCGGCCAGCCGCTGCGCCCGCTGGGTTTCTGAGTCGGTTCGCAGCGGAAGCGTCTCGCAGACGGCGCTGACCGCGTGCAGGTAGGGCGAGCACCACTGTTCCAACGCGTCGCGAAGCAGGTCGATCGGCACCCGGTGCTCGATGAGGAGCCGTCGGCCCGCCGCCGGGTCGACGGTCGCGGCGAACTCGAGCACCACCGGGAGATAGTCGGGGGCCTCGCGCTGCGGCGGGTCGACTCCGGCTTCCCGATAGGCGCGAGTGAACGCCAGCATGTGGTTGCCGCGGTTGCGGGTGTCGCCGGCGGTCCAGTAGGTCAGGTACATCGTGGCGCGGCGCCGCATGTCGAAGGTGTTGACATAGTCGATCTGCGCCTGCATCGGCTCGATCGCCCGCACCGCGGCGACGGTGTCACCGAGGAGCTGGGCGGGCCTGCCCGACAGGTGTGCCAGCAGCTCTCCGACGGTGGTCAACCGCTCGGCATGCTGATCGTCGGGGTAGGCCAACAGCAGGGCGGCGGCCTGCCACACGAGTCGATGCTCGAGCGTCGACTCTCGTTGACTTCTACGGAGTTTCATTGCTCCGGCCTGCGGTCGGGGAAGATTCCGCTGGGCTCGCCGCGGCCGTCCCAGTTGAGCAGGTTCACCCGCGACGGGCGCGACTCGGTGACCGCAATTCCCTCACTGGTCTGCCGGTGGTGCAGCGCGTGGAAGCTCTCCACCGCCACCGGCACCGGGCCGCCGCTGGCCTCTCCGAACGGCCCCGAATCGTACATACCCGGCCCGCCCTCGAACGACAGCGAGCAGCCGGGTTCCTCGAGCGCCTGCGCCTCCAAGGCGTGCGCGTCGGCGACGTACGCGGTCGGAATGACGTAGCGCTCTTCGTATTTCGCCAACGCGAGCAGACGGTACATCTCGTAGATCTGCTCTTCTGTCATTTCGACCGCCTGCGGGATGTGCGGCTGGGTCTCCCGACCCAGGCTGATGTCACGCATGTAGGACCGCATCGCGGCCAGCCGGCGCAGCACGCCCTGCACCACAGCGGTGTCGCCGGCGGTGAACAGCCCGGCGAGGTATTCGATCGGAATGCGCAGCGCCTCCAGCGCGCCGAACAGATTGCCCAACTCCTCGCCGTCGTGGCCGTCGCGGGCGACGGCGTCGACCACCGGCGACAGCGGCGGGATGTACCAGACCATCGGCATGGTCCGGTACTCCGGATGCAGCGGCAGCGCCACCTGGTAGCGGTGGATCAGTGCGTACACCGGTGAGCGCTGCGCGGCCTCGATCCACTCCTCGGAGATGCCCTCGGCGTGGGCCCCGGCGATCACCTCGGGGTCGTGCGGGTTCAGGATGATCGACTTCTGCGCCTCGTAGAGGTCGGCATCGCTCTCCACCGACGCCGCCTCGAGCACGCGGTCGACGTCGTAGAAAACCAGACCCAGGTACCGCAACCGGCCCACACAGGTCTCCGAACACACCGTCGGCAGTCCGACCTCGATGCGCGGATAGCAGAACGTACACTTCTCGGCCTTGCCGGTCTTGTGGTTGAAATACACCTTCTTGTAAGGGCATCCCGACACACACATCCGCCAGCCGCGGCAGCGGTCCTGATCGACCAGCACGATGCCGTCCTCGGAGCGCTTATAGAGCGCACCCGACGGACACGACGCGACGCACGACGGGTTCAGGCAGTGCTCGCAGATGCGCGGCAGGTAGAACATGAACGTCTGCTCGAGTTCGAGGCGGACCTGCTCGCTCACCTGTTTCAGCACCGGATCTCCGGACACGATCTCCGGTGAACCGCCGAGGTCGTCGTCCCAGTTCGCCGACCACTCGACCTTCATCGGTTCGCCGCTGATCAGGCTGCGTGGTGGCGCCACCGGCATGTGTTCGCCCAGCGGCGCCTTGGTCAGGTTCTCGTAGTCATAGGTCCACGGCTCGTAGTAGTCGCTGATGCTGGGCATCTTCGGGTTGGCGAAGATCCGCAGCAGCTTGCTGAGCCGGCCGCCGTCGCGCAGCCGCAGCCGGCCCTTGCCGTCGCGTATCCATCCGCCACGCCAGCGCTCCTGATCTTCGTAAGTGCGTGGATATCCTTGGCCGGGGCGGGTTTCGACGTTGTTGAACCAGACGTACTCGGTGCCGGGCCGGTTGGTCCAGGCCTGTTTGCACGTCACCGAGCAGGTGTGGCAGCCGATGCATTTGTCGAGGTTCATCACCATCGCCATCTGCGCCATGACTTTCATTTCCTGCCTCGCTGTCTGCCTCGCTCATTCTTCGCTCGGCGCATCAGTACGCCACCTCCTGGCTTCGGCGCCGCACCACCGTCACCTCGTCGCGCTGATTGCCGGTCGGGCCGAGATAGTTGAACGCGAAGGCCATCTGGGCGTATCCGCCGGCGAGGTGGCTGGGCTTGATCAGCAGGCGGGTCAGCGAATTGTGGATGCCGCCGCGCTTACCGGTGGTCTCGCTCAGCGGCACGTCGATGGTGCGTTCCTGCACGTGATAGACGAACACCACACCCTCGGGCATCCGGTGCGACACGATCGCCCGGCACACCAGCACGCCGTTGCGGTTGACCGCCTCGACCCAGTCGTTGTCGCGCACCGAGATTTTCGCGGCGTCGGCCGGGCTCATCCACATCGTCGGGCCGCCGCGCGACAACGACAGCATGAACAGGTTGTCCTGGTACTCGGAGTGAATCGACCACTTCGAGTGCGGTGTCAGATAGCGGACCGTCAACGCCACCCCGTCATGCTCACCCACCGCCGACTCGCCGAACAGCCGCGACATGTCCAGCGGCGGACGGTAGGTCGGCAACTGCTCGCCGAGTTCCTCCAACCAGTCGTGGTCGAGGTAGAAGTGCATCCGGCCGGTCAGCGTGTGGAACGGTTTGAGTTCTTCGATGTTGACGGTGAACGGCGCGTACCGGCGCCCGCCGGTCTCACTGCCCGACCACTCCGGGCTGGTGATCACCGGGACCGGCCGGGCCTGGGTGTCGGCGAACGTGATTCGGCGTTCCTCACTGCCCTCGGCCAGATGCACCAGGCGCCGCCCGGTCCGGCGCTCCAGCTCGCGGAACCCCTGCACGGCCAGGCGTCCGTTGGTTGTCCCGGACAGCGTCAGGATCGCCTCGGCCATCCGCTCGGCGGTGTTGATCGCCGGCCGGCCCTCGGCCCGACCGGAGTTCATCACCCCGAACCTGGCCGCGAGCTGCTCGACTTCCTCGTCGGGGTGGACGGTGACCCCCTTGGTCGTCAGGCCCAGGCGCTCGACGAGCGGTCCGAGCGTCGCCCACTTCTCGGCGACCGCAGGGTAGTCGCGTTCGACCACCGCCAGCGGGCCCATGGTCTTACCGGGCACCGGTGTCTCCCCGGTGGTGCGCCAATCGCTTTCGGTCCCACCGCGATAGGCCATCGCGCCGGCGGTGTCGTGTTGAAGCGCGCCGATCACCACGTCGCTGCGCACACCGAGGTGCTTGGCCGCCAGCCCGCTGAACACCCGCGCGATGGCACCGAACGCCTCGAAGTCGGAATGCGTTTCCCACGGCGGGTCGACGGCTGGGGTGAACGCGTGCACGTAGGGGTGCATGTCGGTGCTCGACAGGTCGTGCTTCTCATACCAGGTGGCCGCGGGCAGCACCACATCCGAGAGCAACGTGGTCGAGGTCATCCGGAAGTCGATCGACATCAGCATGTCGAGCTTGCCCTCCGGGATGTCCGGAGTCCACGCGATGTCGTTGGGCCGCACCGATTCCGGCGTCGGCTCCGCCTGTAGGTTGGAGTCGGTGCCGAGCAGGTGACGCAGGAAGTACTCGTTGCCCTTGCTCGACGAGCCGAGCAGGTTCGCCCGCCAGACGGACAGCACCCGCGGCCAGTTCACTGGGTTGTCGGGGTCGGTGACCGCGAGCTTGAGCCGACCCTCGGCGAGTTGCTCGGTGACGTAGGTCGCGACGTCCTGCCCGGCGGCGTGGGCGTCGTCGGCCACGTCGAGGCTGGAGCGGTCGAACTGCGGATAGAACGGGCTCCAGCCCATCGCCGCCGACGAGGCGAGGACATCCATGGTGTGCCGGTCGCGGAACCGGCCGCGGCCCAGCGGACTGGACAGCGCGTCGGCGCGGTAACCGTCGTAACGCCACTGGTCGGTGTGGACGTACCAGTAAGAGGTGCCGGGCACCTGCCGCGGCGGTCGCGACCAGTCGGTGCCCATCGCCAACGCCGACCAGCCCGTCACCGGCCGGCACTTCTCCTGCCCGACGTAGTGCGCCCAGCCGCCGCCGTTGCGTCCCATCGCACCGGTGAGCAACACGAGTGCCAGCACCGCGCGGTAGGTGGCGTCACCGTGGAACCACTGGCAGATCCCTGCGCCCATGATGATCATCGACCGGCCGTTGGACTCCTCGGCGTTGCGGGCGAACTCTTTGGCGATCCGGATCGCTTGAGCCGCAGCCACTCCGGTGATCTGCTCCTGCCAGGCCGGCGTGTAGGGCCGGCTGGGATCGTCGTAACCGGTGGGCCAGTCGCCGGGCAGCCCGGGCCGGGCCACGCCGTACTGCGCCAGCATCAGATCGAACACCGTGCACACCAGGTGTTCACCGACCCGTCGCACCGGCACGCCGCGGGTCAGGGTCTCGGCGCGTCCGTCGAAGGTGTCAAAGCGTGGCAACGAAACCTCCGCCGCCTCATCGCCTTCGGCCCTCAGCACCGTCAACGCCGGCACCAGGTCGCCGAGTTCCAGGTTCCACTTGGTGATTCCGTCGTCCCCGAAGCGGAAGCCCAATGAGCCCTGTGGCACCGCGACGCTGTCGGTCGCCCCGTCGAGCAGCACCGGTTTGAACGCCGCGTTCTCCTGCGCCGCCGGCTCGCCGCCGAGGTCGGCCGCGGTCAGGTTCTTGCCTGGGACCAGCGTGCCGTCGCGCTCCTCGAGCTTGACCAGGAACGGCAGGTCGGTGAACTTGCGCACGTAGTCGACGAAGAACGGAACCCTTTGCTGAACAAAGAATTCCGATAGCACGACGTGGCCCATCGCCATCGCCAACGCGCCGTCGGTGCCCGCTGCGCACGGCATCCACTCGTCGGCGAACTTGGTGTTGTCGGCGTAGTCGGGGCTGACACTGACGACCTTCGTGCCGCGGTAGCGCACCTCGGTCATCCAGTGCGCGTCCGGCGTTCGGGTCACCGGCACGTTGGAGCCCCACATCATCAGATACGACGCGTCCCACCAGTCACCGGACTCCGGTACGTCGGTCTGGTCGCCGAAAACCTGCGGCGAGGCCACCGGAAGGTCGGCGTACCAGTCGTAGAACGACGTCATCACGCCGCCGAGCAGTTCGATGAACCGCGAGCCCGCGGCGAACGACACCATCGACATCGCCGGAATCGGCGAGAATCCCGCCACCCGGTCGGGCCCGTACTGCTTGATGGTGTGGACGTGCGCCGCCGCGATCATCTCGGTGGCCTCGGCCCAACTCACCCGCACCAGGCCGCCCTTGCCGCGCGCACGCTGGTAGCGCTGGCGACGCTCCGGGTCGGCCTGAATGTCGGCCCACGCGAACACCGGGTCGGACAGCCGCGCCTTGGCCTCGCGGTACATCTGCACCAGTTCCCCGCGCGCATACGGGTAGCGCACCCGCGTCGGCGAATAGGTGTACCAGGAGAACGCGGCCCCGCGTGGACAGCCCCGCGGTTCGTACTCCGGGCGGTCCGGCCCGACCGACGGATAGTCGGTCTCCTGCGTCTCCCAGGTGATGATGCCGTCCTTGACGTAGATCTTCCACGAGCACGACCCGGTGCAGTTGACTCCGTGGGTGGAGCGGACGACCTTGTCGTGGCTCCACCGGTCGCGGTAGAAGATGTCGCCTTCGCGGCCGCCACGGCGGTGCACGGTGCGCCCGTCGGCGGAGGCCTCGCCGGGGGTGAAGAACCGACCGCTGCGCTCGAGCAGTTCCTCGACCCGACCGCCGATGTGCGGCGTGATGGTCACCTTGGCGCCTCCTCGGGTTGCGGCTCGTGGGCATGTAGCCGCAGTGCGGTGTAACCGAACGCGATCAGCGCGGTCGCCACCAACAGGACCAGCCCGACCGAATAGTCGTTCTCGGCGGCGTCGTAGGTCGATCCCATCACCAACGGCGGGAAGTAGCCGCCCAAACCGCCTGCGGCCGAGACGATTCCGGTGACCGAGCCGACAGAGTTCCGCGGCGAGCGACGCGCGACCCACGCGAACACGCCGCCGGTGCCGATACCGAGGAAGACCGCCAGTGTGATGAAGGTGGCCGCCGACAACACGTCCGGCGGTGGCTGCAGCATGGCGATGAGCGCCATCAGCGCGGTGCCGCCGAACGACGCCAGCACCACGTACTTCGGCGCGAAACGGTCGGCCAGCGCCCCGCCCACGGGCCGGGCGAGCACGGCGGCCAGCGCGAAGCCCGCGGTGCGCGCGCCCGCGTCAACCGCGGAGAAGCCGTAGATCGTCTTGATGTAGGTCGGCAGGTAGTTGCTGAACGCCACGAACCCGCCGAACACGATCGCGTAGAGGAACGACATCTCCCAGGTGACCGACAGTTTCGCGGCCGCCTTCAGCTTGGGCAGCACCCGGTCGGTGTTCGGCGCGAATGTCGGTGAGTTGCCCATGAGCACCAGGCACAGGACGGCGGTGAGCGCCAACGCGACCGCGATGATGACGTGGGTGGGGAACAGCCCGAACCAGCCGACGAACCGGGGGGTGAAGAACGCCGACAGCGCGGTGCCCACCATGCCCATCCCGAAGACGCCGGTGGCGAACCCGCGCCGCGACGCGTCATACCAGTTGTTGGCGAACGGGATGCCGACGGCGAAGACGGTGCCGGCGATGCCCAGGAAGAACCCGCACACCAGCAGCATCGGGTAGGACCCGGCCGACCCTGCGGCGCCGACCGCCAGCACCGGCACGATCGAGATCACCGAGATCGCGATGAACATCGCGCGGCCGCCGAACCGGTCGGTGAGCGACCCGACGACGATCCGGCCGAGCGCGCCGACCAGGATCGGCGTCGCGACCAGCATCGAGGCCTCGGCACTGCTCAGCGTCAGGTCGGCAGCGTAGGTGGTCGACAGCGGGCCGATCATGTTCCAGGCCCAGAAGTTGATGGCGGAGACCCACGTGGCCAAGGCCAAGTTCAGAGTGCGTCGAACGCCGGTGTCCGGCGTGGTCGCCGTGCTCACCCACCCAGACAACCATGTGTATGCAACGCTCACGTTACTTTTCAGGAAATGCGCTGCGGCACAGTCGAGACCGTCGAGTCCGGCCGGCCAGCCGGCTACAGCATCTTCGCGGCGTGGGATCGGCGCGGGGTCAAACCCGGCCGTTCTCTTGTGTTTTCGTCGGTGGCCAGTTCAGGCGCGAATCCTGCTGTGGCGCCTCGTCGGGTCGCGCTGGCCCGCCAGTGTCAACCCGAGGATGACCATGACGACGCCCAGACTGAACCACAACCAGTCGAACGCGTGCGCCACGCTCAACGCGTAAGCCCACAGTGCGATGTACACCAGGCCGCCGCCGAGGAAATACGCCCGGGCCGCGGCGTAGCTACGCGCCATCACCAAACCCAGCGCGCCGATCACCAGGTTGACCGCGTTGTGCACTCCCGACACCACGAACATGCCGAACAGGCGCGCGCCGGATTCCTGGCCGAACCAGTCCAGACGGTCGTAGTCGTGCGTGATGCCCGGAATGAAACCGAGGACACCGAGAATGATCAGCGCGGCGCCCGCGAACAACGCTGCCGCCTGCACAGCCATGTACTTGGGCGCCCTCGCCATCCCTCGCCTCCGTCCGGACCGTTATTGACGGACCTGCAGGTGATACCCCGTCCGCCCGGACGTTAACCGGGCGTCGCCGTCGCTAGCGGGGGTTGCGTCTCATCGGTGTGTTCGCGTCGATGTCGTGGCGCGACAGCAACACACCGAGCGCGATCATGCCGACCGCGAGCGCCAGGTGCAGCCAGTTGTCGGCGGTGTTCAACGGCACGAAGTTCGCTGCGCTGTCATGGTCGATGACCAGGCCGTACACGAAGAGCAGCAGGTAGATGACGCCGCCGCCGACCAGGAAAGCGCGCGCGCCTGAAAACGTGCGCGCCATCAGCACCCCGGCCACACCGAACAGCAGGTGCACGATGTTGTGCAGGATCGAGACGTTGAAGATGCCGAGCAGATGGGCGTCGGAATCATGGCCCGCGAACGTCATGGTGTCGTAGTTCGTGGTGATTCCGGGGATGAAGCCCAAGATGCCGACGAGCAGGAATACTGCACCGACGGCGAGGGCGGCCTTTTGCGCAGGTGAGCCGTACCGGGATGCCGCCGTCGGCCCCGGCGGGTGACTGCTGACCATTGTTGTTCCTTTCCTCGAGGTGAGCCGAGAACTACCCGGGGAAAGGCGAGGCAAACGCGGATTCGGCAGCTACTTCCTGACGTAGCAGTTGGGCGCGTTTCCGCAGTGATGACCTTGATCGCACTTGTGGCAGTTGCAGGTACAGCCCGTCTTGGCCTTGGCCGCAGGCTTAGGAGAGGTGGGCATCGCGGATCAACTCCTCGTGTTGTGACGCCCGTTCGCGACGGCGAAATCACGGGCGTAACAACGAATATATGCCGATATGACGATGTCTGCGCGGGCTAAGCGGCACCGCCGCGCAAGATCGGCTTCAGCGCGTCGAGCACCGCGGGATCCTCGATCGTCGAGGGGACCGGCTCGTCTCGACCCTCGGCGATGCCCCGCATGGTCTTGCGCAAAATCTTGCCGGAGCGGGTCTTGGGCAACGCCGCTACGACGTCGACGACCTTCAAGCTGGCGACCGCGCCGATGTTCTGCCGTACCGCCTCGACCAGCTCCTCAGCCAACCGGTCGGCCTTGGCGCCGGCCTTGAGTACGACGAAGCCGCGCGGCACCTGGCCCTTGATCTCGTCGCTCACGCCGATGACTGCACACTCGGCGACCGCAGGATGGGCGGCCAGGACGGCCTCGACCGACCCCGTCGACATCCGGTGCCCGGCGACGTTGATCACGTCGTCGGTCCGTCCCATCACGAAGAGGAAGCCGTCCTCGTCGACGTATCCGCCGTCACCGGTGAGGTAGTGGCCGGGATACGCCGACAGGTATGACGCGACGTAACGGTCGTCGGCACCCCACAGCGTCGGCAGGGTCCCCGGCGGCAGCGGCAGCTTGACACAGATCGCCCCCTCCTCGTTCGGCTCGCACTCCGAGCCGTCCGGGCGCAGGATCCGGACGTCGTATCCGGGCATCGCCAGCGCGGCCGAGCCCGGCTTGATGGGTTGCGGCTCAACACCCATCGGGTTGGCGGCGATCGACCATCCGGTCTCGGTCTGCCACCAGTGGTCGACCACCGGAACCCCGAGTTTCTCCGAGGCCCAGTAATAGGTGCCGGGGTCGAGGCGTTCACCGGCCTGGAACAGATACCGCAGCGCCGAGAGGTCGTGCTTGCCGACATGCAGGCCGTCGGGGTCCTCCTTCTTGATGGCGCGGATCGCCGTCGGCGCGGTGAACATGGTCTTCACGCCGTGCTCGGCGGCGACGCGCCAGAACGCGCCGGCGTCCGGCGTGCCAACGGGTTTGCCTTCGTAGAGCACGGTTGTCGCGCCGAGCAGCAGCGGCCCGTAGACGATGTAGGAGTGGCCGACCACCCAGCCGACGTCGGAAGCGGCCCAGAACACGTCGCCGGGATGGGTGTCGTAGATGTTGCGCATGCTCCACAGCAGCGCGACGGCATGTCCCCCGTTGTCGCGGACGATGCCCTTCGGCTTGCCGGTGGTTCCGGAGGTGTAGAGCACATACAGCGGATCGGTGGCGGCGACGGGCACGGGTTCGGCTTTGTCGTCGGTGGCCATCAGTTCATGCCAGTCGTGATCGCGGTTCTCCACCAACTCGCAACGACATTGGTCGCGTTGCAGGATCACGCAACTCACGCTGCTGTGCTCGGCGATCTGCAGCGCCGCGTCGAGCATCGGTTTGTATTCGACGGTCCGCGTCGGCTCCACACCGCACGATGCCGAGACGACCACAGACGGGCGGACGTCGTCGATGCGGGCCGCGAGTTCGTGTGCGGCGAATCCGCCGAACACCACCGAGTGGATCGCACCGAGTCGGGCGCACGCCAGCATCGCGATCGCCGCCTCGGGCACCATCGGCATGTAGATGACGACGCGGTCGCCCTTGCCGACGCCGAGGCGGCGCAGGGCCGCCGCGAAACGTGCTGTCGCATCGAGTAATTCGCGGTATGTGTAGGTTCGCTGCGAACCGGTGACGGGCGAGTCGTAGATCAGCGCGGGCTGGTCGGCGCGGCCTTGTTCGACGTGGCGGTCGAGTGCGTTGGCGCAGGTGTTCAGCTCGCCGTCGGCGAACCAGCGGTAGAACGGCGGATTGGAGTCGTCGAGGACCTGCTTCGGCTCGCGGGTCCACGTGACCGCACGGGCGGCGTCGGCCCAGAATGCTGCTGGATCGGCGATGCTGGCGTCGAACAGAGTTCGGTATCCGGCCATATCGGCACGGTAGCGCGGCGGCAGCCTATAGTCGGCGGTTATGACCGCTGAACCGCCTCCGATCGAAGGAGCGCGACGATCGTTCGTCGACGCCCGCGGTGTGCGCTTCCACGTCACCGAAGCCGGTCCCGCCGACGGGCGTCCCGTCGTGGCGTTGCACGGCTGGCCGCAACATCATTGGGTGTATCGGGATCTGCTGGCCGACCCGCCCGCCGGGCTACGGATCATCGCGCCGGACCTGCCGGGCTACGGCTGGTCGGGGCCCGCGCCGCACCGGTGGGCCAAGGACGACGTCGCCGCCGATGTGCTGGCGCTGCTCGATGCGCTCGGGCTCGACCGGGTGCTGCTGGTCGGCCATGACTGGGGCGCGTTCGTCGGGTACCGCATGGTGCTCGGCGCGCCGGAGCGCTTCGACGGCTATCTGCCGATGAACATGGCGCACCCGTGGGTGAGTCCGAAAGTGCTCGCGCCGCATCTGTGGCGACTCTGGTACCAGGTGCCGCTGGCCACGATCGGTTCCCCGCTGCAGCGGCGCACCGACTTCGTGGCGCGCGTGTTCCGGATCGCGTCCGAACTCGACCCCGAAACCGCGCGCGTCTATGTCGACCGCTTCCGCGATCCCGTCGTTGCCCGCACCGGCCGGGACACCTACCGCACGTTCCTGCTTCGCGAATTGCCCGCCGCGGCCAGGGCGCCCGCCCCGCCGCGGGCCACGGTGCCGATCCGCTGCGTGTTCGGGTCGGGCGATGACGCCGTGCATCCGTCACTCGTCGCGGAGGAGACGGCCAACGCGGAGGACTACACCGTCTCGATGGTCGACGCGAGTCATTTCGTCGTCGACGAGCGACCGGAGGTCGTCCGGGCGGCACTGGTCGCCCTGGCCGAGGAGACTGTCCAGCAGTAGCCTGTAATCCCTTGCGGCACAGTGGTTTCATTAGTCACAAGCCGGGGCGGATCTGTCGGTGGTTCGAACTAGTGTTCGAGTATGTCGGTGGAGCGGATCGGTGAGCGGATCGCGGTGATGAGCCGCGAGTTGACCGGATTGCTGGCCGAATCGTTCGACGCGCTGAGCACCACGGAGCAGCTTGCAGTGGCGGCGCAGTGGGAGACATTGGCGCGGGCGCAGGCGGCGGTGGGGCACCGGTTGGTCGCCGAACTCGAGCGGGCACCGGTCGCAGAACTGGGGGCCGGCAGTGTGGCCAAGGCGTTGGAGGTGCTGTTGCGCATCTCTGCCACCGATGCCAATCGGCGGGTGGGCGAGGCCAAGGAGTTGGCGCCACGGCAGACGATGTCCGGTGAGGTGTTGGAGCCGGTGCTGGCGCACACCGCGACGGCGGTGGAACGTGGGGTGATCGGACCCGAGCACGTGCGAATCATCCGCACGTTCTTCGACAAGAAGATTCCTCGTTCGGTGGGCTTTGACGTGCGCGAGGCCGCTGAGGCGCAGTTGGCCGAGCTGGCGGCCAAGCACACCCCCGAGGAGTTGCGCAGGGCCGCCGACCGGTTGGCTTATCTGCTCGATCAGGACGGAGAGTTCTCCGATGAGCTGCGGACCCGCAAGCGGTGGCTGAAACTTGGTGCGCAGCATAGCGACGGGATGCGCGAGCTGCACGGGCTGCTCGATCCGGCGACGAGTGCGGCGCTGGAGGCCGTTTTCGCCAAGGCCGCCGCCCCGGGAATGAACAACCCCGCAGACGGGAACCCGTGTGTGAACGGCGAACCGGCCGAGGAGGCCGTGTCCTCGGACACCCGCACGGCCGCACAGCGCAACCACGACGCGCTCGGCGCGATGTGCCGCGATCTTTTGGCCTCGGGCCGAATGGGCAGCCATAACGGTTTGCCTGCCACCATGATCATCACCGCCACGCTGCAGGATCTGCAGTCAGCGGCCGGGCACGCTGTCACCGGCGGCGGAACGTTGGTGCCGATGGCTGATGTGATCCGACTGGCCGCGCACGCCTATCCGTATCTGGCGGTGTTCGACAAGCACACCGAAGAACCGCTGTATCTGGGGCGGGGCCGGCGGTTGGCGTCCAAGGCGCAGCGGTTGATGCTCTTTGCTCGCGAGCGTGGGTGCACCCGCCCGGGGTGCACGGCGCCGGCGTATCACTCCCAGGTGCACCATGCCGGCGCGGACTGGGCTGCGGGCGGCCGGACCGACATCACGGAGCTGACGTTGGCGTGCCCGACCGACAACCGGGCGGTCAAGCCCGGTGGGTGGCGCACCCGAAAACGCAAAGACGGCCGCACCGAATGGCTACCACCACCACAGTTGGACACCGGCCAAGCCCGCGTCAACAACTATCACCACCCCCAGCGCTACCTCATCCCCGACGACGGACACGATGACGAAGGCGGCGAGAGTCCCGACGGAGAAGACAACGGAGACGACGACGCCGGCTGACGCCGCGGTATCTTCGCGCGCGTTTGACGGAGACCCCGTCGGGTAGCCCGCCACCATGGCAGCGGGACGACCACTTGCGCTTGTGACGGGCGCCTCGAGCGGTATCGGATTTGAGTTGGCGAAGCTGTTTGCCGACGACGGATACGACGTCGTCGTGGCCGCCGATGACGATGCGATTCACGCTGGCGCCGACAAACTTGCCGCGGGCGGAGCCGAGATCCACGCGGTGCAGGTCGATCTTCGCAACCCCGACGAAGTCGAGCGCCTCTACCGCACTGCCACCGAGAACGGTCGCCGCCTCGAAGCGATCGCGCTGAACGCCGGCATCGGCGGGGCCGGCCCGTTCGTCGACCGGCAGCTCGACGACGACCTTCACATCGTCGACCTCAACGTGCGCTCGACGACGCACCTGGCCAAACTCGTGCTGCGCGACATGGCGAAACGCGGTTCGGGCAAGGTGTTGTTCACCTCTTCTATCGCCTCGACGATGCCCGGCTCGTACCAAACCGTCTACAACGCGTCGAAGTCGTTCGTCCAGTCGTTCGCCGAGGCGCTGCAGGACGAACTGCGCGACACCGGCGTCACCATCACCTCCCTCATGCCGGGCCCCACCGACACCAACTTCTTCCGCCGCGCCGACATGCTGGACACGCTCGTCGGCCGGATGCCCAAAGACGACGCCGCCAAGGTCGCCAAGCAGGGCTACGACGCGCTGATGACCGGCGAGCGCAAAGTCGTTGCCGCCTCACCGCTTTCGAAGGCGATGGGACTGGTGAACCGCGTCCTTCCGGATTCGGTCAAGGCGGCCTCCAACAGGTTGATCTCGAAGTGAGCGTCGCTGCCACCGCCGACGCCGTGGTGATCGGAGCGGGCCACAACGGTCTTGTCGCCGCGGCGATGCTCGCCGACGCGGGATGGGATGTGCTCGTTCTGGAAGCACAGCAGCAACCCGGCGGCGCGGTGAAGAGTGCCGAACTGTTTCCCGGATTCGTCAGCGACCTCTACAGCGCCTTCTATCCGTTGTCCGTGGTGTCGCCGGCGTTGAAAGCGCTGCACCTCGAGGACCACGGGCTGCGGTGGTCGCATTCACCCGGGGTGGTCGGCCACGCGCGTTCGGCCGATGACGACGACGCTCCGGTGATCTGGCGCGACATCGACCGCACTGCCGACGATCTGGATCGGCGCGATCCCGGTGACGGAGCGCGGTGGCGGGAACTGTTCGACCAGTGGTGCCAGATCAAGGAACCGCTCCTGGACACATTGTTCGCGCCGTTTCCGCCCGTACGCGGGGCGGTCGGTCTGCTACGCAAACTCGGCACCGCCGAGGCGTTGCGACTGGCGCATCTGCTGCTGCTACCCGCCGGCGTGATGGGTGAGCACCTGTTCGACGGCGAGGCGGCCCGACTCCTGTTGCTGGGCAATGCGATGCATGCCGACGTGCCGATCGACGCGCCGGGCAGCGGCGTCATGGGCTACATGCTGATCATGATGGCGCAGGACGGCGGCTTCCCGGTTCCGGTCGGCGGCGCGGGACAGCTGGCCGAGGCGCTGGTGCGCCGGGCGCGATCGGCCGGCGCCCACATCGAGTGTGGGCACGAGGTCGACGCGATCGAGGTCCGCGGTCGCCGCGCCGTGTCCGTGCGCACCACAGGCGGTGACACCGTGCGGGTGCGGCGCGCAGTCATCGCCGACACCTCGGCGCCGATGCTGTACCGCCGGCTTCTGCCCGCCGACGCCCTTCCCGACTCGGTGCTGCAGAGCATCGACCGCTTCGTCTGGGACACACCGGTGTTGAAGATCAACTACGCACTGGACGCACCCATCCCGTGGCGGTCGAAGAGCCTGAGCGACGCCGGAACCGTTCACATCGGCGCCGATCACGATGGCCTGATCCGGTGGATGGCCGATCTCAACACGGGGACGGTGCCGCTGCATCCGTTCATGTTGTTCGGGCAGATGACGACGGCCGATCCCAGCCGATCGCCGGAGGGCACCGAAAGCGCTTGGGCGTATACGCATCTGCCGCGCGGCGTCGCCGATAACGCATCGGCCGACCAGCTGTCGGCGGCGGTGGACATGGTGCTGGAGAAGTATGCCCCAGGGTTCGGTGACCATGTCGTCGGCAAGTCGATCCAGCGGCCGTCCGACCTCGAGGCCAGCGACGCCAACCTGTATGCGGGGGCCGTCAACGGCGGCACCTCACAGCTGTTCCAGCAGTTGATTTTCCGGCCGATGCCGGGCTTCGGCGGTGCCGAAACACCGGTGGAGAACGTGTATCTCGGCAGCGCAGGCGCATCGCCGGGCGGGGGAGTGCACGGCGCCTGCGGACGCAACGCGGCGCGCGGCGCTGGCCGAGGGGGGACGATTGGGTTGGCCCCGCCGGCAGCTCAACCGCGCGATTTTGTCGTTGATGACGCGGTGAGCGATCTCTCGGGCACCTTCCCCGGCCCGGCCGCGGGGAACCTGCCATCGCCGCGGGCACCGCGGTCAAGCATCGCGAGTGGGGTGCGGGCACGGTCCTCCACACCGTCGCGACGATGCCCTACTGAAGGTGCGGTGAGGTCTGAGCCGACGGCTGTAGCGCGGACACTCGCCGAGTGTCAGGCTGACGCACGTTTTCGTCGCTGCGACGGTCATCAACCAACACTCGACGCGTTGGGTAGCGTGCTCATCGGTGGACGCCCCCATAGCCCAATTGGCAGAGGCAGCGGACTTAAAATCCGCACAGTGTCGGTTCGAGTCCGACTGGGGGCACCGGAGTTCTTGCAGATAGGGGCCGATTGCGGCTCGAACATTCGAGCGGTCTCTGTCGTCGGCAGCTCCCTGCGTCAGCACCGCGTCAGCGAGGAACTTCGACCGATACCTAGACTCCGAGAATGCGCGTGCCTCGCCGAATCGCAGATTTCAACAAGCGATTCACCAATCCGGCGGCTCGCACGATCACACCGTGGCTTCCGAGCCTCGGGACGCTCGAGCACGTCGGGCGGAGGTCGGGTAAGCGATATCAAACGCCCCTTCTGGTATTCAAGACCCATGACGGCTACGCCATCCTCGTCGGCTACGGCCTACAGACGGACTGGTTGAAGAACGTGCTGGCTGGCGGACCGACGGTGCTGCGCAAGCGTGGACGGACTGTTGCGCTCGCCAACCCACGGGTTGTGAGCAAGGCCGAGGCCGCGGCCTTCGTCATACCGCGCTCTCGGCTTCTCTACCGAGCGTTTCCCTACAACGAGGCCGCCGTGCTGCTGACGAATGTGGGCTCTGCAGGTTGACCTCTGCACCGCACCGGACTTAGAGCCCAGGAAGCGGCTCAAATCCGCACAGTGTCGGTTCGAGTCCGACTGAGGGCACCAGGGTCAACTCTACGGCGTCGGCTGCCGTCGCCGGCGCGACAGGAAGAACAGAACCGCACCGATGGCCAGCACTACGGCGACCGCCGCGACGATGACCATCGGTTTGACCCACTTGTTCTGGGCCGGCGCCGCCTCGTTGCTGGTCAGCTGCACCTGATAACCCGGCAGCGGAGCTTGCGACGGCTTGCTCAGTCCGGGCAGTTGCTGGGTTCTGGTGACCTCGAACAAGCGCTCGCCGCCTGCGGTCTTGGTCCACGTACCCCATGCGGGAGTCTCGCCGTCGAGCAGGACGCGGTGACCACCGACCGACGGATCGTCGCCGAGATCGGCCAGCGTTTTCACCCGGAACGGCTTCGACACTCCGTCGTTGTACTTGAGTTGCACGAGCACATTCTCAAAGGCCGTGGGCTGCTTGGGCTTTACGGGTGGCGGCTGACCCGGGGCCGGCTGGTACCCGCCACCGGTGAAGCTCCCAGCCGAAACCGTCACCGGCTTACCCGAGGGGTCCTTGTTCACCGCGGTGAAGCTGTACACACCGGCGTTAGGGGCGTTGAGGACCCCCCGCTGCATCGGCGGGACCTCGAAGACGCGGGTGGCGTTGTCGTAGGCATAGACGAGTTGCAGCGGCGTGCTGTACGGATTCGTGAAGACCGGCCGGTACCAGTTGTCATAAGTGGTCCACGACGAATTCCATTGCGTCACCGGGCTGCTCCACGTCGAGGACGTAGTGCTGGTCGTGCTGCTGACCACCGACTCGAGAGACTCGGTGAGCTCGGTGACCTCGGACTCCGAAGCTTCCGCCGAGTCGACGTCCACCGCGTCGGCGCCCTGCGCCTCATCGAAGTCTTCCTGCGGCACCTCGGCGATGTCGGGTTCGGCAGTATCGGCGTCGACGGCCGGGTCTGAGACGTTCGAGTCGGGGTCGCCCGGGTCACCGGGGTCACCCGGGTCGCCCTGATCTCCCGGTTCCTCCGGCGCACCGGCGGGGCCCGGTTCATCCCCGTCACCACCGCCCGGGGCGTCGTCGCCGGCCGACTCGCCCGGGTCCGGCGCGGCAGGCTCCTCCGCCGACTGGTCGGAGGACCCGGAATCGTCGCTGACCTCCGACGAGTCGCCGCCGTCGTCGTACGGATCGGCCCATGCAGGCGGAACGGCACCCAGGCACAGCGCCGTCGTGACTGCCACCGACGACAAGGCGAGAGCGCTGCGCCGGTAGAAGGCGCTCCAAACTTCGTTCATGTGATCCTTTGGTTGAGTGCCGTCCGCTATGCCACGTTGATAAGCACGCCCGAACCGGTAAGGCTGGCCGATTCCGGTCCCGACGACGACGTATTCGGCTCCTTGAGCTCCGCAATGATCGTCTCGTAGTTGTCGACCTGCCACGCCTTCATGAAAGCGTCCAGCGGAATCTTCAAGTTCCTCCCCTGCTCGGCGAATCCGCTGTCGTTGAGGTAGACGACTCGTTCGGTGAAGTCGACGCCGGTGACGACCACCTGGTGGTCTGGGAGGTGGATGTCCTCGGGAATATGCTCGGGATCGACAGAGTTCCAGATGATTCCGCCGTGAAGTCCGACCGACACGGCCTTCTGCTCCTCCAGTGCGAATGCCACCGCTCTCAGCGCCTGGTTGCCCTCCGTTTTGTCATATTCCGTGAGGGTCGCCGAAATGCCGTGGTTGTCCAGGAGTTTCATAGCATCTTTGACGTTGACGCCGTCTTGGCTCTGTAGGCCCTGGTACATCTTCTTGCCCGGGTTGGCAACACTGTCGGTTTCCTGTGCCTCCTTGACGATGTCCTCTTCGTCGGGCTCGTTAGGGGTTTGTTTGAGTTGGTTGATGATCATCGCCGTCGACATCAAAACGCAGTTCTTGGACGACTGCGCTTGCCAGTACTGCGCATTCGTCGTTGGGTCGCCGTACAGGCCGGTGAAGACTTCCGGTGCGGTGAACCAGTCCGAGATTCCGTGGATGAACTCTGTGACGGCGAACGAGATGTAGTTGACGAATTCCGTCACCACGAACGCCGCGGTGTTGGCGAGTTCCGAGACCACGAACGCCGCGCTGCCGACGAGCGCCTCCAGCGGAGACTGCGTGGCTACCTGCTCGTTGAACGCTTCTGTCCGAGCAGCCTGCGCTTCAGTGAATGCCTCTGTCCGCTCCGCTTGCTCCTTTTCGAATGCCGCGGTCCGCTCGGCCGATGTGGGATCCACCGTCAGCTCAAGGGGTACTGCAGATGAGGGCGGTTCGGACCCAGATTCCGACGCTGCGGTCAAGGCGACGGGCACCAACTCGTCCGCCTGAGCATCGGTGATCAGCGCGTTTGTCGTGATCTGCTGCGTGTCACCGGCTGGCTGGTCATTAAACGCCCGCTCCAGATCGCGGCGCACCAAATCGAGTGAGCCCGCGAGTATTACGGCCGGAGGTGGTGCGACGGGGCCATCAGTTGCGGCCAACGGCATGCCGAGGCCGACTACCGACAGTAGGCCGGACACCACGTCTATCGACTTCGGAGAGGGGATCGGATCGCCCGATCGGGCGACGACAGCGCTCTTGTTGTCCGCATCGGGGCTCGCCGAAAGTGGCAGCAGCGATATATCCGTGCCCAGCGCACCGACGTTCATCTCGGCGACGGTTTCGACCCCAGCGTCATCGCGTGCCACCACGATATCCGTTGCCCCGGAGCGGGTTACTTGCGCGAGGGAGCGGGCGCCGACATCGCTGTCCGGATGGGAGGTGCCCGTTGCGCCGGTTGCGGCCGCCGTGGGCTTCTGCCGCGCGGTGACCGAGGACTTGGTTTCCAGTCGATCCGATCGACGCTTCCTCGGTTCTCGCTCTGTGGAGGTCTCAGATACCGGCGGGGGAGCCGGGATGACCGAATCATCAACTGGCACAGGCAGGTCGGTCGACGGGCTGCCGACCTCATCGCCGTCTGACGACGTCGCCGGCACGGACGCGGCAGGAGCTTCATCCGCCTCGCTCGCCGCTTCGGCTGCGGACTGCTGGGCCGTGGCGGAGGACCGCTCGGCGTCGGAATCGCGGGCGGGCTTGGTGGTCGAACTCCGCGAGGGCCGTGTCACCGACGAACCCCGCCCCGGCTTCGTCGCCGAGGAACCCGCACCCGAAGATGTCGCCGGCTTCGTACCCGATGCGGTCGAACCGGAAGGACTGCCAGACGAGTCCGAATTCGTGCCTGTGCTCGACGACGAGTTCGCCGCCCCAGACGAAGAGCTCGTCGACCCAGACGAAGAGCTCGAGGACGACGGACCTGAATCATTCGGCTCAGCGGAGGCCAGCCCCATCCCTGCCGTGCCGACCAATCCCGCTACGCCGAGCGAAAAGGCAACAGCCCCAACACGCAACGCCACCTTTGCCGAGTTCACATGCCCCCCTAGAGCCCCGCCGGAACCTGTCGTGAATGACGCGAAATGCGAATGTTGTTCTTCGGGGTTGAGGACATCAACTGCTCAACCACACGTACCAGAGGCCATCGCCGTCCTGACGGCAATCCCAATGCGCGTAGTTGGCGTCGTTCTGCGTGATCTCGACGTTCGGTCCGTCTACCTGACAAGCCTCGAGCGTCGCGTACCCGCCCTCCACCTGAACCTCGTCCGCGTGGGCCACTCCCACAGCGAAAGTCAGCAACCCGCCCACTGCCAGCGCTCCGGCGGCGATTGTTCTCATCATGCTCAGGCCCCTTTCGAAAAATGATCCGGTCACCGCGGTTCTTTCCGGCGTAGGGCCGGCGGCCGCGGCTTCGGAAGTATTAACGCAAGCGTTATGCAGCTAACTATCAGAAATTCGGTTAGTTCATCTGTTCAGATGACATCCGCGTGCGTTCGGTGGACATCCGCAAGGCAGCCGCCATCGCCAGATCGGCCGGCTGTGAACCTAATGCGATTCCTGCCCAAAGGAATCGGGTGTTTCCCTATGTTTCGAATGCTGGGGAGACATGACGATGAACCGCTGGCCTGCCCTGACCTCGAACATCACAGGTCATCGACGCTGAGGATCTCGTCCTGGATCGCTCTCGCGACCAGAGCCGCCTTCGTCGGTGCCGGTCTGCCGACCGCCGCATACTTCGCCCGCACCCTTTGCAGGTGAGTTGCCACCGTGGAGGGCTCGATGTACAGCTTCTCGGCGACCGCGTGCTTGTTATCGGTCTGGAACCAGGCGACGAGGACTTGTTGTTCTCGTTGGCTCAGTTGCGGCCGCGGTCTACGGCCGTTATTGGGCAGCGCTTGCGCCATTCTCGGAACAACGTGTGGACGATCGCTGTGCGCAGCGTAGATCGCCGCTGCGAGCACGTGTTCGGGTTCGGACTTGGCGATGCAACTGACGGCGCCCGCGTCCAGAGCGGCTGATAAGACGTCGTCGGTTACCGAACAGGTATAGACAATGACACGGTGGCCCGCAGCGCAGATCCGGCGGAGCGCATCCAGGTCCAGTTCGCCACCAGCACAAGGCAGGTCAAACAACACCACCTGGTCCGGAGCTGCAGTCCGGTACGCCGCCGCGAACTCCGTTGTGCTGACGAAATGGCCAGCGATCCTTATCGGTGGGTGGCTGCCGTTCAACCATGCCTCGATGCCGGCGTATACGACGCGATGGCTGCCAACGATGACGACCGATGTCGAAGATCGACCGTCGTTAGGCGGTGGCATGCCGCAGATCCCCCTACATCGCGCGCTGCACTACTTGCATGAAACCACCGCTGCGCCGCCTGCGAGCTCGGCTTGGCCCAAATCCGACCGATTTATTTTTGCGAGCTAATCGTGCGCCGTCGTTGAACCAGGAGAGAGGGACACCGTCACCGTGTCGACAGGAGCTTCTCGAGCTTGTCCAGCTGCGCCTTGTAACCCCACTTCATGCCGAACGCGGCCATCTTGGCCTTCGGGCCGATGTTGGTGATCGTGACGTGCAGATGTACGACGGTCATACCGTCGCGTTCGGTGAGCGTGACGTCGTTGGTGTGGTGGATCGTCGAGCCATCTTCCTCGCCTTCGGTCCACGAACGGGCGTCGTAGCTGAGCCGGGAGGGCTCCTCGATGCGGGTGAACGTGCCCGCCATCGGCCAGCGCGTGCCCTGATACTTGCCCATGGCCTCGCCGGCCTCCATGACGACGTAGACCTTGCCGCCCACCACCAGGTCGATCTCGCATTCCGGCACGAAGGTCTTCTCGGGGCCCCACCATTGCCGCAGCATGTCCGGCTCCGTCCATGCCCGCCATACCGTTTCGATCGCGGCGCGGTATGAGCGCTCGAGGTCCAGGTTCTTGGTCTTCTTGAACATTTGCATCAGCATGGTGAGTCCTTCGGGTTCTCGGTGGAAGCGGTCTCGTCGGTGGTGCGATCAGTGGTCGGTCAGGTCATCTGTCCTCTCGGTGATGGACTCGAGGTAGCTGCCCAACGAGTCGAGCCGCGCCTCCCACAGCTGGACGAAAGACTCCGCCCAGCGACCGATCTCCTCGAACGGTGCGGCCTCGAGGTGATAGATCCGCTGCCGAGCCAGAGCTTGGCCGGCGACGATCCCCGAATCACCCAACACTCGGAGGTGTTTGCTCACCTGCGGTTGACGAATCTCGAGTGTCTCGGCGATCTCGCCCACCGAAAGCGGTCCTGCGCGCAGCAATTCGACGATTCTCAGGCGGCTCGGCTCGGCAAGAGCTCCGAAGATCGTCGACTGCACGCTGTCGAAGGTACGTCCACGACATATTCCTGTCAAGGAATATGTTCCCGGGCTACCGTGGAGTCATGGCGCGCATTCTGATCATCGGTGGCCATGGCAAGGTGGCCCTGCAGTTGTCCGGGATTCTTAGTGGCCGCGGCGACGAGGTGACCTCGGTGTTTCGCAACCCGGACCACTCCGATGACGTTCGGGCGACCGGCGCCGATCCGCTGGTCGCCGACGTCGAGCACCTGGACACCGATGCACTGGCAGGGATCGTTGCGGGGCATGACGCGGTCGTGTTCTCCGCGGGTGCCGGCGGCGGCAACCCCTCACGCACTTACGCGGTGGACCGCGACGCCGCCATCCGCGTCATCGATGCCGCCGAGCAGGCCGGGGTGCTCAGATTCGTCATGGTGTCCTACTTCGGCGCCGGACCGAATCACGGTGTGCCGAAGGATAATTCCTTCTTTCCGTACGCCGAGGCGAAGGCCGCTGCCGATGAGCATCTGCGGGCCAGCCGGCTGCGCTGGACGATTCTTGGGCCCGGCCGCCTGACGCTGGAACCGGCCACCGGGCGCATCGCCGTCGGCCCCGGCGCCGCCGACGGTGACGTTTCTCGCGAAGACGTGGCGTCGGTCGCCGCCGCCTGCCTCGCCGACGACACCACGGTCGGCCGCACCATCGAGTTCAACAACGGCGAAGTACCGATCACCGAGGCGTTGGCTCAGCTGCCGTGACGTGCGCGTCTCGGCGCGAATGCCTCGGCCTCAACTGGCGTCTTGCGAGCGAGACCGGCCCAGACGCCACTTGGTTTTCTTCGGCGTCTGGTACGAGTCGTGAGTCCAGGCGTCCCACATCTCCTCCGGTTCGCCCTGGACGGGGCTGTTGCTGACCTGCCAGCCGAGGTTCACCACTTCCGTTGTGCACCACCGGATCAGGGATCCGTCAGCGCCGATCTCCTGGGCGAGACGCACTCTCTCGTCGGCGCTCAGCTTGTCACTGAACGCCTGCATCGTGGTCTTCAAACGCCAGTAGGGGACGGCTTCCTCTCGGCATTGCCGACAGAGTCTCAAGACTTCGACTCGCGCATGGTCGAGCAGGGACACCGGCTCTGCTTCGTCGTGCCCAACGGTTGGGTCCCCACGCGGCCCCGCCTCGGTCCGCCGGACCGTCTCGATGTCTGAACCTCCGCTGCGCTCCATCAATTCGCGGTACTTGACGCGGAGCTCCTCGAGCTCGGCTGCCACTGCCCGCGCCTTATCTCGCCACCACGTCAGGTGGTATTCGGCCAGCTTCGCCTCACAGCCGGGGCAAATCGCGACCGCTCCCACCGTCTGGCCCAGCGTCGTCGGACGCTCCAGCGCCATGCCGCAGAGCGCGTGGTCATCGCGGCGGTTCAGGTAGTCGCTGTGGTGCACCACCGAGGCGGATGACTCCCGTACGAAGGTGTGGGGTGGTTCCACAACAGCCAAAGTAATTGAGCGCGACCGCCGTTTGGCGTCAGTTCGGCAAAACGACCGACAAGGCAGGGCATCGCGCAATCTGTAGAGGCCGGGTCGACCACCCACAGGCGACGGTCGACGCATTCCGCTATCCAATTTGCGAAGCCGACGGAGCCGGTGACCGCATCCGCGAGCAACAAACGCGGGTAAGGATGCCGTGAGCGTCAGTAGCCCGGTGTGACGACGTCTTCCAGTTCCCGTAATTCGGGCGACGGCGGAGGCGGCGAGTGGGATGGCACTAGATTGCCGCTCGAGCCGCCGCATTCGGTCCCGCTCACTCCCGGCGGACACGCGGAATTGGCCGGAGCCGTCGAGCCCGCAGGCGAGTTCGGCACCAGGTATGGAACACACTGTCCGGCGTAGAGGTCCTCATCCTCGCCGGTCGGGCAGTTGGCGACGTGGGCCGGCGGGACTGCCGGCACGGATACGGTTACCCCGAGAACCGGCGCCAACGCCGCGACCGTGAACCCGCCGGCGAGGATCAACCGTCGCGCGGACAAGGAGATCGACCTCATCGGCCACCCTTCGCTCGTGAGATTCGCTGCCTTCCCACCGTATCGCGGAGAGCAGCGCACAGGGGTCACTGCACGAGCGATGGGGTGCTGAACGGTTGGCCGTCCCTGGCGGCCAAGTACTCGGGCCGCGGTGCTTCGGCCCGGAAGGGCGCCACGAGTCGGTTCTCGATCGAGTTGAACACCAGGAAGACGTTCGATCGAGCGAACGGCGTGATGTTGGAACCCGACCCGTGCATCAGGTTCGAGTCGAACCACAGTGCCGTGCCGGCGGGTCCGGTGACCTGGTCGATGCCGAAGCGTGCGGCGGCCTCGGTTAGCGTGGCCTGGTTCGGCACCCCGATCTCCTGTTTGACCAGCGATGAGGTGTGGTTGTCGGGCGGTGTGGTGCCCACGCACGGGTAGAAGACCTGATGCGATCCCGGCATCACCATCAGCGAACCGTTGTAGGGGAAGTTCTCGGTCAACGAGATCGAGCAGGAGACGGCCCGCATCATCGGCATCCCGTCCTCGGCATGCCAGGTCTCGAAGTCGGAATGCCAGTAGAAGCCGGTCCCGGTGAATCCCGGCATCAAGTTGACTCGCGCCTGGTGCAGGTACACGTCACTGCCGAGTATCTGGCGGGCTACGGGCAGCACGGAGTCGAGCGTTATGACCTCGGCGATCACGTCGCTGAACAAGTGCGGCTGGAACACCGACCGGATGCTGCCGCCGGGCTCGCGGATGATCCGCGGGTCGCCGGGATCGGCTTGAGCCCCAATGTGGTTCAACTCATCGCGGAGCGTCGACAACCAGTTGTCACCGACCGCCGAGCGGCGTACCAGGTAGCCGTTCGCAGCGATCGTTTTCAGGTCGGCCTCGCCCAGCGGACCGTCCGGCTCGCCACCCCAGACCGTGGGCTCGGCGCGCGGGATGGGCGCCGACGGTTTCTCGAGTCGGGTGGGATACCTGTCCACGCGGTCGGGAAAACGGTTGTCGCTCAACTCGCTTGCACCGCCGGAGGGTAAGTGCCGGTCTCGTCGTGTACCTCCTGGCCGGTCACCGGAGGATTGAACACACACAGCATCCGCAGTTGGGTGTCGCACGCGACTCGATGACGCTCGTGGCCGTCGAGCAGGTACATGGTGCCCGGCCGCAGTGGATGCTGCTCACCGGTTTCCAGATTGGTGAGCGTGCCCGAGCCCTCAACCACCCAGACCGCTTCGACGTGGTGGCGGTAGTGAAACTCGCTGACGGAGTTCGCGTTGATGGTGGTCTCGTGAAACGAGAAACCGACACCGTCGCCGGCCAGGACGATGCGTTTGGATCTCCAATCCTTCGCCGACACATCACGTTCGGTGCCGGTGATCTCGTCAGTGGTGCGCACGATCACGGTCGTGCTCCTTTCAGGTTGCGAAGACGGCGGTCAGGACAGCGTCGCGGCGATCGATTCGGCCAGAATGTCGATGCCGGCGTCGAGATCCGCCTCGGAAGTGGTCAGCGGCGGAAGCAGCTTGACGACCTCGTCCGACGGGCCGCTGGTTTCCATGAGTACCCCACGGTCGAACGCGGCACGGCACACGGCCGACGCCATCGGTTCGTCGTCGAACTTGAGCCCTTGGGCCATTCCGCGTCCCCGCGCGGTGATGCCCGGATACCGCGCGGCGATGTCCTCCAGCCGCGCCCGCACCTGCTGCCCCTTGGCGATGGTGTCATCGGCGAATGTCTCGGTCTGCCAGAAGATTTCGAGGGCTTTGGCGGCCGTGACGAACGCTGGGTTGTGGCCACGGAAGGTGCCGTTGTGCTCACCGGGCGCCCACACGTCCAGCTCCCTGCGGAACAGCGTCAGCGCCATCGGCAGCCCGTATCCGCTGATCGACTTGGACAACGTGACGATATCGGGAACGATGCCGGCCTCCTCGAAACTGAAGAATCGGCCGGTTCGTCCGCAGCCCATCTGCACGTCGTCGACGATGAGCAGGATCTCACGCCGACTGCACAATTCGGCGAGCGCTTGCAACCACTCCATCCGGGCGACGTTGAGTCCACCCTCTCCCTGCACGGTCTCGACGATCACCGCGGCGGGACGGTTGAGTCCACCGCCCGAGTCGTCGAGCACCCGCTCGAACCACTGGAAATCCTCGGTGGCGCCGCCGAAGTAGTTGTCGTACGGCATCGGGGTCGCGTGCACCAGCGGGATGCCCGCCCCGGCCCGCTTCATCGAATTGCCCGTCACCGAGAGCGCACCCAGGGTCATGCCATGAAACGCGTTGGTGAAGTTGATGATCGATTCGCGACCGGTCACCTTACGGGCGAGTTTGAGCGCCGACTCGACGGAGTTCGCGCCGGTCGGACCGGGGAACTGCACCTTGTAGTCGAGCCCGCGTGGTTTGAGGATAAGTTGTTCGAAGTTCTGCAGGAACTCGGTCTTGGCCGATGTCGCCATGTCGAGCGAGTGCACGATCATGTCGTTGGCCAGATAGTCGATCAGCGGGCGCTTGAGCTCGGGGTTGTTGTGGCCGTAATTCAGCGCGCCGGCACCCGCGAAGAAGTCGAGGTACCGATTGCCCGAGGCGTCGGTCAGCCAGGAGCCCTGGGCGACAGCCATGGTGGTCGGCCAGCCGCGGCAGTAGCTACGCACCTCCGATTCGACCGAGCTGTAGATCTCGGGTAGGTCGGATTCATCGGGACGGGGGAGTGTTGCAGGCGTTGACATGTGTCCTTTCCGGGGTCAGTCGGCCAGTGGCATGGCGATCGGTCCGATCCGCAGGGTCGGTTCGTCCTCGTGGGCCCGATCGGCGTCCAGTTGTTCTGCGGTGAAGCGGGGCTGCTCGATCAGGGGCACCCCGTGCCGCCGGGCGAAGGAGCCGAAGAACGCACGTGAGGCCGAATTGCTCGGCGCCACCGTGGCTTCCACCGTGACCGGATGGCCCCGCCGGTCGCTGCGGACGCGGTGGACGAGGTGGTCGAGCATGGCACCGGCCAGGCCAGTCCCGCGGGCAGTAGAGGCCACGGCCACCTGCCAGACGAACAGCACCTCCGGCCGGGCCGGCGGGTGGTATCCGGTGATCAATCCGCAGATCTCACCGTCTCTGTCCGCCACAACCGAGGTACGGGCAAAGTCTGTGGCCATCAGAAGATAGGTATAGGTGGAATTCAGATCGAGTACTTCGGTCGCTGCGACCAGACGGTGCATGGCGATGGCGTCACCCTCGGTCGGAGGCCGAAGAAAGCGCGTCCAGGAAATAGCTTGCGGTGCTGTCGCTTTCGAAGTTGCAGTCCATTGGTCTAGGACTGGGCTCCGTTCACGACGTGCACGAATCGTCACTTGCGTTGTCACCACCGAACAAATTCATCGAGTCTCATCAGTTACGTCATCGGCGACGTGACCGTATGCCAGCAAAAATTCGCAAGCAAGTTTCGACGGCCGGATTCCGGGCATGTGGTGGTGCTTGGATGCCGGAATAACCTGCGCGGATGCGCGAAGGGCGGCAGCCGCCGCCAAGATCGATCTGTTATCGAATCGTTATCTTTCGCTCGCGAAGATGATTCGATGTGCTAACAACGGGTAGTCTGTTACGCGAGCGTCAATGCAGACGAAGGTGGCGTACGGAGCGTTCGGGGGTCCGCTCTTCGCACCTTCTCCGTGCCCGGCCCTGACAGTCAGCGCGGCGGGACGAACGACTTTTCGACCTATTGGAGGAGATTTCGTGCGACGCATCGTCGGATCACTGGTCGCCGCCGCCGTCACCGCGGTCGTCGTCGCCGCGCCTGCAGCGGCCGACCAGTCGGAGTTCATCCGCAAGCTGCAGGAGCAGTACGTTTTCCTGACCGCGGAACAGCTGATCGCCGCGGGCGACAAGGTCTGCGCCGCCACGGCCAGCGGTGTGCCTGCTTCGGACGCCGTGATGATGGTCCGCAATGATCTGGGGGTCTCGGTTCCGGCCGCCGGCGACATCGTCAGTCTGGCCGTCGTCGAACTCGGCTGCTGACGTCGAACGCGCCGCTCTATTTGGTAACAAGCTGGTCAAGCGGCGCGTGGCGCACTGAAAACTGCAGACTCGCATTGTTAGCTTGCCGGCGTGAGGACGTCTGTCTACGCGATGCTGGCCGCGGTGCTGATGCTCGCAGGTGTTGCGGTTCAAACGCCCACGGCCACAGCGTATTCGCGTGACGGGCTGCCGGTGGAAACCCTTGATGTGCCGTCCCCGTCGATGGGTCGCAACATCCGCGTTCAGTTTCAGGGCGGCGGGCCCCATTCGGTGTACTTGCTCGACGGGCTGCGGGCCCGGGAAGACGCCAGCGGCTGGGACATCAACACCGCCGCCTTCGAGTGGTTTTACCAGTCCGGCATCTCGGTCGTCATGCCCGTCGGTGGGCAGGCCAGCTTCTATACCGACTGGTATCAGCCGGCGACGGGAAGCGCGGGCACCGTCACCTACAAATGGGAGACCTTCCTGACGCAGGAATTGCCCGCGTGGTTGGCGGCCAACCGCGGACAGGCGCCGACCGGCAATGCCGTCGTGGGGCTGTCCATGTCGGGCAGCGCGGCGTTGACGTTGGCGATCTGGCATCCGACGCAGTTCATCTTCGCCAGCTCACTGTCGGGCTACCTCAACCCGTCAAGCGGCTTGTGGCCCACGCTGATCGGCCTCTCGATGAAGGATGCGGGCGGCTACAGCGCGACGAACATGTGGGGCCCGACGTCGGATCCGGCGTGGCGGCGCAACGACCCGATGGTCAACATCAACGCACTGGTGGCCAACAACACTGCGCTGTGGATTTACTGCGGCAACGGGGCGACCTCTGAACTCGACGCCGGCGCAGACTTCGGGGCGCAGTACAGCGCGCAGTTCCTGGAGAACATCACGTTGTCGACGAACAAGGAGTTCCAGCAGAAGTACCTCGCGGCAGGCGGACGCAATGCGGTCTTTCACTTCCCGACCGACGGAACGCACAGCTGGGGTTACTGGGGTTCGCAACTGCAGGCGATGAAGCCGGATCTGCTGCGCATCCTCGGGGCCGGCCGACCCTGATCGTGATGCTTCGGATATTTGCTGGCTGACCGGCACTGATGGGTCCCGACGATGCGCGCGCTCGGCCGACTCGCTACCCTGTTGCGCGGGTTAAGACCGCAGCCTCGTGATCGGCCATGACCGCTACGGTGGTTGCCAAACAAGAGGTGAGTCTTGGACGGACAACTTTGTACCGAGAACTGGGTGGGACGTGTCGCTGTCGTCGCGGCCTCCGGGGATCTCGACATGCTCACGGCGCCTCAGCTGAGGGATGCCGTGCAGGCGGCGTTGGCGAAGGATCCGACGGGTTTGATCGTCGACCTGACCAACGTGGAGTTTTTGGGGTCTGCGGGCATGCAGGTGCTGATGGAGACCCACAACCAGACCGACGGTGCGCAGACCCGGTTCGCCGTCGTCGCGGAGGGCCCTGCCACCAGCCGGCCGCTGAAGATCACGGGGATCGCCGATCTGATCGACCTGTTCTCCTCGTTGGATGACGCGCTCGGCAACCTCACTGCGTGAGCCCGGGCTGGGCGGGGTAATCAGTTCGAACCATGAACACTCCGACGGAACTTGGATTTTCGAGCAACGGCCCGGCAGACGCGCAGACCGTTGCCGAGTTCCGCAACGCCTTTGCGCAATGGCTGCGAGCCAATTTCGCGCTCGATGCGGACCGGCTCAGTGACGTGCTGCTGGCGGTGAACGAGGCGTTGACCAACTCGGCCGAGTTCGCTTACGTCCAGGCGCAGCAACCAGGCACGATGTCGGTGACCGCCCGCTACGATGCCGCGGACCGCCGCCTGGTCGCGATGGTTTCCGACCAGGGGTTATGGCTGGAAAAGACGCCGGACGGCAAGCCGAGTACCCGCGGTCGCGGGATCGAGCTGATGCGCGCGCTGTCGGACCGCGCGACGATCGACCGGTCTGCATCGGGCACGCGCGTGCAGCTCGAATTCGACGATTGCCGGCTCGTCTCCCACGAGTGCTACGCGGACTCCGCATAGCTTGCAGTTGTGACGGTCGGGGCGCCTGGGGTCGGTTTGCTGGCGTGTCCGCGTGTGATTTACCGCTCACTTTGCGCTCGAAAGCTAAGAAATCGTTATCGCATGACGCTGGACACAGTGTTCGGAAGCTGTTGCGACGGCGTCGTTTACACAGGTCAGCCGTGCAGCGTCTGTTGCTCTTCGAAGGTAGCGACCGGGTAACGAACGCTTTTCTAAGCGGTGTATGAGAGCTTTTCGCGGTTCCTCTCAGACCGTGCTTCTCGTCGACCAAGCGTGTCGGTTTCCGTCGCTAGACTCGTTGCGAGACCGCGCCGGCAGGCGCGCTGCGACTTTTGGAGTCTAGGCCGGCGAACGTCATTGCCGGCGGAGGTACCGGAGAACAATGGTTAGCTTTTTGATGCCTGAACATGCTCGCCCCGCGGCGGGTGCAACCGGAACGCGGGTGGATCCGAGCGTCACCGCATTGGGTGCTGTCGAGCTGAACCGCGGACCGGTCGGCGACATCGCGGCGACCGGAACCGGTGCGGCGCTGGTGACGCATCCCGGTGACGACAGCGTCGCGGTGCTCAACGCGCGCACGCTCGCGGTCGAAGCGATCATCGCCGTCCACGGCGAGCCGTTCGCCGTCGCAGTCCACGACGACCGTGCCTACGTGAGCACCTCCTCGTGGAGTCACAAGGACGAGGTCGCGGTCGTCGACACCGCCACCAAGACGGTGATCGCCGCGTATCCGCTGGCGCACAATGTCACGGCACTCGTCGTCAGCCCCGACGGCAAGCGGGTCTACGCCGGAAGAACCGGCGACGGACACATCGACGTCGCGGTGATCGACATCCCCGCCGACCGTGTCGACACGATCGACGTCGCGACGGGTGCGGGCATCGGCGTCGACGCCCTCGCGATCGACCCGAGCGGCACGCACCTTCACATCGCGACCACCGACGCCCGCGGCAGCGCGGTGGTGACCGTCGACCTCGAAACCGGGCGGCTCGGTCGCGCTGTGCGGATCGGCGCGCCCATCCGCGACATCGCCGTGGCCGACGACACCGCCTACGTCCTCAGTTCGGACCGGACCCGCGGCGGCGTGGTGCACGTGGTCGAGCTCGCGACCGGACGCGTCTCCGACACCGTCGAACTGGGCGGCGCCCCAACGCTGCTCGCGATCGGTGAGGACAAGACCAGGGCCTACGTTGTCGACTACGACCACGTCGTGGTGTTGTGCACCCTCACCCTGCAGGTCGTCGACACCATCGCCGTCGGCGCCCGGCCGTCCTGCGTGACGGTCGACTCGCACGCTGGTCGGGTGTATGTCGCCGACTACGCGGGCGCGGTGACGGTGTTCGCCGCCGATTCGACGATGCCGCTGCTGTATTCGCAGTTCGCCGCGACCGATCCGATCGTCGCCGACGAGTTCCGCGAGCTGGAGCCGGTTACCGCCTAGGGTGCAGCGCAGGGATCACGACGATCCGAGTTCCTGCGCAGCGATGGCGAATATGTCCTCGCCCGCACCGATCGCCACGAAATGGCCGGCGCCGTCGACGGGATGCCAAACCGAGCCTGGCATCGCGTCGGACACCGCCTTGTTGATTGGATCCGGCACGAGTTGGTCATCGAGCCCCTGCCACAGATGTACCGGCCTGGTGATCCGGGAAACGTCGAAATCCCACCGCCGGTAGAGCAGTTCGGCGTCGCGCACCAGCCCGTCGGATCCGTGAGCGAAGCATTCGGCTACCGCGTTCGAGAATGTTTCTTCGACGCCCGGCCGGCGCAGCATCTCTCGGTCGTAATCGTTGACCGACTTACGCAGGCTCTTGATGAACCCCTTGGGCAGGTTTTTGGCGGTGTAACCGAGCGCGGCGTACATGAGTTGGAAGCCTGGCTTGAACCGTGTTGCGAGCAAGCCACCCAGCGCGTCGATTTTCGAAAGATATTGGGCCGCAGAGTTGTTACCGAAGGCGCCGTAACTGCCTGGCGCAATGCTGCTGACGTGGCCCAGCCGCGTGGGATCGATGTGGGCGGCGGCCGCTAGTGCCCACGGTCCGCCCTCAGACCAGCCCGTGACGCCGAACTTGCGGTATCCCAATGCATCTGCGACGGCCGTCAGATCGTCGGCCCAGCCGGCGTAGGACCGTACCTTCTGGGCGCTTGACTGCCCCATACCCGGGCGGTCGACCCCGATGAGCCGGATGCCGTTCTTGGCGGCCGCATCCGCCAACAGGCGTACCTCCAGTCGGCTGCTGGGCCCGCCGTGGTTGTGAATGACGAGCGGGCCGTTCGAGTCGCCGACGTCGACGTAGGCGAGCCGACGTCCGTCGCGCGTGGTCACCTCAGCAGTCACGCCCTCACCTCCGGATGCTCGCGGCGTCAGCGTGCGCTAGCGGCCGCTGCAGTCCAGCGAGACCGAGACGGGCTGGCTGATGACTACCGGGAACAGCACGCCGTCCTGATTGCCGCCGAGCAGCGGCCGCAACTGAGTGAACTGCTGCGGGTTGCGGACGCTGGTGACGACGCACTCGTCGAGCGGTGCGGTGCCGATCTTGTCGATGCGGACCGTGTAGCCCTCACTCTGCAGCTTCTCGATCACCTCGGCCGCCGACTCCTGCTGAGCCCAGGCCGACGCGGCGGGCGCGACCAGCAGCCCGCAGATGCCCGCGGACGCAGCCGCTACCCGAATCGTCCGCATGACCGGCCTCCCTCTCGTCTTCGGTCAATCATGCGCCATCAGCGCTCGGCGCGCTGGTATGCGGTCACCACCGCAGCACCGCCCAGGCCGATGTTGTGCTGCAGCGCGGCGGTGACGTTGTCGACCTGCCGCTTGTCGGCCGTGCCGCGCAACTGCCAGGTCAGCTCCGCGCACTGGGCAAGGCCCGTCGCGCCGAGCGGATGGCCCTTGGAGATCAGCCCGCCGGAGGGGTTGACGACCCAACGCCCGCCGTACGTGGTGTCGTTGTTGTCGATCAGCTTGGGGGCCTCGCCCTCGCCGCACAGGCCGAGCGCCTCGTAGAGCAGCAGTTCGTTGGCCGAGAAGCAGTCGTGCAGCTCGATCACCTGGAAGTCGGCCGGCCCGAGCCCGGACTGGTCGTAGACCTGCTGTGCGGCCTGCACATTCATGTCGTAGCCGATGAGGTTCTTGGCGCTGCCGTCGAAGCTGGACTCGAAATCGGTGGTCATCGCCTGGCCGACGATCTCCACCGCCTGGCCGGCAAGTCCGTGCCTGTCGACGAACGCCTCGCTGACCACGATCGCCGCACCGGAGCCGTCGGAGGTCGGCGAGCACTGCAGCTTGGTCAGCGGATCGGAGATCATCTTGGCCGCCAGGATGTCATCGAGGGTGTACTCCTCCTGGAACTGCGCGTACGGGTTGTTCACCGAATGTTTGTGGTTCTTGTATCCGATCTTCGCGAAATGCTCTGCGGTGCTTCCATGTTGCCGCATGTGCTCGCGCCCAGCGGCGCCGAACATCCACGGCGCCACGGGAAACCCGAACTCGTCGATCTCGGCCATCGCCTTGACGTGCTTGCCCATCGGCGATTCGCGATCGTCGTGACCGCCCTGCAGCGATCCCGGTTGCATCTTCTCGAAGCCGAGCGCGACCGCGCAGTCGGCGAGCCCGCCGCGGATCGTCTGCGCGGCCAGGAACAGCGCCGTGGAACCCGTCGAGCAGTTGTTGTTGACGTTGACGATCGGGATGCCGGTCATACCGAGTTCGTAGAGCGCCCGGTTGCCCGACGTCGAGTCGCCCGCGACGTAGCCGACGAAACCCTGCTGCACCTCGGAGTAGTCGATGCCGGCGTCCTCGAGTGCCTTGGTGCCGGACTCCTTGGCCATCTGCGGGTAGTCCCAGCCCTCACGGCGGCCGGGCTTCTCGAACTTCGTCATTCCGACGCCGACGACGAAAACTCTGTTGTTGTTGACGGTGGGCATGTGATGCATCCTTTCGCTGCGCTGCGATGACAGAAACACACAGCGCGGCAGCTGTCCAGCGCCGTCAGCCGTACTTCAGCCACCACTTGTGCAGATCGACGAGGTTTTCGCTCAGCGTGTCACCCAGGATCAACTCGGCGTTCCTGGTCCACGTCACGCCGGACTGCTCCTTGTAGGTGCCGCACGCGATACGGCCGGCCACCGTGTCCGGCGTCTCGGTGAAGTGCCAGGTGGTCGGCGAGTCGGTGCTGCTTTCGGGGCATCGCAGCATAGGCGTGTACAGGGCGATGATGTCGTCGAAGGCCTTGTCGAGGCTCGGCTGATCGGCGTACAGCGAGTAGCGCGCGTTCCGTGGGCCGCCCTGCGGTGCGGCCTGGCCGCAGTCCACGGTCGCCAATGCGCCGGTGGCGGGCGGGTGCACCGGCTGGCACACGCCCTCGTCGTAGCCGGCCGGCAGCAGGCCCAGCAGCTTGGCGTCGAGCGAGCCTGCGTTCGGCGTGGGCGTCGCGCTGCGCGGCGTCCGCCGGGGGCGCTCGCTGGTCTGGGTCGGCTCGGTGGTCGTGGTGCCCGACGCCGAGGGCCCGTCCTCGTCGGGCGCCAGGAGGAACCAGATCCCGACTGCGCCGACGACCAATACGAACACCGCGGCAGCCGCGGCCAAGGGGATCCAGGCGGTGCTCTTGCGGCGTGGTGGCCTCGGTGGACCCGGCGCAGGCGTGGCGCTCCACATCGGCCCGCTCGGCGGACCGGCTGCGGTGTGGAAAGCGGCTTGCGTGGGCGGCGGTGTCGGGGAAGGCGTCTGGTAGATCGGTGGCCCCTGCGGGACCGGCGGGGGTGGCGGAATATACGGCGTCGCGGCCTGGCTGCGCTGCAGGATGGTGGCTGCCTGATCCTGATCACGTTGTGTGAGTGCATCGTTCGCCGCCGCCGCCAGGTCACCGGCGCTGGCGTAGCGGTCCTCCGGTCTCTTCGCCATGCCGCGCGCGATCACCGCATCGAAGGCGGCCGGGATGCCGGGCCGCTGCCGGCTGGGCTGCGGGATGGGCTGCATCAGGTGCGCGGTGATGACGACGCTGACGCTGTCGCCGGGGTATGGCTGTGAGCCGGTGAGGCATTCGTACAGAACGCAGCTCAGCGCGTACACGTCAGCGCGATAGGTCACCTCGTCGTTGGTGAACCGTTCCGGCGCCATGTACGCGTAGGTGCCCACCGCGGTGCCCAGCTCGGTGAGCTTCTCGTCGGTGGCGGCGTTGGCGATACCGAAGTCGACGAGATAGGCGAAGTCGTCGCGGGTCAGAATGATGTTCTCGGGCTTGATGTCTCGATGCATGATGCCGCTTTCGTGTGCGGCATCGAGCGCCGAGGCGATCTGCTTGACGATGGCCACCGCCCGCGCGGGCGTCATCGGACCGTAGTTCTTCAGCACCTTGCGCAAGTCGGTGCCGTCGATCATGCGCATGTCGACGTAGAGCAGGCCATCGATTTCGCCGTAGTCGTGGATCGGGACCACATGCGGCTCCTGCAGCCGGCCCGCCGAGTGTGCCTCGCGCTGTAACCGCTTGCGGAACACCGGGTCGTTGGAGGCCGACTCCGGCAACAACTTCAGCGCGACGATGCGGTCCTTGGCGGTGTCCTCGGCTTCGTACACCTCGCCCATGCCGCCCTTGCCCAACAGCCGGCGCAGCCGATACGGGCCGATCTGGGAACCGACACGTGATTCTCCCTGCTCGGGGTCGGTCATCGGGTGCTCCTCGGGCGGTGCGGTATCCGACGAAGTCACCCTAATCCCCAGTTGGGCCGGATGCGGCTGGATCCGCGGTCTGCGATTGTGACCCGCAGCCCCGGGTTGTGGTGTAGACCTGCAAGAGTAGAACGTGTTCTAGTTTCGTGGTGAAGGAGTCGGTATGGGCCTGCGGGTCGTGCAGTGGGCAACCGGAGGTGTCGGCGTCGCAGCGATCAAGGGCGTGCTCGAACATCCCGAACTCGAACTCGTCGGCTGCTGGGTGCACTCATCGCACAAGGCGGGCAAGGACGTCGGTGAGATCATCGGCATCGAACCACTGGGCGTCACCGCCACCGACAGCCTCGATGAGATCCTCGCCCTCGACGCTGATGCGGTGATCTATTCACCGTTGCTGCCGGATCCGGACGTGGTGGCGGCGCTGCTGCGGTCCGGTAAGAACGTCGTCACCCCCGTCGGGTGGGTGTACCCGAGCGACCGGCAGGGCACGCCGTTGCGGGAGGCCGCAATCGCGGGCAACGCGACGTTGCACGGCACCGGCATCGCTCCGGGCGGCATCAGCGAGAAGTTCCCGCTGCTGTTCTCCGCCTTCTCAACGGGCGTGACTTTCGTTCGCGCCGAGGAGTTTTCGGATCTACGGACTTACGAAGCGCCCGATGTCGTTCGGCACGTGATGGGGTTCGGCGAAGTCCCGGACAAGGCGCTCAGCGGGCCGATGCAGAAGTTGCTCGACGGAGGCTTCATCCAGGCCGTGAACATGATCGTCGACAAGGTCGGCTTCCGCGCGGACCCGAAAATCCGCTCCGCACAGGAGATCGCCGTCGCGACTGCGCCCATCGAATCACCGATCGGTGTCATCGAGCCGGGACAGGTCGCGGGCCGCAAGTTCCACTGGGAAGCGCTCGTGGCCGACGAACCGGTGGTGCGGGTGACCGTGAACTGGTTGATGGGTGAGGAGAATCTCGATCCCGCTTGGACGTTCGGCCCGGAAGGCCAGCGGTACGAGATGGAGGTCCGGGGCAACCCGGACGTCAACATCGTCGTCAAGGGCTTCCAGTCGGCGGTCGGCGGCGAGGGACCGGAGTACGGCATCGTCGGCACCGCTGCGCACTGCGTGAACTCGGTACCGGCGGTGTGTGCCGCCGCGCCCGGCATCGCGACGTATCTGGACCTGCCGTTGATCAGCGGCAGGGCGGCGCCGGGACTGTGAGGAGACGAGCACTGGTTCTCGCCGGCGGCGGGGTGGCGGGAATCGCATGGGAGACCGGCATCCTGACCGGTATCGCCGACGAGTCCCCCGCGATGGCGGAGACGCTGCTGACCTCCCACGGCCTGGTCGGCACCTCGGCGGGTTCGACGGTCGCGGCGCAACTGGGCAGCGGCCTCGGGTTGTCCGCGCTGTTCGACAGGCAGACCGCGGCGAGGTCCGCGGAGCTCGACCCGGGCGCGGGCATCGAGGAGATCACCGAGATGTTCCTCGCCGCGATGACCGAGCCCGGTTCGAAAACCGAGAAACTGCAGCGGATCGGCGCGATCGCGGTGGCCGCCGAGACCGTCGCCGAACCGGTACGGCGCGCGGTGATCGAGCAGCGGCTGCCGTCGCACGACTGGCCGGACCGCGACCTGCGCATCGCGGCGATCGACACCGCGACCGGCGAACTGGTCGCGTTCGACCGCGCGTCGGGCGTCTCGCTGGTCGACGCGGTCGCAGCAAGTTGCGCGGTGCCGGGCGTGTGGCCGCCGGTCACCATCGGCGGGCGGCGGTTCATGGACGGCGGCGTCGGCAGCACGGTCAACCTCGCGCTCGCCGATGACTGTGAGGTGGCCGTCGCGCTGATCCCGCAGGGCCTCTCCTCACCGTCGCCCTTCGGGAGCCGAACCAGGGAAGAGGTCGCCGCGCGCAACGCCTTCGGCGTGTTCGCCGACGACGAGGCGCTGGCCGCGTTCGGGGCCAACCCGCTGGACCCCGCCTGCCGGATCCCGTCGGCACACGCCGGTCGGCGGCAGGGCAGGCGAGTGGCCGCTCAGGTGGCCGAGTACCTCGAGCTCTAATCTTCAGTAGCGGAGGGGATTTCGCGACGCCGCGGCTTCTCGAGCGCATCAAGTGCGGCTGCGGTCAGCTCGACACCGACATCGATCACCTCCGCTGCGCGGTGAAACTCCAGGCTCCGGCATGCCGAACGCGGCACCTCGATGAGTAGATCGGGTGGGTAGCCGGCCAGCTGGTGCCGCGCCAGCGCCGCCTGGGCGATGTCGATGGTGCGGTTCATCACCTCGAAGCTGCCGAGTTTGGGGACCACGGCCGCTTCCTTGGTCGCGTCGACGAGTTCCTCGTCGCTGTCTGTCGGCGCAAGGTCTTCGTCGGAGCCGGCGCCGAAGCGGCCCAGCACCGCATTGGACTCGAACAGCGACGTGGTGCTGCGCCACACCCGAGCCAACCATTCGCTGGTCATGCGCGATCCGGGTTCGGTCGGCTCCTCGGCGCCACCGGATTCGCTGCCCGCCAGGGACACCGCGATGGTCAGGTCGGCGTTGACGGCCGCGATCGGCGCCATCGGCAGCGGTTCGAGGATGCCGCCGTCGGCGAGCAGGCGGCCGTCGAGTAGGTGCGGTGCGATCACGCCCGGGATCGCGATCGAGGCCCGGATCGCGGCGTCCACCGGCCCACGCTGCAGCCACACCGACTTGCCGGCGATCAGGTCGGTCGACACCGCGGTGTAGGGGATCGGTAGGTCCTCGATCCTGACCTCGCCGAGGATGTCACGCACCGCGTCGAGGATCTTGGTGGCGCGCAGCACGCCCGCAGCGGTGATCGAGGGGTCGAGCAAGCGCAGCACCGCGCCCTGGGTCAGCGACTGCGCCCAGTCCGTGAATTGGTCGAGCCTTCCCGCCGCCCGCAGCCCACCGACCAGCGCCCCCATGGAGGAGCCGGCGATGCCGACGATCTCGTAGCCGCGGTCCTGCAGCTCTTCGATCACCCCGATGTGGGCGTACCCGCGGGCGCCGCCGCTGCCCAGCGCCAGCGCCACCCGCTTGCCAGCCATACCGCCATTGTCGCGCGCGGGCGGCGGGCTAGCCGCAGAGGCCGTCGGCGGCCGCCCGCACGGCGACGATGACCGCGGCCTGCCGCGGCGGCGGCAACGCAGACCACGCGGTGTCGTAGGTGCCTGGCCCCGCCGAATCCGTGGTCTGCAGCATGCCGAGGTACGGCTCGATCTGCTCCTTCGGGTCGCCGCCCTGCTCGGCCATCCACTGCCTGGCCGTGGTGCAGGCCTTGGAGTACTCCTCCTCGGTCGACTCGGCGGGCGCCCCGACCGCCGTGGTGACGCCGCCAGGGGAGACCGCGACGGAACCCGGTGCCGCAGTGGGCGTTTCCGAGCTGGTTTCGGTGGCGGTCGGAGATGAGGGCTCGTCGGGCGTGGTTTCGGTGCCCGACGAGCATCCCGCGATGACGCCTGCCATCGTGACGGCCGCCACGACGAGATGACCAGAGTGCCTGCGCATGCCCGCCAATTTAGAGTGTGTCGAGCAGATCCCCTAGCCAGGCCTGCACCGTCGACTTCGGCTCAGCGTGATTTTGAGCCGCAGGGTCCCGGTGGCCAGCGGTTATCCGGTTCGCTCGCCGGCTGCGGGGCTGCATGCCACGGGGTGGCTGTGAGACTGGGTGCATGACGACCGGACGCCAGGAGTGTTGCGGGGCTTAGCGCCCCGCCCGTCTCGCCCCTTCTTCTGGAGTTGTCATGGCCGCCTCTGCAGTCCTGCCCGCTGCCGTCCCGGCAGTCTCCGCGCCGACACGGCTGCGGTTACCCGATCTGTTGCTCGCCGCCGATCGCGGTGCCGACGATGTGCTCGCCGGTCGCTACGACCACCTGATGCCCCTCGGCGGTCCGCCCACCGACGAGCGGTGGTTCACCCGCCTTCACGGTGACGACGAACTCGACATCTGGTTGATCAGCTGGGCGCCGGACCGGTCGACCGAATTGCACGACCACGGCGGGTCCCTCGGGGCGCTGACTGTCGTGTCCGGCGCGCTGCGGGAAACCCGCTGGGACGGTGGAGCTTTGCGGCATCGTCGGCTGTCCGCGGGCGATCAGGCCGCCTTTCCGCTGGGATGGGTGCACGACGTGGTTCGGGCGCCCGAGCGTGATACCTCGGCTCCGGTCGTGTCGACGCTGAGCGTGCACGCATATTCGCCGCCGCTCACCGCGATGTCCTACTACGAGGTGACGAAACGGAAAACGTTGCGCCGGAACCGCACCGAGCTCACGGATGCGCCGGAGGGTTGACATGAGCAGTCGAATCGAACGGGTCCTGGACGACGCTCGCGCGCGGCTGCGCCGGTTGCCGGCCTCGGAGGTGCCCGGCGCGTTGGGCCGGGGCGCCATCCTGGTCGACATCCGGCCACAGGCGCAACGTGCGCGCGAGGGTGAGGTCACCGGAGCGCTGGTGATCGAGCGCAATGTGCTCGAGTGGCGCTGCGATCCGACGAGCGATGCGCGGCTGCCGCTGGCCGTCGACGACGATGTCGAGTGGGTGGTGCTGTGCTCGGAGGGTTACACCTCGAGCCTGGCCGCCGCATCGCTGCTCGACCTCGGCCTGCGCCGGGCGACCGACGTGATCGGCGGGTACCACGCGCTGAAGGCCGAAGGGGTTGTCGTCTAGGCGTTTTCGTCGTTGGACAACAGCGGCCTCAAACGTTCGGTTTTCTCCGGCGTCCAGCCCGGGGGCTGCAGGACCGCCGCCCATGCGTCGGCCACATTCTTGACGTAGACGTGGCCGTGCCCGTCGGGCACGTCGACGGCGACCGCCATGTCCGCCGACACCTGCAGGAACGTCACCACCGGGATCCACTGCATCCGCCCCGATACGTCGTATCCCCGAGGCTCTTTGAGCCAATCAGGTTCGGCGAACAGCAGATCCGGATCGAACCAGGCGATCGGGTCCGAAGCGTGCTGCAGATACACGACCCGGGGACTGCCCCATGGCTCGTCGGGCCGGCCCAGGTCTTCGGCGCGGGCGGCGAAGCGGACGTTCTCACCCTTGTCGAAGATCGGCAGCCACATCGGCGAACCCGAGTCGCGGTCGCGGGTGAGCTGCGTCCAGATCGTGTTGTTGAACGTCGGGCCGCTGAACAGCGCGCCGTCCGTGCGCGCGATGAGGGTGTTGAGCGCGAGGAACGGCGCCTCGCCGCCGAACGAGCCGAGGCTTTCGCCGAAGACGACCAGGCGTGGCCGCTGTTCCTCGGGCATCTCGCGGATCAGCGCGTCGACGGCCTCGAACAGCGCCTGTCCGGCCTGTCGCGCGTTCTCACGGTCCACCAGGAACGACAACCAGCTCGGCAGGAACGAGTACTGCATCGACACGATCGCGGTGTCGCCGTTGTACATGTACTCCAGCGCCGAGGCTTCCGCCTCGTTGATCCACCCGGTGCCGGTGGTGGTGGCCACCGCGACCACTTGGCGGTTCAGACCGCCGGTGCGCTGCAACTCCCGGGCAGCCAACTCGGCGGTGGCCTTGATCCCGTCGGCGGAATGCAGGCCGGCGTAGGCACGGATCGGCTCGACGGCCGGCCGCCCGTTGAACGCGGTCAACTCCTCGACCGTCGGGCCCGCGGCCACGAACACCCGGCCCTGGTGGCCGAGCGACTCCCAGCTCGCCAGCGACTGTGGCCCGCCCGACCGCAACGGCGATGTCGGCGCTGCGAAGTCCGGGTCGGTCTCGTCGTTGACCGCGGAGAACGTACGGTTGATGGTGCTCATCGCGAAGCGCACCACAATGCCGTTGAGCAGCGCGACCGTGAGCGCGATCAGTAACGCCACCACTACGACGGCCGAGACCCGCGGCGGCGCAAAGCGTTCGAGTTGGCGCACCAGGAAGCGCACCAGCCTGCCGATCAACTGGCCGATCTCGACGAGCACGAACAGCGTCACGATCGACAGCACAGCGGTCAGTGGGTGATCCCAGAAGCCCAGTCGCGGTACGCCATTGAGGTCGCGCACCTCGTCCTGCCAGATGTGGAAGTAGATGATCATCAGGATCTGGCCGACGACGCCGACGATCACCAGCGCGATCCAGGCCTGCCGGGGCGCGGGCGGACTGCTGTCCTTCGACCGCATGTAGCGCACCAGCCAGACCGCGAACACGCCGAGGCCGTAGCCGAAAGCGCCGGCGGCACCGCTGACCAGACCCTGGAACAGCGGGCCACGCGGTAACAGTGAGGGCGTCAGCGAGAGCCAGATGAACACCAGCCCGACCGCGGTTCCGGTGAACGTGTAGTGGCGCAGCCACCAGGGCTTGGCAGCTGGCTTCTCGGCGGGTCTGTCCTGCGGCGGCGCTTCGACTGTCGGCTCTGTGTCGCCGCGGGTTTCGGTCACCCCCGCAGATTAACGGTGGCGGAAGTTGGCGGGGCGTTTCTCGGTGAACGCGTTCATGCCCTCGGTCTGGTCTTCGGTGGCGAACGCCGAATGGAACAGCCTGCGCTCGTAGAGGAGTCCTTCGGCGAGCGTCGTCTCGAACGCGCGGTCGACGGCTTCCTTGGCCATCCGCGAGGCCGACAGCGACATTCCCGCGATGGTCTTGGCGACCGCGTTGGCTTCGTCGAGCAGGCTGTCGGCGGGCACCACGCGCGACACCAGGCCGGCGCGTTCGGCCTCCTCGGCGTCCATGTTTCGACCGGTGAGGATCAGGTCCATCGCCTTGGCCTTGCCGACGGCCCGGGTGAGCCGTTGCGAGCCTCCCATGCCGGGCAGCACACCGAGTTTGATCTCGGGCTGGCCGAATTTCGCGGTGTCGGCGGCGATCAGCAGATCGCACATCATCGCCAATTCGCAACCACCGCCGAGGGCGTATCCGGCGACGGCGGCGATCGTGGGTGTTCGGGTGGCGGCGAACCGGTTCCAGGCGGCGAAGAAGTCGCTTCCGAACACGTCGGCGAACGACAGGCCGGCCATCTCTTTGATGTCCGCGCCCGCGGCGAACGCCTTCTCGTTCCCGGTGATGATGATGGCGCCGATCGCGGGGTCGTTGTCCAATTCGGCTGCCGCGGAGGTGACTTCGTGCATCACCTGGCTGTTGAGGGCGTTGAGCGCCTTCGGCCGGTTCAAGGTGATCGTCGCAACCCGGTCGTCACGGGTGACCAGAATGGTCTCGTAGCTCATCAGAACTCCAATTCGCGGTCGGCCGGCGCGAAGTAGTCCTCGACGTCGGCGGTGGTGACGGCCGCCAGCGAGGCAGGCGACCACTTCGGGTTGCGGTCCTTGTCGACGACCTGGGCGCGGATGCCCTCGACGAAGTCGTGGGAGCGCAATGAACCGCACGAGGTTCGGTATTCCTGCCGCAGCACGTCTTCGAGTGTGTCGAGTTTCGCGGCGCGGCGCAGGGCTTCCAACGCGACGGACACCGAGATCGGCGAGCGGGTCTCGATCAGGTCGGCAGCGTCGACGGCGGGCCCGGCGTCGTGTCCCCGCAGCGCGGCGACGATGTCGGCCACCGTGTCGTTCGCGTAGCACTGGTCGATCCAGTCGCGCTGTGCGACAAGGTTGCTCGGCGGCGGCTCGGTGGCGTGCGCGGCCAGCGCGGCGTCGATGCCGTCATCGATGAGCTTGGCCTTGAAGTCGGCGAGCCGGTCGTGGGGCACGAAGTGGTCGGCGAATCCCATCGCGATCGCGTCGGCGCCGTCGAAGTTCGCGCCAGTCAGCGCGGCGTGGCGGCCGAGCAGGCCGGGCGCGTGCGACAGGATCAGCGTGCCGCCGACGTCGGGGACGAAGCCGATGCCGACCTCGGGCATCGCCATCTTGGTGGTGTCGGTGACGACGCGCACGCTGCCGTGGGCGCTGACGCCGACGCCGCCGCCCATGACGATGCCATCCATCAGCGCGACGTACGGCTTGCTGAACCGGCCGATCTGGGCGTTGAGCAGGTATTCGTCGTACCAGAACGCCCGCGCTTCGCGCCCTTTTTCGGGGCCGTCGGCTTTGGCGCTGTGATAGAGCGCGACGATGTCGCCGCCGGCGCACAGGCCGCGTTCGCCGGCGCCGTCGACCACGACGGCGGTGACGGCGTCGTCGTTCTCCCACTCGGCGAGCGCGCGCGACATCGCGGTGACCATCCGATGGTTCAGCGAATTGATGGCCTTGGGCCGGTTGAGGGTGATGAGGCCGACGCCGCGGTCAACAGTTACTAGGACATCCTCGTTTTCGCCCACGGGTATGCAATGTAGAACGTCGCCCGGCCTGCGGCGGCTCCGGGTAGGGTTTCTGCTTGAAGACGCTGGAAAGTTCGGCGGCGCAGCCGGGAACCGACCAGGGGATCGAAACGTTGACGGTGTGTTCGCGAACGTCGAACCACATCACAGGAGAGGAACCGACGGTGCGGGAATCCAGCAACCCCGTATTCCGAACCCTGCCGAAGACGCAGGGCGGATATGCGCAATTCGGTACCGGAGCCGCGGGCTACGGTACGCAGGCGGTACACGCCGACCCCTATGTGACCCAGTACCCCGATCAGCGGCAGACCGGTGTCGCGCGGCCGTTGACCATCGACGACGTCGTCACCCGCACCGGCATCACGCTGGCGCTGCTGTCGGCCGTCGCCGTCGTCTCGTACTTCCTGGTCGCTCAGAACATCGGGCTAGCCATGCCGTTCACCCTGGTGGGTGCCCTCGGCGGGCTGGTGCTGGTGCTGATCGCCACGTTCGGCCGTAAGCAGGACAATCCCGGGATCGTGTTGAGCTACGCCGCGCTCGAGGGTCTGTTCCTCGGCGCGTTCTCGTTCGTCGTGGCCAACCTGATGGTGTCGGGTGTCAGCGCCGGTGCGCTGATCAGCCAGGCCGTGTTGGGCACGATCGGCGTGTTCGCCGGCATGCTCGTGGTCTACAAGACCGGCGCCATCCGGGTGACGCCGAAGTTCACCCGCTTCATCGTGGCCAGCCTGTTCGGCGTGGTCGTTTTGATGCTTGGCAACCTGGTGCTCGCGTTGTTCGGTGTCGGCGGCGGCGAGGGCCTCGGCCTGCGCAGCGGCGGCCCGATCGCGATCATCTTCTCGCTCGTCTGCATCGGCCTGGCGGCGTTCAGCTTCCTGATCGACTTCGACGCGGCCGATCAGATGATCCGCGCCGGTGCGCCGGAGAAGGCGGCGTGGGGCATCGCGCTCGGCCTGACCGTCACGCTGGTCTGGCTGTACATCGAGATCCTGCGGCTGCTGTCCTACTTCAACAGCGACTAGCAGCCTGACGAGAAGGCCCGGCACGAAATGTGCCGGGCTTTTTCATTTCCGCCGAAACTGCACACAGATCGCGATTCATCCACAGATCGCGATCTGTGTGCAGTTTCGGCGCATGATTTCGGCGAGAGTCGAGCCATGGCGATTCTCAACGAGCCCTTTGTCGGCAGTGAAGCCGTGATCAACGGTGCAATCCGCAAGCACGAGTTGCGGTCGCGCTACCGCACGGTCTTCCCAGATGTGTACATGTCGAAAGGCGTTGTGCCGTCACTGTACGACCGCGCGAAGGCGGCATGGTTGTGGTCGCATCGCGAAGGCGTGATGGTGGGGTTGACGGCGTCGGCGTTGCACGGCGCGAAGTGGGTCGATGACGATGCTCCGATCGAAATGCTGTGGCGCAACACGCGCGCGCCCCAAGGCATGCGGACCTACGACATGAGAGTGCCCTCCACGGAATACCAGGCTGGGCCGGGGTTCCCCATGACCACACTCGCGCGCACGGGCTTCGACATCGGGCGTCGGCAACCGCTGGATGAAGCGGTCGCCCGTCTCGATGCACTCGGCAACGCCACCGGCTTGAGTGCCGACGATGTGCTCGCGGTCGCTCGGTCGCATCGCGGGGCACGCGGTCTTCGACGTTTGGAAGAAGCGCTCAAGCTCTACGATGCCGGTGCCGCGTCGCCGAAAGAGACGTGGTTGCGGCTCTTGGTGATTCGCGCTGGCTACCCGCGGCCACAGACGCAGATACCGGTGCGCAGCCCCGACGGCTTACGTCAGTACTACCTCGACATGGGCTGGCCCGACATGACGTTGGCAGTCGAGTACGACGGCGAACAACATCGACTCGACCCGCGCGAGTACGCCTACGACATCCGGCGGTCAGAGGACGTCGCGGCGCTCGGCTGGACCCGGATCCGAGCGGTCAAGGCGCACTCCGGAGCCGACATCCTCCGCCGACTCGACCGAGCCTGGCGATCGAAACTGCACACAGATCGCGAAATTTCGTGAATTCGCGATCTGTGTGCAGTTTCGGCGAGAAGGGGAGCTAGGACAGCCGCTCGATCACCATCGCCATGCCCTGCCCGCCGCCGACACACATCGTCTCGAGCCCGAACGTCTTGTCGTGCGTCGTCAGGTTGTTCAACAGCGTGGTGGTGATCCGGGCGCCGGTCATGCCGAACGGATGGCCCAGCGCGATCGCACCGCCCGAGACGTTGAGCTTGTCCTCGTCCATGCCCAGCGCCCGCGCCGAACCCAGCACCTGCACGGCGAACGCCTCGTTGATCTCGTACAGGTCGATGTCGCCGATCGTCATCCCGGCGTTCGCGAGCGCCTTCTTCGTCGCCTCGATCGGGCCGAGACCCATGATCTCCGGCGACAACCCGCTCACCCCGGTCGAGACGACGCGCGCCAACGGGGTCAGTCCGAGTTCGCGAGCCTTGGTGTCCGACAGGATCACCAGCGCGGCGGCGCCGTCGTTCAGCGGGCAGGCGTTACCGGCGGTCACGGTGCCGTTCGGCCGGAAGACCGGCTTGAGTTGGCTGATCTTCTCGTACGTGGTGCCCGCGCGCGGGCCATCGTCCTTGGACACCGTGGACCCGTCGGGCAGTGTCACCGGCGTGATCTCGCGCTCGAAGAAGCCGCTGTTGATCGCTTCCTCAGCGCGGTTCTGCGACCGCACGCCCCAGCGGTCCTGGTCCTCGCGGCTGATCCCGGTGTGCAATGCGACGTTCTCCGCGGTCTGGCCCATCGCGATGTAGACGTCCGGCAGCGCGCCGTCCTCGCGCGGGTCACGCCATTCCTCGGCACCGGCGGCGGCCTGATCCGAGCGGCTCATCGCATCGGCGAACACCGGGTTCTTGCTGTCCGGCCAGCCGTCCGCAGTGCCTTTCGGGAAGCGCGAAACCGTCTCCACCCCAGCGGAAATGAACGCGTGACCCTCACCGGCCTTGATCGCGTGGAACGCCATCCGGGTGGTCTGCAGCGACGACGAACAGTAGCGGTTGACCGTGGTGCCCGGCAGAAAGTCGTAGCCGAGTTCGACGGCGACCGCCCTGCCGACGTTGAATCCGGCCTCGCCCGCCGGTTGGCCGCAGCCCATGATCAGGTCGTCGAGCTCGCGCGGGTCGAGCGCGGGCACCTTGTCCAACGCGGCGCGCACCATCTGCGCGGCCAGGTCGTCGGGCCGCATGTCGACCAGCGAACCCTTGGCGGCGCGCCCGATCGGCGACCGCGCGGTCGCGACAATGACGGCTTCAGGCATGGTGTCTCCTCGCATCGGTGGATATGAGGAAAACCTAGCTGGCGGGCACGACGATGGGTGCGGGGACCCTCCCCGGGCCAAGGCCGGGGACCCCACCCAGCACAGGTGCGGGGACCCCTGTCGACCTCCGCCACAGCCTGCTCAACCCGCCGACCCGGGCCAGCAGCGTAAAGCCTTCGCCCGACTGCGACTGCCACGGCAATTCCGCCGCCGCGCCACCGATCCACTCGCTCAACGCATTACACAGCGCGGGTAGCAGTTGGTTGGCGGCCAGCGCGTAGCCCGCACCGGATGGGTGGAACATGTCCGGGGAGAACAACGCGTCGGGGGTGGTGCGGAAGTGGGGTGCCAACAAGTCGGCCAGCGGCACGGGGATCCCGCCCGCAGACCGCACCGCTGCCGCCTGGGCGCGAGCCAGCCGCAAGCCGCGGCTGCGGGCGACCGAGCGCAACGGCTGCGGGATCGCGGTGATGACACCGAAGTCGGGGCAGGTGCCGACGACCACGACCGCACCCGCCGCTCGCAACCGGCGCACCCCCTCGCCGAGTCGGTGCGCCGACGGTCTGATGCCATTGGGGCGGGTGATGTCGTTGGCCCCGATCATGATCACTGCGGCGTCCGGCGGTGGTCCTGCGACGAACATCGCGTCGATCTGGCCCGAGAGCCCTTTCGACGTCGCCCCGACGATCGCCTTGGTGCTCAGCCGGATCCGTCGTCCCGAGATCTCGGCCAACCCGCGCGCCAGCAGGACCCCGGGCACTTCGTCCGCGGTGGTGGCTCCGTAGCCGGTCGCGGTGGAGTCGCCGAAGACCATCAGGTGCAGGTCGAAGGGCACGTCCCGGCGCCAGCGCTCGACGGGGCCACCGCCCGGCGCGTACACGCCGTCCGCGCGCGGCGGGATGTCCCACGCCTGCGGAATGACGCTGCGGGCCTGGTCAGCCTGCCCGATCAGCAGGTTCCGCATCCCGATGTATGCGGAACCGACCGAACCGAGCGTGGCCGCGGCCGCAAGGGCCATGGTGGTCATCCGTCGCGGTGTGCCCACGGATGAAAGTTTATGTCCGTTTCCCGGGCCACCCGCGTGGCGAGAGGCGAGGCGGGGTCACATTGCGGTATCAACTCCGGTATCGAATATGACTCGCTGATTGTTTGAATTGAACAGATGGTGTCAAGCTAAGCTATCGGGTCACGCTCAGAAAATTAGGCGTACTCGGCACTACAACGGCTTGTACGTTGGAGGGAGTGGTTGTCATGACCGCACCGAGCAAGGTGAGCCATGCTCACCATTCACGGGTATTGCCTGGTCAGTCACGTAAACCCCGCAAGTTTCCGGTCAGTGACGGCGCGCCCGTCGAGGTTGTCGAAGACGGTCCCAGCCTGGCCGGACGGCTCACGGCTCTGGCCGCGCTGCTAACTGTTCGGCCCACTTTAGCTATCGGAAGCTATGCTCCGAGACTGCCCTGGCCATGGGGTTTGGTGGATTTCGCGGCGCGTATCGCGCGGCCGGCGCCCGGCACCGTGCGCGCGACGATCTCGTTGTCTAACTGCACCGCGCAGCTCGTCCGAGCGCCCGGTGTGCTGCCGGCTGACGGCAAGCGCGGCGTCATTCTCTATATGCACGGCGGGGCGTTTCTGACCTGCGGGGTGAACTCGCACGGCCGGCTGGTGCAGGCGCTGTCGGGCTACGCCGACTGTCCCGTGCTGGTGGTCAACTACCGGATGATTCCGAAGCACTCGGTCGGCATGGCGATCGACGACTGCTATGACGCCTACCAGTGGCTTCGCCTGAAGGGCTACGAGGCCGACCAGATCGTGCTGGCCGGTGACTCGGCAGGTGGTTACCTGGCGCTCGCCCTTGCCGAACGACTGCAGCGGGACGGCCTAGAGGGTGAGGTGCCCGCAGCGATGGTGACGCTGTCGCCGCTCTTCGAGATCGACAACGAGACCAGGGCCAACCACCCGAACATCCGCAGCGACGCGATGTTCCCGCCGCGGGCGTTTTGTGCGCTGGTCGATCTGGTGAAGGAGGCCGCGGGCAGGCATGTGACCGACGGCAACCCCGAGGAGGTCTACGAGCCGCTCGACCACATCGAACCCGGGCTGCCCCGCACGCTGATCCACGTGTCGGGGTCCGAGGTGCTGATCAGTGACGCTCGCAAGGCCGCGCGACGGCTGGCGGCCGCCGGCGTGCCCGTCGAGGTGCGGGTGTGGCCGGGACAGATGCACGTGTTCCAACTTGCGGCGCCCATGGTGCCGGAGGCAACCCGCTCATTGCGTCAGATCGGCGACTACATCCGAGAGGCCACCTGGTAACCCAGCTGGTAACGGGAAACGCCGCCTGACACGATGGAGTCATGCGCATCGCCCGGCACGTCAGTGAGCTCATTGGCAATACCCCTCTGGTTCAGCTGAACTCTGTTGTCCCCCAGGGAGCCGGCACGGTCGCGGCCAAGATCGAGTACCTCAACCCCGGCGGCAGCGCCAAGGACCGGATCGCAGTCAAGATGATCGACGCCGCCGAGGCGAGCGGTGAACTGAAGCCCGGCGGCACGATCGTCGAGCCGACCTCGGGCAACACCGGGGTGGGGCTGGCGCTGGTCGCCCAGCAGCGCGGCTACAAATGCATCTTCGTCTGCCCGGACAAGGTCAGCGAGGACAAGCGGAACGTGTTGCGCGCCTACGGCGCCGACGTGGTGGTATGCCCGACGGCGGTGCCGCCCGACCATCCCGACAGCTACTACAGCGTCTCCGACCGGCTCGTCGAGGAGGTCGACGGCGCATGGAAACCCGACCAGTACTCCAACCCGATGGGCCCCGAGTCGCACTACGAGACCACCGGCCCGGAAATCTGGGCCGACACCGAGGGCAAGGTGACCCATTTCGTGGCCGGCGTCGGCACCGGCGGCACCATCACGGGCGCGGGACGGTACCTGAAGGAAGTGTCCGGCGGAAGAGTCCGGATCGTCGGCGCCGACCCGGAGGGTTCGGTGTACTCCGGCGGCACCGGCAGGCCGTACCTCGTTGAGGGCGTGGGCGAGGACTTCTGGCCCGCCGCTTACGACCCCGCGGTTCCCGACGAGATCATCGCGGTCTCGGACGCCGACTCGTTCGAGATGACGCGGCGACTCGCCCGCGAAGAGGCGCTGCTGGTCGGCGGGTCCTGCGGCATGGCCGTCGTCGCCGCGATCAAGGTGGCCGAGCAGGCCGGCCCCGACTCGCTTGTGGTCGTCCTGTTGCCGGACGGCGGAAGAGGTTATCTGTCAAAGGTTTTCAACGACGATTGGATGTCTTCGTACGGGTTTCTGCGCAGCCGGCTGGACGGTTCGGTGGAGGAGTCGACCGTGGGCGAGGTGCTGCGAGGTAAGTCGGGGGCGCTACCGGACCTGGTGCACACGCACCCGTCGGAGACCGTGCGCGACGCCATCGGGATCCTGCGCGAGTACGGAGTCTCGCAGATGCCCGTCGTCGGCGCAGAACCGCCGGTGATGGCCGGGGAGGTCGCGGGCAGCGTGTCGGAACGCGAACTGTTGTCCGCGGTTTTCGAGGGACGGGCCAAGCTCGCCGACGCGGTGGCCGAGCACATGAGTCCACCGCTGCCGCTGATCGGCGCCGGCGAACTGGTCAGCGCTGCAGCGAAGCAACTTCGCGAATGCGACGCAGTGATGGTGGTCGAAGAGGGCAAGCCGGTCGGCGTACTGACTCGCCACGATCTACTCGGATTCCTCTCCGACGGCAGTAGACGCCGCGTCCGCTAGCCGCTCACCGGCGTTCGGTCACGGGGTCACGTTCCGGTCAGAAAACCCTGCACAAGATCACTTCTCAGGTAGGGTAAGCACGCTCGTTTCAGCTAGGACACAGACTGGAAGCGTTCGTGACCGATGCACCGCCACCGCCGAGGGGTGGCTCAGCGCCACCGCCAGAGGGAGGTGCGTCCTTCGTCGACGATGGCCCGGGGACGGTTCTCCCGACCGAGGCCTACACCGAGTGGTTCACCCGGGTGGTGGCGTGGCTGATCGACTACATTCCGATCCTCTGCCTACTCGGTATCGGGTGGGGTGTGCTGGTCGGAACTCAGGAAACGGATTGCCTCACCGAGGTTTCCGGGTACGACCTGAGTGAATCCTGCGCGACGGGCGCGTCCACCGTCGGCCTGTTGACGATCGGCATCACCTCGATTTTTGCGCTGGTCTACGTGATCTGGAACTACGGCCACCGCCAGGGCACCACGGGCTCCAGCATCGGCAAGTCGATCCTGAAATTCAAGGTCGTCAGCGAAAAGACCGGCGAACCAATCGGTTTCGCGATGTCGATCGTCCGGCAACTGGCCCACGTCATCGACGCCGTGATCTGTTATATCGGTTTCTTGTTCCCGTTGTGGGACGCCAAGCGGCAGACGATCGCCGATAAGATCATCGGCACCGTCTGCTTACCGTTGTAGTAATCAACCGGGAAGGCCACATGTCCGATCAACCGCCCCCTCCGCCGGGCAACAACCCCCCGCCGCCGCCGGGAGGATATCCGCCACCGCCCCCGCCGGGGGGCTACCCGCCGCCACCGTCGCCGGGGGGTTACCCGCCGCCTCCGCAGCAGGGCGGCTACCCGCCGCCACCCACGGGTGGTTACCCGCCACCGCCGACGGGCACCGGATACCCGCCACCGACGGGCGGCTATCCACCGGCCTGGGGTCCGGGATCTGGTGCAGGGCAGCAGGCCAACGTGGGCGACAGTTTCAACTGGGCGTTCGGCAAGTTCAAGGAGAACGCTGCGGCGCTGATCGTCCCGATGCTGGTCTACGCCCTGATCATCGGGGTGCTCTCCGCCATCGTCGTCGGCCTCATGTTCGCCACCGCACCGGACTCGGTGACCACGTACGAGTCCTCCGAGTACGGATTCGAGTACGAGACGAGTTCGTCGCTCGGAGGGACCAGCATCCTGGTCCTCATCGTCGGCTCGCTGGTGGGGTTGGTGGTCATCGCCGCGATTCACTCGGCGTATCTGGCAGGTGTGCTCGACATCGCGGACGGGCGACGGGTGACGATCGGGTCGTTCTTCAAGCCGCGCAACGTCGTCAGCGTCATTCTCGCGACGCTGATCATCGGCATTCTGACGGCGATCGGCCAGATCGTGATCATTGGCAGTCTCGTCGTAGGACTCTTCGCGGTGTTCGCCATCGTCGCCATCGTCGATCGCAACCTCTCACCGATCGACGGCCTCAAGGCGAGTTTCGCAACCGTGAAGGACAATTTCGTACCCGCGCTTCTCACGTATCTGATGGTTGCGGTCATCACGTTCGTGGGCGCGCTGCTGTGCGGCATCGGACTGCTGGTTGCCGTCCCCCTGGCCGAGCTGTTCTTGGTGCATGCGTGGCGCAAGCTCAGCGGAGGTCAGGTCGCCGAGCTCAACCCGCAGCCCCTGCCGCCGGGGCCGCCGCCGCAGACCACCCCGCAATAGGTTCAGCAGAGGCTCATCGGAAGGCGCTGACACCGGTCAGCGCCTCTCCGATGACCATCTGGTGCACCTCCGAGGTGCCCTCGTAGGTCAACACCGACTCCAGGTTGTTGGCATGCCGGATCACCGGGTACTCCAAAGTGATCCCGTTGGCGCCCAACAGCGTTCGGCACTGCCGGGCGATCTGGATCGCTTCCCGCACGTTGTTGAGCTTGCCGAAGCTCACCTGCTCGGGCCGGATCCTGCCCTCGTCCTTCAGCCGGCCCAGGTGAAGGGCCAGCAACTGCGCCTTGCCGAGTTCGACTGCCATGTCGGCGATCTTGGCCTGGGTCAGCTGGTAGGCCGCCAGCGGTTTGTCGAACACCTCGCGGCTCCCCACGTAGTCCAGCGCCGTCTGTAGACAGTCCCTGGCCGCGCCGACGCTGCCGAACACGATGCCGAACCGCGCCTCAGAAAGGCAGCTCAGCGGTCCCGACAACCCGCGTGCGTCGGGCAGTTTCGCGTCGGCCGGCAACCGGACGTCGTCCAGGTGCAGTTCCGAGGTGACCGAGGCCCGCAGCGACAACTTGTGTGTCATGTCGGTGGCGGAGAATCCGGGCGTGCCGGCGGGCACCAGGAACCCGACGATGCCTTCATCTGCTCGCGCCCACACGACCGCCACGTCGGCGACCGAGCCGTTGGTGATCCACATCTTCGACCCGTTGAGGATCCAGTCCGTGCCGTCCTGCTTCACGGTCGTGCGCATCCCCGCCGGATTCGACCCGAAATCGGGCTCGGTCAACCCGAAACATCCGATGGCCTCGCCGGCCGCCATCGCCGGCAGCCACTGGTTGCGCTGCTCCTCGCTGCCCCAGCGGTGGATGGCGAACATCGCCAGCGAGCCCTGCACCGAGACCAGGCTGCGCAGACCACTGTCCACGGCCTCGAGCTCCTGGCAGACCAGGCCGTACGCCGTCGCCGTCGAGCCGCCGCAGCCGTAACCCTTCAGGTGCATCCCGAGCAGCCCGAGCTCACCGAAACCCGAGGCCAGCTCGCGGACCGGTACCTGACCGGTCTCGAACCACTCTGCGATGTACGGCCGCAGCCGCTGTTCGCCGAACCGGCGCACCGTTTGGCGCAGCTCGACGTCCTCGGGCGACAGGTATGAATCCAACTCGAGCAGATCGTCGAGGCGCGTAGGGGGGTTCATGGTCCATGTCTACACCGGTCCGCGCGCACCGCCGGCGTCGCTAGGCTGAGCGGTGATGACCGAGAACAGAAGGCAGGGCCTGTCCACCAAGGCCATCCACGCCGTCCGCCCCGACCTGACCACCGGGGCGGTCAACGCGCCGATCTATGCGAGTTCGACGTTCGCGCAAGACGGCGTCGGCGGATTGCGCGACGGGTACGAGTACGCCCGGACCGGCAATCCCACCCGGGCGGCGCTGGAGACGTCGCTGGCCGCGGTCGAAGCGGCCACCTACGGGCGCGCGTTCGCGTCCGGTATGGCCGCCACCGACTGCGCGCTGCGCGCTGTTCTGCGGCCCGGCGATCACGTCGTGATGCCCGACGACGCCTACGGCGGAACCTTCCGGCTGATCGACAAGGTGTTCACCAAATGGGGCATCGACTACACCGCCGTGTCGCTCGCCGACCTCGACGCCGTGCGTGCGGCGGTCACGCCCAGCACCCGGCTGATCCTGGTCGAGACGCCCACCAACCCGTTGCTGTCGATCGCCGACATCGCCGGGATCGCCCAACTCGCGGCGACATCGAACGTGAAAGTGTTGGTAGACAACACATTCGCTTCGCCGGCGCTGCAGCAGCCGCTGCTGCTGGGGGCCGACATCGTGCTGCACTCCACCACCAAGTACATCGGCGGGCATTCCGACGTAGTGGGCGGTGCGCTGCTGACCAACGACGAGGAACTCGACTCGGCGTTCGCCTTCCTGCAGAACGGCGCGGGCGCGGTCCCCGGCCCGTTCGACGCCTACCTGACCTTGCGGGGGTTGAAGACGCTGGTGCTGCGCATGCAGCGGCACAGCGACAACGCGGCGGTGCTCGCCGAGTTCCTCGACGGTCATCCCGCGATCGAGACCGTGCTCTACCCGGGGCTGCCCGCCCATCCTGGACATGAGGTAGCGGCCAGGCAGATGAGCGGGTTCGGCGGCATGATTTCGGTGCGGCTGCGCGGGGGAGCGGACGCGGCGCGTAAATTCTGCTCGCGGACAGAGGTTTTCATCCTCGCCGAGTCGCTGGGCGGCGTCGAGTCGCTGATCGAGCATCCCGGTGCGATGACCCACGCCTCCACGGCCGGTTCGCAGTTGGAGGTGCCCGACGACCTGGTGCGGCTGTCGGTCGGTATCGAGGACGTCGCGGATCTGCTCGCCGATGTGGAGCAGGCGCTCAGTTAGCCGCGCAGAGACTACGTCAGCGCCCGGCGCAACGCCGACGCGGTGATCGCCAGGTTCACCTCGGGCAGCCCGGTCGGGTACTCGTCGACCCAACTGCCCAGTGAGATCTCGCCCGCCCGCGCGTGTACCCACCGCCATCCGCGGTCGTTGAGGCTCAGCAGCGCACCCAGTCCGTCGACCGCATGCAGCAGCGAGATGATCGCCGCCGTCGTAGGACTGGGTGGCCTACGGTCGAACAGTGCCGACAACAGTGCCGAACGGGCCAGCCCGGCGCGGTCACGGTTGATCAGTGGCCACGCGAACTCATGGCCGAATCGCTTGTCCGGCAACGGGACACGCCGAATCTGACCGGTGCGCTCCAGCTGGCCGGCGATGTGGCTCTCGGTGTGCTTGGCCAGCCGCTTCACCGCCGTTTTCGGGCGCAGCGGGCGGTGCCGCAACAGTTGGAACGCCGGTTCGGCGACCGGGTCTATCGCGCCCGCCACCGCAAGCGCGATCAGGTGGCCGCGTTCGACCGCCTCACCGTCGACCGACGGCCGGATCCGGCAGGCGTGCGCCAGATCGAGCAGAACCGCGGCAGACAACACCCGCTCGCGGCGGTGACGCTCCAGAACCGGCTGCGCGGACGCGTTGTCGATCAGCAGGAGGAACAGGTCCTCGGCGATCTGCGCCATGAGCGGATGCTAAACCGCACCGCGCCGGGGCGCGTATCCAGCCGGGGCGCGTGGGCGCGTATCCAGCCGGGGCGCTGGGGCGCGTATCCAGCTGGGGCGCCTGTGTCAGGCGTGGTAAGGCTCGGCCTCGAGCAGCTTCACCTTGACCGTGCTCCCGCTGGGCACTGTGTACGTGCGCACGTCACCGACCTTCGCGTCGATCAGCGCCTCGCCCAGCGGCGACTTGGGCGAGTACACCTCGAGTTTGCCGTCGCTGATGCCCTCCTGGCGGGTGGCGATCAGGAACGTCTCCGTGTCGGTCTCGTCGTCCCCGTACTGCACCTTGACCACCGAACCGGGCAGCGCGACGCCGGACTGCTTCGGTGCCTCGCCGACCTTGGCGTTGTTGAGCAGCTCCTGCAGCTGTCGGATTCGCGCTTCCTGCTGACCCTGTTCCTCACGGGCGGCGTGGTAACCGCCGTTCTCGCGCAGGTCGCCCTCTTCACGGCGGTCGTTGATCTCGGCGGCGATGATCGGCCGGTTGGCGATCAGCTGGTCGAGCTCCGCCTTCAACCGGTCGTATGCCTCCTGCGTCAGCCAGGTGACCTGCGTGTCGGTCATGTCGTCGCGCTCCTGTCGTCGTTGCTCTCGCGCACTTCTCGCGTAAGAAGTCTTGTGGGTGCGGCGCCGGGAGCTTGACGTGTATTGCCGCGTTCATCAGGTATTAATCAAGAGGCTTGATCAGCGCACCAAATGCAGCAATACACGGCCCCAGCGGGAACCGTGTACTCGAACCATGATAGCACCGTGAAGACCGCGGTTCGTCACGTATTCGCAGTTCGCCGTTTGTTGTGCCCCACGAATCATCGTGATCTCAAGGGCTCACCAGATATGGCGGCACATCGGTGCCGCAGCCGTAAATATCGCCGATGACGGGTTGCCGGGTGGCCTTCACGGGCGCAGTCACCTGCACGGTCGTTTGCTCCGACGGGGGCACCAGCACCTCGCGTCGGCCGGTCTCGGCGCCGTCGATCGACCGGGCACGGACGATGCACACCACCGGCCGAGACGGGTCCTCGCGGGTGACGCTGATCGTCACCGAAACGGTCTCATCGTCGATGAGTCGGTACGCGCTCAGCTCACCCGTGACGTCGTCGCTGCCGAACCGGCCGAACGCAACGATCGCCACCGCGACACCGGCCGCCAGCGCGAGCACCGTGAACCCGACGGCGACCCATCGGCGGTGACGGCGGGACAGCCGCTGGCGCCCATAGCGCTCGGCGGGACGCTCGATCATCTGGTTTTCTGGGCTCCCCGTCGGATAGATCTACAGAACTGGAACTATAGGGCTGTCCCGATGGGTTGTTATCCCCCGGAGACGACGGATCGCGATTAGTAAGGCAGAACAGGTTGAGCGAACTGCGGTTGATGGCCGTGCACGCCCATCCGGACGACGAGTCCAGCAAGGGCGCCGCCATGATGGCCCGATACGCGGACGAGGGCGTCCGCGTGCTCGTGGTCACGCTGACCGGGGGCGAGCGCGGCGACATCCTCAACCCCGCCATGGACCTGCCCGAGGTGCATGGCCGGATGGCCGAGATCCGGCGCGATGAAATGGCGAAGGCCGCGGAGATCCTCGGGGTGGAGCATCACTGGCTCGGTTTCGTCGACTCGGGACTGCCCGAAGGCGACCCTCCCCCGCCGCTGCCCGACGGTTGCCTGGGCGTGGTGCCGCTCGAGCAGCCGGCCGAGGCGCTGGTGCGTGTAGTGCGCGAATTCCGCCCGCACGTCATGACCACCTACGACGAGAACGGCGGCTATCCGCACCCGGATCACATCAGGTGCCATCAGGTCTCGATGGCCGCCTACGAGGCCGCGGGTGACTATCGGCTGTTCCCCGACGCCGGCGAACCGTGGAATGTCCAGAAGCTCTACTACACCCACGGTTTCCTGCGGCAACGAATGCAACTGCTGCAGGACGAGTTCGCCAAGCACGGTGAGGTGGGCCCGTTCGAGAAGTGGCTCAAGCACTGGGATCCCGATCACGACATCTTCGCCAAGCGGGTGACCACCCGGATCGAGTGCGCCAAGTACTTCGCGCTGCGGGACGACGCGCTACGCGCCCACGCCACCCAGATCGATCCCAACGGGGACTTCTTCCGCGCGCCGATCGAATGGCAGCAGCGGCTCTGGCCGACCGAGGAGTTCGAGCTGGCCCGCTCCCGGGTGCCGGTCTCGCTGCCGGAGGACGACCTTTTCGCCGGGATCGAGGACCGATGAACCTCATGCTCAACGTCGTCCTGCTGGCGCAGGACCAGCCGCGCGAGACCGGTCCGGATTTCGGCAAGGCAAGCCCGCTCGGCCTGCTGGTCGTGGTGCTGCTGCTGATTGGGACGTTCCTGCTGGTCCGGTCGATGAACCGGCACCTGCGCAAGGTGCCGAAGTCGTTCGAGGCGCCCAGCGCGGAGGCGGATAGCACCGTTGAGCCGCCGATTGAGTCGAAGGCGCCGAGCGAATCCGACGCGCCGCCCGACGAACCCAAGCGTGAGCCCGGCGGCTGAGGGTCCTTTGGACTCCAAGGGGTTGATTACTCGCACCTGATGCGGGCAATCAACCCGTTAGGGCTCAATGCGGCGCTGACAGTGTCGAGCCCACGATCGAGGAGCCGTCACCGGGAAGGCGTTGAACGATCACGAACAGCCTCGCGCGGGCCACCAGCCCCTATCTGCGCCAGCACGCCGACAACCCGGTGCACTGGCAGCAGTGGACGCCCGAGGCGCTGGCCGAGGCGGCCAGTCGCGACGTGCCGATCCTGCTGTCGATCGGTTACGCCGCGTGCCACTGGTGCCACGTGATGGCGCACGAGTCGTTCGCCGACACCGAAGTGGCTGCGGCGATGAACGACGGGTTCGTGTGCATCAAGGTCGACCGCGAGGAGCGCCCCGACCTCGATGCGGTGTACATGAACGCGACCGTTGCCCTGACCGGACAGGGCGGCTGGCCGATGACGTGCTTCCTCACCCCCGACGGCAGGCCGTTCTTCTGCGGGACGTACTACCCCAAACGCACCTTCCTGCAACTGCTGGCCGCGGTGAGCGACACCTGGCGTAACCGTCGCGGCGAAGTGGAGGAGGCGTCGGACAAGATCACCGACGAGCTGCGGTCGATGGCGTCCGGCCTTCCGGGTGGCGGGCCGCCGATGCAGCCGGCGCTGTGTGACCATGCCGTGGCCGCGGTGCTGCAGGACGAGGACGTCGTACGTGGCGGCTTCGCCACCAATCCGTCCGGCGCACCGAAGTTTCCGCCGTCTGCGTTGCTCGAGGCGCTGCTGCGCAACCACGAACGCACCGGCGACGTCATGCCCATGGAGACCGTGGAGCGCACCTGTACCGCGATGGCCCGCGGCGGCATCTACGACCAGTTGGCGGGCGGGTTCGCCCGCTACAGTGTCGACGCGTCCTGGGTGGTGCCGCATTTCGAGAAGATGTTGTACGACAACGCACTGCTGCTGCGCGCCTACGCCCATTGGGCGCGGCGCACGGCGAATCCGTTGGCGCGCAAGGTGGCTGCGGAGACGGCAGCGTTCATGATCGATGAGCTCGGTGCCGATGGCATGTTCGCCTCGTCGCTGGACGCCGACGCCGCCGGGGTCGAAGGCCTGACGTACGTGTTCACCCCGGCGCAGCTGGCCGAAGTGCTTGGTGACGACGACGGACGTTGGGCCGCAGAACTTTTCGAGATCACCGAGACGGGGACATTCGAACACGGCGCCTCGGTGCTGCAGTTACCCCGCGACCCCGACGAACCGGAACGGTTCGCCAGGGTGCGCGCGGCCCTGCTGGCGGCCAGGCTCACCCGACCGCAGCCCGGTCGTGACGACAAGGTCGTCACCGCGTGGAACGGTCTGGCGATCACCGCCCTCGCCGAAGCGGGTGTCGCGCTCGACCAGCCTGAATTCCTCGACGCCGCAACGCAATGCGCGCATGCCGTCTGGAATCTGCACATGGTCGACGGTAGGTTGCGACGGGCGAGTCTCGGCGGCCAGGTCGGCGACAGCGCGGCGATCCTCGAGGACCACGCGGCGCTGGCCACCGGACTGCTGACCTTGCACCAGATGACCGGTGCGACGCTGTGGCTGGACGCGGGACTGACGCTGCTGGACATCGCGCTCGAGCACTTTGCCGACCCCGACCGCCCAGGGCGCTGGTTCGACACCGCCGACGACGCCGAGGCGTTGATGGTGCGGCCCGCGGATCCGCTCGACGGCGCGACGCCGTCGGGCGCGTCGCTGATCGCCGAGGCGCTGCTCGTGGCCGCCCACCTCGCTCCCGCCGAGCGGGCCGACCGTTACGCCGCGGCGGCCGAGGCCGCCCTGGCGGCCGCCACGCCGATCCTGACCCGGCTGCCGCGCTCGGGCGGGCACTGGCTCGCCGTCGCCGAAGCGGCCGTGCGCGGGCCGCTTCAGATCGCGGTCGCGTGCGAGCCCGGACACTCGGAGCTGTTGGCGGCCGCGCGCCGACTGGCCCCCGGAGGAGCTGTCGTCGTCGGCGGGCCGGTGAACTCGTCGGAGCTGCTGATCGGCCGCGACCGCGTCGACGGGGCCGACGCCGCCTACGTCTGCCGCGGCCGGGCCTGCGACCTGCCGGTCACGACCACCTCGGAACTGGCTGCTGCATTGAGTGCGTCCGTGTAGCGTTCGGCGCATGTCGACGCCGGAGGACAACGCCAAGACCGTCAACCGCTACCTCGAGCTGGCCGCCCAGGGCAAGGCCGATGACGTCGCCGAGCTCTACGCCGACGACGCGACCGTCGAGGACCCGGTCGGCGGTGAAGTGCACATCGGCCGCAAGGCGATTCGCGGTTTCTACGATGCGCTTCCCACGATGGGCGCCCAGGCCGACGTCGTCACGCTGCGGGCGCTCGGCAACGAGGTCGCGTTCTACTGGGCGCTCACGATCGATTTGGGCGAGAACAAGATGCGCATCGAGATCATCAGCGTGATGACCTTCAACGAGGACGGCAAGATCGCGTCGATGAAGGCCTACTGGACGCCGGAGAACGTCAGCCAGCTCTGAGTGAGGGCTAGAAGACGGCGAACCACATCGCGATGTAGTGGCAGATCGCCGCGACCGCGGTGCACGCGTGGAAGAACTCGTGGTGGCCGAACACCGACGGCCACGGGTCGGGCCACTTGAGCGCGTACAGCACGCCGCCGATGCTGTAGAGCGCCCCGCCGACGATCAGCAACACCAGCGCGGCGACGCCCGCGCCCTGGGTGATCGGGCCGACGAACCACGCCGCCACCCAACCGAGCAGGATGTAGAGCGGCACGCCCACCCATCGCGGCGCCGACGGCCAGAAACACTTGAGCAGCACGCCCGCGATCGCGCCGCCCCAGACGATCCAGAACAACACCATGCCGTCGCCCGACGGCAGCGCCAGCAGAGCGAACGGCGTGTAGCTACCCGCGATGAACACGAAGATCATCGAGTGGTCGAGGCGCTTCATCCACTTGCGCGCGGTATCCGACGTCCAATGCACCCGGTGGTAGGCACCGCTGACGGTGAACATCGCCACGATCGTCAGCGTGTAGATCAACGTCGCGATCCCGGCGCGGGTGGACTGCACCGACCACGACACCGACACCAGCGTGGCGCCGCATATCGCCGCGATCACCGCGGCGTAGACGTGGATCCACCCGCGTAACCGGGGCTTGCCGATGAAATTGGCGACACCGTCGACGACGGCTTCCGGGAGGTCCTCGGCAGGGCCGTGCGGCCGTGCGGACCGGTCGGAATCGGTGGCGTCGATGGATCGGGTCATGTCACCTCCACTAATGCCATGGGGGTTTGTGAACCTCACAGTAGTCTGGATCCTCGTGGAGCTCATTCCGCCGCGCCTCAAAGAGCCGGCCTACCGGCTGTATGAGCTGCGGTTGCGCCAGGAGCTGGCGCGGGCCAAATCCCAACTGCCGCGCCATATTGCCGTGCTCTGCGACGGCAACCGTAGATGGGCACGTGACCTTGGCCACGATGACGTCAGCGTCGGTTACCGGATGGGCGCCCGCAAGATCGCCGAAATGCTGCGCTGGTGCCAGGCCGCGGGCATCGAGATGGCCACCGTGTATCTGCTGTCCACCGAGAACCTGCAGCGCGCTCCCGACGAACTGTCTCCGCTGATCGAGATCATCACCGACGTCGTCGAGGAGATCTGCGCGCCTGCGAACCATTGGAGCGTGCGCACCGTCGGTGACCTCGAGCTGATCGGCGAGGAGCCCGCCCGGCGGCTGCGTGACGCGGTCGAGTCGACCGATGCGGGACCGGGTTCTTTCCATGTCAACCTCGCCGTCGGCTACGGCGGGCGCCAGGAGATCGTCGACGCCGTCCGGCAACTGCTCGGCAAGGAACTGGCCAACGGTGTCTCCGGGGAACAGCTGATCGAAGCAGTCACCATCGACGCGATCTCGGAGAATCTCTACACCTCGGGACAGCCCGATCCCGACCTCGTCATCCGGACATCGGGGGAGCAGCGGCTGTCGGGCTTTCTGTTGTGGCAGAGCGCGTATTCGGAGATGTGGTTCACCGAGGCGTACTGGCCGGCATTCCGGCGGGTCGACTTCCTGCGCGCATTGCGGGACTACACCGCGCGCCATCGTCGCTATGGCATGTGATCGGCTCAGCCGATGTGGGATGTGATGGGACACTGAACCCATGGCTGCGCTGTCGGCGGTGGTGTTCGCGCTCAGCTGGTGGTTGGGCCTGTACCTACTGGCGCGGGACCCGCGCAAACCCGAGCTGGTCCTGGCCGCGATCGGGCTGACCAGTTTCGCGGCGGTCGTCGCGCTGGACGCCGTGCGGACGACGAGCGGCTCCGACGTGCTCAGCCGCATCGAGATCTACCTTGTCGCCGTGCCCGGCGTCGCGTGGTTCGCGGTGCTCCTGGAGCTGTCCCGGCCCCGCGACACGTGGCGCAGCCGCGCGGGTGAGATCGCGCTCGTCGCGGGCGTCGCCGCGGTGGCCCTCACCGGCGCCGCAATGGCCGGCAGCGTCGACGGTCCGGTGCGCCTCGGGCACTGGGTGATGTTCGCCGCGATCTCACTTTCGGTGTTGGGCGCGATGATCAACGCGGTGCTACGCCGGTGGCAGCCCGGCCCGGTGTTGGGTTTCGTCGTCATCGCGACGCTGTTCTTCGCGTTGGGCAACGCGATCCTCGTCATCCCGCTCGGCCTGGTGCCGAGCTGGGTGGCGTTGGCGTCCACCGGGTTCGACGTCGCACTGCTGGGAATCGCGGTCGCCATCGGCGACGCGTTCGACGAGGGGCAGGCGTTGCGTGCCGACATGCTGCGCTCCTTCGCCGCAACCGCCGTGGTCGCGGTGCTGTTCGGCGGCCAGGCGCTGATCGGACTGGCCGTCACGGGGCACGACATCGCGCTGACGGTGCTGCTGTTCACCAGCCTGGGCATCGCGATCGCGATCAACGTGCTCGCCGATCCGCTCGCCGGCGTCCTCGACCGGTTGGCGTTCTCCCGGTCACCCGCCCTGCGCGCCGATCGCGCCGCCCTGCGCCGCACCGAGGCGGCGCTGCCGCTGCGGTCGACCAACCCACTCGACGGCATCGACGACGACACCTTCGCCCGGCTCACCCGGCGCGCGCTCGGCCATTACGGCGACCTGTCCAAGCTCGTCGCCAGCCCGTTGACCGCCCTGCCGATCATCGACGAGCGCCTGGCCGCCCGCGGCGCGCCGGATCAACCGCTGGAGCGTGCCAACGAACTCAAGGCGCTGCTGGCCGACCGCATCGCCCGGCTCAAACCGCGCGACGGCGGCGAGTTCGGCACCACCGAGCAGTGGCGGCACTACAACTCCCTGTATTTCCCGTACGTCGTCGGGGTGCGGGCCTACGCCCAGAACGCCACGCCCGCGGGGCTCGACCCGGTGGCGCGCCAAGCCTGGCAGTGGTTCGTCACCGAGGTGCCGCAGCGGTCGCTGCACAACTGGCAGAACGCCGCCGCGCGGTTGATCGCCGCCGACCTGCGCGGCAACCTGGTCGCCGCCCCAGACTGACCGCCACCTGCGGTTGGCAGTAACTGGCAGCGTTCTGCGTCGATCTGGCAGCGGTATCCGCGCATCGTCGGTGACATGACCACCACCACAACTACCCGTCCCCTCCGGGACCCCGGCGATGAGATCGCCGCCGACGCCCTGCTGCGTTTCGCGCTACGGGCCGACGCGACGCTGTGCGCGGGCATCGGACTGGTCGTCGCGATGGCCGCCGACCCGCTCTCGAGAGTGTCCGGTCTGTCGGCCACCAGCGAGTGGATCGCCGGCGCCGCGCTCGTCGGCTACGGGGCCGCGCTGTTTCTGGCGGCCGGAGTGCCCGACGTCCGGCGCGTCGGACTCGGCGTGCTCGTCGGCAATGTCGTGTTCGCGGTGGTGATGGGCGGGGTGCTGGTCGCCGGCTGGCTGCCACTGACGGAACTCGGCGTCGCCGGCACCGTCGGATTCACCGCCGTCACCCTCGCCTTCGCCTACGCCCAGTACCTCGGGGTGCGTCGCCTGACGTGACCCCCTCATGACTGGTCCGGAGCCGCCGTCGTAAGAGGTTGCGGCGTCGGCTCCGGAACGGTCCCTCACTACCCCACCAGATAACCCACCAGAAAGGAATCGCACCGATGACCGCACTGAGCACTCTCAGACTGAACGAGTCGACCGACTCACTGTTGCGCTTCGCCATGCGCGCCGACGCCATCCTGACCGGCCTGGCCGGGATCGCCGGGCTGCCGCTCGCCGGCTGGCTGGCCGAGACGTCGGGCACCACGATCACCTTCGAGTACGCGATGAGCGCTTTCTTCATCGCCTACGGGTTGGCTGTGCTCGGCCTCGCGGCGCTGCCCTCGGTGAAGCGGGCAGGCATGGCGGTGATCGTCGCCAACGTCGTGTACGCCGTCGCCGCGGTGGTGCTGGTCGTCTCCGACGTGTTCCCGCTGACGACGATCGGCGTGGTGCTGACGCTCGCGACCGGTGTGTACACGCTGGCATTCGCCGAGCTGCAATACCAGGGCTGGCGCCGAATCAAGCGGTAGGCGAACGCGTCTGCCCGCGCGTGGCAGCTACAACTTGCGCAGCCGCAACCGGTTGATCGAGTGGTCGGCGTCCTTGCGCAACACCAGCGTCGCGCGCGGTCGGGTCGGCAGGATGTTCTCGATCAGGTTCGGCCGGTTGATGGAATGCCAGATGTCGCGGGCGGCGAACACCGCCTGCTCGTCGGTGAGCGTCGCGTAGTGGTGAAAGTGGGAAGCAGGATCGGCGAACGACGTCGACCGCAGGCCCAGAAACCGGTCGATGTACCACTGTTCGATGTCGTCGATGCGGGCATCGACATAGACCGAGAAGTCGAACAGGTCGGACACCATCAGCGTCGGCCCCGTCTGTAACACGTTGAGGCCCTCGAGGATCAGGATGTCCGGATGACGGACGATCTGCTTTTCACCCGGCACGATGTCATACAGCAGATGCGAATACACGGGCGCACACGCGTATTCCGAACCGGACTTGACCGTCGTGACGAACCGCATCAGCGCACGACGGTCGTAGCTTTCGGGAAAACCTTTGCGGCCCATCAAGTTCCGGCGCACCAACTCGGAATTCGGATAGAGGAACCCGTCGGTGGTGACCAGATCGACCCGCGGATGATGTTCCCAACGGGCCAGAAGTGCCTGCAGCACACGGGCCGTCGTGGATTTGCCGACCGCGACGCTGCCCGCAACGCCGATGACGAACGGCACCGGCCGGTCCGGATTCTGCTGAGGCTCACCGAGGAACTCGGCGGTCGTCGCGAACAACCGTTGGCGCGCGGCAACCTGAAGGTGAATCAGCCGCGCCAGCGGGAGATAGACCTCCTCGACTTCGAGCAGGTCGATCTTTTCGCCGATACCGCGCAGCTTCTTCAGCTCGTCCTCAGTGAGCTTCAGCGGAGTCGACATGCGTAGATTCCGCCACTGACTCCGGTCGAACTCCACATATGGGCTGGGTTCACTCAGCCGCGCCATGCGCTCAGTCTTGCATTTACCGTTGAGACCATGATCGCCAGCACCTCAGTTTCGGCAGTCCGGGAGTATCTGCTGCTCGGTTTGCGCTTCGACCGGGTGGAGGAGGGCTACGTCGACTCATTCACCGGCGATCCGGCGCTGCGGCGCGCGGTGGCCGCCGAGCCGCCGCCGGATCCCGCCGACTTGGCCCGGCAGGCCGAGCGGCTGCTGGCGGAGCTGCCCGCGGGCCTCGACCAGCAGCGGGCCGACTACGTCGCCGCCCATTTGCGCGCTCTCGCCTGCGCCGGCCGCAAGTTCGCCGGCGAGGACGTCGGCTTCGTCGACGAGGTGCAGGCGTACTTCGATGTGCGCATCAGCAAGGGCGATCCCGAGCAGTACCGGCAGGCCCATCGGCGACTCGACGAAGTGTTGGGCGGGACCGGTTCGCTCGCCGACCGGATGCAGGCCTACCGGGCAGGGGAGGAGATCCCGCCCGCCCGCCTCGAGGAGTGCATTCACGCGTTCTCCAGCGCGCTGCGCGACGGCGTGCGTGCGGAGTATCCGCTGCCCGACGCCGAGACCGTCACCTATGAGGTGGTCACCGACAAGCCGTGGTCGGGCTTCAATTACTACCACGGGGATTACAAGTCGACCGTGGCCGTCAATGCGGACCTCAGACAGCAGATGTCGAACCTGCCGCGGCTGGTCGCCCACGAGTCCTATCCCGGCCACCACACCGAGCACTGCCGTAAGGAGGCGGGTCTGGTCGAGGTCAGGGGCCAGACGGAGCAGACGATCTTCCTGGTCAACACCCCCCAGTGCCTGATGGCCGAGGGCCTGGCCGACCTCGCGCTCTACGCGGCGATCGGCCCGGACTGGGGCGCGTGGGCCGGCGAGATCTACGCCGACCTGGGGCTGCGGTTCGACGGCGACCGCGCTCAGGCGGTGTCGGAGGCGGCATCGGCGCTCGCGGAGGTGCGGCAGGACGCCGCGCTGATGCTGCACGACGAGCACCGCGACGTCGATGAGGTCGTCGAGTTCCTCAAGCGGTGGCTGTTGGTCAACGACGAGCGCGCCCGCCAGATGTTGCGGTTCTTGTCCTCGCCGCTGTGGCGCGCCTACACCAGCACGTACGTCGAGGGCTACCGGCTGCTGCGGAGTTGGCTGGACGCCAGGCCCGACCACGTCAGCTTGACCCAACGGTTCGGGACGCTGCTCGACGAGCCGCTGATCCCATCGGCGCTGCGGGCTGCCTGAGGCGGGGTGCCGTTCGCGAGAGCAGCGGAAAGTAGGCTAGCCCCATGACTGCAGACCCCGTGACCTCACACGCTGGCGCTCCCGGCGCGGAGTACGCCGAGACCGCGAGTGCCGCCTACCGGGCCGCGCTGCAGGTCATCGAATCCGTCGAGCCGCGCATCGCGGCGGCGACGCGCAAAGAGCTTGCCGACCAACGGGATTCGCTCAAGCTGATCGCCAGCGAGAATTACGCCTCGCCGGCGGTGCTGCTGACCATGGGCACGTGGTTCTCCGACAAGTACGCCGAGGGCACGATCGGGCACCGGTTCTATGCGGGCTGCCAGAACGTCGACACCGTCGAGAGCCTCGCCGCCGAACACGCCCGTGAACTATTCGGAGCGCCGTACGCCTACGTGCAACCGCACTCCGGTATCGACGCCAACCTCGTTGCGTTCTGGGCGATCCTGGCCACCCGCATAGAAGCACCCAGCCTTGCCGAACTCAATGCCAAGCACGTCAACGAGCTGTCCGAACAGGACTGGGAGACGTTGCGCAACAAGCTCGGCAACCAGCGGCTGTTGGGAATGTCACTGGACGCCGGCGGCCACCTCACCCACGGCTTCCGGCCGAACATCTCCGGCAAGATGTTCCACCAGCGCAGCTACGGCACCGATCCGGGCACCGGTTTTCTGGACTACAGCGCGGTGGCCGAAGCCGCCCGCGAGTTCAAGCCGCTGATCATCGTGGCGGGGTACTCGGCCTATCCGCGGCGCGTCAACTTCGCCACGATGCGCGAGATCGCCGACGAGGTGGGTGCGACGTTGATGGTCGACATGGCGCACTTCGCGGGCCTCGTCGCGGGCAAGGTCTTCACCGGCGACGAGGATCCGGTGCCGCACGCGCACGTCACCACCACGACGACCCACAAGTCGCTGCGCGGGCCGCGCGGCGGGATGGTGCTGGCCCAGCCGGAGTTCTCCGACGCCGTCGACAAGGGCTGCCCGATGGTGCTGGGCGGACCGCTGTCGCACGTGATGGCGGCCAAGGCCGTCGCGCTTGCCGAGGCCCGCCAGCCCGCGTTCCAGGCGTATGCGCAGCGCGTCGCCGACAACGCGCAGGCACTGGCGGACGGCTTCCTCAAGCGCGACGCAGGGCTGGTGACTGGCGGCACCGACAACCACCTCGTGCTGCTCGACGTCACCTCGTTCGGCCTGACCGGCCGGCAGGCCGAGTCCGCACTGCTCGACGCGGGCATCGTCACCAACCGCAACTCCGTGCCGGCGGATCCGAACGGCGCCTGGTACACCAGCGGCATCCGTCTCGGCACGCCGGCGCTGACCACGCGCGGGTTCGGCGCCGACGATTTCGACCGGGTGGCCGAGCTGATCGTCGACGTGCTGTCGAACACCGAACCCCAGGGCACATCGAAGGCCAAATACACCCTCGCCGACGGCACCGCCGAGCGTGTGCACGCCGCGTCCGCCGAGCTGCTGACCGCAAACCCGCTGTACCCGGGGTTGCAGCTGTAAGTGGCGAGCCGATTTCAGAGAACGTGTGAACTCGGGTTACAGTTACTTTTATGGCACAGAAACCTGTACCGAATGCGCTGATCCTCGAACTCGAGCCGGTCGTGCAGCAGGAGCTGCGTCGTCACATCGATTCCGAGGACCTCTGGTACGCGCACGACTACGTACCGTTCGACCAGGGCGAGAACTTCGCGTTTCTCGGCGGGAAGGACTGGGACCCGTCGCAGGTGACGCTGCCGAAAGACGTCACCGATGCGCTGGAGATCCTGCTCATCACCAAGGACAACCTCGCGAGCTTTCACCGCGAGTTCGTGTTCAGCTTCATCCTCGAGGAGAAGTGGGGCCGCTGGATCGGCCGGTGGACCGCGGAGGAGCACCTGCACGCGATCGCGCTGCGCAACTACCTCGTCGTGACTCGCGAGATCGACCCGGCCGCCAACGAGGACGTGCGCGTTGAGCACGTGATGAAGGGTTACCGCGCCGACACCTACAGCCAGGTCGAGCGGCTGGTGTTCATGGCGTTCTTCGAACGGGCGCACGCCGTCTTCTGCCGCAACCTCGAGGCCAAGATCACCGAACCGGTGCTCAAGCGCCTCATCGGGCGCATCGCCAAGGACGAGGAACGACATGAGGAGTTCTTCGCCAACCTCGTCGCGCATCTGCTGTCGACCAGCCGCGACGAAACCGTCGATGCGATCGCACACCGCGCCGCCGAACTCGACGTCGTCGGCGGCGACATCGACGCCTACGCAGACAAGCTGCAGCGCGTCGCCGAGGCCGGCATCTTCGGGCCCGAGCAGTTGCGCCAGGTGACCGCCGACCGGATCGCCGCCTGGGGACTGGCCGACGAGCCGAAGCTGCGCGAGTTCGCCTCCGCGTAACCGGCCGGTCACCGCACTCGCGAGCAGCGGCGAACACTACGGCGCGCCTGCACGGCGCATGTGCCGCAACGGGAGTAGCGTCGCTTCCGATGGCTAGCGACTTGCTTTGCTGTCCGGGCGGTACCGATCGTTTCGATCACGAAGGGACCGGCCCCGGTCTCAGTGCCGCAGTGTCCGCCGAAGGTTCGTGCGGGGCCGCATGAAGCCAAGTGAGACGCGAGGAGCGCCACGTGACTGAATCGGCCGTTCGGACCTATGTGCTCGATACCTCGGTGCTGCTGTCAGATCCCTGGGCCGGCACGCGCTTTGCCGAGCATGAGGTCGTGGTTCCGCTGGTGGTGATCAGCGAACTCGAAGCCAAGCGTCACCATCATGAGCTCGGCTGGTTCGCGCGTCAGGCACTGCGGATGTTCGACGATCTGCGGCTCGAATACGGCCGGCTCGATCAGCCGATTCCCGTTGGCGTACAAGGCGGTTCACTTCACGTAGAGCTCAACCACAGCGATCCGTCGGTGCTACCGGCGGGGTTTCGCACCGACAGCAACGATGCGCGGATCCTGACCGTCGCGGCCAACCTGGCAGCCGAAGGTAAGCATGTCACGCTGGTGAGCAAGGACATCCCGCTGCGGGTGAAGGCCGGTGCGGTCGGGTTGTCGGCCGACGAATACCACGCCCAGGACGTCATCACATCCGGCTGGACGGGGATGGCCGAGGTGGAGGTCGGCGCCGACGACATCGATGCGCTGTTCGCCGACGGCGAGACGGATCTGGAGGCTGCTCGAAACCTGCCCTGCCACACCGGGATTCGATTGCTCGGCGGCACCTCGCACGCGCTGGGCAGGGTGACGCCGGAGAAGCGGGTGCAGTTGGTGCGCGGGGACAGGGAGGCGTTCGGGCTGCGCGGCCGCTCCGCCGAACAACGGGTGGCGTTGGACCTGCTGCTCGACGAGTCCGTCGGCATCGTGTCGCTCGGCGGCAAGGCTGGTACCGGCAAATCCGCGCTGGCGCTGTGCGCAGGGCTGGAGGCCGTGCTGGAGCGCCGCACCCAGCGCAAGGTCGTGGTGTTCCGTCCGCTGTACGCGGTCGGCGGGCAGGACCTCGGCTACCTGCCCGGCAGCGAGAGCGAGAAGATGGGCCCGTGGGCGCAGGCGGTCTTCGACACGCTCGAGGGGTTGGCCAGCCCCGCGGTGCTCGAGGAGGTGCTGGCGCGCGGCATGCTCGAGGTGTTGCCGCTGACGCACATCCGGGGCCGGTCGTTGCACGACTCGTTCGTGATCGTCGACGAGGCGCAGTCGCTGGAGCGCAACGTGTTGCTGACCGTGCTGTCGCGACTGGGCGCGGGGTCACGCGTCGTGCTCACCCACGATGTCGCCCAGCGCGACAATCTGCGCGTCGGCCGGCACGACGGCGTCGCGGCGGTGATCGAAAAGCTCAAGGGCCATCCGTTGTTCGCCCACATCACGCTGCTGCGCAGCGAACGCTCGCCGATTGCCGCGCTGGTGACCGAGATGCTGGAGGAGATCAGCCCCGGCGCGCTGCCGTGATGGCTCTCAGCGATCGGTAGCGCGCCCAAGTCCCTGGCGGTGGCGGCTACTGCGGGCCAGGTACCAGCCGGCGGCCGCCGCCCCACCCAGCGCCACCACCCGATCGGCGCGGTCGCCGCGCGGCAGGTCGAGCAGCGACACCAGGCCCAGCACCGCGAACCCGGTGCGCAGAGCGGGCTGGCTGGTGGCCGTCGTGACCAGAGCGGTGTTCTTGTCGGTCAGGGTCGCGGAAGCTTCGTCGAGACGCACCGGTCCTCCTGTCGATCGGGGTGACGGGGCAGCCATTTGACGGTAAATCTTTCGCCGCCACAGGGGAATAGGGAATTTCCCTATGCCCCGGTCGATGTTTCGGGCGCGTGCGGCCTGCCGAGGTGCCGGCCCAGCTCCGCCCGCGACCTGATGCCGAGTTTGCGGTAGATGCGGGCAAGGTTGGCCTCGACGGTCTTCGGGCTGATGAACAGCGCGGCCGCGACGTCGCGGTTCTTCATCCCCGATGCGGCGAGCTCGGCGACCCGCCGCTCGGACGGCGTCAGGTCGCCGGTGCCGTGTCGTCCCACGCTCGAGAGGGAAAGCTCGGCGCGGGCCCGGGCCGCCCACAGCGGGATGTTCAGGCGCTCGAATATCTCCACTGCTTCCTGCAGGTGCGCCGACGCCGACTCCTTCCTGCGCTGACGACGCTCGAGCCGGCCCAGGGTCAGCAGCGTCCGCCCGCGCTCGAAGGGCATCGGCAGGTCCTCGTGTGCGGTCATCGCCTGCCGCGCCGCGTCGTGGGCGCCGTCGAGGTCGCCGCGGGCGGCCAACAGCATGGCGCGCGACCGTGCGCCCACCGCGAGCATCCACTGGCGGTTGAGCCGGCGGCCGTTGTTCTCCAGCGCTGCGATGAGCGGCTCGGCCTCGGTGAGGCGGTCCAGTCGGACAAGCGCCTCGACGGCGTCCGGCAGAAAGGCGGCATTGGGCAGTTCGGTCGGCGTCTTCTCCGGATCGAATTGCGTCAGCATCGGCTGCAGCGCGGTCACCGCGGCCTGGTAGTTGCCCAGCGACACCTCGAGGAAGCCCAAAGCGGCCAGCACCCGCTGCGCCAGCCGGAATGCCCCGGTGCGCCTGGCACATTCGAGGGCGTCGTCGATCGCTTGGCGCGCGGCGTCCTCCTGGCCGGCGAACGCGGTCAGCTGTGCGCGCAGGCTTTGGGTCAGGAACTGCGGGGTGTCGCCGCCGATCTGCCGCGCCTTCTCCAGCGCGTCCTCGGCGACCAGGTTGGCCCAGACGAAGTCGCCCCGCCAGATCGCGTTCGTCACCACATGCTGCGAGACGAACACGTGCTCGCCTTCTTCGCCCTTCTCCAGGCAGCGGGCCAGGATCTTGTCCAGCTCCTCGCGCGCCTCGTCGAGCCGGCCGGTCCATTCCAGCAGCAGCGCGTGCTGCACGGCGGGCCGGAACACCAGCGGTGTGTAGGCCTCCGGGTCCTCCAGCTCCAGCGCCCGCCGCAGCAACTCGTCGTCGTAGCCCTCGCCCGCGGCGAACCGCATTATGACCAGCATCCCGAGCGCCATGCCGAGCAAATGCGGGTTGTCGACGCCCGCGGCGCACGCGACCGCCTCCTCGGCGGTCGCAACGCCCTTCTGCAAGTCGTTGCCGTGAAACAGCGTGTAGGCCAACGTGATCAGCGTCTGTACCCGCAGCGCGCGGTTGTCATGGTCTTCGTCGAGCGCGTCGCACAGCAAGCGTGTGCCTTCGATGAAGCCCTCCCCGTAGAGCCGCACCACGGCCAGGCGGCTCAACGCTTCGGCGCGCAACGTGCCTGGCGGCAGGTGCTCGATCGCCTCCTCGAGGACCGCAGCCGCCCGTTCGGAGTTCCCGGCATCGAAGTGGTGCAGCGCCGAGCGCAGCCGCCGCTGCGGGGTGTCGCCGCCGAGTCTGATCGCCAGGTCCATCAATTCGGCCGCCGCCGCTGGCGCTCCGCGCACCCGCGCCGAATCCGCCGCCGTGTCCAGCGCCCGCAACGTGATCTCGTCGCCGCGGGTGGCAGCCAGCGCCAGATGCCTGGCCCGCAGCTCGGGCTCGTCGACGATCTCGGCGAGCCGGCGGTGCATCGACCGGCGCTGACCGGGCGAGGCCTGGGTGTAGACGCCCGTCGCCAGTAGCGGATGGGCAAACCGGATCCGGTTGCCGTCGATCGCGACAATGCCTTTGCTCTCGGCCGTCTCCAACAGATCGACGAGCCGGTCGTCGTCGCCCGTCGTCGCTTGCGACACCAGTTCCACCGTGGGCACGGCCAGGCACGCGGCGGCGAGCAACGCGTCGTTGACGTCGGTGTCGAGGCCGTCCAGCCGGGCACGTACCACGTCGGTCAGCGTTTGGGGCAGCGACGGATCGATACCCGAAGAGCGTTCGTCGATCGAGCGGGCCAATTCGATTGCGTAGAACGGGTTTCCACCCGAGACCCGGTGGATCCGCCCGACCGTGGGGCGGGAGAACGGCCGTCGCAGCCGCATGGACACCGCGGCATGAAGGTCTTGAACGCTCAACGGGCTCAACCGGATTCGATGGACCGCCTCGGGCCGCGGCAGCTGCAGCCAGGCGGTGCCCGCGCCATCGCCGGAATCAGTCCGGATACTGGCCAGCAGTCCCGTGGGCCCGGTGAGCCGGCGCGCCGCGAACGCGAGCACGTGCACGCTCGACGGGTCGAGCCACTGCAGGTCGTCGATGGCCACCAGGACGGGCTGCTCGTCAGAGATTCGCTCGAGCACCGAGAGGAACGCCGCGGCCACCGCCCGTTGGTCGGTCACCGCATCGTTGTCTGCGCGCAGCAGCACCTGATCGAGCGCGAGGCGTTGAGGGGTCGGCAAGTCGGCCCAGGCGCCGGTGTCTGCGTCGTCGAGCAGGTCCGCCAGAGCGGTGTAGGCGAGCACGGATTCGGCGGCCGTCGCGCGCGTGGAGAGGACCCCGAAACCGCGCTGTCGCGCCTGCTCGACGGCGGCCGACCACAACGTGGTCTTGCCGATCCCGGCCTCACCCTCGATCAGCAGCGCCGACGGGCCGACATCCGCCGACTCCAGGAAGGTGGCGACGGCGCGCAGATGTGTCGACTGGCCGATCACGACGTCCCTCGGCATGTCCCCCAGGATCGCAGCTGCTCACAGCCGATCGAGATACTTCGGCTGAGCGTCCCTATACCCGTTGGTGTCGGGGTTCACCCATGACGCCCGGCGGATGCCCTAGCGGTCGTCGTCCTTCACCTTGGCCATCGCCAAGACGTCGAGACGCTTGTCCAGTTCTTCCTCGGACAACTTGTCGCCGATCAGCCCTCGGTCGATGACGGTCTGGCGGATGGTCTTCTTCTCCTTGAGCGCCTGCTTGGCGACCGCTGCGGCCTCCTCGTAACCGATGGCCGAGTTCAGCGGCGTCACGATCGAGGGCGACGACTCCGCCAACTCGCGCAACCGCTCCTCGTTGGCCACCAGGCCGTCGATGCAGCGTTCGGCGAACAGCTTCGAGGAGTTGGTCAGGATCTTGAATGACTCGAGGATGTTGCGCGCCATCATCGGGATGTAGACGTTGAGTTCGAAAGCACCGGACGCGCCTCCGAAAGCGATCGCGGCGTCATTGCCGATCACCTGCGCGGCCACCTGCGTGACCGCCTCGGGAATCACCGGATTCACCTTGCCGGGCATGATCGAGCTGCCCGGTTGCAGATCCGGCAGCTGGATCTCGCCGAGCCCGGTCAGCGGCCCCGAGCCCATCCATCGGATGTCGTTGGCGATCTTGGTCAGCGACACGGCGATGGTGCGCAGCGCGCCGGACGCTTCCACCAGCCCGTCGCGGGCGGCCTGTGCCTCGAAATGGTTGGCCGCCACCCGCAATTCGGCCAGCCCGGTCTGCTCGCTGAGCACGGCGACGACGCGCTCGTCGAAATCGTCGGGCGCGTTGAGCCCGGTGCCGACCGCGGTGCCGCCGATGGCCAGTTCACCCAGCCGCGGCAGCGTGGCCCGCACCCTTTCTATGCCCGCCTCGATCTGACGGGCATAGCCGCCGAACTCCTGGCCCAGCGTCACCGGGACGGCGTCCATCAGATGAGTGCGACCGGACTTGACGACGGTGCGCCACTGCCGGGCCTTGGAATCCAGCGACTCGTGCAGCACCTCGAGCGCCGGGATCAGATGGCGCACAGCGGCTTCCGTCGCGGCGATGTGCGTCGCGGTGGGGAAGGTGTCGTTCGACGACTGCGACATGTTCACGTCGTCGTTGGGATGCACGGTCACACCGTTGCGCGCCGCGATGCCCGCGATCACCTCGTTGGTGTTCATGTTCGAGCTGGTGCCCGAACCGGTCTGGAAGACGTCGATCGGGAACTGGTCATCGTGCCTGCCGTCGGCGATCTCACCGGCCGCGGCGATGATCGCGTCGGCCTTGTCCGCTGCCAGCAGGCCGAGGTCCTTGTTCACCTGCGCACAGGCGCCCTTGAGCAGGCCGAGAGCCCGGATCTGGGTGCGCTCGAGACCGCGGCCGGAGATCGGGAAGTTCTCCACGGCGCGCTGCGTCTGCGCGCGCCACAGCGCATTGACTGGCACTCGGACCTCGCCCATGGTGTCGTGCTCGATGCGGTACTCGACGTCCTGAGACGAGTCGATGCTCATGCCTCGCCTCCCGCTCGTCCCCTGCCCTGCGGGCGTGGGCCCACCGGTCCTCGCTCGTTCCTCGCTGCGATCCTCACTCGCGGTTGTCTTCGGATGCTCATGTGGTCCCTTCGTGTCTGGGTGTTACGGCAGCGGGTAGACGGCGTTGCTGTCGCCGGTGAAGTCGATCGCAGAGTATTCGCTGAGCTTGGACAACCGGTGGTACGCCTCGATCATCCGCACGGTGCCCGACTTCGACCGCATCACGATCGACTGGGTGGTGCAGCCACCGCTGTAGAAGTGGACGCCCTTGAGCAGGTCGCCGTCGGTGACCCCGGTCGCGCAGAAGAACACGTTGTCACCGGAGACCAGGTCCTCGGTCGTCAGCACGCGATCCAGGTCGTGGCCGCGGTCGAGGGCCTTCTGACGCTCCTCGTCGTCTCTGGGTGCCAGCTGCCCCTGGATCTCGCCGCCCATGCATCGGATGGCGGCCGCGGCGATGATCCCTTCCGGTGTGCCGCCGATGCCGGCCAGCATGTCGGTGCTGGTGTTCGGCCGGCACGCCGAGATCGCGCCCGCGACATCGCCGTCGGTGATCAGCCGGCACCTCGCGCCGGCCTCGCGCACGTCGGCGATCAGCTGCTGATGGCGGGGCCGGTCGAGGATGCAGACGGTCAGGTCGGAGACCGAGACATTCTTGGCCTTGGCTACCTTGCGGATGTTCTCCCCGATCGGCGCGGTGATGTCGATCGCGTCGACAGCCTCGGGGCCGACGGCGATCTTGCTCATGTAGAACACCGCCGACGGGTCGAACATGGTGCCGCGCTCGGACACCGCGAGCACCGAGATCGCGTTGGACAGGCCCTTGCTCATCAACGTGGTGCCGTCGATCGGGTCGACGGCGAAGTCACACTCCGGCCCGTCGCCGTTGCCGACCTCCTCGCCGTTGTAGAGCATCGGCGCGTTGTCCTTCTCACCCTCGCCGATCACCACGACCCCGCGCATCGACACCGAGTTGACCAACTCGCGCATGGCGTCCACGGCCGCGCCGTCGCCACCCTCCTTGTCGCCGCGGCCTACCCAGCGGCCGGCGGCCATCGCACCGGCTTCGGTGACTCGGACGAGTTCGAGGGCGAGATTTCGATCGGGGGCTTCCCCGCGGGCCGGACTCATGCGCAGATTGTCCCATTAGCCGGTCGGCCTGTGAGAGCTGGGATACTGGCGGCAATGGAAGAACAGCCCGAACCCCGCGCCGCGGCCGCCGCCCAACCGGCGCCGCACCCCCGGCCCGCCAAGTCGCGGCTGCTGCAGGACGGCCGCGACATGTTCTGGTCGATGGCGCCGCTGGTGCTGGCCTGCATCGTTCTGGCCGGTCTGCTGGGCATGTGCTCGTTTCAGCCCGCCGGGCCGGGGCAGGGTCCAGCGCCGTCCTACGACGCCCGGGCCGCGCTACAGGCCGACGCCGATGCGCTCGAGATCCCCATCCGATTGCCCGAACTGCCCGAGGGCTGGCACTCCAACTCCGGTAGCCGCAAGGGCATCGACGGCGGACGCACCGATCCCGCGTCGGGCCAGCCGGCGCGCGCGGTCAGCTCCACGGTCGGGTTCCTGACACCGGGCGGGATGTACCTCAGCCTGACGCAGAGCAACGCCGACGAAGCCAAGCTGGTCGGCTCGATCAATCCCGACGTGGTGCCGACCGGGGTGCAGGACGTCGACGGCGTGACATGGGTGGTCTACGAGGGCACCGATGGCGACGGCGAGCCCGCCGAACCGGTGTGGACGACGCGGCTGGCCGGTCCGACCGGGCCCGCGCAGATCGCGCTGACCGGCGCCGCGGGTACCGACGAGTACCGTACGCTGGCGGCGGCGACGCAGACCGCATCGCCACTGCCCGCCAAGTAACGGACGGAGACGCCATGACCGCCCCGGAAGCAGACCTGACGGGGTGGACCGTCGCGCCGTTCTCCGCGGCCGGTTACACACATGACGTCTACCGCAGGGGCGAGGGTCCGGGCGTCGTGTTGATCCCGGAGATGCCCGGCGCGCACCCCGGTGTGCTGGCGCTCGGTAATCATCTGGTGGACAACGGGTTCACGGTCGCGATCCCGTCGCTGTTCGGCACGCCGGGTGCACCCGCCATGCGGCCCGGCGCCGTGCCGGTGATGCTTCGTGGTTGTGTGGCACGGGAATTCGCGGGGCTGGCCACCAACGCCGACAGGCCCGTCGCCCATTACCTGCGCGCGCTGGCCCGCGACCTGAACGAGAGGACGCCGGGCAAGGGCGTCGGCGTCATCGGGCAGTGCTTCACCGGTGGTTTCGCGCTCGCCGCGGCGGTAGACGACAGCGTGCTGGCCCCCGTGCTCAGCCAGCCGTCGCTGCCGCTTCCGCTCACCCCCAAGCAGCGCCGCGACCCGGGGCTGTCCGATGCCGAGCTCAAGATCGTGGAACGGCGCGCCGCCACCGAGGGATTGTGCGCGCTGGGTTTGCGTTTCACCGAGGACCCGCTGGTGCCCGCGGCACGGTTCAAGACGCTCAAGGACCGGCTCGGCGACGCGTTCGAGGTGATCGAGATCGACTCACGCAAGGGCAACGAACACGGGTTCACGAAGATGGCGCACTCGGTGCTGACGCGGGAACTGCGCCAGCAGGACGACCATCCGACCGACGCGGCGCTCAAGCGCGTGACCGCGTTCCTCACGGAGCGGCTGGCTTAGGCTCGGGCGCGCTTGCGCTTTGGGCCCGCTTGCGCTTTGGGCGCGCCGGCCCGAACGGTTGTGGCGCACCTATCAAATGCGTTCCGCGTGTCACAGCGTGCGACGTTTTGCAGACGAGTTCTCGGCCTTTCGCTGCGAAACGTTGTTCGGTGTGAGCCTCGTGACTGTTGGAATGACTGAGAACGCTTGAGCCAAGCTAGTCGGCGTCCCCGGTGGCGGCTGGCGCCTTCTCGCCGTCCTTCTCGTCGGCGTCTTCAGTGTCGCTGCCGGCCTTGTGCTCGCGGAATTCCTTGATGCGACGGCCCAACCACCCGAATGGGTTGCGCCGCTTGGGTTTCTCGTCCTCGGCAGGCTGCTGGATGGGCACACCCTTGTACACCGACAGGTAGACGATGATCGTCGTGACGATGACGATCATCAGCACCGGACCGATGACGATGCCCCACGCGCCGAACATGCTGATGCCGGAGAAGACGGCGAGCAGCATCAGCGCGGGGTCGAGTCGCGCTTCGCGAGGTACCAGGATCGGCCGCAGGAAGTTGTCGATGTTGGTCACCACGATGAGGTGGAACAGGATCACGAACACGCCGCCGAAGATGTTGCCGAACAGGATCATTCCGATCCCGAACGGGATGGTGACGATGCCGCTGCCCAGGGGAATGACCGACAGCGCGGACAGCAGCACCGCGAACAGGAAGAAGCCCTGATGGAATCCGGCCAGATAGATCGACAGTGCGCCCGCGACGCCCTGGCACACCGCGATGACGAACTGGCCCATCACGGTGCCCTTGACCATCGCGCCCATCTTCGCCATATAGAGGTCGGTGGTCTCCTCGCCGAGCGGGTTGAGCTGGCGGATGATCGTCACCACCCGGTCGCGGTTGACGAGCAGTGAGATGAACACGTACACGAACAGAATCAGTGCGGTCACGGCGCCGAAAACGCCGCCCGCCGCGCCCTGTAGCAAGCCGAGCAGCCACTGGCCGGCATCCTGAGCCACCCTCGTCATCGACCCTTGCAGCGACTGCGGGGTGACGGTGGTGTCGACATAGGGCACCCGGTCCAGCAGGTCGTTGACGAACTGCAGCGCACGGTCGCCCAGCGTCGACAGATCGGTGCGGGCGACCCATTCGGCCACCCGTTCCACCATGGTGCTGATCTGCACGACCGCGAGGAACACGAACAGGCTCAACGGCACGATCACCGCCGCGGTCGCGGCCAGCAACGTCACGGTCGCCGCCAGCCCGGTGCCGATCCGTTTGTTGAGCCGAATGTAGAGCGGCGAGAACAGGTATGCGGCCACTGCGGCGACCACCACGAGGATGAAGTAGCCCCGCAGGAAGTACGCGCCGAACACGATCGCGACCACGGTGGCGACGGCAAGCGAACGCTTCTGCGTGTGCGTGAATTCGGTATCCACGCCGCTATGTCTACAGCGTGTCGGCCCTGGCTTGCGCTTGTTTGGCGCGCTGGTCGGCGATGAACCGCATGGAGACCCGGTTCATCAGCCTCGGCGCGAGCCGGGCGAACAACCATTGGGCGTGCGCGATGCGCGGTTTGACCAGGATCGGCTTGTTCTTCTCGATGGCGCGCAGGATGTCGATGGCCAGCCGGTCGGCGTCGTAGGGCTTGCCGCCCTGAGCGGGCAGGAAGTAGTCGCGGCCGACGAACCCGCCGATCGCGCCCTTGTCGAGGATCGGGGTTTCGACGGCGGCCGGGCAGACGACGAGCACCCCGACGCCGCGGGCGGCTGCCTCCGACCGCAGCGCCAGCGACAGCCCGACGACGGCGTGCTTGGTCATCACGTAACTGGTGACCTGTCCGGCGGCGGTCAGCCCGGCCATCGACGCGGTGTTGACGATGTGACCGTGGCCCTGGCGCACCATCAGCGGGTAGGCGGCGGCGACGCCGTGCACCACGCCGCGGATGTTGACGTCGATGATCGCGTTCCACTGCTCCAGCGTGAGCAGTTCCGTGTCGCCGCCCCAGACGATCCCGGCGTTGTTGAACATCAGGTCCAGCCGGCCCGCGCGGTTCACCACCTCGTCGACGGCGGCCTGCACGGCACCTGCATCGGTGACGTCGAGACGTGCCGCGCGGGCCCGCGATCCCAGGACGGCCGCGGTGCGCTCGGCCGCATCGCCGTCGATGTCGGTGCACACCACGTCGGCACCCGCGGCTGTCAGCGCTCGGCATAGCGCGGCGCCGATGCCCGAGCCCGCGCCGGTGACCAGTGCTGTCTTACCGGCGAAAGTCATGAGTTCTCCGCAAGGTTCATGACATGACCGAGTATGTCGGGGTACTTCTTGAGGTGCGCACCCCCGTTGAGGTCGAGCACCTCGCCGGTCAACCAGGACGCCTTCGGGCTGCACAGGAACACGACCGCGTCGGCGATCTCCTCCGGTTGCCCCGCGCGGCCGAGCGCGGTGTTGTCGACGTAGTCCTCGACGAGGCCCGGAATGAGCGAGGAGCCCTCCGTGAGCGGCGTCTCGACGAAGCCGGGCGACACGGCGTTGACCCGGATACCCCGAGGGCCCATCTCGAGTGCGGCCACCTGGGTGAGCATCGACAGGCCTGCCTTGGCCGAGCAGTACGCGCTCATGCCCACCGCCGGTTGTCGCCCATTCAGCGAGCTGATCGAGACGAGCGATCCGCCTTCCCGCAACTTCTGACCCGCGTATTTCGCGACGATGAACGCGCCGTTCAGGCAGACGTCGACCACCGACCGGAATTCGGTGACCGCCAGATCGGTGATCAGCCCGAGGCTGCCGAAACCCGCACAGTTGACCACGATTTCGAGGGGACCGGTCGCGTCGAACAACGCCTGTACCGAGGCTTCGTCGGTGACGTCGACGTGCGCTGCGGTGTGCGGATCGCCGAGTTCGGCGGCCCGCGCCCGCGCGCCGTCGAGGTTGCGGTCGGCGAGCGTGACCACGTCGCCCTCGGCCGCCAGCGCCTTGGCCGTCGCCCAGCCGATCCCCGATGCCGCGCCGATCACCAGTGCTTTCCTGGCGGTTTGCCCGTTGCTCATACGGTTGGCCCTTCGACGGCGAAGTAGAACGCGTTACAACGTAGCGCTTCGGCACACGGCCCGCGCGCAGGTGGTGGCCGTCGATGTCGCCGAAACGGGTCGCGCGCCGCTGAGCAATGCCAAGGTTGACCCGTGGCCCCATCTCTGCGGCGAACCGCGGCGTCGCTGGGACGACCGCGCTTCCGCGATGTGATCGCCGGACTTGTAACGGGCCTGTTCTCCATCCCCGAGGGTATGGCCTACGCCAGCATCGGCGGGTTCAACCCGGTCGCCGGCCTCTACTCCGGTGTGGTGTCGACGATCGTCGGGTCGCTGTTCGCCCGCACCGTATTGATGGTCACGACGCTGACCAGTGCGCTGGCGTTGACGTCGCAAAGTGTCTTGAGCGCAGCGGGACTCGACCCCACGAACCCGTCGAACATCGCTGCGCTGGTGATCGTCGCCGGTGCGATCATGCTGCTGTTCGGCCTGCTTCGGTTCGGGGCGATGATGAACTTCGTCTCCAACGCGGTGATGACGGGCTTCACCACCGGCATAGCGCTACAGATCATCGCCGGGGTCATCCACGACTCCACCGGGTATCGGCCCGACAGCCACAACACGCTCGGCAAGTTTGTCGACGCGTTCGCCCACGTTGGATCCTGGCAGCTTGCCCCGTGCCTCGTCGCGCTCGGGACCGTCGCGGTGTGGGCGGTTTTTCACTTCATCAAACCGCTGGAAGCCTTCGCCACCTTGATCGCGCTCGTCGTGGTGACCGCCGTGGTCGCGGTGATCGACGTCGAAGTCGAGACCGTGGGGGACATCGCCTCCATCCCGAATGCGCTGCCGCCCTTCCTGATGCCGAACTTCGCGGCGATGCCGGAACTGCTTGCCGGTGGGCTGGCGGTGGCACTGGTCGGCCTGGCGCAGGCGGCCGGTATTTCGGCGGCGGTACCGAATCCGGACCGCTCGCGTCCCAGCACTAACGGCGATTTCGTCGCGCAGGGCGCGGCGAACCTCGCCGGCGGGTTCTTCGGCGCCCTGCCGACAGGCGGGTCGCTGTCGCGGACCGGGGTGGCGGTTTCGGCGGGTGCGCAGACGCGGTGGGCGGGCGTCTTCGCCGGTGTGTGGCTGGCCGCTCTGGTGGTCGTCGCGGGTTCGTTGGCCGAACTCATCCCGATGCCGGTGATCGGGGGGCTGATCCTGGTCATCGGCGCGGAACTCGTCGCCGGCCGGTGGGCGGACATCAGGCTGGTGCTGCGCACCGCACCGCTGTCGGCGGTGGCCATGGTGGTGACCTTTCTGGCGACCACCCAATTGCCACTGCACACCGCGATCCTGATCGGCGCGGTCACTTCGCTGGTGCTCTACTGCGTAAAGGCTTCGCAGGCAGCGGGTCTGGAGGCACTTGTCCGTGCCGACGACGGCGGCTGGCTGATTGCGCCCGTACCGGAGAAGGTCGAAAGCGACGCGGTGACGGTGTTGCAGTACTCGGGTGTGGGCCTGTTCGCCGAGGTGCCTCGCATCGACGAGGAGTGGCCTCAGGTGGCGGATTCGCATCGGGCCGTCGTCGTGCTCGCCATGAGGACTTTGCCGGATGTCCCCTCGACGAAGGTGATCAAATCGCTGCGGCGTTGGGCGCAAGACCTCCGCGACAACGGTGGACGTCTGATCGTCGCCGGTGCCAGCCCTGCCACCAAGAAGGTACTGGAGGCGGGCGGCCTGGGCGACGTCTTGGGCGACGACGGCATCGTGCCCGCGACCGACCGGGTGTTCGGGCCCGTCGAGGAGGCGGCGCGGCGGGGCGAACAGTGGATCTCGGGCGAGGGTGACGGCCGCGGTTAGCGTTTCACGCAGCGAAAACCGATGTGGCTCATGCCGGTGTCGATGGGTTGAGGCCGGCGCGCGGCCGGTCGGTAGCGCCGGCAGTACGAGTCGGCGCACAGAAACGACCCGCCCTTGACGACTCGTCGCGGCACCTGGAACTGCGGCTGTTGCGGGTCGTAACTGGCCGCCTCGCAACACGAGTCATCGAGCCGGGTGTCGGCGTACCAGTCCGTCGTCCATTCCCAGACGTTTCCCGCCATGTCGTACAGGCCGTAGCCGTTGGGCGGGAAGGTCCCCACGGGAGTGGTACGGCCGTAGCCCTTCTCGGGTCGCCATGGGAACTCGCCGTGCCAATAATTCGCCAGGCGCTCGCCCGGTTGTTCGGGGTCGTCCCCCCAGGTGAACTCGGCGCCGGCAAGGCCACCGCGGGCGGCGGTCTCCCATTCGGCTTCGGTGGGCAGCGCCATGCCCGCCCATGCCGCATAGGCGTCGGCGTCTTCGTAGGCGATATGGACGACGGGGTGCTCGGCGCGTTTGTCGATCGACGACAGCGGACCGACGGGATGACGCCACGAGGCGCCGGGTGTCCACGTCCACCACAGATTCAGGTGCCGCAGATCCACCGGGCCCTGGGTCCGGTGAAACACCATCGAGCCGGGTTGCAGGTTCTCGGCGGGCGCGTCGGGAAAGTCGACGGGATCGACGGGCCGCTCGGCGACAGTGAGATAGCCTGTGGCGTCGACGAACTCGGCGAACTGTGCGTTGGTCACCTGGTGCGTCTGCATCCAGAAGCTCTCGATGGTGACCTGCCGGGCTGGTGCCTCCTCGGGGTAGTGAACGTCCGACCCCAGGACCGCGGTCTGCGCCGGAATCCAGACAAGGTCGTCGCTCATGCTCCTATGCTCCGCCGAAACTGCGCAGAGATCGTCGATTCGCCCGAAAACGCGATCTGTGCGCAGTTTCGACGGGGATTGGTCAGCCACTGAAGACGGTCGCCCAGTCGTTGCGCATGCTCACCACCGACCACCCTTCCCTCGACGCTTGCTCCAGCGCCTTCTCGGCGCCTGCGGTGTAGTCGAATTCGCGCTCGGCATCGTCGTGCAGCACCAACAGCCGTAGCCCCCGGGTGAACTCCAGCATCTCGATGTCACCGTTCGAATTGCCTGCGGCGAAGATCGGTCGTCTCCCGGTTCGGCCCCAGATGCGTACCGGCTTGACCGGCCCGTCGTCGAGGAACTCCGGACGATTCGTGGTGCGCAGGTCGCCATCGGCGAAGTCCAGTCCGACCGAACTGCCGATGACGCGTTCCGGCGGTATTCCGTACATCTGCGTGGTGACCGGGCGCATGAAGTCGCGACCGCCACCCGATGCGATGTAGTTGGTGAACCCGTTGTCCTCCAGATAGCGCAGCAATTCGATCATCGGGGTATAGCCGCACGCGGTGTACGGCCGCTTCAGCGTCGGGTGTTCTGCGGTGCCGAAGAACGTCTTCACCCGTTCCGCGTGTTCCTCGACCGTCAGCCCGGCGAAGGCCGAGAGTATCCCGCCGGCAAGAACTTTCAGCTCGGAGTCGTCACCGTTGTAATGCTTGGTGACCGCATCCCCGAACCATTCGAGATCGCCGGCGGCGGCCGCCTTGTAGGGTTGGTTCTCGGCCAGCGCCGGATCGGCGGCGGCCTGATCGGCCATCCGGCGCACCAGGAAGTCGAGCTGGATGTAGGCCGGTTTCTCGCACCACAGCGTGCCGTCGTTGTCGAACACCGCGACCCGTTCCTCTGGCGCTATGTCGTTGGCTGCGCGGCCCACGAAGTCGACGATCGCCGCCTTCGCCGAGGACCCTGTGCCGTCGCACCAGCTATCCAGGATGCCCAACCTCAGCCGCCGACCGACTCGAGGAAATGGTGCAGTTTCTCGACCGCATTGGTGACGGTGAACGAGGCCGGCTCACGCCGCGGCGGGAACTCCTTGAACGTCTCCAGGAACTGCGTGACAACAACATTCGCCATCAACGCGATGTAGTCGCGGTCGAACCACCAGTCCCAGTAGGTATTGGACGTGATGTCGGCGCGTTCGTAGGGGTCGGTGCGCAGGTTGTACATCTTCGGCGCCCGCAACACCGTGAAGGGTTCGAACCAGATCTGAAGCGTGCCCTGGCAGCGTTGCTCCATGAAGATGACTTTCCAGTTGTCGAACCGGATGCCCAGCACATCGCAATCGTCGGAGAAGTAGATCAGGCCGCGGCGGGGGCTCTTGTCGACCTCGCCGGTCAGATATGGCAGCAGGTTGTAGCCGTCGATGTGCACCTTGTACTTCGTGCCACCGGCGTCATAACCCTTCTTGAGCTTCTCGACGATGTCGGGCTCGCCGGCGGCGGCCAGGAATGTCGGCAACCAGTCGTGGTGCTGGATGATCTCGTTGGAGATTGCGCCGGCGGCAATCCTGCCGGGCCACCGGACGATCTCCGGAATCCGGAAGGCGCCCTCCCAGTTGGAGTTCTTCTCACTGCGGAACGGAGTGGTGGCGCCGTCGGGCCACGTGTTGGCATGAGGACCGTTATCCGTCGAGTAGATGACGATGGTGTCCTCGGTGAGGCCCAGTTCGTCGAGGGCGTCGAGCAGCTGGCCCACGTTGCGGTCATGGTCGACCATGGTGTCGTGGTAGGGCGACTGCCAGCGGCCCGCCTGTCCGATACTTTCCGGCTTGGTGTGGGTCCGGAAGTGCATGTGGGTGGTGTTCATCCACACGAAGAACGGTGTGTCAGACTCCTTCTGGCGCTTGATGAAGTCGATGCAGGCTTCGGTGGTTTCGTCGTCGATGGTCTCCATCCGCTTCTTGGTCAGCGGCCCGGTGTCCTCGATGCGCTGCTTGCCGACGGGCCCGAACCGTTCGTCGACCTCGCCGGAGTCCTCGTCGGTGGCCCAGGAGTGGATGACGCCGCGCGGCAGCATCTTTGCCCGCAGTACCGGGGCTTCCTCCTCGGTCGGATAGTCGGGGTGTTCGGGTTCCTCTTCAGCGTTGAGGTGATACAGGTTGCCGAAGAATTCGTCGAAACCGTGCGCGGTGGGAAGGTACTTGTTCAGGTCGCCGAGGTGGTTCTTGCCGAATTGGCCGGTGGCGTAACCGAGCGGCTTGAGCAGTGACGCGATGGTCGGGTCCTCCGGCGACATGCCCATGTCCACGCCGGGCATGCCGACCTTGGACAGCCCGGTTCGGTACACGCTCTGCCCGGTGATGAACGACGAACGTCCTGCAGTGCAACTCTGTTCGCCATACGAATCCGTGAAGATCATGCCCTCTCTGGCGATGCGGTCGATGTTGGGCGTCTGGTAGCCCATCAAACCCATGCTGTAGCAGCTCAAATTCGAGATACCGATGTCATCGCCCCAGATCACGAGAATGTTCGGCTTTGCGTCGGGCATATTCACTCCTCTTTATTGTGTTCTGCTGCAGGTGATCAGGTGTCAGTCCTTTGCCAGAAACGCGTGGAGCTTTTCCACGGCTTGATCGACGCTGAAACTGGCAGGCGCGTGTCGCGGTTTGAACTCCTTGAACGTCTCGAGGAACTTGGTCGCCATCGCGGTCGCGTAGAAGACGAAATAGTCGTGGCGCAACAGCCATTCGTAATAGGTGTTGGACGTGACGTCGGCATATTCGAACGGGTCGGTGCGCAGGTTGAACAACTTGGGCACGCGCAGCGGCGTGAACGGCTCTGCCCAGATCCGCAACGTGCCCTGGCAGCGCTGTTCAGCGAAGACGATCTTCCAGTTCTCGAAGCGCATGGCGACCAGATCACCGTCGTCGGAGAAGTAGAAGAACCCACGACGCGGGCTCTCCTCAACCTCGCCCGTCAGGTAGGGCAGCAGGTTGTAGCCATCGATATGAACTTTGAAGTCCTTGTTCCCCGCCTTGTGGCCCTTCTTCAGCTTTTCGGTGATGTCGGGTTCCCCTGCGGCGGCCAGCAGGGTGGGCAGCCAGTCGTGGTGTTGGATGATCTCGTTGGAGACCACGCCGGCGGGGATCTTGCCCGGCCAGCGAACCAGCTCGGGCACCCGGAAGGCGCCTTCCCAGTTGGTGTCCTTCTCGCTGCGGAACGGGGTGGTGCCGGCGTCGGGCCAGGTGTTGCGGTGCGGGCCGTTGTCGGTGGAGTAGATGACGATGGTGTCCTCGGCGATGCCGAGTTCGTCGAGCACATCGAGCACCGTGCCGACGTTGCGGTCATGATCGATCATCGTGTCGTGATAGCGCGACTGCCACAGACCGGCCTGGCCGGCGCTTTCCGGCTTGGTGTGGGTGTAGAGGTGCATGTGGGTGAAGTTGCACCAGACGAAGAACGGATTGCCTGCCGCGTTCTGGCGTCTGATGTAGTCGACAGTCGCATCGGCCACGTCGTCGTCGATGGTCTTCATGCGTTCGGTGGTCAGCGGCCCCGTGTCTTCGATCGTCTGCTTGCCGACCGGTCCGTACGTCGGGTCGTCGGGCTCGGTCGACACCTCCTCGGTGGACGTGCACTTGAGCACCCCGCGCGGCTTGGCCAGCTTGTAGAGCCGGGGGTACCGATCCTCGTGCGGATAGTCGAAGCTCTCCGGCTCCTCCTCGGCGTTGAGGTGATACAGGTTTCCGAAGAACTCGTCGAACCCGTGCACGGTCGGTAGGTACTTGTTGAGGTCGCCGAAGTGGTTTTTGCCGAACTGGCCGGTGGCGTAGCCGAGTGGCTTGAGCAATTCGGCGATGGTCGGATCCTCAGCGGCCCAACCGATGTCCGCGCCGGGGATGCCAACCTTGCTCATTCCAGTTCGATATACGCTTTGCCCACTGATGAAGGCGGCCCGCCCGGCTGTGCAGCTTTGCTCGCCGTAGGAGTCGGTGAAGCGCATGCCTTCGTCCGCGAGGCGATCGATGTTCGGAGTGCGGTAGCCCATGAGGCCGTCGCTGTAACAACTCAGGTTGCTGATGCCGATGTCGTCTCCCCAGATGACCAAGATGTTGGGTTTGCCGTTCGGCATGTCGGCTCCTCGCCTTTTTGAACGTCAATTTCCTGAAGTCGACGTTATGCCGCAGCGTCGTGGCATGCGCTGGCTTGGGGAAACTTTCACTTATTCGTCAGACGAGGCCCCATGTGAAGTTGATCAGGACTCAGCGTTCTGCGCATCGCGTCGCTCACACACGGCAATAATTCGTTCGCATGGATCCGAGTGAAGACACGTCGCACAAAGCCAATACCCGCGCCGCTGTTCCGGGCGCAACGCTTTCCCGCCGCACGGCACTGAGTCGCCTGGGAATCGCCGGTCTCGGCACAGTCGCCGCGACGAGCGTGCTGTCGGCCTGTAGCAACGATTCTGGAGAGTCCGGACCATCGGGGAACGGCGAACTCACGACCGACAACAAACCCAAGGGCGCCACCGACGCCACCAAGGCAGCGAACCAGAAGGTGCGCGACTCGCTGCCGTTCAACGACCGCAGCGACTTCGACGATGCGAAGCGCGACCTGCTCGCCCGGCCGGACACCCTGACGATCAAGAACGCCAACGGCGACGTCGTATGGGACCTGGAGGAGTACAAGACCTACATCGGTGCCGACAAGCCTGCACCCGACACCGTCAATCCCAGCCTCTGGCGCAATGCGCAACTGTGTATGGAATACGGATTGTTCAAGGTGGCCGACCGTATCTACCAGGTGCGCGGCTACGACTTATCGAATTTGACCTTGATCCAAGGCGATACGGGTTGGATCGTGATGGACACGCTGATCTCGCCCGAGACGGCTAAGGCGGCTCTGGATCTGGCGAACCAGGAACTCGGGCCCAGGCCCGTCCTCGCGGTGGTGCACAGCCACTCCCACGTCGACCACTACGGCGGTGTCAGAGGCGTGGTGTCCCAACAGGACGTCGACTCGGGCAGGGTCAAGATCATTGCGCCACAGGCGTTCGTCGAAGACTCGGTCAGTGAGAACGTCATCGCCGGCAACGCCATGGGTCGCCGCGCGGTCTACATGTACGGCGCGTTGCTGCCACGCAACCCGCAGGGCGGCGTCAACGGCGGCTTGGGCATGACCGTTTCGACCGGCCTGCCGACGTTGATCATCCCGACCGACATCATCAGCACCACTGGCACGCAGATGACCGTGGACGGCGTCGACATGGTGTTCCAGATGACTCCGGGCACCGAAGCGCCGACCGAGATGAACACGTTCTTCCCTCAGTTCAAAGCCATGTGGATGGCGGAGAACACGACCAACACCATGCACAACCTGCTGACGCTGCGCGGTGCGCAGGTCCGCGACGCGTTGAAGTGGGCGAGTTTCCTCGACGAGACGATCCGCTTGTATGGACCGCAGACCGAGGTCAAGTTCCAGAGTCATCATTGGCCGATGTGGGGGAACGCCAAGATCATTGATTACTGGAAGCGACAGCGTGACATGTACAAGTACATGCACGATCAGTCGGTCCGGATGATGAACCACGGCCTCGTCGGATCGGAGATCGCCGAGGAAATTCAGCTTCCGCCGGAGCTCAACAATTTCTGGCCCGACCGCGGCTATTACGGCACGCTCAAGCACAACTCGCGCGCCGTGTACCAGCGCTACATGGGGTGGTACGACGGCAACCCGTCCGATCTCGACGATCTGCCTCCGGCGGAGGCGGCCAAGAAGTACGTCGAGTACATGGGCGGCGAGGACGCGGTTCTGCAGAAGGCCAAGTCCGATTTCGACAACGGCAACTACCGCTGGACGGCGATGGTGCTCAAGCACGTGGTCTTCGCAAACCCTGACAGCGTCAACGGCAAGAACTTGCTCGCCGACAGCTACGAGCAGATGGGCTACCAAGCAGAGTCGGGGCCGTGGCGGTCGGTGTACCTGCAAGGGGCATATGAGCTTCGCAACGGCGTGCCGACGGCCGGCGGCACCGACACGGTGAGCCCGGACACCATCAAAGCGATGCCGCCCGAGATGCTGTTCGACTACATGGGCGTTCGACTGAACGGGCCGAAGGCCGCCGGCAAGGTCATCACGCTCAACATCAACTTCACCGATCTGAGGAAGGAGTACGGGCTCACCGTGGAGAACGGTGTGCTCAACTACGCGGCGACGCCGGTGCCTAACGCCAACGCCAGGGTCTCGCTGAGCAAGGCCACGCTGGACGACATCCAGCTCGGCAAGACCACACTGGATCAGGCGAGGTCGGATAACCAGGTGACAATCGACGGAAACCAGAACTCGTTCAACGAGTTCATCGGCCTGCTGGACACCTTCCCGTTCTGGTTCAACATCGTGACGCCGTAGCCGCCGTACGCTGAGCCATGGCGCTGGCGGTCTGCCTGCTTTTCGATCGGCGCTCCGAGCGTGCGGTCCGCGCGTTGTGGGACCGGCTGGAAGACATCGGCGTGCCGAGCCTGCGTTCGCACACCCACGGCAAGCACTTGCCTCATGTGAGCTATGCGGTGCTGCGCCGGTGGGACGACGCGGCCGTCGGCGCTGCCCTCGCAGGGCTCGACAATGGAGAACCGGTCGATTTGCACTTCGACGGGATAGGCGTGTTCCGGCGGGGCCGGGTGTGGCTCGTGGCAGGCGTCAGCGCGGACCTGGTCACCCGCCAGCAGCGGGTGGTCGAGGCCATCGCGGCGACCGGCGCAGATCTGCACAAGCACTATCGTCCGGGGAGCTGGCTGCCGCACTGTTCGCTTGCACCGCGCGCGACGCTGTCGCAGCTGCCGACCGTGGCGGCGACGGTAATGGACGTCCTGCCGCTGCGCGCGCGGGTGGATCATGCGGCGCTGATCAACAGCGGCACAGGCGAAGTCACTGAGCTGGCGACGTTGCCCTGACGGTTTCGTCGACCGCGTCCACGTGCGCACGCACCAGTGCTGGAAAGCGGCCTCGGTCGGGCCGGAAGATGTCGTGCGGGGAGTCGGGGAAGACATGCAGCCGCGCCGCGGGAAACAGACGTCGATAGCGGTCCCACGCGGCGTCGTCGATCAACGGGCTGGTGGGACTTCGTACCACCAGCAGCGGCGGCTGCCACTGCGCCAGCGGTTCCCAGAAGGACTGTGAACGCGCGGAGCGGAACGTGGCGACGCCGGCGCTGCGGTCGAGACGCTCGCGCACGGGAGTGCCCCGCCAGCGTCCGTCCAACAGTCGGACGAAGATGTGCTCTGGCAGCGTGATCTCCTCGGGGATGTAGTCGCCGATCGAGATCGACCGCACCCGGTCGCGATGCGCCAGCGCCCACGTCAACGCATATGCCGTGCCGCGCGAGAACGTCACCAGGTGCACCGGTCCGTCGGTGACCGTGTCGATCACCGCGCCGACATCACTGCCGAGTGTGCTTGAGTCGTAACCACTTTTCGGTGCGGCGCTACGCCCGTGTCCCCGCAGCTCGACGACGAGGGTCCGCCGGCCGAACAGCGTGAGGATGTCGGCGTAGTCGGCGGCGAGGTCGGTCATGCCCGGAACGAAGACGACCGGCGCGCCGCGACCCTCCCCGCCGGAGTCGAGGTAGTGAAGGCGCACGTCGCCGTTGGTGGTGAAGCGTGATTCGACCATCGCCACCACCATGCCGAATCGCGTGCCGCACCGTGCGCGAATTGCGTGCGAAGCACCCGCCTAGGGAGGACCCTGGTAGTGGAGGGTGATGGCAATGTACGACAAGGTCATGGACAACATCTGGCACATCGACGTCGAGTTCGCCGAGGACGAGACGCACACCCACGCGACGGTGCGGGCCACCCGTGATGACGGTGAAACGGTCACTGCGTTGGGCGACGCCTACCGCAACCCCGCGGATTCCGTACAGCCGCTGGTGGGTGAGGAGATCGCTGCGGCGAGAGGGCTGATCGCGCTCGGCGCGGACTTGCTGCAGCGCGCGTCCTCACGGATCGAGCAGGCCACGCATCAGCCGGTGCACCTGTACCGCTGAACTCAGCCCTCGGGCGGCGCCGCGGTGATGCTGACTGCCGGTTCCTTCGACGCGTTCTCCATCTGGCCGTAGAGGTCGACGTAATAGGGCAGGCACTCGGCCATCGCCTGCTCGGTACTGAACAGCGGCCGGTAGCCGAGATCGCGTTCGGCCTTCGCGATGGAGAAGTAGTTGTCGAGGTAAAGCCGTTCCACGCCAAGCGGTTCGATCATCGGCTTGGGGGCGCCGAATTTGAAGTGCAGCCACTGCCACACCGTCATGACGAACCACACGAGCCGGCCGGGCACGCGCAGCTTCGGATACTTCTGCCCGCACGCCTCCACCACCGGCCGGGAGAACTCGAACATGTTGATCGGTTCGCCGTCGTTGATGAAGTACGCCTGCCCCGGCGCCGTACCGCCGGGCACCAGATGCTGTGCGGCCAGGATGAAACCGTGAATGAGGTTGTGTACGTAGGAGTTGTCGAGCTTGACGTTCTTGCTGCCCACCAGCACCTTGACGTGGCCGGCGAGCACGCTCTCGAACACCTTGCGGAACATGGTCTGGTCGCCGCGACCCCAGATGCCGCTCGGCCGGATCGAACACGTCAACAGCCCGCCGGTGCCGTTCTGTGACAGTACGAATTTCTCCGCGACGACCTTGGTCTCGGTGTAGAGATCGTTGAACCGCTCTGTGTAGGGCAGGGTTTCGTCACCACCGGAGATGCGCTTGCCGCCCATGACGACGCTGTTGGACGCGGTGTAGACGAAGCGCTTCACGCCCGCCGCCTGCGCCGCCCGCACGAGGTTCTCGGTCCCGGCGACATTGATCGCGAAGCTGCGCTCGCGACTTTCCCGGCTCACCGCGCCGCCGCCCGTCAGGTCGATGATCGCCGCGGTATGGAAGACGGTGTCGACACCGGCGACGGCGGCCGCCACCGTCTCGACGTCGCAGATGTCGCCTTCGAGTACTTCGAGTCGCGGGTGCGCCGGTAGCGGCGAGGGGGCGCGGTCGAAGGAACGGACCTGGTGTCCGCGCTCGAGCAGTTCGGTCACCAGATTGGCGCCGACGAATCCCGATCCGCCCGTCACGAGCACCCGGCCCAGTTCGGTGGTCAGCGTTGAGTCACCCATGGCGGGCAGCATAACTGAAACGTGTTACAGTTTCGACCCCTTTTCGCCGGGGTCGTTGCCGCATCAACTTTCTTCAGGTTCCTTGGCGGCAAGCGCATCCTCGATCCGCTTGCGCGCGCCAGCTAAGTGTTCTTCGCAGCGTTTAGCGAGCTCTTCGCCACGTTCCCAGAGCTTCAGCGATGCGTCGAGGTCCAAGCCGCCCTGCTCCAACTGCTGGACGACCGCGACCAGTTCTTCTCGCGCTTCTTCGTAGCCGAGTTCACTAATGGGCTTCATTGATTCGTTCCTTCCGGCCCCTCGCTGACCGCCGCGATCGCCCCGTCGGCCACCCTGACGCGGAGCCGGCTGCCTTTCGGAGCGTCCGCCGTCGTCCGCAGCACGGTGCCCGCGGGCATGGTCTGCACCACCGCGTAGCCCCGCGCCAGCGTCGCCGCCGGGCCCAGTGTGCCCAGGCGCGCCGACAGGTGTCCGATGCGGTCGGTCTCGGCGGCCACCAGGCGGGTGATGTCGCGGCGGGCGGTGCCGCGAGCGCGCTCGACCTCATCGGCGCGCGCGTTGATCGCGGCCAGCGGCTGCGCCAGCACGGGTCTGCTGCGCAACTGGTCGATGGTGCGTTGTTCGCGGTGCACCCAGTTGCGCAGCGCCCGCCCACCGCGTCGACACAGGTCGGTGATCAACGCCTGCTCGGCGGCGGCGTCGGGGACGATCCGCTTGGCGGCGTCGGTGGGGGTGGCCGCCCGCACATCGGCCACCAGATCACACAGCGGGTTGTCGGGTTCGTGACCGATCGCGCTCACCACCGGCGTGGTGCACTTGGCGATCTCGCGGCACAGTGTCTCGTCGTAGAAGGGCAGCAGGTCCTCGACGCTGCCGCCACCGCGGGCGAGCACGATGACGTCCACCTCGGAATCGGCGTCCAGTTCGCGTAACGCCTCGACGACCTGCGGCACGGTGTTGGGACCCTGCACCGCGGTGTTACGGATCGCGAAATGCACTGCGGGCCAACGATCTCGAGCAACAGTGATGACGTCGCGCTCAGCGTGGCTGGCCCGGCCGGTGATCAGCCCGACCGTGCGCGGCAGAAAGGGCAGCGGCCGCTTCAGCCGTGGGTCGAACAGCCCCTCGGCGTCGAGCAACCGGCGCAGCCGCTCGATGCGGGCCAGCAACTCGCCGAGCCCAACGGCGCGGATCTCATAGATGCGCAGGCTGAACGAGCCGTTGCGGGTGTAGAACTGCGGCTTGCCGTGCATCAGCACCTGCGTGCCCTCGGTCAGCGGCACCGGCGCATTCGCGACCAGGTCGCGCGGACAGCTCACCGACAGCGACATGTCGGCGGCGGGGTCGCGCAGCACCATCCATGCGGTCGTCTGGCGCAGCTTGAGTTCGGTCAGCTGGCCCTCGACCCACACGGTGCCGAGCCGGTCGATGTACTTGGCGACGCGGGTGGCCACGGCGCGCACCGGCCACGGGTTGTCGGGGGACTTGCCCGGCTCGGCGTCTGTCATCTTCTGCGCCCGCTGGGGGAGGTCACCGAGCGGACGCGCGGGTGATCCTGTTGGCGAGCAGAGTTTGGAACGGTGCGCGACCCTTGGTGGCCTCTTCATAGGCCAGCAGCGCCTCGAGATCGTTGACCCGCAGGGTGCCCAATCGAGCCCGCAGCTGCGCGAGCGTGAGCGATTCGTAGTCCAGTTCGGTGACGATCTCGGGGACGTCGCCCGGGTCCGACGTCGTGCGGGTCTCCTGGTCAGCCGTCGACGTCCCGGGTTCCCCGTTGCTGAACAGCGCGAAGCGGCCCTCGGTCAGGCGCTCACCGTCGGTGGTGGGAGTCGGGGCCGCGCCGTCGTCGAGGTCCTCGTCGAAGGTCGCCCACTCGGGCTGTTCATCCTTGGGCGGGAAGAGCGACTCGAGCGTCTCGTCACCCTTGATGACCAGGTCGGCGACGTCCTGCTGCATCTTCATCACCAGGTGCGCGAGCTGACTGACGACGGTCATCGGGTACATCAGGATGGTCTGGGGGAGCTTACGGGTTTCCTCGATGGCGGTTACCGCCGCGCCAACCAGCAGACGGACCCCATACGGTGCGGTTGCCATGGCCCCCAGCCTACGGGCGGCTTCTCGGCTGGTCCGGGAGGGCCACCGAACGGCTCTTTGCGTACCCTGGGAGTCATGCCGCCGACTATCAACATGGGGATTCCGGGTGCCTCCAGCTCGGTCACCGGTGGCGTCTCCGGCAAGCGGGTGCTGCTCGCCGAGCCGCGGGGTTACTGCGCGGGCGTCGACCGCGCCGTCGAGACCGTCGAGCGGGCGCTGGAAAAGCACGGCGCCCCGGTTTACGTGCGCCACGAAATCGTGCACAACCGGCACGTCGTCGAGACGCTGGCGAAGGCGGGTGCGGTGTTCGTCGAGGAGACCGACGAGGTGCCCGAAGGCGCGATCGTGGTGTTCTCCGCCCACGGCGTCGCACCGACCGTGCACCAGACCGCCAAGGAGCGCGACCTCAAGGTCATCGACGCCACCTGTCCGCTGGTCACCAAGGTGCACAACGAAGCCAAGCGGTTCGCCCGCGACGATTACGACATCCTGCTCATCGGCCACGAAGGCCATGAGGAGGTCGTCGGCACCGCCGGGGAGGCGCCCGACCACGTGCAGCTCGTCGACGGGCCGGACTCCGTCGAGAACGTCACCGTGCGCGACGAGAGCAAGGTCATCTGGCTGTCGCAGACCACGCTGAGCGTCGACGAGACCATGGAAACGGTGCGTCGGCTGCGCGAGAAGTTCCCGACCCTGCAGGACCCGCCGAGCGACGACATCTGTTACGCCACGCAGAACCGCCAGGTGGCGGTCAAGGCGATGGCCCCGGAGTGCGAGCTGGTGATCGTGGTCGGATCGCGCAACTCGTCGAACTCTGTCCGGCTGGTCGAGGTTGCGCTGGGCGCCGGCTCCGACACCGCCCACCTCGTCGACTATGCCGACGACATCGACCCCGCGTGGCTCGATGGGGTGACGACGGTCGGGGTCACCTCCGGCGCGTCGGTGCCGGAGATCCTGGTGCGCGGCGTGTTGGAGCGGCTGGCCGAGTACGGCTACGACGTCGTGCAGCCGGTGACGACGGCCAACGAGACGCTGGTGTTCGCGTTGCCCAGAGAGATCCGCCCCGCTCGCGCGTAGCCGTCGAGCGTCAGAGCCGCAGCGTCAGATGTCGTACTCCCAGGAGTCGGCCTCCCAGTCCCTGGGCGTCCGGCGACGGGTGCGGTACTCCGCGCGGTCGTCGGTCTCTTCGCCCCGATAGCGCACCCGGGAGACCGGGTGGTGGGTTCCGTTGCCGTTGCTACGGTGTGGCTCACGAGGTTGGTAGTCGTCGAAGCGGCGGCGACGCTCGGGGCGTTCCCCGGTCCGATCGCGGCCGGCGCGGTCGTAGCCGACGCGGCGCTCTGATGGGGGAGGGCCGGGCTGCCGTGGGTTCGCCGGGCGCGGCCGACGGCGAGGCTCGGCCGGTGACGGCGGCTCGGCGTGCCGGCCCGAACGGGTGCGGCGGGGCCGCTCGGCGACGGGCTCGATGATTTCGGTCTCGGGCGGACGGACATGGCGCGGTCGTGGCGTCGAGGTCCGGCTGGCCGGCCGACCGTTGCGATTCGACGCCGTTCTGGCGGTACGGGCGGGCCGGCTCGCACTCTCGGTCCGCTTACGGCGAGGCCGCGCGACCGGTTCGGCGTCGTCGGGCGATTCGCGCGCCAACAGCGCCGACACCTTGACCGCCGCTTTGCTCATCAACGCCGTCGCCAACTCCGTCACGCGTCCGGGCTTCGACTCGCTGCGGTCGTCGGCGGCTTGTGGGGAGGTGCGGCGGGTCGCCATGCCGACGTACCAGCGGATCATGCCGACCACCAGCACGGCCGCCGACGTGAAGAACATCAACGGGAAGCGCTCGATCAGCGGGTAGCCGCAGTTGATCGCCAGATCCTTGACGCCGGTGAACTGCCCGCCGGTGAACAGGAAGTAGGCCCCCGGCACGCTGACGAACAGAATCAGCGGCGGCTGGATGACCGCGGTGAACACCGCTTCCTGCCGGACTGCCAGCACCGCCGCGAGGCAGCCGAGGATGTAGCACGCGGCGAAGACCGAGCTGAGTTCTTTGCTGCCCGATCCGGCGTCGAACGCGAAACCGATCGCGGTTGCGGTGAATGCGACGAGCACAGCACCCCACCCGGGGACACCGGGGAAATTGGGGTGCGCGGACCGATGGCCGGCGGCCACCGCCGACCGTGCGCGCTGTGCTGACACAGGTAGACCGTACCGGCTTTCGCTATGTGTGGCTGTCAGCGCGGTTCGGGCGCGCCCGTCACAGTCTCCTAGACTCTGGACCCTGTGAGCTTGAACCTGGGAATCGTCGGCTTGCCGAACGTCGGAAAATCGACGCTGTTCAACGCGTTGACGCGAAACGACGTGCTGGCCGCCAACTACCCGTTCGCCACGATCGAGCCGAATGAGGGCGTCGTGCCGCTGCCCGATCCGCGATTGGCCGAGCTGGCCAGAATTTTCGGGTCGGAAAGGATCATTCATGCGCCGGTCACCTTCGTTGATATCGCCGGGATCGTCAAGGGCGCATCCGAAGGCGCCGGGCTCGGCAACAAGTTTCTGGCCAACATCCGCGAGAGTGACGCCATCTGCCAAGTGGTGCGTGTGTTCAGCGACGACGACGTGGCACACGTCGACGGCCGCATCGACCCGAAGTCCGACATAGAGGTGATCGAGACCGAACTGATCCTCGCCGACCTGCAGACGTTGGAGAAGGCACTGCCGCGGCTGGAGAAGGAAGCCAGGACGCACAAGGAGCGCAGGCCGGCACACGAGGCGGCCGCGGCGGCGCAGGAGATCCTCAACGGTGGGACGACGTTGTTCGCCGCGGGTGCGGACACCGCGCCGTTGCGCGAACTGAATCTGCTGACGACCAAACCGTTCCTGTACGTGTTCAACGCCGACGAGGCGGTGTTGACCGACGACGCGCGAAAGGCGGAGTTGCGCGAGATGGTGGCGCCCGCCGATGCGGTGTTCCTGGACGCGAAGATCGAGGCCGAGCTGCAGGAGCTCGACGACGAGTCGGCCGCCGAGCTGCTCGAGTCGATCGGCCAGACCGAACGTGGGCTGGATGCGTTGGCGCGGGCGGGTTTTCACACGCTGAAGCTGCAGACGTTCTTGACCGCGGGGCCGAAAGAGTCCCGTGCGTGGACGATTCACCAGGGCGACACCGCGCCGAAGGCGGCGGGGGTGATCCACACCGACTTCGAGAAGGGTTTCATCAAGGCCGAGATCGTCTCCTACGACGACCTGGTCGAGGCCGGATCGATGGCTGTGGCGAAGGCGGCGGGCAAGGTGCGGATGGAGGGTAAGGACTACGTCATGGCCGACGGCGACGTGGTGGAGTTCCGCCACGGACAAGCATCAAAGTCGAAGTCTTAGGCGCAGTCGGAGGTTATGGCCATGACCGCACCCGACGCCGAGATTCTGCGCGACCGGGTGCACCGAGCCAGCGAGGTGCGCGGGTCCATCGGCACACTGTGGAACGAGTACATGGAACGCGAACCGCGCCAGTTCGGTCTAGTGGCCGACGCCGAGTCCGACACCCGCTGGACCTTCGTCATCAACACCATCGAGCCGATGCCGGTGCGGATCAGCACCTTGTTCGGCGAGTGGCTGTACCTCCTGCGCGCTGCACTCGACGGCACGGCGTACTACGTCGCCGTGCGCGACAGCGGCCAGAACCCGCCGCCCAACGAGCGCAGCATCTACTTTCCGATCAAGACCGACCCCGCCAAGTACGACAGCCAGGGGCACCGGCAGGCGTTAATCGCCCTGTCCGACACGACGTTCGGCGATCTGCGCACCGTCCAGCCGTTCAACGCCCAGCCTGACCACAAGTCGAACGTGTTGTGGTGGATCGAAGAATTGGCGCGCATCGACCGTCACCGCTACGGCCACGCCCTCGTTCCGCACATCGTCAACGTGCGCATCGGCCTGCAACCCCCGCTCGCACTGGTCACCAATCACCTCGCCGACTTGCCGACGGGCCGCGTGCCGATTGACGAATCCGCACCCATGCCGCTGCTCGAACTGGACGCTCCGGCTGATTTCGATGAGGCGACGATCCGCGAGTACATGGACATCAGCAGCGCGGCGGAGAACGCGCTCGATGTCACCGAGTGGGTGGCCAACGCCTCGGCACCCATGCGAACGATGGACCTCGGTGAGCGGATGTGGCGGTGTGAGGATTTCCTGCTCAACGACATCATCGAACCGATGATCGGCGCGCCGCCTCGGTGAGTGCCCGGGCACCGCCGGATTACACCGAGCCGTCGCCGTCCTGGTCGATGAAGGAGCCGATGATGATCTGGCTACGGTCGGGGTCGTCGGTGCTGTAAACCTGCACCAGGAGTGCGCGAGCAGGTGCGGTGTCATTCACCCATTCCCGCTTCCGGTACTTCGATCCGTCGTCGCTGATGCCGTCCTCATCGCCCGCGTATCGGCGATCTAGACCGCCGATGGTGTCGAAGTCCCACTCGGTGCTCACATAGCGTTCGGTGTCGTCGTAGCTGAGCGGAACGTCCCACATCTCCATCACGTCGCCGCCGTCGCCGTCAGGGGAGTCATTGGTGGCGCGGAGGGTAGAACCACTTGGCAGGCGCAGGCCTTTCACCGTGGGCGACTCCGGCCCCGGCTCGGACTCATCGGTGTCGGAACCTTCGGCCATGCCCCGCGCCATCATCATCGGCATCTCAGCGCAGGCAGCCTCGTACTTCGGGAGCAGCTCATCGGCTTGATCTTGGGGGAGGTTCAGCGAGTCGAGTGTGTCGGCATTGACGGCGTTCGGATTGAACGCGCACGCCATCAGCGGTCCCGCAAACCGCTCCGACACGTCCTCAAGTGGCGTGCTGGCAGGAACCAGTTCCATGTCGTCAATGGCGGTGTAGAGGGCGACCATGCCCGGCGCTGACCCCAGCATGTCCGCTTTGTCGGACTTCCACTGCTGCAACCACGGGCTGTTGCGGTGTTTGGGCTCCTCACTTCCGCAGCCGGTCAGAACTACACCGGCAACTACACCTACAGCGAGCCACCCACCCCTATACACCATGCTTCCTCCCCTTGTTCCCGTGCGCGACCCTGATCGAGGTCAGGCCATGCCATCTAGCTGACGAAGTGCCACGCCCCGCAACCGTTAGTCATAAACACCAGACGATGGTCGTCGTCAATCATTCCGTCCCAAGAGCTGACATCGCCGTCGGGTTGGATGTTCACCTGCACCGTCTCGCCTGGCACGGCTGTGCCCTCGTCAAGGATCAGCCCCGGTCGGTAGCGGGCGACGGAGCGAATCGACCATTGACAATTGCCGGTCGCGGTCGCCTCGTAGACGCCCCAGTCCTTGCCGTCCATCCCGCCCATCTCGTGGGTGCCGTTGCCGGGAATCGTCGCGTGATCATCTGCCGGAGGCGCAGCCGGTGCAGCCTGGCCCGGCGTCGTCGTGCCTGTCGAGGAGTCGTCTTGGCTGGACACCGCAACCATCACAGCAACGCAGCCACCGACCAGGAAAAAGCCCCCCACCAGCACGACGCCGCAACCGATACCCTTTTTGACAATCCCCATGCCGGGGATGGTAGCTAACCCGTCAGCGCCCGGTTCCGCTTTACGTGGTCAGTAACGGAGGGGCCAGCCGTCCTCGGCCAGCGCGCGATCAGCGCGCCGCCGACTCGGTGAACGTCGGCACCCATCCCCCGCAGTCGTCGCACCCGTACATGCTGACCAGCGACAATTCGCCCCGCGCATAGGCCACCGCATCCCGGTTGGACACGTGCCGCAACGCGCGCTGCGCCTCGATGTCGGTCAACGGCGGCGGGTTGCATCGGGCGCAGTCGCAGCCGCCCGGCTCGGCGGCGGTGGTGAGGTCCGCGCGCAGCCTCGACCGGCCCGTTCTCGTTAGTGCCCCGCAGCCCGCCGGGCCGACGGTGCGCGCGGCAGTGCAGCCGGTCACCGCCCACCGATCTGGCGCGTCATCCACTGCGGCGGCGGCGCAATCTTGCCCTCGCGCGCACGGCGGGCGGTGTCGATGGGACTGACGACGTGCATCGTCTGGCCGATGGAGTGCGCCAGCACGTCGTAGGCCACCACCGCCGCAGCTACCCGGTCGGGTTGATGCTGCCCCGCTTCCCACGTGACGGCCTGCGCCTCGAAGTCAGGCAGGAACCCCGCCACCCGTGCGCGTCCGGTTTCCAGCGCGGCGAGCAGGCCGGTAGAACGGGCCACCGCATCGCCCTTGCCCCGGTCGGTGCCCTTCGGTGGCCACCCGGTCACGCGGATGGGACGGTCCATGCGGAACCGGGCCAACACCTCGGTGACCAACCGGGTGTAGGTGGCCCGAGCCGCGAACGCCTCCACCGCGATCTCCGACGCGCCCACGTCGGCGGCGAGTTGCACAGCGCGCACCGCCCATGCGTCCGATGTCATCCGGCCCGACACGTCGGCGATGAGGGCCACCACGCCGTCGGCGGTCAGCGCGGCGGCGACGATGCCCGTCTCGTCGCCCTCGCCGGAGTCGGCGGGGTCCACACCGACGACGATCTTCACCGTGCCCGGCGGCGCTGCGGGCAACCGCCACGTGTCGATCCACGCCGCCTTGATGAGGCCGCCCTCGGGCGTCGCGGGGGTGCCCAAATACATTGCGGCCCAAGCCCGCGACCCGACCTCGGTCTTGATCTCGCGGAACTGTTCGGCGGTGCGCCCCACCGCGCTGGTCATGGCCACGCCGCTGCGTTCGCGGCCCAATGCGTCGGGAACTCCGGCGGTGCTGATGGCCGGGATGTTCACGCACCGCCACCGGCTGCCGGGTTCGGCCAGCAGCGACCCGGCGAGGTCGTCGGGGTGCCACCGGGTCAGCACGACGATGGCGGACGCGCCGGGCATCAGCCGGGTCATCAGGCTGGCTTTGAACTCGGCGGTGAGCCGCCGCCGGTAGGCGTCCGAGTCGGCCTCCTGCGCGCCCTTTACGGGGTCATCGACCAGCAGCACCGATGCGCCGAACCCGGTTGTGCTGGACAGGATGCCGCCCGCCAACATGCCGCCCCGGTGACCGGCCACCCGCCACCGCCCGACAGCCTGCTTGTCCGCCGCCAACTCGATGCCGACGACTGCGGGGTTCTCGGCGATCAGCCGCCGCGCCGCCGCGCTGTGCTCCTCGGCCAGGGCATCACCGTAGGACTTCACGATGACTTCGGCGTCGGGGTTCCGCGACAGCAGCCACACCGGGAACACCTGCGACGTGAGCACCGACTTGCCGGTCCTCGGGGGCATGGTCACGACCAGACGTGAGTCGGACTCCTCAACGGCCCGCACCAACTCGTCGGACAGCAGCTTGATGGCCGGGGTGACCACGTAGCCGGGGATGAGCCGCCGGGCCAGTTCCGCCGGGGTCGCGGGACGCCTCCGTTGGCGCGCCGCCCCGATGGCACGGACGGCGGTCAGCGTGTCGATGGGGTTGGCGCACGACGTCACGCGGCGTTCTCCTTCACGGGTTTGAAACCGGCGCACGCGGCGGTCCACAGGTCGGCCCGACGCCATTGGTGCCCGCAGCCATCGCACACGTACTCGCACACCACGCCCTTGCCTCCGCGCCACGTCACGGCGTCCGGCTCGGTCTCGGTGGCCAGGCGCACGCAACGGTCGGCGTGATGCCCCGCCGGGTTGCACCGGGGGCAGTAGTCGGGCAGCCAGAAGTCGTGGAACGGATCAGCCGACGCGGTGTCGGTGGTGGGGTTCGTCACGGTGTCTCCTCATGGTGTCGTTGGGTGGTGAGGTGGCCCCGCGTGGTTGTGGTCGCCCGTCAGGTCATGCGGGCACCGGGCGCATACCGGCCCGCAGGTTGGCCAACTGCACACTGCCCGGCCCACCCTCGTCGGTCAGGCCGAGCGCCGCGCACACGTCGGCGTGGGTCGCCTCCCCGGTGTCGTAGAGCCGCCGGGCCACACGCATCACAGCGGGCCATGTCCGCTCGATGAGCGGGGTGACGAAGTGCCCCAGATGCGTGCCGCCGGAAGCGATCAGCATCCGGTCGTCCTTGTACCCGCCCGCGTTGAGAATCGCCAACACCTGCCGCTGAGTCGGGCGGTTGTCGCGGCCACCGGCACGGAACTTCGCCTGTGCCCACGGCCCGGCATACGCGATCTCGGGGTCACGCCCGTGGGGCGTGTCGGCGAACGAGGCGAGGCCATCGACGCCCCACACGCGGCTGTTGGACACCACCGCGCTGCGCAGTTGGCCACCGAGGGCGACACCAGCGACGGCGTGGGCCGCTTCGTGAACGCACGTTTCGAGGTGTGCGCGTTCGCGCCGCGTGATGGTGGCCAGTGTCAGCGGTGGCTTGCGCCGGGTCATGGTGGTGTCCTTCCTGATGGTGGTCATCGGGGCGCGTCGGTGGTGGTGGCCGACGCTCCGACGGCGGCGCGGTACACAACCGGGCCGTCGCCGTCGGAACGCCGACCGTTCGCCGACACGGGAGGTTCTGAGTCGTTGTTTCTCAACAGTTTTCGCTCGTTCTTCGCCCGCTCCTTGGCTTGGCGCACGACCCACCGCGCCGCCGACTCGTCCAAGTAGCGGTCGATGCAGTCGGTGCAGGTGTACTCCCACACGCTGCCCTTGTAGTGCCAGCACGGCCCGCCGCACGACTGGCAGCGCGGCCCGTCGTAGGTGGCGGTCACCGTGTCGGCCTCACGCTCGGCGGTCATCGTCACGGCGTCACCTCCGGCGTCACCGTCACTGCCGCGATGACAGCCTCATAGCCGACGGTGACCGACCGCTCGGCGATGGCGGCAAACGTGTTGTGCCGCTCGTCAATCGCCTCGCGAACCGCGACGGTGTTGCGCCACCCGAACGGCTGCGATGTGGCCACCAGCGTGTCGCCGAGCCCTGCGACGTACCCGCCGCCGAAGACCCAGCGGTGGCCCATCGGGGTCGTCCAGCCGGTGCCGGTGCGGCTCACCAACCGGGACTCGGCGGCGACTGCCGCCCACTGCGCCCCGGCGTGAATGAATCCGACGGTGTTCGTCTCGGCGAACGCCGCCTCAAGGTGGCCGAGGGCCAGGGTCAGGTCAACCGCCGAGACGATGCCCGCCGCCGTATCGGCGGCGTCGGTCAACAGCCGCTCGGCGAACTCCCGCTCCACCATCGGCTGTTCCTGCAACCGCATGATCTGCGCCGCGCGGTCGCGGACCTCCGCGCGCGACGGCTCGGTGAGGTCGCACTCGTCGTAACCCCACACCGTCAGCGGGTCGAACGGGTCGAGGATCGGCGGACGGGTGCCCTCCTTGCGCTCGTCGTTGTCGATGGCGGGTGGTGTGCACCAGTCCGCCTCCCACACCCCGGCGGCGTCCGCGCCGCCGTAGTTCGCGCCACGGACCTCGACGCCGTTGAGCCAGCGCGTGGGGCCGGTGTCGTCGGTCCAGAACGTCGCCGGGTAGAGACCCTGCGGTGCCGCATTGACCACCGGAACCTCGAAGTGCACAGGCAGCATCGCGGGGTGGGTGGTCACCGGGAAGTCGGGCAGGCCGGTCGTCATGGTCGTCTCCTCGAATGTCGTTGGCGCTTAGTCGGTGTCGATGCCCATTGCGGCCAACTCGGCCCGCGCCCGGTCGGTCCCGGTCGGGCGGTGGTCGGCGAAGTCATCGCGGTCGAGGCGGCGTTCCAGCGCCAACACGGCGCGGTCGATGGTGCGGGACAGCAACCGCGCCAGCAGTTCCGACCGGGACGCCTGGCCACGCAGCGCGGCGGCGTTGGGCGGATGCGCCCGCGCCAACAGGTCGGAGAACTCGGCATCGACCGTCTCGGCCATCGCCACCACCGCCGCCGCCCACGCGCCGGACGCCATCATGTCCTCGGTGATGTCGGGCAGCGCCGGGCGAGACGCGAGGTCGCAGAGGGTGGTCATGGCGTACTTCCGCTTGCCCGGCTCGTCGGCCAGGTGCACGGTGCGACGGCGGGCATCGGTCTCGGCCACCCACCCGACGACGACGCCGACAGCCTCATGGACCGCCTCGGCGAGGTACGGCACCGTTGCCGTGGCGCGCATGAATCGGGTGGGCCGGTCGTCGGCGGCGATGCGCTCGGAGAGTGGGTGGACGACATCGGCGACCTCGCGGACCAAGGACCAGTCGCCGTCGTAGTGGCCCGCCGTGAACCCGGTGCGCCGACGGTGGCGCAACTCGGTCTGGCTGTACCGGCGCGGCGGCTGCGGATGCTGCGCGGCGAGTGCGGCGAACGTTCGGTTGCGCGCCATCACGCCGGGCTGAATGCCGGTCATCGGGCCACCGCCTCGGCGTCGGTCGCGGTCTCGGCGGCGATGAGGTCGGCCAGTTCCTCGGCCCGTTCGGGGTCGATGCCGGTCTCGATCATCGCCCCCCGGTGCTTCCACCACGCCAGTGCTGCGGTGGCCTCCTGCACACGCGGCCCATCGACCTCGCCACGGCTGGCCATCGCTCCGAGGGAGCCGCGCCACTCTCGGGCGGTGCGGTCACGGGGATGGACGGTGCGGGCGGTTGAGGCTGTCGTCATGTGCACCACACTAGCTAGCTTGCGCGCAAGCTACTACGCCGAAAACCGTTGTGCGGCAATGCAAACTATCCAAACTATCCCGACGGATACGGGAATGTGGCGCCTGGCGTACGCCTTACGACGTGGCGAAATGCGTTTGGCATCGACGCCAAAACCCGGCCCCATAAGTTGGGACCGGGTTTTGGCGTGTCGGGTGGGGGTCAGTCGGCGAGATAGCGGTACAGCGTGGCCCGGCTGACGCCCAACGTCTCGGCGATGGTCGGCACCGGCTCGCCGTTGTCGCGCATCCGGCGGGCCAGTGCCGCCTTGTCGGCGTCGAGTTTCTTGGGCCTGCCGATGGGCAGGTCGCGGGCCTTGCGCGCCGCGCGGGACGCCGCCCGGCGTTCGCGGCCAAGTTCCAGTTCCAACTCGGCGAGTGATGCCAGCACCCCGGCGACCATGCGCCCGGTGGCGTTGGACGTGTCGATGCCCTCGCGCAACGACCGCAGGACGATGCCGCGCGCGCCGAGGTCGCGGATGGTCAGCATGACCTCGGCGGCGTTGCGCCCGAGCCGGTCGATGCCGACGACCACGATGGTGTCGCCCTCGCGGGCATAGTCGAGCAGCGCGGCCAGGCCGGGCCGCTGCTCGCGGGTCGATGTGCCGGTGAGCTTGTCGGAGTACACGCGGGCAGCCTCAACCCCGGCGGCGGTGAGTGCGTCGGCTTGGGCGTCGAGCGACTGGTGGCCGGTGCTGACGCGGGCGTATCCGAGCAACGTGCCGGTAGCGGTGGCGGCGGTCATGGTGGTGTCCTGTCTCGAAACGGTGCGAACACCAGTAATGATACGCGACACCTTTTGCGACACGCCACCTCGCGCGACGCTGGATGCAGCACGGCAGCGCGGTGGCGTATCGAATCTATAGTTTTGCGACGGGCAGATCAGTTCCGCCGGGTGCCGCCCGCCAGCCACGCCGCCGTCGGGTCGTAATGGTCCGGTCGCGGCGATGTCGGCACCATCCCGACGATGGACACCACCGCCGGCTCGGCACCGCCAACATCGTCAAGATCGACGGCACCGGGTCCACCGTCGGGATGGATGTCAACGGCACCGTCGTCGGTGTCGTCGGACGGCACCGTCTCGGGGCCGTGCGCCACGCTGACGAATGGAACCGGGTCGGGCGGGGTGTCGGAGGGGTCCGGCGTGGCCACCGCCTCACCGGCCTGATGACGGGACACCGCCGCCCACTCGCTCAACTCATCGGCGGTCAGCGCACCGAGCGCGAGGGCCTGGCGGGCGATGTCGCGGTGCACGTCCCACAGCGGGTCGCCATCACCGCCCACGGTGCCGAACAGCGCCCGGCACTCGGCGACAGCCTGGTCCTCCAACGCGGTCGGCGACAGCCTGCCGTCGGCCACGTCGCGGGCGATGGAAGATGCCGCCTTGATGGCGTCCTCGGGGGTCATCGTGGTCATCGGGGGATCTCCTCCACTTCGGCGTCGATGATGTTGCCGCTGCTGATGGCGGTCTGGGGTTCGCGTTGGGCGACCAACGCCAGCAGTTCGGATTCGAGCCGGTCGATGACGGCGCGCGGGTCGTGGGTGACCTTCACGTCCACCTGCTGCGCAACCGGAACATGCAACCCGTTGATCTTGGCGTCCTTGTCGATGCCGTCGGCGATGGCACGGGCGTACGCGACGACGGCCTGATGGTCACCCGCCTGCTTCGCCTCGGCCATTCCGGCGAACAGCACCGACTTGGTGATGCGCAGTCCATCGCTGGCGGTGCGGCGCAAGGTGGCGGCATTGTCGGCGGGTTCGGACTCGGCCAGGCGGGCCACCGCCAACTGCGCCGCCCGCCGCGACCGGAACCCCTCGGAGTCCGCGATCTGCTGCCACGTCTTGCCGGTGCCGCGCAGCCACCGGGCACGCTCGGCACGGCGGCGGCTGTCCTCCCGACTCATCGCCGGTCCTGGTTTGGCCATGTGGCCATTGTGGGGCAATTAGGCGCGAATCGAGAACACCGACTTTTACGGTGAATTAGGTTGCGGCGGCTGTTGTTTCGGTGCCACCGCCCACAGCGCGGCGGGTTGATGGCCGTCGGCGCGGAGTGGGGCGGTGGGGTCGTGGACCCGGTAACCCACGTAACCGGGTTACCGGGCCAAAACCATTCCCCCATACACAAATATCCCTCTCCTACAACAACAAATAGTTATGTGGGTTACCTGGGTTACCGGGTTACCGAGAGGGAGTCTGGACCGCCGAATATGCCCCACAGCCTGCGTATATGCGCCGCCGTGCCGACTCTGCCGGGGCGCACCGCCAGGTGGGTTACCACCGGGTTACCCGGTGCCGGTAACCCGGTTAGTGCCACGCGCGGGGTGGGTGACACCGCCCGCCGGGGCCGGGCGCGGACCGCCGCAGGGCGGTAACCCGGTCGGGTAACCCGGTTTCGGGGCCGGGTAACCTGTCTGCGGGCCGCGTCGGTCGCCTAGTTCGTCCAAGGGTCGGCGAGGGGGTCGGTGGACACGACCCGCTGCGCCGTCACACCGTTGAGACCCCGCGCGATGACGGCGGTTTGTGCGCGCTGAACACCCCACACGACCGCCCACTTGCCCGGTTTGCCGCCGGGTAGCTTCTTCTGCCCCGGCTTCACCGGGTCGAGGTACAGCGCCTTGAGGGCCGCGCGGAACTTGTTCAGGCTCATGCCCTTGCCGGTGTTGTTGGTCTCGGCCCACCCCTGCCAGACGGTGTAGAGGGGCTTGAGGTCAACGAAGTCCTCGGCGGTGCCGATCTCGCAGCACTCGTTGACGAACGTGCGCACCGGAGACGACAACTCGGACATCTCGGCGTCGAGTTCGTCGGCGTGGGCGCTGCGGGTGAACCGGCCCCCGCTGGCGTTGAGCAGCGCCAGACCCTCGACGGCCCACCGCAACACCTGGCCCAGTTCGCGCGCGACGATGCGCCGTTTGAGGCCGGGGTCGTCGTCGTCGGTGCCACGGAACCCGCGCGACGTTTCCAGGATCAGCGCGCGCCGTTGCAGCGCGCTGCTGTTGTCCGACCAGCGCGGCATCTCGTTGGCCGACCCGTGGAACCGCACCGGCAGCCGCGCCGACACCGCCGTCTTGTACTTGCGCTCGACCGTCACCTCGTCCTCGCCCGTGATGGCGAGAAGGTTGCCGACGGCGGTGGTGGAGTCGCGTGCACCGAAACGAATGTCGCTCATCAGCGCCAGCGTCGCGCCGGTCTCGTAGAGCGCCTGCAACCCGAACTGGCTGTTGAGGGTGTCCAGCTTGGTCGCGTTCACGATGCCGAGCAGTGTGCCGAGGATGTCGGCGATGATGGACTTGCCGCTGCCGCTCGGGCCGATGATGAGCAACCACTTCTGCAAGTCGGTGCGCCCGCTCAACACGTAGCCGAACCACTGTTGGAGGCAGGTGATCGCGCCGGGGTCGTCGCCCCACTGGTCGGCCAGCATCCGCAGCCAGTCGCACTCGGCATAGGGGTCGGCACGGTGGTCGTAGTCAGCCTCGATGCGGCTCAGGGAGAACCACAGTGGGGTGTTGCGGACCACCTCGCCGGTTTCCAGGTCGAGCACGCCGTTGCGCACCAGCACCCGTGTGCCGCCGCTATAGACGCCGTGGCGGTGGCCGTAGACATCGGGCAACTCACGCGGCGCGGTGCCGGTTCCGGCGTGCAACTCGTCGGCGAGAGCGTTCTCCACCTGGGTCAGGCCACGGTCGTCGGGGTTCCACCATTTGAGCGAATACTCGTTGCCCTTGGCCAACTGCCGGGTCTTGACGTACCAGAGCGTCTGCAACACCTCGCGCAACTGGCCACGCATCCACTCGGGGTCGGTGTGGGCCACCCATCGCGGCGGCTCGCCCGGCGCGGTGCTCTCGTAGCTGCACCACACCTGGTCGATGCGGACCAGAGTCGGCATCCAGTCGCGCCGACGACTGCGGCGCGTGCCCTTGGGGGGCATCAGCCTCCGGCTGCTGTACCTCTCACGGACCAGCCAGCGCGCGACCGCCGTGGGTGATTGCGGAGGCGCGATCACCTTGCGGGCGTTGACCTTCGCCTGCTCGTCGGCGGTCAGCGCGTCGTAGATGGACTTAGGGACGCCGTTGATGCGCGTCTCGGCGGCGGGTGCGGCGGCGTCCAGGTCGGGGTCGGGGACGTAGAGGGCGCGCAATAGCTCGATCTCGGGGTCGGCGCTGCCGTCGGCCTCGGCGAACTCGCGAACCTCCTGGCGCGTCGGCAGGGCCACGCCCCGCTCGGCGAACCCGTCGGCCACCATGTCGATGGGGATGGCCGGGGTGTCCTCTAACCACGGGTCGCGGTCGGGCTTGCCGGTGTGGGGGTCGATCATGTCGCGCCCGTGATAGATCGCCTCGCGCAGCCAATCAGCGATGAGCGTGGCGCGGTCGTCCGGCATCACCGAACTCAGTGCGTCGGTCGGGTCGGCGTCCCACAGCTTCGCCAGATGCGCGCCGCTGATGGTGGTGGTGATGCCGGTGCTGGCCTCGGCATCGGCGGCATTACCGACTTCGGAGGTATTATTCACTTCGTACCTTTCGGATGGGGTGGTGTCCGCCGGAGGGACTGACTCTCTCGGGGAGTCGTCGTTGGGTGATGCCGTCCGGCAACAACATCGCGCCGAAGCCAAACGCGCGAGCCGGGCGGCATCACTGTTTTCATCGTCTAGTCACGTTGTGCCCCGATGGATTTCGTCTCGACGGTGTTGGCCGCGATGTACTCGGCGAGATCAGAGGCGCGGTAGAGCACCTTGCGGCCATCACGCACGTATCGCGGGCCGGTCCCGGCGAATCTCTCCTGCGCGAGTGCACCGACGGTCTTGTGGCGGAACTCGGCGACAGCCTGGGGCGGGTACAACGCATCGGGGTTGTCGAGGCGGACTTCGGTCGTGGTCATGGGTCGTCCTCCTTTCGATCACCGCGAATTAGGCGGTGTGAGTTCACGTTACGGCTCGACCGTGCACGCGCTGGGGCATGAGCCGGCCAGTTTCCCGACGTTTACGGTCTTGTCTCGCTTAGCAATTCGGTGTTCGGGCCGGTAGCTGTGGGCAACAATCCCGACCCCCTCGGGATAGTCATGCCGTGAAACTGGCCGGGGTACATGACGTGTCGCGGGCGGTTAGGCGGTGCCAGCGGGGGTGAGTTGCCTACCCGACGGGTAGGCGATCCCGAGATGCTCGGCGCACACCTCGCCACAGCCCGTCGCAATGGACTCGGGACGGGTGAGCAACTGCTCGCACCGTGCACACACCCCGTACAGCGCGCCGAACCGCTGAAACTCCTCCTCGGTCATCAGCCGCCCGTATCTGGCGATCTGGTGCATCCAGTCGTGGTGGCTCTGCGGGATGGCGTACTCCCAGCACTCCTCGATTGGGTACTTGCGTTTCTGCTTGCCCTGCGTCGTGATGCGCCCGGTGTACATCTCGTGATTCAGTCGCCGCGCGTAGAGCTTTCCCGAGCCGTAGGGGGCGACGGTGACGCGGAAGTAGAAGCGCATCGACGGGGCCGTCTGCACGACGTAGTACCCCTCGACCACCGACCCGCCGCCGGGGGCGAAGTCGCCCAACTCGTCGGGGTGCATACGGATCGGCTTGAGGCCGAGGGGGTCGCCGGGACGGGGAGGAGCGTCGAACTTCTCCCGCTCCCGCTGCCAGCGTTCTCGGTCCCGCCGTTGCTGTTGTTGTAGCCGTTTCCGCCGTGCCTCCTCCCGCTCAGCCATCTCGCGCACCCACTCGGGGTCGGGGGTGGTGCGCGAGACCAAAGGCGGTGACACCAACGGCGGCGGGGGAGCACTGGCGGGGCGACGCCAGACGGTCACCCACCCCTCGACCGGACCGGGCAGCAGTCCCGGTGTCGGAATCAGCCTCGACGCCGCGTCGGTGCCGACGCAGACCGCGATGCCGGGGTGACCTACCGTCTCCGCGTAGACGCGCAGCCAGGCCACCGCCGTGTCGGCGTCCGTGGTGACCAACTCGGGCGGCACCTTTCCTCGCCGGTCGCGGACGGGCACACGGTCAGCGTCGGAGACACCCTGTCGGATGTCGGCGACCACCTTGCCGGTCGGGCACATGACGGCGACGGACACGCCTTGCCCGCAGGCGGCGTGCAGTAGTGCGGCTAGGCCGTCCAGGTCGGTCGTTTCCGGCGGGCTCGCCAGCAGGAGTGTGAGGCGCGGGGAGGTCATCGCACACCGCCAACGGCCTGGTCCTCGGGCAGCATCCCGCCGGGCGCGTTGTAGCGCGCCTCGAACTCGGCGAACGTGTCGGGGAACGCCATCCGCAGCCGGGCGGCGTTGCCGGTGTCCGCCTTGCGGATTGCCGCCATGATGAGCGCGTGAAACGGCGGGTCCGCCGCGCCGATCTGCTGGGATGCCCGATAGTCGTACAGGCTCACGCGGCACCACCACTGAGCACGGCACGGATGCGGTCGGCCTGCTCGGCGGTCAGCGGGGGAGCCGCATCGACCAGCTTCTTGACGTGCTCGCGGTACGGGTCCGGCGGTGTGCCCGGCTGGCCGTCTCGGGCGCGGACCCACGCATCGACCTCAACAGGGTCGAAATACAGCCGCCGCACGACGCGGTGGGCGGGCAGGCCGTCCTCGGCGACGAACTTGCGGATGGTTTGGGCGGATAGACCGCCGAAGAATCGTTCGCTGACCTCGGCGGTGTTGAGGTAGCCGACGGGGGCGGTGGTGGCGGTGGGGGCCATCGCGGAACTCCGAATTGATCGGTGCGGTTCCGCGACGTTCGCCTAGCAGGGCACACTCCCGCGCTGTCCCTAGGCTCTCATCGCGCGGACGCTTTGCAGCGCCCACACTGGGCCATGAGCATGTCCGCTGCGCTTGCCGGGGCGTCTATGTCGGCCTCGGTAGTTCGGTCTGCGGGCGGCGCACGGACTACCTGCGGGAGCAATCGACGCCCGTGCGTTGACGCCCACTATAGCCGACTAGCGTTGGTCGCGTCCGAACGAAAGGCGTTGAGCGGGTTCACAATCCCGACGTTTACGGGATTGTCGGCGCTGGCTAGGAACGCCAGATGATCTGCACCGTGTCGGGGTCGAACGTCTTGGACCCATGACGGCCACGGCGCAACCGCACCTCGCACAGCGCCTCGATGACCGCGCGGCGGGCCATCAGCGACCCGTCGCGGAACGCCGCCGCCGGGTCGGGTGCGCCCAGCACCTCGTCCAGTGCGGTGCCGGTCTGGTACCCGCGCATCTCGCGCTCGACAGCCTCCAACTCGGCCCGAACCCGTTCGGTGCGTGCGTGATACCGCACGCCGTCGATGTAACCGGCGTCGTAGTCGGCATCCGCCGCCGCGAGTTGGTCGCGGAGTTCTCGGGTGCGCTCGACCAACGGGGCCAGCGACTCGTCGGGACGGGCCAGCAGCACGGCGGCGTCCTCGCGGCTCAACCGCTCGGTCACCACGTCCATCACGTACTGATCCACCCCAGCCCGAACCCGGTTGACGTGCGTTGCCTTGCATCGGTATTGACTGCCAGCGAACCCGGTGACGCGCGCCCCGCACTCGTCGCAGTAGTAGAGGCCGGACCCGAGATGCTTGCGGTCTGTGCCCTGCTGGGTGCGTCGGCGGGGGTCGGACAGGCGCGCCTGCACCACGTCGAACACGTCGTCGGCCACAAGCGCCTCCCACTTGCCGCGCACGCCTTCGAGCACCTGGCCGTCGTACACCGCCCGCCCGGCGTAACGCGGGTTCGTCAAGATGTCGCGCACGCTCGACGGGTTCCACGGCTTGCCGTTGCGGGCCATCACGCCGTCGTCGGTGAGGATGCGGGCGGTCGATTTCAGTGACTCGCCGGAGTGGAACAGCTTGAACACGCGGCGCACCACGTCGGCCTCGTCGGGCACCGTCTCGCCCTTCGGGGTGTAGCCGGTCAGCCGCACACCCAGCGGCGGGCGACCGAGTTGGGCGCGCTGCAACGCCGCAGCCTTCTGCCGCGCGCTCTTGCGCTCGACCTCCGACCGGGCCACGGCCATCTTGATGCGCGCGAACAGCCGCCCGGCGTCGGTGGTGAGGTCGGCCTCGCCGTTGGCGGTCACCAACGCCAGCCCCTTGCCCTCGGCGGCATCCACCCAATCCTCCAATTGGCGGGGCTGGCGGGTGAGCCGGTCGAGGTCGTAGCACACCAGCGCATCGAATTGCCTTGTCTCGTATGCCTTTACCAGCCCGTCGTAGCCGGGCCGATTCTTGCGGGCATCGCTGGCGCTGATCGAGTTGTCCACGAACTCGGCGACGGCGGTCCACCCGCGTTGCTCGATGATCTGCTGGCACGCCTCGCGCTGGCGGGCCACGGCCAGCCCCTCGCCGGTCTGGTCGAGGGATATGCGCAGATATACCGCAGCGCGGCGGGCGGTGGTGGTGGGCATGACATCACCATACGTTTATCCATCGCGGAATGTGGTGGAGTTCAGGTTCAACGTGTAGGCGTCGGTGGGTGGCTGACACAACGTCACCCTGAGAGCGTCGTCGCGGATATATATGCACGGCGACGCTCTGAGGCTGACATTGTGGCCGTTTGCGCATAGATGCGTGCGATCATCCCGCTCGAGTACTACGCATTGTAGTACTTCATTTCTGCTGCGCGCCCACAGCGCGATGTGGTTGATGCCGACGGCCTGGTCGCTGTGCGTCAACTTGTTCCCGGTGCGGGCCGGCTGGATGCCGATGTAGCTGTGCGGGTTGACGTACCGCGTCATGTAATACGTCGACTCGTACTCCATGTTCAGCGAGAAAAACTGCTGTAACCGAGCCAGCCGAATAGCGCGTCGTAGAACGCGATGGAGTCGTCGTAATCCAAAACCGCGAACTCGACGTGACTCACACCGCGCCACTGCATCCGATCTCCCTCGATCAGCTAGCTACTACGTACTGTAGTACTAGTAGGTGGCGCAGGGAAGTCCTCGTTCGGAGACGGCTTCGGTGCGCGGGTCATCCATACCGCGCATCGTCGTGATGTTTTTCGATGACGATGGTTTGAGTAAATTCGAGGCATGACCGAGGACTGGCGCATCGGTCGGATCGACGAGATCCGGTCGCTGATCAAGCAAGCCGAACCTGACGTCGTCGAGGAGATCAAATGGCGTAAACCATCGAACCCCGATGGCGTGCCGGCATTCTCGTTGGACGGCCTCATCTGCACCCTCGAGATGTACAAGGGCAAGGTGAAGGTGAATTTCGCCAAGGGTTCGTCCATCAGCGACCCGGACAAGCTGTTCAACGCGAGCCTGCAGGCACCGGTCGGGCGCTCCATCGACCTACGCGAAGACGACGAATTGGATCCGGGCGCATTCAAGAAGTTGATCAACGAGGCGGTGAAGGTCAACCGCACAAACCGAGCTTCGAAGCGTCGTAAGTGAGATTGTGCCGCGTCGCCGCGCGGCTCAGTTGGCGGTCCCTACGCGCACCGAACCGTCGCCGAAACGTGATTCGGGGGCGGACACACGCACCGACCCGTCGCCGAGCCTGGAGCCGGGATTGGTGCGCACCGAGCCGTCGCCCGCAGCGCTGGGATTCGAGTGGTCGATCGCCGGTCCGGGCTGCGGCGACGGGGTGGCGCCGGCGGGGCCCGCGGTCAGTCCCAACGTGAGGGCGACACCGCCTGCCGCTAACGCCGCGGCCATCATCTTCTTGAGGTTGTCGGTCCTGTTCATGTCGTACGGTCCTTTCGGGAAGGCGACGCATCGGTCCGCGTTGCCGTTGCGACAAGTACATGGCGTCGGGATTGCTACCGGTCCCAAGAATCGTGGCAGCCGGTTCGGGTTCAATGTTGTGCCATGGCTCGTACCGATACCGCGTCTCGGGTGGTCAAAGCCCCGCTGAGCCGGGTCTTCGAAGCGCTTGTCGACCCCGACGCGCTCGCCGAATGGCTGCCGCCGTCGGGGATGACCGGCCGGTTCGATCACTTCGACGCCCGCCCGGGTGGTTCCTACCGGATGGCCCTGACCTACACCGATCCGCCCACCGGCGGCGGCAAGACTGACGCCGACTCGGATGTCGTCGAGGGTCGCTTCCTCGCGATCGAACTCGATGACCGCGTCGTGCAAGCAGTCGACTTCGCTTCGGACGACCCGGCTTTCGGCGGGACCATGACGATGACCTGGACGGTGAGGAGGGTCGACGGCGGCACCCGAGTCGACCTGCGCACCGACGACGTGCCGCCGGGGATATCGGCGACTGACCACGAGGCCGGCATGAACTCCTCGCTGGACAACCTGGCCGCCTACCTCGCCCGGCACCAGACCGTCTTTCGCGCCGAGTGACCCGGGCCTCCCGACAGGCATAGGGCAGAATCGCGCAAGTGACGCAGCCGCCACGACGCCCAGGGCCGCCTGACTGGCGAGGCCGAGGTGCGCCACCGCCCAACCCGGGCCAGAGGCCGCCACCGCCGCCGAGACGGCTGGCTCCACCGGGGCAGCCGCCGCCGAACCAGCCGCCCGAGCCGCCGACCGAGCGGTTCGGGGCACCGTCGCCATCGCCGAAGGTCCGGCCGGCTCAGCGATATCCGAAGCCCCCCTCGCCGGCCGATGTGCGGCCGACCGAGCAGATCTTCCGGGAGCCTCCTCCGCCGCCTCCGCCGCCGGAATTCGGGCCGACGCCCGGAACTGACGAAAAGCCGCATCGGGAAAGGGGCTTGAACAAGACGTCGATCATCCTGATCGTCATCATCGTGATCGCCCTGCTGGCCGGCGGGCTCGCCGTTGGCGAGCTGTACGCCCGGCACCGCGCCGACACCATCCTGACCGAGGTCGCCGAATGCGTCACCGAGGACGGCGCCACGATCTCGTTCGGCGTGAACCCGCCGTTCCTGTGGCAGCACATCACCGGGCATTACACCGACATCTCGGTCACCACCGACGGGAACCGCGTGCAGAGCGCCGACGGCATGACCGCCGAGGTCGTGCTCGCCGACGTCCGCCTGCAGGACACCGGGGACTCCAAGGGCACCATCGGAAGACTCGACGCGACGTTGAGCTGGAAGTCGTCAGGCATCAAGGACACCGTCGCCGCCAACCTGCCGGGAGTCGGCAACCTGATCACCGGCGTGCGCACCGACGCCGCGGCCGGCACGGTGATTCTGGAGGCCGGCGACAACAGCGTGACCGCCAAGCCCGTCGTCCGCGACGGCGACCTGAACCTGGAGGTCCTCGGCGTCACGGGTCCGCTGCCCGAGGACGCGGTGCAGACGGCGCTCAACGAGTTGACCAAGAAACTCAACGACAACTATCCGCTCGGGATCCATGCCGACAGCGTCGAGGTGACCGACTCCGGGGTCATCGGAAAGTTTTCCAGCGACGACGCCTCCATTCCGAAAGAGGACGCCAACCCCTGCTTCGCGCGCCTCTAGTCCAGGTCGACGGCGATCTCGGCGCTGAGCTGATAGCCGGGGGCCAGCGGCAGAGTGTCGCCGCTCCAGAACGAACCGGGGTCGAACCAGTTGTAGTGCTTCTCCGTACTCAGCAACCCCATCTCCTCGTAGGTGATGGCGACGGTCTCGGCGCAGTATGCGGTCTCGAGTCCGACTTGGAGCTTCTGTTGCTTTCTGCGTTGCGTCGCATCGCGAACCCTGCTGTGCAGGAAGGGGATTCCTCGGGTGAAGTCCGCGACGGCCAACCGGCCGCGAAACCACCGGCCGGTCAAGCGCGCCGTGCTCGGAAACGGCGTGCCGTCCATCCGCGCGATCACCTTCAGCGCGCGGTCCTCCTGCTCGCGGCTGGCGATCGGTGTGAGCTGCCGCAGCCAGCACCGCTGGTGGTAGTTGTTGATCCACCGCTCCACGACCTGGCGGGCGTCGTTGAGCTGCACCCCGCGTTGGTTGCGGCCCGTCCACATGTCGGTCAGCTTGTCGCCCAATTCGGCATGCCAGATCAACGGTGGCAGGTCCTCGATCGCGAGCGTCATCCCGACGTGGTTGACCGGGCTGTTGGTCAGCGACTGGATGGCCCGGTCCGGCCCGGACCGCCCCCGGAAAAGCCAGAGATCCCCGGTTCGCGTCGCGTCGAGGGCCTGCTCGAGTGACACCGCGGTTGGTTTCACCCCCGCAGCTTAGGCAGACTGACCGCTATGCGCGGCATATGGAAGTGGGTCGGGCTGGCGAGCGTCGCCGGTGTGGTGGCGGGCGGAGTGCTGGTGGCTCGCGATCAGCGGCGCCGCAATTCCTACACGCCCGAAGACATCCGGGCACGGCTGCACCAGCGGGCGGCCGAGGCCGGCAACGCCGAACGCTAGACCGCGACGGCGTAGAGCCGGTGCGAGCCGTTGAAGCCCTTGAGTTCGGCGTCGCGGCCGTCGTCGAACGAGATGTCCTCGACCTCGGCGAGGGCGTCGCGCACCACCTCGCTGACCAACACCTCGCCGCCGCCGGCTTCACTGGCCACGCGGGCCGCCATCGCGACGTTTCGGCCGAACAGGTCGTCGCCACGGCGCACGGACTTACCCATGTGGATTCCCATCCGGACCCGAATGCTGTTGGGCTGTCGGCGAAGTGACTTCTGCACGTCCATGCTGCAGCGCACCGCCTGCTCCGGCTGGGCGAACGCGACCATGAACCCGTCGCCCTGGCTCTTCACGACATAACCCGAGTGCTTGTTCACGTGACGTCGCACCATCTTGTCGTGCCGGCCCAGCAACCTGACCCAGGCGCGGTCACCGATGCGTTCGTTGAGCGCGGTCGACTCCTCGATGTCAGAGAACAGGATCACCATCTTGCCGCTCGGCGCCAGCCGGGCAAGATCCGGCCGTTCGACCTCAGCCCAGTCCGCAAGATCCTCGATCGAAGAGCGCACCGCGGCCCCGAAGCCGTCCTTGCGCAGAATATTGGCGGTCTGCCAAACCTGCTTGACCGCCTCGCGGCCACCGGTGAGCAGCATGTTCTTGGTGTCGACGCGACGGCGAGCGTCGTCGAGTTCCTCGCGTTGGCGGGTGTAGCGGATCCACAGCACAGCCAGCGCGACGGCCTCGGCCGCCGCCACGAACCCGAGTATGTAAGCCGCAATCTGCGCTCCCATCACCGCTCAAGTATTGGATGCTGAAGCGGTGACGCTTGCGGAGCCCCCGTATTACGAGAGTCGCTACATCCGCGCCAACCACCCGGACCTGCCGCAGGCGCTGTGGCTACGGGAAACCCTGCTGCTGCCCAGCGCCGGCGAACCGGTCGCGGACGTGTGGGTGATGATCTTCGATCCGGACGGTGCCGGCAACCGGGCGCTCAAGGAGCCGTATCCGATCGGCTCGGCCGAGTTCGGCTACGACGACTGGTCTGCCCGCATCGCCGCAACCGTCCTGGACGACCGGTCGGCGCAGGGCGTCGTCACCGGCGGCCCCAGCTTGATCGCCGGCTCGGCCGGCGGACGCTCGGCACGGTGGGACCTGCGCATCACGGGAGGCGACGAGGATCCGGTCAAGCTGCTCACCGAACGCGCCTACGCGGCCCGGTTGCCGACCGCGAAGACCACGGTGCGCCATCCCTTGGCCCGGTTCGACGGGCTGCTCGAACTCGACGACGTCCGTCTCGTGGTCGACGGCTGGTCCGGCAGCGTGAATCACAACTGGGGCAGCCGGCATACGCCGGCGTACGCGTACGGGCAGGTCTGCGGGTTCGACGATGCACCGGAGACGACCCTCGAAATCGTCACCGCAAGAGCCGCTCTCGGGCCGGTGTTGTTACCCGGTGTCACGCTGTTCGTGTTCCGCCACGCCGGAAGCGAGTTCGCGGTACGCACGATTCGCGGCAGCCTGCACACGCACGGGCACTACCGGCCATTCGCGTGGGCGTTCGGTGGCCGGATCGACGACCAGATGATCGAAGGCGAGATCGTCACCGAGCCGGCCGATGTCGTCGGCCTCACCTACACCGACACCGACGGCACGACGAAGTACTGCTACAACTCGGCGATCGCTACCTGCCGGATCCAGCTGGCGGGCAAGGCTTTCGAGCGTGCCGAGCTGACGGCCACCCGCCGCACGATGTTCGAGATCCTCACCGACACCCGCCACGAGACGGTGCCGCTGCTGGCTTAGTTTTCTTAGCGAGCAGACGCAGCTCACCGGTCTGCCGGTCAGCGGCTGACGAACTGCACCACGACTTCGGAGAACGCGTCGTTGTCGTCACCGGCGGCGGTGTGGCCGGCGGCAGAGAGTTCGGCGAACTCGGCATGCGGCACCTTCTCGAGGAAGTCCCTCACGCCGTCGCTGCTGACCACATCGGAAAGCTTTCCGCGGATCAGCAGAACCGGGATCGTCAAGCTCATCACCGCCTGCTCCAGCTTTTCCTCGCGGACGAACCGATTGTCCGCCGGTGCGGTGAGAAATGCCGGATCCCAGTGCCAGAACCACCGCCCGTCGCGGAATCGCAGGTTCTTCTTCAACCCCTCGGGGTTGCGCGGCCGCTTCCGGTGCGGCAAATAGGCAGCAACCGCTTCGGCCGCCTCGTCGAGAGACTCGAAGCCGTCCACGCCGCTGGACATGAACTCGCGGATGCGGGCGCTGCCGTCCTTCTCGTACCGCGGCACCACGTCCACGAGCACCAGCTTGGTGACTCTTTCCGGGCCGGCTGCGGCGGCCACCAGCATGCCGGTCATTCCGCCCATGCTCGCGCCGATCAGGGCGACCGGACGGCCGATCTGCTCCACCACCCGCAGCGTGTCCGAGCACAGGGCGTCGACCGTGTAGTTCGCATCCGGCGCCCGGTCGCTGTCGCCGTGTCCCCGGCTGTCCAGCGCCACCACGTGCAGACCACGATCGGCCAGGATCTGTCCGGTCTGCTTCCACGAGTGCCGGTTCTGCCCGCCGCCGTGCAGGAGCAGCACCGAGGAACGCTCCGACTCCACACCGCAGTTCCACTCGTCGGCCACCAGGGTGATGTCGTCGCTTCCGCGGAACTTCACGGTCTGCGGTTCGCTACCAGTCGCGTTCACGGACATCCTCTCCGGCTCACCCCGCTGGCTCACGTTACCCAGCCGACAAAATCAGGAGTTCCCCGGCACCATTGATGAGGGCGTCAATATACTTTGCTCCGTGCAGCCCGAGCTTGCCGACCGCGACCGTGAGTGCATCATCGAGGCTGCCTACGCCTGCCTTTCGCAGCCGCACGCCGGCCCCGTTCCCGTCGCCGCGATCCTGCAGCGTGCGGGGGTGTCGACGCGGGCCTTCTACCGTCACTTCGAATCGAAAGACGAGTTGTTCCTCGCGATGCTGCGTCGGGAGACCGACGCATTGTCCCGCCGGCTCGACGGCGTCGCCGAAGACAGGTCGGGCACACCCGCAGATCAACTCAGCGCGTGGATCGAGGCCATGTTCACCCTGATCCACGACGACGAGACCCGGATGCACTTCACCGTGATCGACTCCGACGAGATCCGCGCCGCGAAGGGCTACCGCGAGACGCGGGAGAAGGCCCACGCCGATCGCGAGCGATCACTGGTTCAGATCCTGCGGCGCGGCCGCGACGACGGCTCGTTCCCGCTCGCCGACCCCGAGCAGGATGCGGTGGCGATCAACGCGATCATCAGCCGGGTGATGATCACCCAAACCCACGACGACCACGACGGTTTGCGCCGAGCCAAGGCCGCCGTCCTCAACTTCGCGCTGCGCGCCCTGGGCGCCGAGGAGCCCGTCGCCGGCAGGCGATGAATTTCGGCCGCCGCGGCGGTCTTCACTGCATGCCTTCGATCACTCCCTCCCTCTGGTTCGACGACAACCTCGAAGAAGCCGCTGCGTTCTACACCTCGATCTTTCCGAACTCATCGGTGGAGAATCTCAACCGCTACACCGAAGCCGGGCCGGGTGCGCCCGGCGAAGTGGTGTCGGCCACCTTCGTGCTGGACGGCAACCGCTTCGTCGGGATCAACGGCGGGCCGCATTTCGCCTTCACCGAAGCCGTCTCGTTCGTGGTTCGCTGTGCCGACCAGCAGGAGGTCGACTACTACTGGAACCGGCTCGTCGACGGCGGGCAGGAGTCGCAGTGCGGTTGGCTGAAGGACCGCTTCGGGTTGAGTTGGCAGATCGTGCCCGACCGGCTCTACGAGTTGCTCGACGATCCGAATCCCGTCCGGGCCATCGCCGCAACCAAGGCGATGCTCGGTATGCGCAAGATCGTCATTTCCGAACTGGAAGAGGCCGTGCGCGGAAGTTAGCCAATGGCTTCCTGAGTGGGGAACCTCACGTCTGCGGCGTCCGCTGTTGCCGGGCCGCAAAATACTGATATACGGTTCCCGGGCGTCCGGCCCTGTGTAACCTTGCGCCACAGCCATCACGGGCGCGCGTTGTTGGTGTCAGGGAAGGTCGGCGGGCTATGGCAGTGCAGATGGCGGCGCACAGCACGCGGGTGAGAGCCCACTGATGGTCGCCGTCAACGCAATTGCCAAGCCGGTCCAAGCCTTCGGCGGGTTCTTTTCGATGGCGCTCGACACGTTCGTGTGGATGTTCAGGCCGCCCTTCGCCTGGCGAGAGTTCATCTCCCAGGCGTGGTTTGTCGCTCGGGTGTCGATCCTTCCGACCCTGATGCTGACGATTCCCTACACGGTCCTGCTGACCTTCACGTTCAACATCCTGTTGGTCGAGTTCGGTGCCGCGGACTTCTCCGGCACCGGTGCCGCGCTCGGGACCGTGCGCCAGATCGGGCCGATCGTGACGGTGCTGGTCGTTGCGGGCGCCGGCGCCACCGCCATGTGCGCCGACCTCGGTGCGCGCACCATCCGCGAAGAGCTCGACGCCCTGCGGGTGATGGGCGTGAATCCCATTCAAGCCCTTGTTGTTCCGCGCGTCCTGGCCGCAACCTTGGTGTCGCTCGCACTGTCCGCGACGGTGATCCTCGTCGGACTGGCCGGCGCGTACTTCTTCACCGTCTACATCCAGAACGTCTCGCCCGGTGCATTCGCGTCCGGTCTCACCCTGATCATCGGGACCGCCGATGTCGTCATCGCGTTGCTCAAGGCCGCGCTGTTCGGGCTGTCCGCCGGCATGATCGCTTGCTACAAAGGCATTTCCGTCGGCGGCGGCCCCGCGGGTGTCGGCAACGCGGTCAACGAGACCGTGGTCTTCACGTTCATGGCGCTGTTCGCCATAAACATCGTCGCTACGGCCGTCGCGGTGAAGGTGACGATGTGACCGTATCGAGGCCGCATTCCCAGTTCCCCTGGCTGAAAAGCCGGTTCCGCAGCGTGGCCGACCCGTGGAACCGAATCGGGATGCAAACCAAGTTCTTCGGCCGCACCTTGAGCTCGATCCGCTACACGATCATGCACTACCAGGTCGAGTTGATCCGGATCATCGCTCAAATGGGCCTCGGGGCGGGCGCACTCATCATCATCGGCGGCACGGTGGCGATCATCGGCTTCCTGACCGTGACGACGGGCGCGCTGGTGGCGGTGCAGGGCTACACCGACTTTTCGGAGATCGGTGTCGAGGCGCTGACCGGTTTCGCGTCGGCGTTCTTCAACGTGCGCCTCATCGCGCCGGCCACCACCGCGGTGGCGTTGTCGGCAACCATCGGAGCCGGCGCGACCGCCCAACTCGGCGCCATGCGGATCAACGAGGAGATCGATGCGCTCGAGGTGATGGGCATCCGTAGCATCGCCTATCTCGCCTCCACTCGAGTGGTCGCCGGATTCCTCGTGGTGATCCCGCTGTACTGCGTCGGCGTGATCGCCGCGTTCTGGGCGGCGCGGTTCGGCACCACCGTGCTCTACGGCCAGTCGACGGGCGTCTACGACCACTACTTCAGGACGTTCCTCAACCCCACCGACCTGCTGTGGTCGTTCGGCCAAACCATCGCGCTGTCAGTGGTGATCATGCTCGTGCACACCTACTACGGCTACACCGCACGAGGCGGGCCGGCCGGCGTGGGTGAAGCCGTCGGGCGTGCGGTGCGCACCTCGCTGATCGTCTCCGCGTTCGTGCTCGTGATGCTCTCGCTGGCGGTCTACGGTCAATCCGGCAACTTCAACCTGGCGGGCTGACCGTGGACGAACACGACGAAGGCCTGCATCCCGCGTGGTGGACATTGATCCTCGTGGTCATCATCTTGGCCTCCATCTGGCTGACGTATGCCTTGTTCCGCGGCAGCTTCAGGTCGACCGAGACGGTCACGCTGACCTCCGATCGGTCGGGTCTGGTGATGGAGACCAACGCCAAGGTCAAGTTGCGCGGCGTGCAGGTCGGCCGGGTCGCCGAGATCCAGGGCGGCAGCCAACCGGTGGCGTTGAAGCTGGAGATCGACCAGGACAAGCTCGAGTACATCCCGGCGAACGTCGAGGCGCAGATCCGGGCCACCACCGTGTTCGGCGCCAAATTCGTCGACCTGATCTATCCGAGCGACCCCAGCTCGCAACGGCTCTCGGCCGGTCAGGTGATCCAGTCGCGCAACGTCACCGTGGAGGCCAACACGGTATTCCAGAACGTCGTCGAGGTGCTCGAGCAGATCGACCCGGCCAAGCTCAACAGCACCTTGTCCGCGCTCGCCCAGGGCGTCCGAGGTCAGGGCGAGCGGATCGGTGAGGCCACCACCGCCGCGAATCAGGTTCTGCTGGAGCTCAATCCGCGCCACGAGACGGTGACCGCCGACCTGCGCGCGCTGCGGGACTTCAACGACACGTACAGCGCTGCGGCGCAGGACATCCTGACCACGCTCGACGCGGCAAGTACAACCAGCACCACGATCGCCGCCCGCGCCAGCCAGCTGGACGCGTTGCTGCTGGCCACCATCGGGCTTTCCAACGCCGGCATCAACCTGCTCGCTCCGAACCAGGCCAACCTGATCAAGGCCATCAACGTGCTGGAGCCGACGACCAACCTGCTTTACAAGTACAGCCCGGAGTACACCTGCCTGCTGACCGGCGCGAAGACGCTGCTGGACACCGGCGGGTACGACGCGCCGGGCGGCAACGGCCGCACGCTGGTGCTGGATGTCGGGTTGGCACTCGGCGACGACCCGTACCGGTACCCCGAGCATCTGCCGATCATCGGCGCCAAGGGCGGCCCGGGCGGCAAACCCAGTTGCGGCTCGCTGCCCGACGTCGCAAAGAACTGGCCGGTCCGAAATCTCGTCACCAACACCGGATTCGGCACCGGAATCGACTGGCGCCCCAACCCGGGCATCGGCTTCCCCGGGTATGCCAACTACCTGCCGGTCACCCGCGCCGTGCCCGAGCCGCCGAGCGTCCGCAACCTCTTCGGGGGACCCGCGATCGGTCCGATCCCGTACCCGGGCGCTCCGGCCTACGGTGCAGACCTGTACGCAGACGACGGCACCCCGCTGTGGCCGGGCCTGCCGGCCGCGCCGCCGCCGATGGCGCCGCGCGAACCCGGTCCCACGCCGGGTTCTGAGCCGTTCATCGTGCATTCGCCCGCGCAGATGCAGCCCACACCGCTACGACCGACACCGTTGCCCACCCCGGCCCGACCGGGACCGCCGTTCCCGTGACCGCCAGCGACCGCCGACAGAGCAAGCCATGAAAGGAGATGAGCCGTGTCAGGCATGACAGCCAGGGTTCGACACGACGCCGTGCGTCTCGCCGTGTTCTTGACTGTGTGCCTGCTCGGCGTGTTCGGCTTGTTCGCGATCTTCGCGGAGTTGCGCTTCGGGGAAGCCACCAACAGCTACGTCGCCGAGTTCACCAATGTCACCGGGCTGGAGAACGGCGACTTCGTCCGCATCGCCGGCGTCGAGGTCGGCAAGGTCGAAAACGTTGAGATCCAACCGGATACCACGGCGCGGGTCGAGTTCACCGCCGACAAGTCGGTGGTGCTGACCGAGGGCAGCAGAGCCGTCATCCGGTATGACGACCTCATCGGCGGTCGATACCTGGCGCTCGAAGAGGGGGCCGGCGGAATCAAGAAGCTCGAGCCCGGCGGCACGATCCCCTTGGCCCGCACGTCGCCCGCGCTCGACCTCGACGCACTGATCGGTGGTTTCCGGCCGCTGTTCCGGGCGCTGGATCCAGATCAAGTCAATGCCTTGTCGGGCCAACTGATTTCGGCTCTGCAGGGTCAGGGTGCGACTATCAACTCGTTCCTTGCCCAGACCGCCACGCTGACGAGCACGCTGGCCGACCGTGATCGGCTGATCGGCGAGGTCCTGGTCAACCTCAACGTCGTGCTGGGATCGCTCGGCGACCAGAGCGACCAGTTCGCCAAGGCAGTCGACGCGCTGACCGAACTGGTCGGAACACTGCAATCCCGCAGAGAGGACATCAGCAGCGGGGTTGCGTACACCAACGCCGCCGCCGCGAGCATCACCGACCTCCTGTCCCAGGCCCGTCCGCCGTTCGCCAAGACGATTCAGGAGACGGACCGCGCAGCGGGAATCGTGGTGGCCGACCACGAGTACTTCGACAACCTGCTGAACACCCTGCCGGATGCGTATCAAGCGCTGGCACGGCAAGGCATTTACGGCGACTTCTTCACCTTCTACCTGTGTGACATCGTGCTCAAGCTCAACGGCAAGGGCGGCCAGCCGGTGTATGTGAAAGTCGCCGGGCAGTCCACCGGGAGGTGTGCGCCGAGGTGAAGTCCTTCTCTGAACGCAATCAAACCGTCATCGGTGTCATCGGGCTGGTGTTGACGATCGGCATCGTGCTGGGGTCACTGAATTACGACCGGCTGCCGTTCCTGCAGGGCAAGGAGTACTCGGCCTATTTCGCCGAGGTGGGTGGGCTGACAGTTGGTGAGGCCGTACAGGTTTCGGGATTCGAGGTGGGTCGGGTCAAGTCCATCGAGTTGGACGGGCCGCGCGCCCTGGTGAAGTTCACCGTCGCCAAGGACATCCGGCTCGGCGACCGCACCGAGGCCGCGATCAAGACCGAAGGCCTGTTGGGCACGAAGATCCTCGAAGTCACCTCTCGCGGCGACGGCCAACAAGAGGGCACGATTCCGATGGATCGGACGACGTCGCCGTATCAACTCCCTGATGCGCTGGGCGATCTGGCGACGACGATCAGCGGCTTGAACACGAACCAGTTGTCGGATTCGCTTCGCGTGTTGGCGGACACGTTCTCCGACACTCCACCGGAGCTACGGATCGCGGTCGAAGGGGTGGCCCGGTTCTCCGAGACGCTCAACGAGCGCGATGCGCAGCTCAGAGGTCTGCTGAACAACGCCGACAAGGCCACCACCGTGCTGGCCGAGCGCAGCGGCCAGGTGGTCAGCCTGATCACCAACACCAATGCGCTGCTGGCCGAGCTCGAAAGCCAAAGCGCGGCACTCGATCAGGTCTCGGGCAACATCTCGGCTCTCAGCGAGCAGTTGCAGGGCTTCATCGCCGAGAACCGCGAAACCATGCGACCTGCGCTCGACAAGCTCAACGGAGTGCTGACGATCATCGACAACCGCAAGGAACGCCTGCAGCGGTCGCTGACGTTGCTCACCGACTACTCGATGTCGCTCGGCGAATCGGTCTCAGGCGGCCCGTTCTTCAAGACCTACGTCGCGAACCTGCTGCCCGGCCAATTCCTGCAGCCGTTCATCGACGCCGCGTTCTCCGACCTGGGTCTGGATCCGAATGTGCTACTGCCCTCGGAACTCAGCGACCCACAGGTCGGTCAGCCGGGCACGCCGGCGCTGCCGGTGCCCTTCCCGCGCACGGGTCAGGGCGGCGAACCGCGGCTGACCGTTCCCGACGCCATCACCGGCAATCCCGGCGACCAACCGTGCGGATTGCCCGGCTTGCCGTTGCCCGGACCCGGCTGCTACCCGTACCGCCAGCCGCCGCCGGCGCCGCCGCCCGGTGGGCCGCCCCCGGGCCCGCCCGCCGCGGCCCCGCCGGGGCTGCAGTCGACTCCTGAGCCGACTCCCGCTCCGGTGATGGTGCCCGCTCCCGGTGGGGTTTCCCACGGTGCACCCGCGGAGGCCGGACAGTGACGCGCACCGCGAGGAACATCTTGGCCATCGCATTGGTCGTGATACTGGCCGCCGGTGCGATCGTGCTGTTGCGCACCGTCGAGAGGATCGACCGCACCCACGTCGTCGCATACTTCGAGAACGCCAATGGCATCTACCCCGGCGACGACGTCAACATCCTCGGTGTTGGCGTGGGCAGGATCGAGTCGATCGAGCCGCAGCCCGAGCGGGTGAAGATCTCGTTCTGGTACGACAGCAAATACAAGGTCCCGGCCGACGCCAAGGCCGCGATCCTGTCTCCGACGCTGGTGACCGCGCGCAGCATTCAGCTCACCCCGGCCTACACCGGGGGACCGGTGATGAAGGACGACGCGGTCATTCCGCGGGAACGCACCGCCGTTCCGGTGGAGTGGGACGAAGTCCGCCAACAGTTGGAGAAGCTGGCCGAAACGCTGCAGCCGACCGAGCCGGGGGGAGTGAGCCCGCTGGGCTCGGTCATCAACACCACCGCCGACAACCTGCGCGGCGAAGGCGCCAACATCCGCGAGACGGTCATCAAGCTGTCGCAGGCGGTGACGGCGCTGGGTGATCACAGCACCGACATCTTCTCCACCGTCAAGAATTTGGCGATCCTGGTGTCGGCGCTGCAGGACAGCACCGACGTGATGCGCCAGCTCAATCAGAACCTGGCGACGGTGACCGGCCTGCTCGCCAACGATCCCGACGAAGTCGCCAACGCGGTGCGCGACCTCAACAACGTCGTCGGAGAGGTCCAGGCCTTCGTCGCCGACAATCGCGAATCGCTGGGCACCACGTCGGACAAGTTGGCCGGAGTGACCCAGGCGCTGACCGACAGCCTCGCCGACGTCAAGCAGTTCCTGCACGTGGCGCCCAACACCTTGCAGAACTATGTGAACATCTGGCAGCCGTCGCAGGGGGCGGTCAGCAGCGTGCCGATGCTCAACAACTTCGCCAATCCAATCTCGTTCCTGTGCGGCGGTATTCAGGCGGCGTCACGGCTGGGCGCCGAGGAGTCGGCGAAGCTGTGTGTGCAGTACCTGGCGCCGATCCTCAAGAACCGCCAGTACAACTTCCTGCCCATCATGCAGAACGTCTTCGTCGGCGCCTCGACGCGGCCGAACGAACTGACCTACAGCGAGGACTGGTTGCGCCCGAACTACATTCCGCCGCAACCTGTTCCGTCGCAGCCCATTCCTTCTTCGGCCCCACCGCCCGACGCAGGACCGTCGCCATCGGCCCCGCCGGCGGGTCCGCCGTTGGCCGCAGAAAGCGGGGGGACCGTCACGCCGAACCCCGCCGACGGTTTGCACGGGATGATGGTGCCGCCGGGGGTGGGGCCATGATGCGACGCAGGGTCATTCGCAAGCTGGCCGTCGTGGTCGTATCGGCCGGCCTGCTGTCCGGCTGTTCCGATTGGCAGGGGCTGAACTCGCTTCCGCTGCCGGGCGGTGAGGGCACGGGACCGAACGCGTTCACCATTCAGGCGCAGATGCCCGACGTGGACAACATCGAACCGAACTCCCGCGTCCGGGTCGCCGATGTGAACGTCGGCCACGTCACCAAGATCGAGCGGCAGAACTGGCACGCGCTGGTGACCATGAAGCTCAACGGCGACGTCGAGCTGCCCGCGAACGCGACGGCGAAGCTCGGGCTGACAAGCCTGTTGGGTTCCCTGCACATCGAATTGGCGCCGCCGACCGACGTGCCGCCGCAAGGAAAGCTGAAAGAAGGCTCGCTGATCCCGTTGGCGTCGTCGAGTTCGTATCCGAGCACAGAGCAGGCGCTGGCCGCCGTGGCGCTGCTGCTCAACGGCGGCGGGATCGGCAACATCCACGACATCACCGAGGCACTGAGCGTCGCGTTCGCCGGTCGCGAGAACGACCTACGCAGCCTGATCGAACAGCTCGACATCGCGATCGGCCATCTCGACGACCAGAAACAGGACATCATCGACGCGACGGAGAGCCTGAACAACCTCATCGGGCAGTTCGCGGCGCAGAAGCCGGTGGTGGACAAGGCATTACGGACGGTGCCCGACGCCTTGGCCGTGCTGCGGGATCAACGGCAGAACCTGACCGAGGCGCTGACCCAGCTCGGCAGGTTCAGCGCGCTGGCCGCCGACTCGGTCAACCAGACCAAGGAAGCTCTGGTGCAGGAGCTCAAGGACCTCGGCGTGGTGCTGCAGGAACTGGCCGATGCCGGTCCCGCGCTGACCCGAGCGCTGAGCTTCCTGCCCACCTTCCCGTTCCCCAAGGAGACACTGACCAACTGGATGCGGGGCGACTACGCGAACCTGACGCTCGTCGTCGACCTGACGTTGAGCCGAATCGACTCCGGGTTCTTCACCGGGTCGCGGTTTGAGTGCAACCTGACCTGGCTGGAGCTGCAGTGGGGCCGCACCATCGGCCAGTTCCCCAGCCCGTGCAACCACAACGTGCCGCCACCGGGCGGCAACCCGTTGGTCGCTCCATACCGCTGGGACCAGGGGCCCTAGCATGCGAATGACACGGCAAATCCTCATTCAGATGGCGATCTTCTCCGTCATCGCGATCACCGCGCTCGTGGTCATGGTCTTCGGGTACATGCGGTTGCCGACCCTGCTCGGCGTCGGGCAGTACCGCGTGACCCTCGAGTTGCCCGAGACGGGTGGGCTGTATCCGAGGGGCAACGTCACCTACCGCGGCGTGCAGGTCGGCGAGGTGAAAAGCGTCGAGCTGACCGACACCGGAGTCAAGGCGGTGCTGTCGCTGAACTCCGACGTCAGGATCCCCGCCGACCTCGACGCCGAGGTGCACAGTGTGTCCGCCGTCGGCGAGCAGTTCGTCCAGTTGCTTCCGCGCAGCGGCGAAGGCCCGGAGTTGCAGGACGGCGACGTGATCCCGGTGGAGCGCGCGACGATTCCGACCGACATCAACACGGTGCTGGACGATACGGCTCGCGGTCTGCAGGCGATCCCGCAGGAGAACCTCAAGACCGTCGTCGACGAGGCCTACCTCGCGGTCGGCGGCCTCGGGCCGGAACTGCGCCGGCTGGTCGCCGGCAGCGCCACGCTGGCCATCGACGCCCGCAAGAATCTCGACCCGCTGACCACACTGATCGACCAGTCCAAGCCGGTGCTGGACACCCAGACCGAGACCGGCGGCTCGATCCAGGCCTGGGCCGCGAATCTGGCGAGCATCACCGGTCAGTTGCAAAGCCAGGACCCGGCGGTGGCGGGGATCCTTGCCAAGGGGCCGGGGGCTGCCGACGAGGTGCGGGCGCTGTTCGACCGGCTGCAGCCCACGCTGCCGATCGTGTTGGCCAACCTGGTCAGCATCGGAGAGGTCGCCGTCGACTATCACCCGAGCCTCGAGCAGCTGCTGGTGTTGTTGCCGCAGGGCACCGCGGTCACGCAGGCCGTCGGCGTGCACAAGCGCAACACCAAGCAGGACTACGAAGGCGATGCCCTGATCTTCAACCTGAACGCGATCCTGCCCGCGTTCCCTGCGCCGCTACCGCTGCCACCGCAGAATCTCCCGCCGCCATGCACCACCGGTTTCCTGCCCGCGCAGCAGCAACGGGTGCCGACCTTCGAGGACTATCCCGACCGGCCGGAGGGTGATCTCTACTGCCGGACGCCGCAGGACGCGCCGTTCAACGTCCGCGGCGCCCGCAACCTGCCGTGCATCACCGTGCCGGGAAAGCGCGCCCCGACGTGGCAGCAGTGCGAGAGTGACGAGCAGTACGTGCCGCTCAACGACGGCTACAACTGGAAGGGCGATCCGAACGCCACCCTGTCCGGGCAGCCCATCCCGCACGTGCCGCCCGATGTACCGGTTGCGATAACGCCTCCTCCGCCGGGTACGCCGCCGCTGCCCGTCGCGGCCGCCGAATACGACCCGGCGACCGGCAAATACGTCGGCCCGGACGGCAAGGTGTACACCCAGTCGAATCTGGCGGCCGGCGCGTCGGGGGAGCGGCCGTGGCAGTCGATGCTCATCCCGCCGGGCGGCTGAGCGAACATTCTCCGACGATAGGGTGTCGGGCACGTAGGTTTGGCTTGAGCCGACGTGTACCTGACCCAGACCTGGCCCGCGGGCCGTAGAGGAACGTAGATGGCAGACGAGACAACTCCCGCCGAAGAGAAAGCGGGCGAATCGACATCCGATGTCGATGCCGCGGCGGACGGTGACGAGTCCACCACATCGGTCACTGAACCGGCTGATAACGCCGGTGACGTCGAAGATTACGACGTCGAGGCTGCCGATGACACCGCGGAGCCCGCCGCAACCAAGCCGCCAATGTCGCATGTGCGGCTCGCGACCATCGCGGGCCTCGTGCTCGTGCTGGCGCTCGGAGGACTGACCGGTTGGCTTGGTTACCGGGCATATGAATCGCGGCAAGCCGAGGATCTGCGGAACCTTTTCCTGCAGGTCGGGCGGCAGGGAGCGTTGAACCTGACGACGATCAACCACGAGCACGTCGAGGCCGATGTGCAGCGGGTCCTCGATTCGTCGACCGGGACGTTCTACGACGACTTCCAGCAGCGCGCGGCGCCGTTCGTCGAGGTCGTCAAGCAGGCGAAGTCCAAGTCGGAGGGCACGATCTCGGAGGCGGGCCTGGAGTCGTTCTCCGACGACGAGGCGCAGGTGCTGGTGGCGGTCACCGTCAACACGACGAACGCCGGGGCGCCCGAGCAGCAGCCGCGAGCTTGGAGGATGAGGATCTCGGTGCAGAAGACCGGCGACGATGAGGCCAAGGTCTCGAATGTGGAGTTCGTACCGTGAGTAGTAGACACAGGCTGCCCAAGCGCGCCAAGAGCACCGACGCCACCGCTGACGATTCGGTCGAGGCGGCGACCGACCAGCAGACCGAAGCGGTGGAGTTGACCGAGTCCGCCGCCGTGGAGGAATCGAATCCCGCGGAGCCCGCCACCACGGATACCGCCGCCACGGAATCCGCCGCTGAGCCTTCCGACACTGATCCTTCCGATACGGAGTCGCCCGAAAAGGGTGCCGAATCAGCCGCTGAACCCGACGTCGCGGATTCCGACTCGGCCGAAACCGCCGCCCCGGCGGCCGCTCCGAAGCGGAAGGTCAACTGGGAGCGCGTTTTTGCATTCGGAGTGTTGCCTGCAATCGCGCTGCTGCTCGCGGGCGCGGCCGGCTATCTGAAGTGGGTGGACAACTCGGTGCGCACTGCCGAAACCGTTCGCGAAGAGTCGGTTCAAGTGGCCAAGGACAGCACCGTCGCGATGCTGTCGTACAAGCCGGACACCGTCGAACAGCAACTCAACGACGCGCGTGCCCTGCTGACCGGTGAGTTCGAAGAGTCCTACACAGGGCTGATCAACGACGTGGTGATTCCCGGCGCGAAACAGAAGCAGATCTCCGCGGTGGCGTCGGTGCCGGCGGCGGCCTCGGTGTCGGCCGACCCCAACGAGGCGGTGGTGTTGGTGTTCGTCAACCAGACCGTGGTGGTCGGCCAGGATCCTCCCACCGACAGCGCCTCGAGTGTGCGCGTGACGTTGGAGAAGGTCGACGGTCGCTGGCTCATCTCGAAGTTCGACCCGGTATAGGGAACCGTAATGGCCGAACCCGAGCTCATCGACGTCGAGGCACCGGGTGTGCGGCTTCGCGCGCTGAGCTGGGACGCCTCGGACGCACCGATCGCGTTGTGCCTGCACGGCTTCCCTGACACCGCGCACGGCTGGCGCAAGGTGGCGCCGCTGCTGGCCGGCGCCGGGTGGCGGGTGGTGGCGCCGTTCATGCGCGGCTATGCGCCGTCGTCGACCGCGTCGGACGGCAGCTACCACGTCGGCGCGCTGATGGACGATGCGCTGCACGTGCTCGACGCGGCCGGACCGACGGGCCGCGACGTGCTCATCGGACATGACTGGGGCGCGATCGCGGGTGCGGGACTCGCCGCGATGCCCGACAGCCCGTTCTCGAGGACCGTGATCATGTCGGTGCCGTTAGCCGCGGCGTTCCGGCCGTTGGGCCGGGTGCCGGACGGTGTGCGACTGGCCGCCCAACTGCCGCGTCAGCTGCTGCGCAGTTGGTACATCATGTATTTCCAGTTGCCGGGGCTCCCGGAGCGATCCGCGTCCTGGGTGGTGCCCCGGTTGTGGCGGCAATGGTCCCCGGGATACGACGCCGCCGAGGACGTCGCCCACGTTCGCGATGCGATCGGTGCGCCGGAGAACTGGCGCGCCGCGTTGGGCTACTACCGTGCCACCGTGCGCAACACCAAGCCGCCCGCGCAGTACGCCGAACTGCACCGGCATTGGCTGTCCGCGCCCCAGCTGCCGACGCTGTACCTCCATGGACTCGACGACGGTTGCGCCTCAGCCGATTACGTGCGCTGGGTGCAGTCGGTGCTGCCGGAAGGAAGCCGGGTGGGGACCGTCGAACGGGCCGGACACTTCCTGCAGTTGGAACAGCCGCAGGCAGTGGCCGGACACATCATCGACTTCATCGGACCGACCTAGGAGTCATGACGGCACGTCGACTGGCTGCGGTGGATGCGCAGATGTACTGGATGTCGGCGAAGATCCCGAGCGACCAGTTTCTGCTCTACGGCTTTGCGGGAACCGTGACCGACCTTGCTGAGGCCGTGGCCCGAATCGCTGACCGGGCGCGTGGTTGCACGGAGTTGCGACTGAAGGTGCGCGACGGCAATCCGCTGACCTATCCGCAGTGGATTACTGCGGACGTCGCGCCGAACCAGTTCGTGATGCACGCTGCCGGCACCAGTTGGCCGGAATGCCTGGCCGCGGTGGTGGGATTAAGCTCGGACCAACTCGATCCGCGGGTCGCGGCTTGGCGACTGCATGTGTTTCCATCCGTCGAGGGTGTGCCCGGCGCAGGGCTCGGCACGGTCGCGGTGGTACAAATTGCGCACGCGTTGGGAGACGGCATCCGGTCGTCGGCCTTGGCGGCCCGGCTGTTCGGGCGGACGGCGCCGGTGGCGACGCTCGACGGACGGCCACCGCTCTTGGGCTTGGCGCTGCCGTGGCGTGGCTATCGCGCTGCCCGCGCGCATCGTCAGCTGCTGCGCGATACCGACGCTGGATCGGTTGCGCCGCAGGCGGATTCGTGCCCAGCGTTGCGCAGCAATTCCCAGCCAGGCGGCCTCCGTAGCGTGCGCACCGTGCTCAGGAAGCGATCGCAGCTGTCGGGCCCCACGGTGACCGTGAGGGTACTGGCCGCGGTGTCGACGGCGCTGGCCGCTCATCTGCGGGAGCTCGGCGACGACCCGTCGCGATTGCGCGCTGAGGTGCCGATGGCCAAGGCCGGTGAGCGGACGTCTCACAACCACTTCGGCAATGTCGGCGTCGGCCTGTATCCAGACCTGTCCACGGACGAGCGAATGGCTCGGATCGCCGAGGATCTCGAGCAGCGTCGCCGACGGGCAGCCCATCCGGCGATGCTCGAAGCCCAGCGGGCCTCCGCGGCGGTGCCCGCACCGCTACTGCGTTGGGGTGTCGGGCGTTTCGACCCGACGCTGTGCTCACCGACGGTCACCGGCAACACCGTGGTGTCGAGCGTCAACCGTGGCCCCGCCGATCTTCACTTCGGCGACGCTTCCGTGGTCATGACTGCCGGTTATCCCAGCCTGTCGCCGATGATGGGCTTGACACACGGTGTCCACGGCATCGGCGACACGATTGCGATCAGCGTCCACGCCGCGGAGTCCGCAATCGGCGACATTGACTCGTACGTCGAGAGATTGGATGCGGCGTTACCCGCCGACCGCGCCTAGAAGGGTGGAGGTTTGTTGCAGTAGTCGACCGAGGTCTGGACTCTGTTTTTCGACAACGTGGTCCACCCCTCGAGCTGGGCGGCGACCTCGGCGTCGATCTTGGCGATCGCGTCAGGATCGCGTACCAGCCGTCGCGCGCAGGCGGCGTTCTCCACCCGCGCCCACCCGCCCACCGCCGCGGCGGCATCGCGGGCGGTCACCGCCGCATCGACCAGGCGCTCGAACATATGAGCGAAGTTACCGAGACCGACCGACGCGGCAACGCCACGACCACCGGAACAGACCCCGGCCTGTGGACGAATTGCCAATTGGGGATAACCCGTCGGGCTCAAGTGTCGACGGGGCTGGGCAGCGACTTAACGCATGGCCTAGATTTTTTAGCCATGACTGCCTACGACGTCGGAGTGCTGATTCTGCGGGTGGTGCTCGGCCTCACCATGGCCGCCCACGGCTACAACAAGTTCTTCGGGCCCGGCGGCCTCAAGGGCACGGCCGGCTGGTTCGACAGCATGGGGATGAAGCCCGGCATGTTCCACGCCCGCATCGCCGCGACGACGGAGATGGCCGCCGGCATCGGTCTCGCAGTAGGCCTGCTCACGCCGATTCCGGCCGCGGGCTTCGTCGCGCTGATGCTCGTCGCGGCGTGGACCGTGCACCGGCCCAACGGCTTCTTCATCGTCAAGGAGGGTTGGGAGTACAACCTGGTGCTCGCGGCCGCGGCCGTCGGGATCGCCACGATCGGCGCCGGCAAGATCAGCCTGGACCATCTCTTGTTCAGTGAAACCGGCTTCTACGACCTGCTGCACGGCTGGTGGGGTCTGGTCATCTCGCTGGGTCTCGGCCTTCTCGGCGGCGTCGGACAGCTGGCGATCTTCTACCGGCCGCCGGCCAAGACCGACGCCTGACCCGCTGCGACCCCGAACGGTACCTGCCTAGCTAGAACACGTTCTAATCTGTGATGCCATGGGGTTCTTGAAGCAGGAAGCGCCCGTCGTCGACTTCGAGGAATGGAGCAAGGGCACCCGCGCCGAGAAAATCGTGCCTATGGCCCGGCACTGGGCCGAGGTGGGGTTCGGGACGCCGGTCGTCCTACACCTGTTCTACGTCGTCAAGATTCTGCTCTACATCCTGGGCGCATGGCTGGTCGCGCTCACCACCACCGGGATCGACGGATTCACCGACGTCACCTCCTGGTACGACGAGCCGATCGTGTTCGAGAAGGTCGTGCTGTACACGATCCTGTTCGAGGTCGTCGGCCTCGGCTGCGGCTTCGGGCCGCTCAACAACCGGTTCTTTCCGCCGATGGGCTCGATCCTGTACTGGTTGCGGCCGAATACGATCCGGCTACCACCGTGGCCGAACCGCGTCCCGCTGACCAGAGGGGACACCCGCACACCGTTCGACGCGCTGCTCTACGCCGCTCTGCTGGTGCTGCTCGTCGTGGCGCTGTTCTCCGACGGCACCGGACCGATCCCCGAACTCGGAACGACGGTCGGTGTGCTTCCCGTGTGGCAGATCTGGGCGATCCTCGGAGTGCTCGCCGTGCTGGCCCTGCGCGACAAGGTGATCTTCCTGGCCGCTCGCGGCGAGGTGTACGCGAGTCTGGCGGCGTGCTTCTTGTTCGCCGGTCCCGACATCATCATCGCGGCCAAACTCGTGTGCCTGACGATCTGGCTCGGCGCCGCGACGTCGAAGCTCAACAAGCACTTCCCGTTCGTCATCTCGACGATGATGAGCAACAATCCGGTGTTCCGGCCCAAGTGGATCAAACGCAAGTTCTTCGAACACTTTCCGGACGATCTGCGGCCGGGCCGGTTATCACGTTGGCTGGCGCATTTCAGCACGGCGATCGAAGGACTGGTCCCGCTCGTGCTGTTCTTCTCCAACGGAGGCTGGCCGACGTACATCGCCGCGTTCGTGATGCTGGTGTTCCACTTCGGCATCCTGTCGTCGATCCCGATGGGTGTGCCGCTGGAGTGGAACGTCTTCATGATGTTCTCGGTGCTGGCGCTGTTCGTCGGGCACGCCGGCATCGGCCTGGGCGATCTGCAGAGTCCGTGGCCGATCGTGTTGTTCGTCGTCGTCGCGGGCACCGTGGTGATCGGAAACCTGTACCCGCGCAAGGTGTCCTTCCTGCCCGGCATGCGGTATTACGCGGGCAACTGGGACACCGGGCTGTGGTGCGTCAAACCGTCGGCCTCGGCGAAGATCGAACAGAACGTCGTCTCGATCGCGAGCATGCCGCAGGCGCAGATGGAGCGGTACTACGGCAGCCCGGAAACCGCGCAGATGTACCTGTACATGGGATATGCGTTCCGCGCCTTCAACACTCACGGCCGCGCGATGTTCACGCTCGCGCACCGCGCGATGGCGGGTCACAACGAAGACGACTACGTGCTCACCGACGGAGAGCGCATCTGCAGCACGGCGATCGGGTGGAACTTCGGCGACGGTCACATGCACAACGAACAGCTGATCGCGGCATTGCAGAAGCGCTGCCAGTTCGAACCCGGCGAGGTACGGGTGGTGCTGATCGACGGGCAACCGATACACCGACAGACCCAGCAGTACCGCTTGGTCGACGCCGCCACCGGCGAATTCGAGCGCGGCTACTTCAAGGTCGCCGATGTGGTGACGCGGCAGCCGTGGGACGACACCGTGCCGGTGCAGGTGACCTGGCAGAGGGAGACGACGATCAGCCCATGACGTCGCGGACTTTGACGTCCTCGAGTCCCTGCAGGAGCAGATCGCGCGCGGTGTCCAGATGCTTGCGCCAATGAGCCTCGGCGGCCACGCCGTCTCCGGATCGCAACAGCTGCATCAGCTTTCGATACGACCGCATCAGCTTGTCGTAATCGGCTTTGGAGACGGGGCGTCGTTCCTTGAACAGAAAAGCGTTGTGCCGCACGGTGATCTCTTGCAGCATCCCCGCGATGATGCTCAGCGTGGCGTTGCCCGACAATTCGACGACACGGAGGTGGAAGTCGCCGGTGGTCTCGGCCAGGGTGTCGTGCTGCCAGCCGGAGGGCACATGCTCTTCGAGCATCTTGTCGAGCTCGTCGAACGCCTCGGCCGATCCCGATTCCGCCAGCAGCCGCACCGCCATCGGCTCGATCCCGGACCGGGCCGTCATCACGTCTGCGATGGTCGCGCCGGACAGTTCGAGCAGCAGGCCGGCGGGACGGGCCACGATCTCGGGGCCGGGCACCCGGACGCGGGCGCCGGTGCGAGAGCCGCGGCGGACCTCGACGAGCCGCTCGGACTCCAGGACCCGCACCGCCTCTCGCAAGGTCGGCCTGCTCACCCCGAAGTGCGCCATCAGTTCGGCTTCGTTGGGGAGGAAGTCGCCGTCCTTGAGCTGCCCGTCGACCACCATCCGGCGCAGTGTTCCCGCGACGAGCTCGGCCGTCTTCGGGGACCGGACCGCTGTGCCGGCGCCGACGCCGTCCGGGCCGATCATCGGCGCCAGCGGTGTATTTCGAGCCACTCCCACTCCCACGACGTTGCCACTGGCCGGTTGTCCAGCTATGCAACTCAGTAAACCATGTGCGATAAAGAGCGGGAGGTTGGCGCCGCGGGCGCCTGGATGCGTCGCAGCCTACCAACCAGTAGGTTGACCTAGTAAACTTTGTTCCTCTACGTTCGATGGTGGACCTTTGTGGGAGATCCCACCAAACCTTTCGAAGGAGTTGTTCCATGGCTGAAGCCGTCATCGTCGAGGCAGTGCGGTCGCCCGTCGGCAAGCGCAACGGAGGACTGTCCGGTGTGCATCCTGCCGAACTGTCCGCGCAGGTCCTCAATGGTCTGGTGGAGCGGGCCGGGGTCGACCCGGCGCTCGTCGAGGACGTGATCTGGGGCTGCGTCATGCAGGCCGGCGAGCAGGCCCTCGACATCGGCCGAACCGCACTGCTGGCGGCGGGCTGGCCCGAGAGCGTGCCCGGTGTGACGGTCGACCGCCAGTGCGGGTCGAGCCAGCAGTCCATCCACTTCGCCGCCGCCGGGGTGATCGCCGGCCACTACGACGTCGTCGTCGCGGGCGGTGTGGAGTCGATGTCGCGCACTCCGATGGGCGCGTCGCTGGCCAGCGGCGGCAACCCGTATCCCCAGAGCTTCAAGGACCGCTACAGCCAGACCCCGAACCAGGGCATCGGCGCCGAGATGATCGCCGAGCAGTGGGGCCTCGACCGCACCATGCTCGACGAGTTCTCCCTCGGCTCGCACGAGAAGGCAGCTGCCGCACAGGATTCCGGTGCGTTCGACGATCAGATCGTCGCGATCAAGGACCAGGACGGTAATCCGGTTCTCAAGGACGAGGGCATCCGCCGCGGCACCACCATCGAGAAGATGGGTCAGCTCAAGCCCGCGTTCCGCGAGGACGGCGTGATCCACGCCGGCAACTCGTCGCAGATTTCCGACGGCTCGGCCGCGCTGCTGTTCATGTCCGCCGAGAAGGCCGCCGAGCTGGGTCTCAAGCCGATCGCCAAGGTGCACACCGCCGTACTGGCCGGTGCCGATCCGGTGATCATGCTGACCGCGCCGATCCCCGCCACCCAGAAGGCGCTCAAGCGCTCGGGCCTGCGTCTCGAGGACATCGGCGTGTTCGAGGTCAACGAGGCGTTCGCCCCGGTTCCGATGGCGTGGCTGAAGGACATCGGTGCCGACGAGAAGAAGCTCAATCCCAACGGCGGCGCGATCGCGATCGGCCACCCGCTGGGCGGCTCCGGCGCCCGCATCATGACCACGATGCTGTACCACATGCGCGACAAGGGAATTCAGTACGGCTTGCAGACCATGTGCGAGGGTGGCGGCCAGGCAAACGCCACCATCATCGAACTGCTGTGACATCTGTGCCGTCCGACGTTGCGGTCCCCGCCGCTCTGACCGAGCGGCGGGGCAACGTCCTGGTGATCACCCTCAACCGGCCGGAGGCCCGCAACGCCGTCAACAGCGCGGTGAGCACCGCGGTGGGCGACGCTCTGCAGGAGGCGCAGGACGACCCCGAGGTTCGCGCGGTGGTGATCACCGGAGCAGGTGAGTCCTTTTGCGCCGGAGCCGATCTCAAGGCCATCTCGCGGCGGGAAAATCTCTTCCACCCCGAGCACGGTGAGTGGGGCTTCGCAGGCTACGTGCACCATTACATCGACAAACCGACCATCGCTGCGGTCAACGGCACCGCGTTGGGCGGCGGCACCGAACTCGCGCTTGCCAGTGATCTGGTGGTCGCCGAGGAGCGCGCGAAATTCGGTCTGCCCGAGGTGAAGCGGGGGCTCATCGCCGCAGCGGGCGGCGTGTTCCGCATCGTCGACCATCTTCCCCGCAAGGTCGCGATGGAGCTGCTGTTCACCGGCGAGCCGATGTCGTCGGCCGACGCGCTCAAGTGGGGCCTCATCAACCAGGTGGTTCCCGACGGGACCGCGGTCGACGCGGCACTTGCGCTCGCCGAACGGATCACCTGCAATGCGCCGCTTGCGGTGTGGGCGAGCAAGCGGGTGGCGATGGGCGTCGACGACGGCGTCATCACCGGCGACGAAGCCGGGTGGACGAGGACCATGCGTGAAATCGGGACCGTGATCCGTTCCGAGGACGCCAAAGAAGGACCGCTGGCCTTCGCCGAGAAGCGCCAGCCTGTTTGGAAGGCCAAGTGACCAAGTGAAGAGAGCTATCTACGACGCCGAGCACGAGGCGTTCCGGGAAACCGTGCGGGAGTACATCGAACGCGAACTCATTCCCAATCAGGAGAAGTGGGAGACCGAGCGCATCGTCGACCGGTCGGCGTACACCGCAGCAGGCAAATACGGGCTCATCGGGTTCAACATGCCCGAGGAATACGGCGGCGGCGGCTCCGACGACTTCCGGTTCAACGCGATCATCGACGAGGAGATGGCCCGCTCCGGCGCACACGGACCGGCGCTGAGCCTGCACAACGACGTCGTCGGGCCGTACTTCAAGGACCTGACCAACGACGAGCAGAAGCAGCGCTGGCTGCCCGGCATCACCAGCGGGGAGACCATCATCGCGGTCGCGATGACCGAGCCCGGCGCGGGCAGCGACCTGGCCGGCATCCGCACCTCCGCGGTGCGTGACGGTGACGACTGGATTGTCAACGGCTCCAAGACATTCATCTCGTCGGGCATCAACTGCGACCTCTGCGTGGTGGTGGCCCGCACCGATCCCGAAGCCGGCCACAAGGGCTTCACGCTGCTGGTCGTCGAGCGCGACATGGAGGGCTTCAGCCGCGGCCGCAAGCTCGACAAGATGGGTCTGCACTCGCAGGACACCTCGGAGCTGCACTTCGAGAACGTCCGGGTGCCCGCCGCCAACGTGCTGGGCAAGGAAGGCCGCGGCTTCTACCACCTGATGACCAACCTGCCGTCGGAACGGTTGTCGATCGCGATCTCGGCGATCGCCGGGGCCCGCGCGGTCTGGGAGGAGACGCTGCAATATGCCAAGGACCGCAAGGCATTCGGCCAGCCGATCGGCAGCTTCCAGCACAACCGGTTCCTGCTCGCCGAGATGGACACCGAGCTCGAGGTCACCGAGAACTACATCGACCGCTGCCTGCGCGCCGTCGTCGACGGTGAGCTCACCGCGGTCGAGGCGGCCAAGGCCAAGTGGTGGGCCACCGAGGTCGCCAAGAAGGTGGTCGACAGCTGCGTGCAGCTGCACGGCGGCTACGGCTACATGATGGAGTACCGCGTGGCGCGGGCCTACGTCGACGGACGCATCCAGACGATCTTCGGCGGTACCACCGAGATCATGAAGGAGATCATCGGCCGCGACTTGGGCGTATAAGACAAGCCGATTCGGTGTAGTTGGTTGCGGTGGGCGCAACCAACTACACCGAAATCGCGAAGAGCGTCAGCCGATCGGCGCGTCTGCGGCCGGCGTCGGCTCGGTCGGCTCGGTCGTCGCCGCAGTGGTCGTGGTCGTCGTAGTCGTGGTGGTCGACGTCGCGGACGGCGTGGCCGCCGCCGGTGCCTTGGCCGGGTCGAGCACCGTGTCGATCAGGTAGATCCGGGCGTTGGCCGCCTGGATCCCACCGCAGACCACCTTCGCGGTGTCGTTGATCTCGATGTCGGCGTTCTCACCGGTCACCTTGATCTCCGCACCCTGCTGGGTGGGCCGCTGACCCTCGACGTCCTTGGGGCCGAGGACCCCGAGGAACACGTGGTAATAGACGAGGTCCGTCAGCGCGGCGGGGTTCGCCTTCAGCGCGTCCAGTTGAGCAGGCGGCAGCGCCGCGAACGCCTCGTTCGTCGGCGCGAACACCACGTACGGGCCGTTCTCCAGGACCGGCACGACGTTGACCGCGGGGTTGAACCCACCCGAGATCGCGGAGTAGAAGGTGCTGGCGTCCGGGATGGCTTGCAGCGCCTGTCCGACCGGCAGGGCGTTCAGCGATTTCCAGTCGGGCACCGCCTCCTTGAACGCGTCGCAGCCCGACCCCTCCGGATTCGGGATCTCGATCACCGCGGTGGTGGTCGGCTCGGCCGGCTGCTCGGGCGCGGGCGGATCGGCGTATGCGGTGACGGCCAGCGGCACCGAGAGCGCCATCGCGGCGATCCCGGCCGTGGCACCGATGGCTTTGCGGGTGCGGGTCTTCACTTGCGGCTCCTCGGCTAGACAGGTCGCAAGGGATGTTAGAGGCACGGCCGCGCCAGTGCCAAAGTCCTCACCTCGCCAAACGTTCGCCGCAAGCGTCTGACCTGCGCATTGCCGATCTCCCCACACGCTGCTGTCTCGTCGGCCAACGGCCGGTGAATACGATGACGCGCATGCCTGAGCCGCTGATCGTCTCCATTCGTGGCCGCACACCGTCGCTGCACGCTGAAGCGTGGGCGGCGCCGAACGCGAGCCTGATCGGTCAGGTGACGCTCGCCGCACGGGCCAGCGTCTGGTACGGCGCGACGCTGCGCGCGGAGGCCGAACCCGTCGACATCGGCTTCGGCACCAACATCCAGGACGGCGTGACCATCCACGTCGATCCGGAGTTCCCGGTCAGCATCGGCGCGGAGGTCAGCGTCGGGCACAACGCCGTCCTGCACGGCTGCGTCGTCGAAGACGGAGCGCTCATCGGCATGGGCGCGGTCATCCTCAACGGCGCGACGATCGGCCAGGGCTCGCTCATCGCCGCGGGCGCGGTGGTGCCTCAGGGATTCGTGGTGCCGCCGCGCTCACTGGTCGCGGGCGTCCCGGGCAAGGTGCGACGCGACCTGAGCGACGCCGAGGTCGCCCACAACCGGCACAACGCGCAGGTGTATCAGCGGCTCATCGATCTGCACCGCGACGCGACGGCCTAGATTCCGTCGGGACCGATCCGGGTACAGCCGTACCGTGAAACGTGTGCGCACCCTGGTGACCGGCGCGACCGGTTATGTCGGCTCCCGGCTCGTCGACGCCCTGCTGTCGGAGGGGCATGACGTCGTGGCGGCGAGCCGAAACCGCGACAGATTGGCCGATTTCGGTTGGCAGGACCGCGTCACCGCCGTCGAGTTGGACGCGCACGACGAGGCCTCGGCGCGGTCGGCATTCGCCGACGCCGGGCCCGTCGATGTCCTCTACTACCTTGTGCACGGCATCGGGGAACCCGACTTCCGGGACGCGGACAACCGGGCGGCGGCCAACGTGGCGCGGGCCGCCAAGGACGCCGGTGTCCGGCGGATCGTGTACCTGGGCGGGTTCGTGCCGGATGGCGACGATCTGTCCGAGCACCTGAGCAGCCGCGCCGAAGTGGCCGAAGCGCTGCACATTGACGGCGGTGCCGATGTGGTGTGGCTGGGCGCGGCGATCATCATCGGGGCAGGGTCGACGTCGTTCGAGATGCTGCGCTACGTCGGCGACCGGTTCGTGGTGTTTCCGCTGCCGTCGTGGTCGTCGAACCCGATCGACCCGATCTCGATCTGCGACGTTCTGCACTACCTCATCGCCGCCGCGGACAGCGATCGCGTGCCCGCGGGGGCCTACGACATCACCGGCGCGGAAACGACGTCATACGCCGAGTTGCTTCGGACCTATGCGCGGATATCCGGCAAGTGGCGGGCCGAACTGCCGGTCGACGGCGTCGACACCGGGCTGGTGTCGTGGGTGACGGCGGTGGTGTTGCCCGTGCCGGGCGGGCTGGCGGCGGATCTGGTTCAGTCCCTTGACCATCCGATGATCGCCTCGGAAACGCGGCTGCGCGAGCACGTGCCCGACCCGCCGGGCGGATTGGTCGGGATCGACGATGCGATCAGGCGGTCCCTGGGCAGTCGTCGGCGCAAACCCGTCGACGAGCTCACCGACCCGCACCACCTCGCCGACACCGACCCCGACTGGGCCGGCGGAGACACACTGCGCCTCAAGCAGATGGCCGGCGCGGTGACACCCGGAATCGTCCGGCCCGCGCTCGGACTCATCGGCGGCGTTCCCGGACCGGTAGCCGGAGTGGTCCGCACGGGGCTCGATACGCTTCTCAACCTGGTGCCGAAGGCGAGCCCGGCATGACGGAGACGCAGCCGCGCGCCGGACTCCTGCAGGAGATCCGCGAGATCGCGACCACCGTCGCCGTTCCGCACCACGAACCGCCCGCAGTCATCAGGCGCAGGCGGATCGTGGTCGCGGTCGTGCTGGTGATCGGCGCTGCGCTGCTGGGCTATTCGCTGACCCGGCCGCCCGGTGACGACTCGTTCTACTGGCTGACGCTGGCGCTGGCGGGGGTGTGGGCCGTCGGCGCCGTCCTGTCCGGACCCCTGCACCTGGGCTGCGTGAGGTTCCGCGGCCGAAACCAGCGGCCCGTGATCACCGGCACCGGCGTCGGGTTGGCGTTGGGCGCGGCGTTCGTCATCGGCGGTCTGATCGCGCGCGAGATTCCCGGCGTACGCGAATACATCACCCGGGTACTGGAATTCGCCGATTACGGGCCACTGGCGCTGGTGGTCTTCATCACCGTGGTCAACGGTGTGGCCGAGGAGATGTTCTTCCGCGGCGCGATGTACACGGCGCTGGGCCGTTTTCACCCCGCGTTGATCTCGACCGTGCTTTATGTCATCGCGACGTCGGCCACCACCGGCAACCCGATGCTCGGCTTCGCCGCGATCATTCTCGGCACGGTCTGCGCGCTGGAACGCCGAGCGACCGGCGGCATACTCGCACCGATGCTCACCCACTTCTTCTGGGGGTTGGTCATGGTGCTCGCGCTGCCGCCGATCTTCGGCGTCTAGTTCAGCGCAACGGGTGGGCCAACTCGTCGCGACGCATCCCGGCCGCCCCCACCGCGACCGCCGCCACCAGCACGGGGACGATGCCGGCGACGAGGAAAATCGTCTGCATCGACACGACTTTCGACAGCGGACCCATGATCGCGAACGACACCGGCATGAACGCCAGCGAGACGAAGAAGTCCAGGCTCGACACGCGGCCCAGCATCGCCGTCGGCACCCGTCGCTGTAGCAGCGTGCCCCAGATGACCATGCCCGCGCCGTCAGTGAACCCGATGACGAACGTCGCGGCCGCCATCACCGGGAACGACGTGGTGAAGCCGAACACGATGAGCGGAATGGCGCCGAGACTCCACATCGCCAGCATCACCGACAGATATCGCCGCGGCATCCGGCCCGACGACACCGTCAGCGCGCCGAGGGCGCTGCCCACACCGAAGAACGCGAGAATGAACCCGTACATCCGTGCCCCGTCGGCGAAGCGGTCCTTGGCGATGAATGGCAGCAACACCTCGATCGGCCCCAGCACCACCAGCACGAAAATGCTCGCGAACAGCAGTGTCCACAACAACCACGGGGTTCCGAGTACGAACACGAAGCCGTCGCGCAGATCACGCAACACATGCGGGTGCTCTTGTGGTGCAGGGGTTTTCATGGCCGGCCGGGTCGCGATGAGCAGCACCAGGCCGACGGCGAACAGCACGGCCACCGCCACGGCGCCCAGCGCGGGGAACGTCGCACCGACGAGCACACCCGCGACGGCCGGACCCACCGCCCGCTGGAAGACCGGACGCACCACGCCTTCGACACCGTTGGCCGCGAGCAACTGCTCCGGCGGCAAAATCCGCGGCAGGATCGCGCTGTAGGCGGGGAAGAAGAACGCCGCCGCGGTGCCCAGGGCCGCCGCGCCCACCGCCAAGTGCCAGATCTGCAGAGCACCAAGCAGTCCCAGCACCGCGATCGCCGACGAGGCGAGCACGTTGACCGTCTCGACCGCGATGATGATCGCGCGTTGGTGGAACCGGTCGGCGGCAATCCCGCCGATCAACACGAAGGCGACCAGGGCGGCGGCGAAGCACGTCGTCACGATCGACAGCGATACGGGATCGTTGTCGAGTGCGATGACCTGCATGGCCAACACGACCGCGAACATGCCGTCGGCGAAGATCGACAGTGAGACCGCCGCGATCAGCAGGCGGTACTCGCGAATCCGGAACGGTGCGAGCACACGCCAGCCGCCGGTGTTGTGCACCGGCTGTTGGATGTCGAACTGCGTACTCACCCGTCGATGGTTGCCGATGCGCGGGCACCGAGTCCACCGATTTTCTCGGCGCGAGCAGACGCGAAGTGCCCAAAAACCGCCGCGAATCCGGACAGTTTGCGTCTGTTCGCCCTTACAAGGGTTAGAAGTCGGAGAAGTTGGCTTGCCTGCGCTGCTGGAAGGCCTTGGTGCCTTCGCGGAAGTCGTGCGAATCGAGAAGCGACAACTGGCCCTGCTTTTCGCGTTCCAGTGCGCCTTCGAACTCGGTGAGCGTGGCGGCGTTGATCGCGTGCTTGGTCTTGCGCAGTGCGACCGCGGGACCGGACTTGAGCGTCGCGATGACCTTGTCGACCTCGGAGTCGAACTCGTCGGCGGGGTAGACCGCGGTCACCAGACCCCAGTCGTAGGCCTGGTCGGCCGGGATGCGTTCGGCCAGCAGCGCCATCCGGGTCGCGCGGATGCGCCCGATCGCCGCGGCGATCAGCGCCGATGCGCCGCCGTCGGGCATCAGGCCGATCTTGGTGAACGCCAGCATGAAAAACGCCTTCTCCGAAGCCAATACGACGTCGGAGGCCAACGCCAGCGATACCCCGACACCGGCCGCCGGGCCGTGCACCGCGGCCACCACCGGTTGCGGCAGGTTCACGATGGCCCGAACCGCGCGGTTGGCGGCATCGAGCACGTCGGCCGGTGTTCCGTTCGCGCCCGGATTGGCGTGGTCCTCTTCGCTGATGCCTGCGCCCGAACAGAATCCGCGGCCGGCCCCGCCAAGCCGCACGACCTTGACCCTCGAGTCGGACGCCGCCTGGTTCAGGGTGTCCGCGATGGTCGCGAGCATCGGTTGGGTCAGCGAATTGAGGCTGTCCGGCCGATTCAGCGTCACCGCGAGCACACCGTCGGTGAGGTCGACCGACAGTGCGTCAATTCCGGTATATGTGGGTGCGCCCGAATCGAGGGTTGTCATGGCTGCACCCTAGAACCGGACGACTTGGTTATACAAGTAAGCTATGTCGGCGATCGAGGCGTTCGCCCGGACGGAAGGCGGTTGAGCATGGCGGGACCACTGCACGGACTGCGGGTCATCGAACTCGCGAGCATCGGGCCCGGGCCGCACGCCGCGATGATTCTCGGTGACCTCGGTGCGGACGTCGTGCGCGTCGAACGGCCGGGCAAGCTCGGCGGGGTTCCGACCAGCAAGCGCGAGGCCACGCTGCGCAACCGGCGTTCTGTCGCCGCCGACCTCAAGAGCGATGAGGGTCGCGAACTCGTGCTGCGGCTCGTCGCCAAGGCCGACGTGCTGATCGAGGGGCTGCGCCCGGGTGTGACCGAGCGACTCGGACTGGGCCCGGAGGACTGCGCGAAAGTCAACGAGCGGCTGATCTACGGGCGCATGACCGGCTGGGGCCAGACCGGGCCCCGCCGCCTGCAGGCCGGCCACGACATCAACTACATCTCGCTCAACGGCGTGCTGCATTCGATCGGTCGGGCGGGGGAGCGGCCCGTCCCGCCGCTGAACCTGACCGGCGACTTCGGCGGCGGCTCGATGTTCCTGCTCGTCGGCATCCTGTCCGCGTTGTTCGAACGGCAGACGTCGGGTAAGGGCCAGGTGGTCGACGCCGCGATGATCGACGGTTCCAGCGTGCTGGCGCAGATGATCTGGGGCTTCCTGCAGGACGGCCTCTGGGTCGACCAGCGTGGCGTGAACATCCTCGACGGCGGGGCGCCCTACTACGACACCTACACCTGCGCCGACGGCCGCTACATCGCCGTCGGCTGCATCGAACCGCAGTTCTATGCCGCTTTCCTCAAGGGCCTCGGTATCGACGGTGAAGATTTGCCCGACCAGAACGACGTGAGCCGCTGGCCGGAGCTGCGCGAGCGGTTCAGCGAGGTCATCGGCGCCAAGGACCGCGACCACTGGGCCAAGGTCTTCGCCGACAGCGATGCCTGTGTGACACCCGTGCTGTCGTTCTCCGAGGTGGAGTCCGAGCCGCACGTCACCGAGCGCAACACCTTCTATCGCGACGGCGACCATCTGCAGCCGATGCCCGCGCCGCGGTTCTCCCGCAGCGTGCCCGCCGCACCGACGCCAGCAGGCGAAGCCGGAGCCGACACCGAAGCCGTCTTACGAGACTGGGTCTGAACAGAAAGGAACACCCTCAAGTGGAGATCAAGGACGCCGTAGCCGTCGTCACCGGTGGAGCCTCGGGCCTCGGCCTGGCCACCACCAAGCGCCTACTCGACAAGGGCGCATCGGTGGTCGTCATCGACCTCAAGGGCGAGGACGCTGTCAAAGAACTCGGCGATCGCGCCCAGTTCGTGGAGACCAACGTGACCGACCCCGACGCGGTGGCCGCCGCGCTCGACGCCGCCGAGAAGATGGGCCCCCTGCGCATCAACGTCAACTGCGCGGGCATCGGCAACGCGATCAAGACGCTCTCGAAGGACGGTCCGTTCCCGCTCGACGGGTTCAAGAAGGTGATCGAGGTCAACTTGATCGGCACGTTCAACGTGCTGCGGCTCGCCGCGGAGCGCATCGCCAAGACCGAGCCGGTTGACGGCGAGCGCGGTGTCATCGTCAACACCGCCTCCGTGGCGGCGTTCGAGGGCCAGATCGGTCAGGCCGCGTACTCGGCGTCCAAAGGCGGTGTGGTCGGCATGACGCTGCCGATCGCGCGTGACCTGTCCCGTGATCTGATCCGCGTCTGCACCATCGCGCCGGGTCTGTTCAAGACCCCGCTGCTGGGCTCGCTGCCCGAGGAGGCGCAGGTCTCGCTGGGCAAGCAGGTTCCGCACCCGGCCCGCCTCGGCGATCCCGACGAGTACGGTGCGCTGGCCGTGCACATCGTGGAGAACCCGATGCTCAACGGTGAGGTCATCCGTCTGGACGGCGCGATCAGGATGGCGCCGCGATGACGATCACGACGAAGTTCACCGAGACGTTCGGCATTGAACATCCCGTCGTGCAGGGCGGGATGCAGTGGGTCGGCCGCGCGGAACTTGTTGCGGCCGTGGCGAATGCGGGCGCGCTCGGTTTCATCACCGCGCTGACTCAGCCCACGCCGGCCGACTTGGCGAAGGAGATCGCCAAGTGCCGCGACCTGACCGACAAGCCGTTCGGCGTCAACCTGACGATTCTGCCGACGATCAACCCGCCGCCCTACGACGAGTACCGCCAGGTGATCGTCGACTCCGGCATCAAGATCGTGGAGACCGCGGGCTCGAACCCGGCTCCGCACCTGCCGATGTTCCACGACAACGGCATCAAGGTGCTGCACAAGTGCACCTCGGTGCGCCACGCCGTCAAAGCGCAGAGCCTGGGCGTGGACGGCATCAGCATCGACGGGTTCGAGTGCGCCGGGCATCCCGGTGAGGACGACATCCCGGGGCTGGTGCTGATTCCGGCCGCATCGACCAAGATCGACATCCCGATGATCGCCTCGGGCGGATTCGCCGACGGCCGCGGACTGGTCGCGGCGCTCGCGCTGGGCGCCGACGGCATCAACATGGGATCGCGCTTCATGTGCACCGTCGAATCGGCGATTCACCAGAACGTCAAGGAAGCGATCGTCGCGGGCACCGAGCTCGACACGGAGCTGATCTTCCGGCCGCTGCGTAACACCGCGCGTGTGGCCAGCAACGCGGTCTCGCGCGAGGTCGTGGAGATTCTCAACCGGGGCGGTCAGTTCGAGGACGTCAAGGATCTGGTGGCGGGCAAGCGCGGCGTGAAGGTCTACGAGGTCGGCGATCTCGACGCCGGCATCTGGAGTGTGGGCACCGCGATGGGCCTGATCAACGACATCCCGACTTGCGGGGAACTGGTTGCTCGCATCGTCGAGGAAGCCGAGGAGATCATCACGGATCGGCTGAGCGGGATGGTTTTGGCCGACGAGGAAGAGAACGTGGCGTAAGCGAACGTCCGAGCGAACGCGCGGCCCCTCGGCGCGCGTTCGGTCAGACGGCGGTGCGCAGGGGGTGCTCGTCGTCGAGCTGCTCCGAGGTATCGCCTTCTACCAGGACATCGCCGTGGTAGAGCGCCTCGAAGTCAACCTTGATGACATCGGCACTGGTGTCGTCGATCCACATGTACTCGACAGTAGGGGTCACCTCTAAGGAATCTTTGAGTCACGATTCGGAAAATCGTGGCAATCTTACCGGCGGGTAGGTTTTTGCCGGAGAACCGTTCTAGCTCGGGGCGGTGAAGTGGATCGGGTTCGTTCCGAGCAGCGCCACCCACGTCAGGACCGCCGCGGCCAAGGCCGCGATGAGCAGGCCTACCGCTATGCGCGTTCCCCACAAAGTTCTGCCGAGCACCTTCGCATCGACCGAGTACGCGCCGGCGCCGAGGAACAACAGTGCTGTCGCTCCGATGCCGATCAGGAACGGCGCATTGAACGGTTCGGACCAGAAGGCCATCGCCGACACATTGACCGCCCATGCGTCGACCATCGCCGCGATCACCGCGAACGCCGCCAACGGCGTCAGCGCGCCGGCGATCAAGCCGAGGCCGCCGAGCGTTTCGGCCGTCGTCACCATGAGCGCCGCCAGACCGGGTAGTCGCCAGCCGGCGGACTCCATGAAGCCGACCGCGGTATTGAAGTCGAAGGCCTTGATCAGGCCGGCCTGAAGAATCGCCGCGCCGATGCCGATCCGCAGGATCAGCAGGCCGAGGTCCACAGCGGTGTCGCGCGTGGTGGTGGTGGCCACGTCCGTCGTTGTCATGCCGATTACGACTACCAGACAAGTCAGAACTCATCGCGGGGAATCGCGGTGAACGTCGCGGGCACGTGAACCGTGTTCCGTAGGGGGCATTGACTCCCCTGACTTACCGCTGTTAAGTTAGCGTCGTTAGCCGCAAGGGGACTGCCGATCGAGAGGATGCGGCGTGCTGCAACGAATCGCACATCTGGCCCTGGCGGCGCCTCGGCGCGTCGTCGCGATCGCAGTGTTGGTGATGGTCGCGTGCGGCGTGTTCGGGATTCCCGTCGCCAAGCACCTGTCCGCCGGCGGGTTCCAGGATCCGACGTCGGAGTCGGCGTCGGCCACCCGGCTGTTGGTGGACAAGTTCGGTCAGGGCGACATGGAACTGCTCATCAGCGTGCGCTCCGAGGAGGGTGCGCGGAGTGCCGCGGCCCGTGCCGTCGGGGAGGACCTCGCCGCACAGCTGCGGGCCGCGCCGTCCGTCATCGACGTGACATCGCTGTGGACCGCGCCGCCCACGGCCGCGCCGGCGTTGATCAGTCGCGATGGCAAGACGGGATTGATCGTCGCGGGCATCACGGGCGGCGAGAGCGGGGCGCAGAAGCACGCGAAGGAACTCACCGAGCGGCTCGTGCACGACCGCGACGGCGTCACCGTGCGCGCCGGTGGCGAGGCGATGATCTACGTGCAGATCAACGGGCAGAGCGAAAAAGACCTGTTGAGGATGGAAGCCATCGCGATTCCGTTGAGCTTCGTGGCGCTGGTCTGGGTGTTCGGCGGGCTGCTGGCCGCCGCGCTGCCGCTGGCGATCGGTGGCTTCGCGATTCTCGGTTCGATGGCCGTGTTGCGCGCGGTCACCTACTTCACCGACGTGTCGATCTTCGCGTTGAACCTCTCCGTGGCAATGGGATTGGCGCTCGCGATCGACTACACGTTGCTGATCATCAGCAGATACCGAGACGAGATCGCCGACGGAGCCGACCGGGACCGCGCGCTGGTGCGCACCATGGCGACGGCCGGGCGCACGGTGTTGTTCTCCGCGATGACGGTGGCGCTGTCGATGGTCGCGATGGTGCTGTTTCCGATGTACTTCCTGAAGTCGTTCGCCTATGCGGGAATTGCGGTGGTGACGTTCGCGGCGGTCGCAGCGGTGGTGGTCGCGCCCGCGGCGATCGCGTTGCTCGGCGACCGGATGGATTCGTTGGATGCGCGCCGGCTTGCGCGTTGGGTGTTCAGCCGGCCGGATCCGGTGCGCAAGCCCGTCGAGCAGACGTTCTGGTACCAATGCACGAAATACGTGATGCGCCGGGCACTTCCGATCGGGTTCGCGATCGTCGTGCTGCTGCTGGTGCTCGGCGCGCCGTTCCTGGGCGCGAAGTGGGGATTCCCCGACGACCGGGTACTGCCGGAGTCGGCGTCGGCGCGCCAGGTCGGCGACGACCTGCGCACCAACTTCGCCGTCGACTCGGCGCGCAACGTCACTGTCGTCATACCCGACACCCGCGGGATCGCGCCCACGCTGGTGGACCGCTATGCCGCAGACCTGTCGCGCGTCGCCGACGTGTCCTCCGTGTCGGCGCCCGGCGGGACGTTCGTCGACGGCAGGGCGGTCGGCCCGCCCTCGGCCGCGACCGGCGTCAACGACGGCAGCGCGTTCCTCACGGTGGCCAGCACCGCGCCCCTGTTCAGCGACGCCTCCGAGGCGCAACTCGATCGACTGCGGGCGGTGAGCACCCCTGCCGATGTTCCGGTCCAGCTGACCGGTGTCGCACAGATCAACCGCGACAGTTCCTCGGCGATCACGTCGCGGCTACCGCTGGTGCTCGGCGTGATTGCCGCGATCACCTTCGTGCTGCTGTTCCTGCTCACCGGCAGCGTCGTGCTACCGCTGAAGGCCTTGGTGCTCAACGTCTTGTCGCTGACGGCTGCGTTCGGGGCACTGGTGTGGATCTTCCAGGAGGGTCATCTCGGCGCACTGGGCACGACACCGACCGGGACACTGGTGGCGAACATGCCGGTACTGTTGTTCTGCATCGCTTTTGGGTTGTCGATGGACTACGAGGTCTTCCTGGTATCGCGGATCCGCGAATTCTGGTTGAAGTCGGGACGGACCCGCGCCGACAACGACGAGAGCGTGGCGCTCGGCCTGGCGAAGACGGGCCGCGTGGTCACCGCGGCGGCGCTGCTGATGTCGATCTCGTTCGCGGCGCTGATCGCCGCTGAGGTGGCGTTCATGCGAATGTTCGGCGTCGGGTTGACCCTCGCGATACTCGCGGATGCCACACTGGTGCGCATGGCACTGGTTCCCGCGTTCATGCATCTGCTCGGCCGCTGGAACTGGTGGGCGCCCAAGCCGCTGGCCAAGCTACACGCACGAATCGGCCTCGCCGAGGCGGCCGAAACCCCGCCGGCCGTAACGGAACCGTCGAGCCAACCCGTGGGAACGCGATGAAACGCCGGCGTGCGCCACGCGGATCGGGAGAGCAGCTGCGCGACGAGATCCTCGACGCGACCACCGATCTGCTGCTCGAGACCGGCCACGCCAAAGACGTGTCGATCCGGTCGGTGGCGCAACGGGTGGGGGTGACGCCGCCGTCGATCTATCTGCACTTCGCGGACAAGGATGCGCTGCTCGACGCGGTGTGTGCGAGGTATTTCGAAAATCTCGATGAGGAAATGCAACGGGCGGCGGCCGACGAACCGTCGACCATTGATGTGCTGCGCGCGCAGGGGATGGCGTATGTCCGGTTCGCGCTGAAAACGCCTGAGCTGTACCGCATTGCCACGATGGGACCGGGCCGGCCGGGCAGCGACGTGGACGTCGCGCTCAACAGCTCGGCGTTCGCCCACATCCGAAGCTCGGTCGAGTCGCTGATGGCCGAAGGCGTTTTCGCTGCTGGCGATTCGACCGTCGTTGCGTTGGAATTATGGGCGTCGGCGCATGGGGTGGCGGCGATGCTCATCTCCAGGCCGTACCTACCCTGGGGTGACGTCGAGGAATTCACCGACCGGGCGCTACGGGCCGTGGTCGTGGGAGAGATTGTCGCGGGCGGCATCGACCCGAAGGCCCCACCGCAGGAGACCGTCGCACAACTGAAGGGACTGCAGAATGTCGAACACAGTAGATAACCCGTTCTTCGCGAGGTTGTGGACCGTGATGTCGACGCACGAGACCGACGCCATCCGGCAGTTGCGCCGCGAGAACCTCGCCGGCCTGTCCGGCCGCGTGCTCGAGGTCGGCGCGGGTACCGGGACCAACTTCGAGTTCTACCCCGATACGGTCACCGAGGTGGTGGCCGTCGAACCCGAGCGCCGCCTGGCCGAACATGCCCAGCGGGCTGCCGCGTCGGTGCAGGTCCCGGTCACCGTCAGGACCGACACGGTCGAGCAGTTCATGGCCTCCGGCAATGAACCGTTCGACGCCGTGGTCTGCTCACTGGTGCTGTGTTCGATCGACAACCCCGAAACCGTGCTGCGGCAGCTGCATTCGCTGTTACGACCGGGCGGCGAACTCCGCTATCTCGAGCACATCGCCGCCAGCGGTGCTCGCGCGCGGCTGCAGAGGATCGCCGACGCGACGGTGTGGCCGCGGCTGCTCGGCAACTGCCACACCCATCGTCATACCGAGCAAAGCATCGTCGGCGCCGGCTTCGACGTGGCGGGCGCCCGGCGGGAATGGACGATACCGCGGTGGTTGCCGCTGCCGGTCGCGGAGGTTGCGATCGGGCGGGCGGTCAAGCCCTAGCCGAGGGCGGCTACCCCCGCCGACGACCGGGGAAGCCGCTGCCCATCCCGAACGGGAGCTGGGGCTGGTTCGCGGGCGGCGCAACCGTCCCCGGCCGCGTCTTGATCGACACGCTGCCGTTGGTCTGGCAGACGGACTGGAACTGCGTATTCTGGCAGGTCGGTCGGGCATCGGCCGTCGGGGCCGAAATGCCCGTCACGACAACCAGACTCGCCATCAGCAGTGCTGGCTTGATGCGGCCCATCATGGTGTCCTTCCCAGTGCGGGCGAGAACTGCGATAGCGGAATGGTTATGCGCTGCACGTCGCGATATCCGGCGGCCATCAGGGGCAGGCCGATATGACAACGGGGGCGGACGGACTCAGTGGCGTGTTGTTGGCCGCTGCCCGATTGAATGCATCCGCGCGGGCCGCCTCGACAGTCACGCCGGCTCCGCCCGCCACTACGTCGCTGACGTCGTCAGCGACGGATACGATGCAGAGCCGATCGTTGGTCACCTCGTCGCTGGTGCACTCCACGCCACCGGCGCTCTCGCACTGCGCGATCACGGCCGCCGAAGCCTCGTCGTTGGTGTCGCCGGTCGCGGTGAAACCCACCACGGCGCCTTCGAACACACCGGTACCGACCGCCGCGGAGATGTCCTCGGGGTCCTCGACAACACCACCTTGACCGCCCGCCCAAGCGGTGCCCGCCGAGATGCCCGCGCCGATTACGCCCACAGCCGCGATCACCGAAACCAAACGGGTATTGACCATTCGGATTCCTCTCATCAGCAGAGTATTTCGGATATTACACAGCGCCGATCTTGACAGTTCGAAATCGACGAAGTTGTCCGATGCACTCGGTTGACGAATCGCCGACCGATCAAACGCACGCGAGTCGCTAGCGGAGCAGCGCGGGCAGCCGCTGCAGCAGATCGGGCAGCGCACTCACCGCGGTTTCCCGCAGTGAGACCGTCGCGGCGTCGGACAGCGGTGTGCGTTCGGGATTCACCTCGATGACCACGGTGCCGTTGGCCAACGCGATCTCGGGAAGCCCGGCCGCGGGATAGACGATCGACGAGGTGCCGACGACGATGACGAGGTCCGCCCCGGTGACCGCCTCCACCGACCGCTGCCATGCATCCTCGGGCAGCGCCTCGCCGAACCAGACCACGTTCGGACGGATGAGTCCGCCGCAGGCGCACCGCGGCGGCTCGACGGTTTCCACCGGTTCCGGCATGGCGGGTAGGTCTCCGGCGTAGGCCGCTTGGCAGCGGTCGCAGCGAAATTCGAACAAGCTGCCGTGCAGGTGATAGACGTTCTTGCTGCCCGCGCGCTCATGCAGGTCGTCGACATTCTGGGTGACGACGTGCACCTCGGCATGGTCCTGCCAGGCCGCGACGGCGAGGTGGCCGTCGTTGGGCTGCACCGCACCCATCATGTAGTGCCGCCACAGATACCACGCCCACACCTTCTCCGGGTTTGCTCGCCAGCCCTCCGAGCTGGAGATTTCGTACGGGTCGACCTTCGCCCACAGCCCGGTCTCGACGTCGCGGAACGTCGGCACCCCGCTCTCGGCCGAGATGCCCGCGCCGCTGAGAACCGTTACCTGCACATGACCAAACTAGCCGGTGTGGGCAATACTGAGCACGTGGCCAACTTGGGGGATTGGGTACGAATCGACCAGCGTTCGTCAGGCGCTTTGTTCGACCAACTGAGGACGCAGATCATCGACGGCGTTCGTGACGGCAGGCTGGCGCCGGGGACAAGGTTGCCGACGGTGCGTGAGTTGGCCGGCCAGCTCGGTCTCGCGGTGAACACGGTGGCCCGGGCGTACCGCGAGTTGGAATCCGCCGGAATCCTCGAAACCCGTGGCCGCTTCGGAACGTTCGTCGCCCGCGCGGACCCCGCGGACGCCGCGATGGCCACCGCTGCGAACACGTTCGTCTCGGCGGCCAAGGCGCTCGGCGTCGACAAGGCCGATGCGTTGAGGTATGTGGAGACGGCGTTCGGCTGAGCTCAGCCGCAGCCGAATGACGATCTAGCGGCGAGGCACGAGCTGCGTTGAGGAGTACGGCAATAAATGTCAGCCGAATTCGAGCAGCGTGAACACCGGTCGTACGGAATCGAACATGGGAAGCCGCTGAGCGCCCCACATCAGGGCGTTGAGCACCTTGCCGCGTCCGGGCGGCAGCGGCACGTCGTGCACCGCGCGGATACCCGGGATCTCGTCGACCAGGCCCGCGACTTGTGAGGGTGTCATGCTGAACGGCATCGGCGGCACCCGGTAGCGCAACGACGGACGCAACAGGCCGCGGGTGATCAACTGGGCGAACCAAGCCGGCGCCAGGTCGAACATCATCCGTCCGCCGGGAAAGCGGTCGGCGCACTCGGCGATCAGGCCGAGCGCCTCGTGCGGCTGCAGGTACATCAACAGCCCCTCGGCGGTGATGAACACCCCATGCTCGGTGTCCACCTGATCCATCCAGCTGAAGTCGAGCGCCGACTGGGCCAGCATCTGCACCCGGTCAGAGGAGGGCAGAAGCTTGCGTCGCATCTCGATCATCGGCGGCAGATCCACGGTGAGCCAACGGAACTCGTGCCCCACATCCGCGGCATCGAGGCGGTAGAAGCTGGTCTGCAGTCCCTCGGCAAGCGCCACCACGGTCGCGCGTGGATGATCACCGAGATAACGACGCGCCTCCCGGTCGAACGCCAGCGCCCGCACCGCCATGTCCTGACGGCGCGAGAGCCCGAACTTGGCGAAGTCGAAGTCGATGGAGTCGGCGAGCTGGATGGCCATCGGGTCCTCGATGAGCGCATCCGGTCGACGGGCCTCCGTCGCCCGCACGCGCAGCGTCATCAAAGCGGTCTCGGAGACACCGGTCAGCACGGTGCCGTCGGCTTTCGAACTCACCTGACCGAATGTACCTACCGCAACAGCTTGTCCAGCGTGCGCAGGTTGCGGGTGGTGGTGGACGACTTGTAGCGCTTCTTGCCCATGGTCTTGCCGATCGTCGAGTCCAGCGTCGCGGCTCTGGGCACCTGCCAGTAGATGACCCCGTCGCCGCGCTGGATCTTCTCGTCGGGTCCGGCGTCGTCGCCCATTGCGGCCAGCTCGTCGAGCACCTTCTCGTCGGTCACGAATGTCACGTACGAGTGGTGTTCGGGCACCTCGCGTTCGAAGGGGTACCCGCCGGAGATCGCCGCCACCACATCGAGCGGGTAGGCCAGCACCCAGGCGTCGTAGCCGAAGGTGTCGCGCAGCACCTTCTCCGCCTTCCGGCGCACCGCGTCGACTCCGGCCTTGCTGTCGAACAGGACGTTACCGCTGGCGAGAACCGTTCGCACCGAACCAAATCCGGCGTCTTCAAACGCCTTTGCGACGTCGGCCATCTTGAGGTTGACGCCCCCGACGTTGACCCCGCGCAGAAACGCGGCATAGCGCGTCATGACCCGAACTCCAGCAGCGTGAAGCTGGGACGGCCGCGGCGCATGACCCCGACGCGATCCCAGACGGGTGAGGCGAGCACCTTGAACAACCCGCGTCCCGGCGGCATTGCGACGTCTCGGGCGGCGCACACACCGGGAATGCGCCCGGCCAGCGCGACGGCCTCGTCCGGCGACAGCCCGAACGGCATCGGCGGCGCGACATATCGGTCGGAGAGCTTGAGTTTTCCGCTCACCGTGCGGCGGCTGAACCACGGCGGGACCGAGTCGAACATCAGCCGGCCACCGGGGAAGCGGGCCGCGCAGTCGCGGATCAGGCCCAGCGCGTCGTCCGGATCGAGATACATCAGCAGGCCTTCGGCGGTGATGAACACGCCGTGAGTCGCGTCTACGCGATTCATCCAGCTGCGGTCGAGCACCGACTGCGCCAGCGGCACGATGCGGTCGTCGTGCGGTAACAGCTTGTCCCGCAACGCCATGACGGGAGGGAGATCGACTGAGTACCAAGTCAATTCGTCGGTGACACCGCGGCGCTGCAAACGCCAGAAACTGGTCTGCAGGCCTTCGGCGAGTGCCACCACCGACGCCTTCGGATGCGCGGCCAGGTATTCGCGCGCGGCCGCGTCGAAGGCCACGGCGCGCAATGCGTGCGATTGGTTGGGTTTGCCGAACTTGCGGTAGTCGTAGTCGATCGCGTCGAACAACGTGACGGCCCAGGGGTCGCGGATCACCCCGTCGGACCGCTTGGCCTCACTGGCGCGGTTGTGCGGCGTCCACAGCGTGGTCGCGGAGACGCCATCGAGCACATTGCCGTCTATTCGAGGTCCAGGACCGGTCACACGTCGATGGTAGAGACGTAGGCTCGGTACATGGGGCGCCACGTGTTCGACGACAAGCTGCTCGCGCTGATCGGCGGGAACTCGCTGGGCGTCCTCGCGACGATCAAGCGCGACGGCCGCCCGCAGCTGTCGAACGTGTCCTACTACTTCGATCCGCGTGCGCTGACCATCCAGGTGTCGATCACCGAGCCGCGGGCCAAGACCCGCAATCTGCGGCGCGACCCCCGGGCCTCGATCCACGTCAGCTCCGATGACGGCTGGTCGTATGCGGTCGCCGAGGGCGACGCCGTCCTCACCCCGCCCGCGGCCTCCCGAGACGACGACACCGTCGAGGCGCTGATCGCCTTGTATCGCAACATCGCCGGTGAGCATCCCGACTGGGACGACTACCGGCGGGCGATGGTCGACGACCGCCGGGTGGTGATGACGCTGCCGATCTCGCACTTATATGGGATGCCGCCGGGTAGGCGGTAGAGCTAGGCTGCCGTCATGGCCGATGCACCGGAAGACGAGACCAAGCGCAAGTTCCGGGAAGCGCTGGAGCGCAAGAAGGCCCAGGCGGCCGGCGGGTCTGCGCACAAGGACGGTGGCGCTAAGCAACCGAAGGCGCACGGTCCGGTCGAGCACCGGCGGGAGTTCCGGCGCAAGAGCGGCTGATCGCACGACGATCGGCCAACCGTCGCGCGGCCACCAGTGCCGCGAGCATCACCGCGACGCAGACGAGCCCCTGGTCCTTGAGCCCCCATCCGACTGAGGCCAGTGTCGCCGCTCCCGCGACGCACAGCAGTACGCCCACCGCGGCGCTGCGGGCGCCGGGCCCGTCGATGAAACCGCCGTCCCATAGCGGCAGCGGGTCGTTCTCCAGCGGCCGAAGCGCGATGAACAACACCGCGACCACCGCCGCCATGATCAGCAACTGCGCGATCGACAGCACCATGAAACCGGCCGACGACGGGTCGATGCGTGGGTAGCCGAGGTAGTCGAAGGCCAGGTGCATCGCCAGCAGCGGTGGAATGTGCCACAGGTACAGCGTCATCGCACCGGTGTTGCCGATCGCGACCGCCCACCACACCCGGGGCCGGCTCGCCCACCGCGCAATGACGGGTGCGGCCGCAATCGCGAACGCGCACATCATGATTGCGTGTCCGGCCAGCAGCAGTGACGGCGGCGTCATGTTCTTCAACTGCTGAGTTTCGATACCGACGAGGCTCAGCTCGTAGGGTCCGTACGTCAGCAGAGCGAGGTTGACCGCCAGCATCACCACGCCGACTCCGAGCGCGGCGCGCGGGGTCAGATGGCTGCGCCGGTAGCCGACCGCGAGCATGCCGGGGATCAGCCAAGCGGCCATGTTCAAATAGCCCAGCCCCGACCAGCCGTCGACGTTGATTCGGACCGCGTCGACGACGGCCACCGCGCACCACGCGATCAGTACCGCGCCGGCGAGCCTGCCGGCGGTGGTGATCCGGGCTAGTAGCGGCACCGCGGCCAGCACCAGCACGTAGGCGCCGAGGAACCACAGCAGCTGGGTCGAGACCCCCGCGATCGGTTCGTAAACGTGCTCGGGCAGCACGAGCCGGCCCGCGGTCAACGCGACCGCCCAGAACGTCAGGTAGTAGAACACCGGGCGGTACAGCCTCGTGCAGCGCTTCATCAGCCAGTTGCCCCAACTGGTTCCCGGCTGCCACGACTCGACGGACGCCGCCACTCCTGCGAAGAAGAACAGCGGCATGATCTGACACACCCACGTCAGTACTTGGAAGACCGGGGAAGCGGTCAGCAGGTTGCTCCAGATGAAAACGTCGTCGCGGATCTCGCTGGTGGCCATGACGGTGTGCCCCACCACGACACCGACCAGCGACACGATGCGGATGACGTCGATGACGCGGTCACGGCCGACAGGCGTACTCGCCTCGACCTGCGCAGGGCTCGGGAAAATCGGCATGCCTCGAAGTTTGGCCGGGCGGGTGCCGTCGCGAATGAGTAGAACCACTCAACCGTTGCGGGCGGCGACTCACGGAACGCCGTTCGCGAGTTGGGTCTAGTGTGCGACGGCCTTCTCCGCGCCGACGCCGGTGAGCGCCCGCACCTCGAATTCGGCGTTGGTGTCGGGATTGCCGCGGTCCCGCGATGTCAGCGTGCCCACGACGCCGAGCACGAACGCCAGCGGAATGGACACGATGCCGGGATTGGCCAGAGGGAACCATGCGAAGTCGACGTCGGTCAGCATCGCGGTCTTGGAGCCGGAAACGGCGGGGGAGAACACGATCAGCACGATCGTCGAAATCAGGCCGCCGTACATGCTCCACAGCGCGCCGCGGGTGTTGAACCGCGGCCAGTACAGCGAATACAGGATCGTGGGCAGGTTCGCCGCGGCGGCCACCGCGAACGCCAGCGCGACGAGGAACGCGATGTTCTGTTCGGCGGCCAGCACGCCCAGGCCGATCGCGAAGATGCCGAGCACCACCACCGTGATGCGCGAGACCCGCACCTGTTCGTACTCGGAGACTTTGTGGCTCTTCATCACGCTGGCGTAGATGTCGTGGGCGAACGACGTCGCCGCCGTGATGGTCAGGCCCGCGACCACCGCGAGGATCGTCGCGAACGCGACGGCCGAGATGATGCCCAGCAGGATCACCCCGCCGAGTTCGAACGCCAGCAGCGGGGCCGCCGAGTTCTGCCCGCCCGGCGCGGCCAGGATCGTGTCCGGTCCCACGAGCGCCGCGGCGCCGTATCCGAGCGCGAGCGTGAACAGGTAGAACGCGCCGATCAGCGCGATCGCCCAGACCACCGACCGGCGCGCCTCCTTGGCGGTCGGGACCGTGTAGAACCGCATCAGCACGTGGGGCAGACCCGCGGTGCCCAGCACCAGCGCCAGCGCCAACGAGATGAAGTTGATCTGCGACGTCAGCGAGGCGCCGTACTGCGCGCCGGGGGCCAGCACGTCGCGCCCGGCGACGGCCTCGTTGGCGGACCCGGACACCGCCGATTGCGCCGCGCCGAGGATCTCGGAGAAGTTCGCACCGAACTTGGCGAGCACCCACACCGTCATCAGCGCGGCACCGCCGATCAACAGCACGGCCTTGATGATCTGCACCCAGGTGGTGCCCTTCATGCCGCCGATCAGCACGTAGACGATCATCAGTACCCCGACGACCGCGATCACGAGGGCTTGGCCGAGGTCGCTGGTGACGTTGAGCAGCAGGGCGACCAGACCGCCGGCGCCGGCCATCTGTGCCAGGAGGTAGAACAGGCAGACGGCCAGCGTGGTGGTCGCCGCGGCGAGGCGCACCGGACGCTGCTCGAGCCGAAAGCTCAACACGTCGGCCATCGTGAATTTGCCTGCGTTGCGCAGCAATTCGGCGACCAGGAGCAGCGCCACCAGCCAGGCGACCAGGAAACCGATGGAGTACAGGAACCCGTCGTAGCCGTAGACCGCGATCGCGCCCGCAATACCGAGGAAGCTGGCGGCCGACAGGTAGTCACCGGAGATCGCGATACCGTTCTGCGGGCCGGTGAACGCTCGTCCCGCGGTGAAGAACTCGGCGGCGGTGGCGTTCTTCTTGCTCGCGCGGATCACGATGTACAGCGTCACCGCGACGAACAGTGCGAAGATTCCGATGTTGGCGACGGGGTTGCCGACGCCCGAGTCGGCGGCCAGCAGCGTGGTCATACCGCGTTGCCTTCCAGCTTGGTGCGGATCGCGTCGGCCCGCGGATCGAGTTCACGGTTGGCGAAGCGGACGTAGAGACCGGTGATGACGAACGTAGAGACGAACTGGCCCAGGCCGATCAGGATTCCGACGTTGATATCGCCCCACACCTTGATCGCCATGAAGTCGTGCGCGAACGCACCCAGTAGCACGTAGGCGAAGTACCAGACGAGAAACAGTGCGCTCATCGGGAAGACGAAGCGGCGCAGCCTGCTACGCAGTTCCTGGAACTCCGGGCTGGCTTGTGCGGCCCGATACTCTTTGCCGCTGATCGGGGTGTCCGAGGGTGATTGTTGGGTCTCGGGCACCGGCGACTCCTGACCTCGATGTAGTTGTGCGTCACGCTGGGCTGGTTGCCACGCAACTGTAAGCCCAACATCGGATCTAGACTGGCCGAGTGGCGAAACTGCAGCTAGTTCAAGACCCTGAGGCCGACGCGCTGTTGGAATCCAATCCGTTCGCGCTGTTGGTGGGCATGCTTCTCGATCAGCAGTATCCGATGGAGGCGGCGTTCGCCGGGCCGAAGAAGAGGGCCGACCGGATCGGCGGCGTCGACGCCCGTGAGATCGCCGAGTACGACCCCGACAAGTTCGCCTCGTTGTGTTCGAAAACCCCTGCCATACATCGCTTTCCGGGTTCGATGGCCAAGCGCGTCCAGGCGTTGGCGCAGTTGATTGTCGACCGCTACGACGGTGATGCGGCGGCGTTGTGGACGGCCGGTGATCCGGACGGTGCGGAGGTGCTGCGCCGACTCAAGGCGCTGCCCGGGTTCGGCGAGCAGAAGGCGAAGATCTTCCTGGCATTGCTGGGCAAGCAGTACGGGGTGACGCCGCAAGGTTGGCGCGAGGCCGCCGGGAACTACGGCGAAGCGGGTTCTTTCCTGTCGGTGGCCGACGTGGTGGACGCCGGGTCGCTGGAGAAGGTGCGGTCGTACAAGAAGCAGGCCAAGGCAGCCGCGAAGGCGGCCAAGGCCTGAGCGAATTCAGCCGGAGCGAAAGCCGCTAAGGGCTAGATACCGCGGAGTCGTCGCAGTCCAGGCGGGCCAGCGTCTTGATGACCCCGGCGACGACGCGTCCGGTCGTGGTTCCGGTGTCGAGGCCCTCCTTGAGGGTGCGTAGCCGAAGGCCGCGGTCGCACAGTTCAGCGACGGTGCGGGTGACGTCGGCGCCGGTGCGGCCGAGCCGGTCGAGCGCGACGACGACGATGGTGTCGCCCGAGCGCGCATAGCTCAGCATCGCGTGCAGTCCCGCGCCGATGCGGTCGGCGGAGTCCGTCAGCCGGTCGGTGAAGACGCGCCGGGGATCGACGCCTGCAGCGTTGAGCGCCGCGAGCTGACCGTCGAGGCCCTGCTCGGCGGTGCTTGCTGTGGCGTAGCCCAGCATGCAGGTCACCTATTCAAGGTCGCACGACATCCGCGGGGCCGAAACAGACACCACGACATCGAGTCTCGTTGCCGACCGAACTGTTACCGGACGTCAACATGCATCGGGGCGTCAGCTGCCGAGCGGGGCGCCGTCGAAGCGTTCCTTGGTGGCGATCTCGGCGACGGGTCGCCGGGTCAGCTTGGTCAGTTGGCGGACCGGTTTGCCGAGCGGCAGCAGCGCGGCGATCGCGTAGTTGTCGGGGATGCCGAGCAGTTCCCGGACGCGTGGCTCTTCGGCGACCGCGGCCGTGGTGAGCACACCGCCGTAGCCCTCGTTTCGGACGGCCAGCAGGATGTTCCAGACGAACGGGTAGACCGAGGCGCCAGCGATCAGGCCGACCCGGTCGAGGTGCTGGTCGAACGCTGCCACGACACCGAGGTCGACGCAGACCACCAGCACCGCCTCGGCCGTTCGCAGCGGCGACTGGTCCGGCACGTTCACCGCCTCGATCGTCTGCGCGTCAACCCCGCACGGCTGCAGCGGATTCCACGGGCTCTCACCGTTGCGCAGTTGCGCGATGTAGCGCTTGGTGCCGGGTATCGCGCATTCGATCAGGGCCTCGCGGGTCTGCCGATCGCGGACCACGACGACCCGGTTGCCCTGACGGTTGCCGCCGCTGGGCGCGAAGCGGGCGTTGTCGAGAATGCGCTCGATGACGTCGTCGGGTAGCGGGTCGCCGTTGTATTCGCGCACCGCCGCGGTCGTGCGCATGACGCTGTAGAGGTCCATGGCTATATCTTGGGCCTGTCGGTGGCGACGTGTGCGAAGGTGAGGATATGAAGACGCACCTGAACTGCCCCTGTGGCGAAGCGATCGTCGGTAAGGACGAGGAGGACCTGGTCGAGAAGGCGCAGGCGCACCTCTCCGAGGCGCATCCCGGTCGCGAGTACGACCGGGACGCAATCCTCTTCATGGCCTACTGATTTCCGCTTCACAACTCCGCGCGAGCGACCGCGTTTGTACATTGCGCGGCGGCGTGTCGCCGTGCAAACACGGCCGCTCGCGGAGGTGAAGTGTGCGCTAAGGAACGACCGTCGAGCCGATGGTCGGCATGAACTGACACTGCTTTTCGGTGGTCGTGACCTGTCCGAAGATCGTCGAGATGATGCTGCCCGATCCGGTGTCGGCGATCGCGGTCAAGGTGGTCGGTCCCTGCGGGTTGATGTCCGACCGCGGCTTGAGCGTGGCGCTGCCTGACTTGCCGGTGGTCAGGTTGACCCAGGTGACGTTGAGCGGCAGCTTCTGCTCGGCCGCGGGGCCCGGCGTGCCGACCGCGGTGAACACATAGGCGGTCTGGCCGGGGCCGGGTCCCGGTGTCGGGATCTTCGCAGGACCCGCCACCGAGATCGCGGTGGCGAGCACATTTCCGCCGTCAGCGAGACAGCCGTTGCTGATCGACGGGTACATGAAGTCCTGCGTCGGTGGTGCGTCCGGTCCGAACGCCGGACCGGGGGCGGCCTCGGGTGCGGGCGCAGGCGCAGGCGCGGGTGCTGGCGCGGCTTGCGGCGCAGGGGCCGGAGCGGCCAGGGGTGCGGGCGCCGGCGCTGGTGCCGGCGCTGGGGCAGGGGCGGGTGCCGGCGCGGGCGCAGGGGCCGGTGCCGGCGGGACGACCGCTTCCGGTGCCGGGGCCGGCAGTGCTTCCGGCGCGGGTCCCACGGCATGCCTCGGGTCGACGCCCGCAGGCAGGTGCGCCTGTGCGCCCGGCACGGCGCCGGGCGCCGGATTGTGGGCGACGAACTGGTTGACCGCCGTCGCGACATTGCGCGAGTCGGCAGGTGCGACGGCGTCACCGGCGAACACCGCGGCCGCAGCCATCAGCGTCGACGCCGCATTCGTCGGATCGGCGGCGGCCTGCTGGATCGCCGGGCTGATGCCCTGCACCGCGGTCAGGCCCGGCGCTTGCAGGCTGTCGATCGGCGGCGGGGGCGGAGGTTCCGCGCCGGCCACACCGGTCACGCCGCTGATGAGCAGCGTGGCCGATGAGCCGATCGCGATGGCGACGGTGGCGAACATCCTTCGAGCTGACATGGCTCCCTCGGTTCGGGTTGTGGTGGTCGTGTCGGCCAGTTGGTAGTCCGGCGTCGCCGCGGTGATCACGGAAGGGCGGACAGCGGCATCAGCAGCGGCGCCATACCTGCGCTGGGTGCTGCCGACGCCGCAGGTGCGACGGCCGCGGGTGCGACGGCGGCGGCCGGGGCGCTCGGCGTGGCGGCGGTCGCCGCGGCAGGCAGCAGGCCCGCCAACGGCGAGTTCTGCGGCATCAGCGAAGCGAGGCCGGTCGGCAGGTTCGACAGCAGATTGCCCGCCGGATTGGCCGCCGTCGTCGCGGGCGCTGCGGGTGCCGGCGTACCGGCCAACGCTGCCGGTGGCTGCGGCAGCGTGACCGACGCTGTCGCCGACGGAGGTGTCGCGGCCGGGGCGGCCGGCGCTTGGGCGCTGCCGAGCAGCGACGTGACACCCTGCATCAGCTGCGATGCGGCGGCCGGGTTCGACGCCAACTGCTGGATCAGGGGCAGGCCGGGCACACTCGGCGCGGGGGCCGGGGCGGCAGGCTGTGCGGACGCGGTGGCGCTCAGCGCCAGCGCGGCCGAGATCGCTCCCGCGGCGGCGATCATCGTGGTGGCGAACAGTTTTCCGGTGCTGTGCATGGTTCTCCCAATCAGTTGTTTCGGCACGCCTGCGGCCGAAGCTACGGAGTTACTGGTGTTACTCAAGTGACACGTGTGGCGGTGACTCAACCGTTACTCAAGCGAAGGGTTTCGGTGACCGGCCGATAGAGTCGGGCGGATAGACACCTCGACGAGCGCCGATCCGTCACCGCCGCGCACGCCCGCCCGACTGGCCGTTGCGGCGCCGGTGCTGCTGGTTGTCAGCATCGCCGCGCGACTGGCGTGGACCTACCTGGTGCCCAACGGCGCGAACTTCGTCGACCTGCATGTCTACGTCGGCGGTGCCGGTGCGCTGGACCACCCCGGCGCGCTCTATGACTACGTCTACGCCGACCAGACGCCGGACTTTCCGCTGCCGTTCACCTATCCGCCGTTCGCGGCGGTGGTGTTCTATCCGCTGCACCTGCTGCCGTTCGAATTCGTCGCGTTCCTATGGCAACTCGGCATCATCGCCGCGCTGTACGGCGTCGTGTGGATCAGTCAGCGGCTGCTGGGCGCCGGCGATCGGCGCCTGGCGATGCTGTGGACGGCGGTCGGCATCTGGATCGAACCGATGCGCAGCACCTTCGACTACGGCCAGATCAACGTGTTGCTGGCGCTGGCCGTCCTCGGTGCGGTGTACAGCACACGCTGGTGGCTGTCCGGATTGTTGATCGGGCTGGCGGCCGGGGTGAAGCTGACGCCGGCGATCTCCGGGTTGTATCTCGTCGGGGCGCGGCGATGGGGTGCGGCGGCGTTCTCGGCGCTCGTTTTCTTTGCCACGGTGGGTGTTTCGGTGCTGGTGGTCGGTGACGAGACCCGGTATTACTTCACCGAACTGCTGGGTGACGCCGATCGTGTCGGCCCGATCGGCACGTCGTTCAACCAGTCGTGGCGGGGCGGAGTGTCGCGAATCCTCGGGTACGACGCCGGTTACGGGCCTGCCGTGCTGTGCGGCATCGCACTGACCGCCGTGTTGGCCGTGCTGGCGTGGCGCGCGATCGGCGGGGCGTCGGATCGGCTGGGCGCGATCGTGGTGGTGCAGTTGTTCGGCCTGTTGCTGTCACCAATCTCGTGGACACACCACTGGGTGTGGCTGATTCCGTTGATGATGTGGTTGTTGCACGGGCCGCTGCGCCGCCGGTTGGGCGCGCGGGCGTTGGGCTGGGGTTGGCTCGCGCTGACCCTGATCGGGCTGCCGTGGCTGCTGAGTTTCGCGCAGCCGACTATCTGGGAGATCTCCAGACCGTGGTATCTGGCGTGGGCGGGGCTGATCTATATCGTCGCCACGCTGGCGACGTTGGGCTGGATCGGACTGGCTACTGGTCGACGATCGCGTTGATGTCGCGGGCCATCTCGACGTCCTTATCCGTGATACCGCCCGCAGAATGCGTGACCAACGCGAAAGTCACTGTCCGCCAGCGAATGTCGATATCGGGATGGTGGTCTTTGGCCTCCGCGTGCTCGCCCACCCGGCGCACCGCGTCGATACCGTCGAGGAATGCGGGAAATTTGATCGAGCGCCGCAGGGCGCCCTCGGCGCGCTCCCAGCCGGGCAGGTCGGGCAGTGCGGCGTCCACTTGTTCGTCGGTCAACACAGCCATGGATTCGACCGTATACCGTCGGCCGCAGTGTTGACCCCGAAGCCGAACCAGATCGTCGTCGCCGGTGCCCTCATTTCGGGCCCGCAGCTGCTCGTCGCCCAGCGCGACCGGCCGCCCGAGCTGGCCGGCCTGTGGGAGTTGCCCGGCGGCAAGGTGGCGGCCGGTGAGACGGACGAAGCCGCGCTGGCCCGCGAACTGCACGAGGAACTCGGCGTCGTCGTGCGCGTCGGCGCGCGCCTCGGCGGAGACGTCGCGCTCAACCCGACCACCGTGCTGCGCGCTTACCTCGTCACCCAGGCCGGCGGGACCCTGCACCCCAACGACCATCGCGCCCTGCGCTGGATCGGCGTCTGTGACCTCGACGACCTTGCCTGGGTACCCGCCGACCGGACGTGGCTGGCCGAACTCAAGCAGGCGCTCGCGCACTAACTCATGCATCGAGACTGCGCACAGGTCGCATGTCGCGCAGAATTCGCGATCTGTACGCAGTCTCGGCGTCTTCAAGCTCGCCGCGCCCGCTTGTGCACCTTCGCCAGATGCTTGCCCCGGATGCCGTTTCGCTCAGCCTTGCGCACCTGGTGTACGACGACCGGACAGCGCTTGCACCGCGGCTTGCTTCGGCAGCACTTCTTCTTCGGCTTGAGGTCGGCGAGCTTGCTGGGCTTCAAGTGACGGGAATCTCTCGTTTTCGTGATTGGCCGACCGCACTGGGATAATTCGGAAGTGAATTCGCAGCCTGACTTTAGAAACGTCGCCATCGTGGCACACGTCGACCACGGGAAGACGACCCTGGTCGACGCCATGCTGCGGCAGTCCGGCGCCCTGACCCACCGTGGTGACGACGCCACCGAGCGCATCATGGACTCCGGTGACCTCGAGCGGGAAAAAGGCATCACGATCCTGGCCAAGAACACCGCGGTGCACCGTCACCACACCGACGGCAGCGTGACGATCATCAACGTCATCGACACGCCCGGACACGCCGATTTCGGCGGTGAGGTCGAGCGCGGCCTGTCGATGGTCGACGGCGTGCTGCTGCTGGTCGACGCGTCCGAGGGCCCGCTGCCGCAGACCCGGTTCGTGCTGCGCAAAGCCCTGGCCGCGCACCTGCCGGTCATCCTCGTCGTCAACAAGACCGACCGCCCGGACGCGCGGATCGGCGAGGTGGTCTCCGACAGTCACGACCTGTTGCTCGACGTCGCCTCCGATCTCGACGAGGACGCGCAGAAGGCCGCCGAGGAGGCACTCGGGTTGCCGACGCTGTACGCGTCGGGGCGGGCCGGGATCGCCAGCACCACGCAGCCCGCCAACGGCGAGAACCCCGACGGCACCAACCTCGATCCGCTGTTCGACGTCCTGATGCAGCACATCCCGCCGCCCAGCGGCGATCCGGAAGCCCCGCTGCAGGCGCTGGTCACCAACCTCGACGCGTCGGCGTTCCTGGGTCGTCTGGCGCTGGTCCGCATCTACAACGGCAAGCTGCGCAAGGGTCAGCAGGTGGCCTGGATGCGCGAGGTGGACAGCGTGCCCGTCGTCACAAACGCGAAGATCACCGAACTGCTGGCCACCGTCGGCGTCGAACGCAATCCCACCGACGTGGCCACGGCCGGAGACATCGTCGCGGTGGCCGGCCTTCCCGAGATCATGATCGGCGACACCCTCGCCGACCCCGACCACGCGCACGCGCTGCCGCGCATCACGGTCGACGAGCCGGCGATCTCGGTGACGATCGGCACCAACACCTCGCCGCTGGCGGGCAAGGTGTCGGGCCACAAGCTCACCGCGCGGATGGTGCGCAACCGGCTGGACCAGGAGCTGGTCGGCAACGTGTCGATCAAGGTGGTCGACATCGGCCGGCCGGACGCCTGGGAGGTCCAGGGCCGTGGCGAGTTGGCGCTCGCCGTCCTCGTCGAGCAGATGCGTCGCGAAGGCTTCGAGCTGACCGTCGGCAAGCCGCAGGTGGTCACCCGCACCATCGACGGCAAGCTGCACGAGCCGTTCGAGGCGATGACCATCGACTGCCCCGAGGAGTTCGTCGGCGCCATCACCCAGCTGATGGCCGCGCGCAAGGGCCGCATGGAGGACATGGCCAACCATGCCGCGGGGTGGGTGCGGATGGACTTCATCGTGCCCAGCCGCGGGCTGATCGGTTTCCGCACCGACTTTTTGACGCTGACGCGGGGCACCGGCATCGCCAACGCGGTGTTCGACGGCTACCGGCCGTGGGCCGGTGAGATCCGCGCCCGGCACAGCGGGTCGCTGGTGTCCGACCGCAGCGGCAGCATCACACCGTTCGCGATGATCCAGCTTGCCGACCGCGGCCAGTTCTTCGTCGAACCCGGGCAGGACACCTATGAGGGACAGGTCGTCGGCATCAATCCGCGCGCCGAGGATCTCGACGTCAACGTCACGCGGGAGAAGAAGCTCACCAACATGCGCAGCTCGACGGCAGACGTCATCGAGACGCTGGCCCGTCCGCTGGAACTGACCCTCGAACAAGCGATGGAGTTCTGCGCCGAGGACGAATGCGTGGAGGTGACCCCCGAGGTCGTCCGCGTCCGCAAGGTCGAGCTGAACGCCAGCTTGCGTGCGCGTGCCAAGGCGCGGGCGAAAGCCCGGGGCTGAGTTTGAATGTCGCCCGGCCGAGCGGCGCCGGCGCTGCCGATACCCTGAACACCGTGTCGGGACCCCTACGCATCATCGTTGCACTTTCGGCGATGGTGACACTGGTAGCTGCCTGCACCGTCAGCCCGCCGCCCGCGCCGCAGAGCACCGACACCTCGGAGACGACGGCGCCTCCGCCGGTGAAGGCGACGCAGATCATCATGGCGATCGACTGGATCGGCCCAGGCTTCAATCCGCACCTGCTGTCCGACCAGTCGCCGGTCAACGCGGCGATCAGCGCGCTGGTGCTGCCCAGTTCGTTCCGGCCCATTCCCGATCCGAAGACGCCGACCGGGTCGCGTTGGGAGATGGACCCCACGCTGTTGGAGTCCGCGGAGGTGACGAGCGAGGACCCGTTCACGGTCACCTACAAGATCCGGCCCGAGGCGTCGTGGACCGACAATGCGCCGATCGGCGCCGACGACTACTGGTACCTGTGGCAGCAGATGGTCAGCCAGCCCGGCGTCGTCGACCCCGCGGGCTATGACCTGATCACCGGCGTGCAGTCGGTGGAGGGCGGCAAGACCGCGGTCGTGACGTTCTCGCAGCCGTATCCGGCGTGGCGCGAGTTGTTCAACGACATCCTTCCGGCCCACATCGTCAAGGACGTGCCCGGCGGTTTCGCCGCGGGGCTGGCGCGAACCCTGCCCGTCACCGGCGGGCAGTTCCGGGTGGAGAACATCGACCCGCAGCGCGACGAGATCCTGCTGGCCCGCAACGACCGGTACTGGGGTCCACCCGCCAAGCCCGACCTGGTTCTGCTGCGTCGCGGCGGCGACTCCGCGGCGCTGGCCGACTCGATCCGCAACGGCGACACGCAGGTCGCCCAAGTGCACGGCGGAGCGGCCACATTCGCGCAACTGTCCGCGATCCCCGACGTGCGCACCGCGCGGATCGTCACTCCGCGTGTGATGCAGTTGACCCTGCGGGCCCAGCAACCCGCATTGGCGGATTCCCAAGTCCGAAAGGCGATTCTGGGTCTGCTCGACGTCGACCTTCTCGCGTCTGTGGGCGCTGGTGACGACAACACGGTGACCTTGGCGCAGGCGCAGGTGCGGTCGCCGTCGGATCCGGGTTACGTGCCGACCGCCCCGCCGGCCATGGCCAAAGAGGACGCGCTCGGGTTGCTCGCCGACGCCGGTTATGAGCTGGAGCCCGTCGTGACCACCGCGCCCCCCACCCCCGGCGCCCCGCCGCCGGACGGTGACCGCGGGCGGATCGCCAAGGATGGCGTGCCGCTGTCGTTGGTGATCGGGGTGGCGGCCAACGACCCGACCTCGGTTGCCGTCGCGAACACGGCCGCCGACCAACTGCGCAACGTCGGCATCACGGCATCGGTGTCGGCGCTGGACCCCGTGGTGCTCTACGGCGACGCGCTGACCAACAACCGGGTCGACGCGGTGGTCGGGTGGCGGCACGCGGGCGGAGACCTCGCCACCGCGCTCGCGTCGCGCTACGGCTGCCGGGCGCTGGAGGCGACGCCGGTGGCGACGGTGCAACCCGGGGCGACGACGCCGAAGACGCCGACCGCCACCGCGCCGACCGCGCCGAGGCCGACGCCGACCGCCACCACACCGAGTCCGGCGCCCGAACCGGGCGAGCTCGTCCAGGCCCCGAGCAACATCACCGGCATCTGCGACCGCAGCATCCAGCCGAAGATCGACGCCGCGCTGGACGGCTCGGCGGACATCGCCGACGTGATCACCGCCGTCGAACCGCGGCTGTGGAACATGGCGACCGTGTTGCCGATCCTGCAGGACACCACGATCGTGGCGGCCGGCCCCAGCGTCCAGAACGTCAGCCTGTCGGGCGCCGTGCCGGTCGGCATCGTCGGCGACGCAGGCCAATGGGTGAAGACCAAGCCGTAGCACCTGCAGCACAGCGTTATCGGGCCAGGCAAGCTGGTGCGAATGGAACCCAACACGGTTGACCGCGCCACCGGGCGGCTGTTGTTCGTGCACGCCCACCCCGACGACGAGACGCTGACCACGGGCGCCACGATCGCCCACTACGTCGCCCGCGGTGCGCAGGTGCGCGTCGTCACGTGCACGCTCGGCGAGGAGGGCGAGGTGATCGGCCAGCGGTGGGCAGGTCTGGCCGTCGACGCCGCCGACCAACTCGGCGGATACCGCATCGGCGAGTTGACCGCGGCCCTGGGCGCGCTGGGGATCGACGAACCGGAGTTCCTCGGTGGGGCCGGACGCTGGCGCGATTCCGGGATGACGGGCACGCCGCTACGACACCATCAGCGGTTCATCGACGCCGACCCCGACGAGGCGGTCGGCGCGCTGGTGGCGGTCATCCGCGAGCTGCGCCCCCACGTCGTCGTCACCTATGACCCGCAGGGCGGCTACGGCCACCCCGACCACGTCCACAGCCACGAGGTGACGATGGCCGCGGTCAGGGCAGCCGGCGCAACCGACGTTGCCGGTGAACCGTGGCGCGTGCCGAAGGTCTACTGGGCGGTGACGTCGAAGACCGCGATCGCCGAGGGGCTCGCAGCGATCGACGACGCGCCGCCGGAGTGGACGCGGGTGACGGTCGACGAGGTGCCGTTCGGCTATCCCGACGACGCGATCGACGCCATGATCGACGCGCCCGCGCAGTTGAGCGCCAAGGTCGCGGCGATGCGCGCCCACGCCACGCAGATCAGCGTCGCGCCGAACGGCCGCTCCTTCGCGCTGTCGAACAACATCGCGTTACCGGTCGGCGCGGTGGAGCACTACATCCTGGCTGCGGGCACACCCGGGGAACGCGACGACCGCGGCTGGGAAACCGACCTGCTCGCCGGACTGAACCTTCAATAGCGGTGCCGCGGGGAGTAAGCTGCACCGCAGTCAGCGGCGCCACGAAGGGACGGCACATGGATCAGGACCTCGATCCCAACCTGCAGCACTGGCAGGACCGGCTCGACAGCCTTCAGTGGGTGATCGGCTCGCTGACCGGAGTGCTGGACAGCATCCCGACCTGAGCTCGTCTACGTTCGCCACCACGGATCGTCGACGCGTGGCCGTGCTGACGCTGCTGGCCGTCGACGGGGCGCTGTGCGCGGTCGCGGCGGCCTTATTCCTTCCCGTACGCATCGGCTCGGTTCCGTTTCCCATCAGCGCGCTGATCGCCGGCCTTCTCAACGCCGCGTTGGTGTGGGCTGCGCTGCACTGGACCTCTTCGCCGCGGGTGGCGGCGTTGCCGTTGTGGACATGGCTGCTCACGGTGGCCCTGATGACACTGGGCGGGCCGGGAGACGACATCGTGTTCGGCGGGACCGGGGTCATGGAGTACGCGGCGCTGCTACTGATCGTGCTCGGTACCTTGCCGCCGGCGGCGGTGCTGTGGGGGCGCGTGAACCGGGGACTAGGGTGACCCGTATGTCAGGCGAAGCGGATCCCGGATGTGAGTCGCCAGGGATGATTCGCGTCGACGCCGGGGTTACAGGGGAGTGGCCCTGAACCCTCAGCGCGGCGCCGATCTGCCCGACCCGGTGATCCCACCGAAGTCCGATCAACCCAATCCTGCCGCTGTGCGGCGGGTGCTGCGGCGCGCCCGCGACGGGGTGGCGCTCAACGTCGACGAAGCCGCGATCGCGATGACCGCGCGCGGTGACGACCTCGCCGACCTGTGCGCCAGCGCGTCGCGGGTGCGCGACGCGGGTCTCGAGGCCGCGGCGCGGCGCGGAGCGACCGGGCGGCCACCGGTCAGCTACTCGCGCAAGGTGTTCATCCCGGTCACGCATCTGTGCCGCGACACCTGCCACTACTGCACCTTCGTCACGGTGCCGGGCCGCCTGCGCGCGCAGGGCATGGGCTTGTACATGGAGCCCGACGAGATTCTCGACGTGGCCCGTCGCGGCGCCGAACTCGGTTGCAAGGAAGCGTTGTTCACGCTCGGCGACCGCCCCGAGGCGCGGTGGGACGAGGCCCGCCGATGGCTCGACGAGCGTGGCTACGACTCGACGCTGGACTACGTGCGTGCGATGGCGATCCGCGTGCTCGAGGAGACGGGCCTGCTGCCGCACCTGAACCCGGGCGTGATGAGCTGGTCGGAGTTGTCGCGGCTCAAACCGGTCGCGCCATCGATGGGCATGATGCTCGAGACCACGTCGCGGCGGCTGTTCGAGACGAAGGGGCTGGCGCATTACGGCAGCCCCGACAAGGACCCCGAGGTTCGGTTGCGGACGCTGGCCGACGCGGGCCGGCTGTCGATCCCGTTCACCACCGGCCTGCTGGTCGGAATCGGTGAGACGCTTCACGAGCGCGCCGAGACCATCCACGCGATTCGTCGGTCGCACAAGGAGTTCGGGCACGTACAGGAAGTGATCGTGCAGAACTTCCGCGCCAAGGACCACACCGCGATGGCGTCGACCCCCGACGCGGCATTCGAGGACTTCCTGGCGACGGTGGCGGTCACCCGGTTGGTGATGGGGCCCAAGATGCGCATCCAGGCGCCGCCGAACCTGGTGTCACGCACCGAGTGTCTGGCCCTGATCGGCGCCGGCGTCGACGACTGGGGCGGCGTCTCGCCGTTGACTCCCGACCACGTCAACCCGGAGCGGCCGTGGCCGGCGCTCGACGAGTTGGCGACGGTGACCGCCGAAGCGGGATACGACCTGGTGCAGCGGTTGACCGCGCAACCGCAATACGTGCAGGCGGGCGCGGCGTGGATCGATCCGCGGGTGCGGGGCCACGTCGACGCGCTGGCAGACCCCGAGTCCGGGTTCGCGCTGGACGTCAACCCGGCGGGCCGACCGTGGCAGGAACCCGACGAGGCGTCGGAGTCGTTGGGGCGCACTGATCTTCACTCCGCGATCGATGCGACGGGCCGGCTCACCGACACCCGCAGCGACCTCGACAGTGCGTTCGGCGACTGGGAGTCGATCCGCGAGAAGGTCTCCGAACTGGCCGCCCGAGCGCCCGAACGCATCGACACCGACGTGCTGGCGGCGCTGCGCTCGGCCGAGCGGGATCCGGCCGGCCTGTCCGACGACGCGTACCTGGCGTTGGCGTGTGCCGACGGTCCGGCCCTCGACGCCGTTGCCGCGCTGGCGGATTCGCTGCGCCGTGACACCGTCGGTGACGACGTCACGTTCGTCGTCAACCGCAACATCAACTTCACCAACATCTGCTACACGGGCTGCCGGTTCTGCGCGTTCGCGCAACGCAAAGGCGACGCCGACGCCTACTCCCTGTCGGTCGACGAGGTCGCCGACCGTGCCTGGGAAGCGCACGTCGCAGGCGCGACCGAGGTGTGCATGCAGGGCGGCATCGATCCCGAACTGCCCGTCACCGGCTACGCCGATCTGGTGCGCGCGGTGAGGAAACGCGTGCCGTCGATGCACGTGCACGCGTTCTCGCCGATGGAGATCGCCAACGGCGTCACCCGCAGTGGGCTGTCGATTCGAGAGTGGCTGATCTCCTTGCGGGAGGCGGGGTTGGGAAGTATCCCCGGCACCGCCGCCGAGATCCTCGACGACGAGGTGCGGTGGGTGCTGACCAAGGGCAAGTTGCCGACGTCGATGTGGATCGAGGTCGTGACGACCGCGCACGAGGTCGGGCTGCGCTCCAGTTCGACGATGATGTACGGGCACGTCGACCAGCCGCGGCACTGGGTCGGCCACCTGCGGGTGCTACGCGAAATTCAGGACCGCACAGGCGGTTTCACCGAGTTCGTGCCGCTGCCGTTCGTACACCAGAGCTCGCCGCTGTATTTGGCCGGCGGCGCCAGGCCGGGCCCGTCGCACCGCGACAACCGCGCGGTGCATGCGCTCGCGCGAATCATGTTGCACGGCAGGATCGCCAACATCCAGACCAGTTGGGTCAAGCTCGGCGTGGAGCGTACGCAGGTGATGCTCAACGGCGGCGCCAACGACCTCGGCGGCACGCTGATGGAGGAGACGATCTCGCGGATGGCCGGCTCGGAGTTCGGCTCGTACAAGACGGTCGAGGACCTCGTCGCGATCGCCGAAGGCATCGGCCGCCCGGCCCGCCAGCGCTCCACGACGTACGCCCCACTGGCCGCGTAGCTACCTCAGCGCTCCCTTCAGCGCGAGCGACCGCGTTTGTTCCCCGACACGCCGCAATTGGTGTGCAATTCGGGGTCGCTCGCGCCCGTCGAGTGACCGTCAGGTCTTCAACTGCAGCGGTGGTGGCGTCTCGTCGGGCACCACGAGCGCGATGGCCGATTCGAGCAGCCAGAACACCACGGTCGAAACCAGGATCGCCGCCGCGGGTACGACGATGATCGGCGCGGCGACGAGCAGCACGAGAAGCGTCGCGCCGGGAAGGTCCTTCCACCACCCCGCACCACCTTTGCCCTGCAAGATCGCGGACAGCCGCACCGTGGCCCAGATGATCCAGCGACGCAGCAGGCTCACGCCATCGCGTTGCATCTGCAGGCGGAAGCGGTAGTCGGCGGCCCGGCGATCGCACCCCGTGCGCTCGGGGAAGCGCCAGAGGTAGTCGTGAAGCACGGCCGCACGCGCGTAGCGGCCGGCGCGTGGGACGAACCAGGCGACCACGCCGGGCACTGACACCAGGTCGGTCGGAAAGTCGGCGGGGACCTCGAATCGCTCGTTGGGCCCCTCGAACCGGAGGGGTTGCGTGGTTCGCCACTCGTCCCAGGCGCTCTCCCTGAAGAACCTCTTGGCGGCGCGCACGGCGTCGAGTTCGTCGGCGGTCAGTTGGCGGACATGCAGGACAGCGGTCCTGTCGACCGGAGGTGCACAGCGTTCCATCCCGCAGGTATAGCAAGGTCGGAGGCGACAAGGGGCGATGCTGAGCAGTCGACCAGCAGATCCGGGCGAATCCGGGGTGTCTGTTGGGCAGCTGTATGTGCAACGTCTAGTATCAGTAACCACGCGCAACCCCTAAACCGGGTTGCGCGTGAAGTTAGGGCACACTGAGACGACCGTCCAGGTACCGGCGACGGATACTTGCGGCTGAGCTCAGATGCCCTACCCCGTACGGCAGCCCACCGGACAGGAGATCGAGGAGACCTTGAGGAGAACACGGTGACGTACGTCATTGCCGAACCTTGTGTCGACGTCAAAGACAAGGCGTGCATCGAGGAATGCCCAGTCGACTGCATCTACGAGGGCGCCCGCATGCTCTACATCCATCCGGACGAATGCGTGGACTGCGGTGCCTGTGAACCGGTGTGCCCGGTCGAGGCCATCTATTACGAGGACGATGTGCCCGACCAGTGGAGCAGCTACACCCAGATCAACGCCGACTTCTTCGCCGAGCTCGGCTCGCCCGGCGGCGCGTCCAAGGTGGGGCAGACCGACAACGATCCGGAGGCGGTCAAGAGCCTGCCGCCGCAAGGTGAGGACTGATAACGGCTCGCGCCGGGCTTCGTAAGCGCGTCTCGGCGGCGCTGCCGGCTTTCCCCTGGGACACGCTGGCCGACGTCACCGCGCTGGCCCGGGCACACCCCGACGGCATCGTCGATCTGTCGGTCGGCACACCGGTGGACGAGGTAGCTCCGGTCGTCCGGCAGGCACTGGCCGCGGCCGGTTCCTCGCCCGGCTACCCGACCACCGCGGGCACCCCAGCGCTGCGGGCCGCGGCGGTCAATGCGCTGGCGCGGCGCTACGGTGTCTCGGGCCTGGCTGACGGCGCGGTGCTGCCGGTGATCGGCACCAAGGAGCTCATCGCCTGGTTGCCGACGTTGCTGGGCCTCGGTCCCGACGACGCGGTGGTGGCGCCCGAACTCGCCTATCCGACTTACGAAGTCGGCGCGCGCCTGGCCGGCACGCAGTTCCTGCGCGCCGACTCGCTGACCCAACTAGGCCCGCAGACGCCCGCGCTGGTGTACCTGAACTCGCCGAGCAATCCGACCGGCAAGGTGCTCGGCGCCGACCACTTGCGCAAGGTCGTCGGCTGGGCGCGCGAACGGGGCGTCCTGATCGCCTCCGACGAGTGCTACCTCGGACTCGGCTGGGACACCCAACCGTTGTCGGTCCTGCACCCGTCGATCAGCGGCGGCGACCACACCGGGCTGCTGGCCGTTCATTCGTTGTCGAAGACGTCGTCGCTGGCGGGCTACCGGGCGGGTTTCGTCGCCGGCGATCCGAACGTCGTCGCCGAGCTGCTGGCCGTCCGCAAACACGCGGGCATGATGGTGCCGACGCCGGTACAGGCGGCCATGGTCGCCGCGCTCGACGACGACGAGCACGAGCGCGAACAGCGGGCCCGCTATGCGCGGCGGCGCGACGTCCTGCTACCCGCCCTGCGTTCTGCCGGGCTGAGCGTCGATGACTCCGAGGCGGGGCTGTATCTGTGGGCGACCCGCGGCGAGCCGTGCCGGGACACCGTCGCCTGGCTGGCGCAACGCGGAATCCTGGTCGCACCCGGCGAGTTCTACGGCCCCCGCGGCACCACGCATGTCAGGGTGGCGCTGACAGCGACCGATGAACGGATTTCGGCAGCGGCGCAACGGCTTACGAGCTGACATCCTCTCTACCGAGCAGACGCGAAGTGCCCTGAAACCCTCAATATTTTGAGCGGTTTGCGTCTTCTCGCGCCAACGGTTCCGTCGCGCGCAAGCCGAGCGCGAGCACCAGGCGGTCGTCGGGATCTTCCAGCGAGGTCGACAACAGCTTCTCGATGCGACGGATGCGGTAGCGCACGGTGTTCGGATGCACGTGCAACCGTGCTGCGACCGCGGCGATGTCGCCGAACCCGTCGAGATACGCCCCGAGAGTCTCGGCGAGCATCGGATCCTGCTCGCGCAGTTGACGTACCCGCGGGTCGATCAGGCGCGGCTGCGCGGCCACCCGAGACACGATCTCGTCGAGGAGCACGGTGGTGCGCGCGTCGGCGAGCGAGGTGACGCGTCCGATCGCGCCGGGGTGACGGGCAGCGCTGTCGAGCACCCGGTCCACCTCGGCGCGGGCATTCGCGGCGGCCGCCAAACCCGCGAGCGGGGCGGCGACGACCGCCCGCAGCGAGCGCCCGAGCTCGCGGTCCAGGGTCGACACGACACCGCGCGCCCAGGACATCACCGACGACGGCGCCCCGATCTGGGGCAGCAGCACGTAGACCCGGCCGTTGTCCGACGCGACTTGTGCATCGGCACGAAAAGCGCTGGCGCTCAGCGCGATGACGTCCGGCGGCGCCGGACACTGCGCATCTGCGAAGCCCACAAGTGCGGCACGGCTGTCGGTCGCGATGCCCAGTTCCCGGGCGAGCGTGACTACTTCGACGTCGTCGCCGGAAAGCCCGAGCAGCTCTCGCACCTGCCGGGTGTGGGTGGACGGAGACGCCGACAGTCTGGACATGATCCGGGCCGCCAGCACCGCACCGCCTCGCAGCACGTCGTCGACGTCGTCGGCCAAGGGTGCCGAACCCTGTTGCAGCCAAATGGTTCCCGCGTACCGCGACCCTCGCGGCACGATTGCGTCGGGCACGTGGACGCCGACCGCCAGCCGCGGTCGCAACCCCAACTCCGGTCGCTCGGCGACGCGCACGACGTCGGTGCTCGAACGCAGGGCGTCGAAGATGCCCCACTGGCCGATCCAGGCGAGGTGCTCGGGCGGGCCGGCGCGGCCGAGGATGGTCAACCGGCGCAATTCGTCGGCCTCGTCGTTGGACGCGGAATAGGCGAGCACATGGGAGTCCTCGTCTTCGATGCTGATCATGCCGCGGGTTCGGTCGGCGATGGACTGGGCCAGACCGAACAGGTCGGTGCCCGGGTCATGGTGCGGGTCGCCGCGATCGCCGTGGTGGTCGAACGCGTGGTTCACCAAGCGGTACAAGGACTCCCAGCGAGCCCGCGGTTCGACGGCCACCACCGCGGCGCCCAGCGCGACCGCCCGTTCGACAACGGTGGCAGACGGTTCCTTGACGAAGATCGCCGCGGGCGCTCGGCCGGTGCCGGTGAACTGCCGCTCGAGCCAGCGCTCTGCGTCCGCATCGGAGACGCCGAGCAGGAAGAACAGGTCCGCCGAACCGGGACCGACGGCCAGTCCCAACCGGACGTCATCGGCGTCGACGAGCGCGACCGATCCGACCGGCATGTCCAGCCCGCGCGGCGCATCGATCAGCGTCACCATGGTGCGGTCCAGCGCCAACAGCAGCTGGCCGAGGCCGAGGCCGGTGGTTCGCGGGTCCATTGGGTCCACTGCACGCCCCTTTGTGTGATCCGACTATAGCCCGGCAACGGTCTTGTCGGATCGACCATCGGCAGGGCGGCCGCATCCGAGCATCATTTCGGCATGGATGCCATCATCGACGTGCCCCTTCCGGCCAACGAGCCGGTACGCGACTATGCGCCTGGTTCGGGTGAGCGCACCCGTCTTCTCGAAGCTCTGAGCTCCGTCGCGACGGAGCCGGTGGACCTGCCGCACGTCATCGGCGGGCGCCGCCGAATGGGTGACGGTGACCGTGTCGACGTGGTGCAGCCGCACCGCCACTCCGACCCGTCCGGGCGGCTGGGCACCCTCACCAACGCCACGCACGCCGACGCCGTCGCCGCCATCGACGCCGCGATGGCCGCGAAAGCGGACTGGGAGGCCACCCCGTTCGACGACCGCGCAGCCGTCTTCCTGCGCGCAGCCGAGCTGCTCGCCGGACCGTGGCGCGAGACGATCTGCGCCGCCACGATGCTCGGCCAGTCCAAGTCGGCGTATCAGGCCGAGATCGATGCGGCGTGCGAACTGATCGACTTCTGGCGGTTCAACGTCGCCTTCGCGCGCGGAATCCTTGCCCAGCAACCGATCAGCGTGCGCGGCATCCGCAACCGGACCGACTATCGACCGCTGGACGGATTCGTCTATGCGATCACCCCGTTCAACTTCACCGCTATCGCGGGCAACCTCCCGACGGCGCCCGCGCTGATGGGCAACACGGTGGTGTGGAAGCCCTCGCCCACCCAGACGTTCGCCGCCTACCTGACGATGCAGTTGCTCGAGGCCGCGGGTCTGCCGCCAGGGGTGATCAACCTGCTCACCGGTGATGGGGTGGCGGTTTCCGATGTGGCGCTGGCCGATCCGCGGCTGGCGGGCATCCACTTCACCGGGTCGACGACGACGTTCCAGCACCTGTGGCGGGAGGTCGGCACCAACATCGACCGCTACCACGGCTATCCGCGACTGGTCGGTGAGACCGGCGGCAAAGACTTCGTCATCGCGCATGCCAGCGCACGCCCCGACGTCCTGCGGACCGCGCTGATCCGCGGCGCCTTCGACTATCAGGGGCAGAAGTGCTCGGCGGCGTCGCGGGCGTTCATCCCGCGGACGGTTTGGCAGCAGATGGGCGACGACTTCCTGTCGGCGACCGAAGCGCTGCGCTATGGCGACGTCGCCGACCTGTCGAATTTCGGTGGCGCGCTGATCGACGACCGGGCCTTCGCCAAGAACGTCAAGGCTATTGAGAGGGCGAAGAACGCCCCGGTGACGATCGCCGTTGGCGGCGAATACGACGACAGCGAAGGCTATTTCGTGCGGCCGACCGTCCTGTTGTCCGACGACCCGACCGACGAGGCGTTCTGCACCGAGTACTTCGGGCCGATCCTCGCAGTGCACGTCTATCCGGACGACGACTACGACCGCATCCTCGACGTCGTCGAAACCGGTGTCAGGTACGCGCTGACCGGCGCGGTCATCGCCGATGACCGCGCCGCGGTGCTGCGGGCGCAACGGCGACTTCGCCACGCGGCGGGCAACTTCTACGTCAACGACAAGCCCACCGGAGCGGTCGTCGGGCAACAGCCCTTCGGTGGCTCGCGGGCGTCGGGGACCAACGACAAGGCGGGCTCGGCGCTGAACCTGCTGCGATGGACATCGGCGCGCTCGATCAAGGAGACCTTCGTGCCGCCCACCGATCACAACTATCCCCACATGGGGGTCTGAATGCGCGTGTTCGAGCGGGTGGTGCGCCCGGCGATCATGGCCGCCGGTCGGCGCGAAGGTCTGCGCAGAGCCGCCGAGCGGCTGCCCATGACACGCGACGTCGTGCACCGGTTCGTACCGGGTGAAACGGTGCCCGAGGTGCTCGACTCCGTTGCGCGCCTGCGTGACTCGAACCGTCTTGTCTCGATCGACCACCTCGGTGAGGACGTCACTGACGTCGACGCGGCGACCGCGAACGTCGACGCGTATCTCCGGCTGCTCGACGGCCTCGCGCGGCGTGGGGAAGCGCGGGCCGAGAGGCGGACCGGGGTGCCGCCGCTCGAGGTGTCGGTGAAACTGTCGGCGCTCGGGCAGGCGCTGGCCCGCGACGGGGACAAGATCGCGCTGGAGAACGCCCATACCATCTGCGAGCGGGCACAACGAGCGGGCGTATGGGTGACGGTGGACGCCGAAGACCACACCACCACCGACTCGACACTGGCGATCGTGCGCGATCTGCGCACAGAGTTCGGTTGGCTGGGAACGGCTCTGCAGGCCTATCTGAAACGCACCCACGCCGACTGTGAGGCGTTCGCCGCGTCCGGCGCGCGGATTCGCCTGTGCAAGGGCGCATACGACGAGCCGGCGTCAGTGGCCTACCGCGACCGCCACGACGTCACCGACTCCTACCTGCGCTGCCTGCGGATACTGATGGCGGGCGACGGCTACCCGATGGTCGCCTCCCACGACCCCGCTGTCATCGCAGCGGTGCCCGCGCTGGTGCGTGAGAACAACCGCGGCCGTGACGATTTCGAATACCAGATGCTGTACGGCATTCGCGACGCCGAGCAGCGCAGGCTCGCCGACGCGGGAGACCATGTGCGGGTGTACGTGCCGTTCGGCACTCAGTGGTACGGCTACTTCGTGCGCAGGCTCGCCGAACGTCCCGCCAACTTGGTGTTCTTCCTGCGGGCGCTGGCCGAACGCGGGACGAACTAGACGGGGCGGGCGGCGACCGGCATCACGACGGTGCCGCGGCACGCTCCGGCCAGAATCTCGGTGCGCCACGTCCCGAACAGTGATCCGTCGATGTCGGGCGCGTAGAACACCTTCGATCGTGCCGGCGCGTACTCGCTGGGCACGCCGTCGCCGCGGAAGCATTCCCACTGCCAGTTGTATGCGTACTGCCACCTTGACCCGTCCCAGGTGTAGCGAACCGGTTGGGGGATGGTTGGGTTACTCGGCGCAGGTCCCTCCACGACGGTGGCCACGCACAGCCCCGTCGAGCAGTCGGTCACCAGGTCGTACTGCGCGGCGAAGTCGGGTTCGGCCTGAGCGGCCGCGATACTGCTGCCCATCTTGTCGGACGCGTAGGTGACGATCTCGTAGCGTCCATTCCATGCCGGGTTCGCTGCGACGGCCAGCGGCAGCACCGAAAAGCTCGCGGCCGCAGCACAAGTCACGCCAAAGACCGCGCTGGTCAGACGGCGGGCAGACATGGCCGAAACGGTAATCGACCAGCCGCCGGAAAGCTCTACGACACGGTTTGCCGACGGCTACGAGACCATCACGGATTCGTATCGGCGAACGAGTGGTGCTCGTGGGTGACGACCCAGCGGCCGTCGCGTTTGCGCAATCCGATGGTCAGCCGCAGCCGGTTCTCGGGGTCGGCCGCCAGCTCGGCGGGCTTGCCGCAGCGCAGCAGTGCCCACGCGAACGCGACGTCGGCGCCCACGGTGAGGTCGAGTTCGACGATCTCGAACACCGCGCCCTGTCGCTGCCATTCGAAGAACGGTGGCCAACAGTCCCGGTACTCGTCGATGCCGCGGACGCCGCGGTGCGGCGGTGGCACGTCGAACATCACGATGTCCGCGTCATGGTCGGCCACAACGGAATCCAAGTCACCGCCGTGCACCGCCGCGGCCCACCGGACGATCAACTCGCGGATGGCCTCTTCGTCACTCACCGGGGCGGGCGCTTCCGAGTCTCGTCGCAGCCCGCGGACGCCACGAGCACGTAGCCGGCCCCGCCGAACAACAGGGGCATCATCGCCATCATCCCGTACAGCGCGGTCATCGTGTCACCCCTTTCGTTCGTCCTACTGGTTACAACGAGATAGACCGCCGTACGGTTCGAAACTCATCGCGCCGGCACGGGTGAGTCAGCGCTCCGCGAGCAACAGCAGCGCCCACGCGGCGATCGACTGCGCGTCGGTGATAACCCCGTCACGCATCATTTGCTCCACCTCGGCACGGCTGAACCATTCGCTGTGCATGTCCTGTTCCTCATGCTCGCGGTCGTGATCGCCCTCGGTGATGTCCGTCGCGAGGAACACCCAGCCGCGCTGGCTGCTCATCCCGGGCGCCACGTCGAGCCGGCCCAGGACCCTCAGGTGCGACGCCCGCAGCCCGGTCTCCTCGCGTAGTTCGCGCGCTGCCAGGTCGGCCGGCTCGAGATGCCGCCGCTCGGGCGCGGTGCCCTGCGGGAACTCCCAGCGCCGCAAGCCCAGCGGATAACGGAACTGCTCGACGAGCCGAAATCGGTCACCGTCCCGCGCGATCACCAACGCATACGTCGGCTTGTCGACGACCGCGTAGATCCCGCTGCTGCCGTCGGGCCTGCGGATGTCGTCCTCACGCAGCGTCATCCAGTTGTTCCGGTAGACCTCGCGCGTCGCCAGCCGCTCGATGTGAGTCACGCGACCCAGTATCGCCGAGCCGATGTGGGTAACCTCGCTGGTTATGCTCCTGGCTTCGCTCAACCCCGCCGCGGTGGCGGGCGGCGCCGACATCGGGGACGCGGTCCGTGTCGACGGGGCGGTGCTGAGTCGCAGCGATCTGGTCGGTGCCGCCACGTCGGTCGCCGAGCGGGTGGCGGGCGCGCGCCGGGTCGCGGTGCTGGCCACTCCCACCGTGTCGACCGTGCTTGCGGTGACCGGTTGCCTGATCGCCGGGGTGCCCGTCGTGCCGGTGCCCGCCGACGTCGGTGCCGCCGAACGCAGGCACATCCTGACCGACTCCGGCGCGCAGGCGTGGCTGGGGGACAAGCCGGCCGAGACCGACGGGCTGCAACACGTGCCGGTACGGCTGCACGCCCGTTCCTGGCACCGCTACGCCGAACCGCCCGCCGACTCGGCGGCGTTGATCATCTACACCTCGGGCACGACCGGCCCGCCCAAGGGCGTCGTGCTGAGCCGCCGCGCGATCGCCGCCGATATCGACGCGCTCGCCGAAGCGTGGCAATGGACGCCCGATGACACCTTGGTGCACGGCCTGCCGCTGTACCACGTACACGGGTTGGTGCTGGGGCTGCTCGGCTCGCTGCGCATCGGAAACCGGTTCGTGCACACCGGGAAACCGACCCCACAGGCGTATGCGGCGGCCGGCGGCTCGTTGTACTTCGGCGTGCCGACCGTGTGGTCGAGGGTGGCCGACGACCGCGAGTCGGCGACGGCGCTGCGGTCGGCGCGGCTGCTGGTTTCGGGCAGCGCGCCGCTGCCGGTGCCGGTGTTCGACAACGTGGTTCGGTTGACCGGGCACCGGCCGGTCGAACGCTATGGCTCGACCGAGTCGCTGATCACGATCAGCACCAGGGCCGACGGTGAGCGCAGGCCCGGTTGGGTGGGCCTGCCGCTGACCGGTGTCGAGACCCGGTTGGTCGACGAGGACGGCGCCGCCGTTCCACACGACGGGGAAACCATTGGGCGACTGGATGTTCGCGGTGACACGCTGTTCGACGGTTACCTCAACCGCCCCGACGCCACCGCGGAGGCGGTCGATGCCGACGGCTGGTACCGCACCGGCGACGCCGCGGTCGTGGGAGCCGACGGGATGCACCGCATCGTCGGCCGCGAGTCCGTCGACCTGATCAAGACGGGCGGGTTCCGCGTCGGCGCGGGGGAGATCGAGACCGCGCTGCTCGGACACCCCGGCGTGCGGGAGGCGGCCGTCGTCGGTGTTTCCGACGACGACCTGGGGCAGCGCATCGTCGCGTTCGTCGTGGGTGACGCTAGCGCGGAGGCGCTCATCGACTATGTGGCGCAGGAGCTTTCGGCGCACAAGCGCCCGCGCGAGGTGCGGCTGGTGAAGGAGCTGCCGCGCAACGCCATGGGCAAGGTGCTCAAGAAGGAGCTGGCACGATGACGCTCAAGTTCGACGAGATCTGCATCGACTCGCACGACGCCTCCGCGCTGGGGCGGTGGTGGTCGCAGGTGCTGGGCTGGGCCCACGAGGTCGACGACGACGGCGACGTGGTGTTGCACGCGCCGCCCGGGGCCGGGCCGAACTGGTTGTTTCTGGCGGTACCCGATGACAAAGTCGTCAAGAACCGGATTCACTTCGACTTTCGCCCCGACGATCAGCGGGCCGAGGTCGAGCGCGTCCTCGGCCTCGGTGCTCGGCGCGTCGACATCGGTCAGGGCGACGCGAGCTGGGTCGTGCTGGCCGATCCGGAGGGAAACGAATTCTGCATCCTCGCCGCCACCTCCTGACTATTGCGCGTGGGCCCACGCGGCAGCTGGGGATGTGCGTCCTGTCCACGCTCGCGCTCGCTTCGGCGTGCGCAATCGTCGCGTGCGGAACGTCCGAACCGGCGCCGGCTCCGAGACCCGCCCTCGGGCAGGAGACGCTGAGCATCGGACCGGCCGCGCAGGACACCGTCGGCGGTTGGCTGCCCGAGGGCACGACGCTGAGCCCGTTTGACACCGACGACCCGATCGTCGGCTGGCTGGACCCCGAGCTGCTCGAGGCGGTCCAGGAGGCGGCTCGTCAGGCCCGAGCTGAGGGCGTCGACATCCGCGTCAACTCGGGTTGGCGATCGAAGGGATTCCAGGAGCGGCTCTTCGCCGACGGTGTCGAACGCTACGGAAGTATCGAGGCGGCACGGGAATTCGTGGCCTCACCGGAGAAGTCGAAGCACGTCACCGGCGAAGCCGTGGACATAGCGCCGGTCGAGGCCGACAGGTGGCTGATCGCCAACGGACGCGAGTTCGGGCTCTGTCAGATCTATGCGAACGAGATATGGCACTTCGAGCTGGCCGCCGTCGACGGACGCTGTCCGCCGCTGAAACCGAACGCGGCGGCGGGTTGAGTACGTCCCCAGCTGCGCGGGGGCGGCCCTCGTTGCCCGCGAGCGACCGCTCAATGCACGCCCCAGCCGGCGTGTCGCCGTGCAGACGCGGTCGCTCGCGCAGAAGAAAAGAGGGGGTCAGTTCTGGTGTAGGGCTTCGTTCAGCGTGATACCGGTGCCGTCGCGCTTGACCACCTCGACGGCACCCGACAGCGAATTACGCCGGAACAACAGGTTGTTGGCCCCCGACAACTCTCGCGCCTTGACCGTCTGACCGTCGGCGGTCAGCACCTTGGTGCCCGCCGTGACGTAGAGACCGGCCTCGACCACACAGTCGTCACCGAGCGAAATGCCAAGTCCCGCATTGGCCCCGAGCAGGCAGCGCTCGCCGACGGAGATCACCTCGGTGCCGCCGCCCGACAGGGTGCCCATGATCGACGCGCCGCCGCCGACGTCGGACCCGTCTCCGACGACGACGCCCGCCGAGATCCGCCCCTCGACCATCGAGCTGCCCAGCGTGCCGGCGTTGAAGTTGACGAACCCCTCGTGCATGACGGTCGTGCCTGCCGCGAGGTGGGCCCCGAGCCGCACCCGGTCGGCGTCGGCCACCCGCACCCCGGCCGGCAACACGTAGTCGACCATCCGCGGGAACTTGTCGACGCCGTAGACGGTCACTGGACCGCGCTTGCGCAGACGTGCCCGCACGGTCTCGAAGCCGTCGACCGCGCAGGGACCGTGGTTGGTCCACACCACGTTGGTCAGCACACCGAAGAAACCGTCGGCGTTCAGGCCGTGCGGCGCGACCAGCCGGTGCGACAGCAGATGCAGCCGTAGATAGGCGTCGTAGGCGTCGGTGGCCTTGTCGTCCAGCGACCCGACGACGGTGCGAACCACGACGACGTCGACCCCGCGGTCCTCATCCGGACCTGTCAGCTCGGCGAGCTCGGGCGGGACCTCGGCGACCGAGAGCCGAGTCGTGCCCGACGGGCCGTCGGCGCCGAGTTCGGGTGCTGGGAACCATGTGTCGAGGACCGATCCGTCGGCGGCGATGGTCGCCAGCCCGATACCTGCAGCAGAAGTCACACGGGTAAGACTAACGTCGAGCCCGTGAGCCTCGACCTGCACGGTGACCCGGTCGCATTGACCGCCGCGCTGGTGGACATCCCCAGCGAATCTCGCCACGAGAAGCGCATCGCCGACGAGGTCGAAGCCGCGCTGCGCGAGCAGACCTCCCTCGAGGTCGTCCGCAACGCCGACGCCGTACTGGCCCGCACCAACCTGGGCTTGCCGTCGCGGGTGTTACTCGCCGGCCACCTCGACACGGTGCCCGCCGCCGACAACCTGCCGAGTCGCCTCGTCGACGGCGAACTGCACGGCTGCGGTACCTCGGACATGAAGTCCGGCGACGCGGTGTTCCTGCATCTGGCCGCCACCGTCACGGCACCGAAGCACGACATCACGCTGGTGATGTATGACTGCGAGGAGATCGAGGCGTCCGCCAACGGCCTGGGGCGCATCGAGCGCGAACTGCCCGAATGGTTGCAGGCCGACGTCGCGATCCTCGGCGAGCCGTCGGGCGGCTACATCGAGGCCGGTTGCCAGGGGACGCTGCGCGTTGTGGTCAGCGCGACGGGCACCCGCGCGCACTCCGCGCGATCCTGGTTGGGGGACAACGCGATCCACAAACTCGGTGCTGTTCTGGACCGGCTCGCGTCATATCAGGCCCGCAGCATCGAGATCGACGGCTGCACCTACCGCGAAGGGCTGTCGGCGGTGCGCATCGACGGCGGCATCGCCGGCAATGTGATCCCCGATGCCGCGTCCGTCACGGTCAACTTCCGGTTCGCTCCGAACCGCAACGTCGTCGACGCGCTGCAACACGTACACGAGGTGCTCGGCGGGCTCGACGTGCAGATCGAGCTGACCGACTCGGCGGCCGGCGCGCTGCCCGGGTTGACCAAGCCCGCCGCCGCGGCGCTGGTGGCCGCCGCCGGAGGACAGGTGCGCGCCAAGTACGGGTGGACCGACGTGTCGCGGTTCGCCGCGCTCGGTATCCCGGCGGTCAACTACGGGCCCGGCGACCCCAACCTCGCGCACCGCGCCGACGAACGTGTCGAGGTCGAGAAGATCACCGCGGCGACGGACATGTTGCGCCGGTACTTAACCGCTTGACCGCACACCTACCCTGAAGACATGTGAGTTGACGACGTCTGCCGGGACTCTCCCGGCTCGAGCCGTCCCAATTGTTCGTGCGATCCCGTGCGCTCAACGAAGAGATCTCTCACATGCCTTCCATCGTCTGTTCCAACCTGTCTTTCGCATGGCCCGACGACACGCCGCTGTTCGACGAGCTGTCCTTCACCGTCGGCGAGGGCCGCACAGGCCTGGTCGCCCCGAACGGCGCGGGCAAGAGCGCGCTGCTCAAGCTCATCGCCGGTGAGCTCACTCCCAAAGCCGGCGCCGTCACGGTCGACGGCACCCTGGGCTACCTGCCCCAGTCGCTGCCGTACGACGGCCAGCGGACCGTCGCCGAGGTGCTCGACATCGCCTCCGTCGTCGAGGCGTTGAACGCGCTGGCCGACGGACGCACCGACGCCGACCTGTTCACCGCGATCGGCGACGACTGGGATGTCGAGGAACGCGCGCGGGCGCAGCTGGATCGGCTCGGGCTCGACCATGTTTCGCTCGACCGGCGGCTCGGCACGTTGTCCGGTGGCGAGGCCGTCGCGATCGGGCTCGCCGGCCGGCTGCTCAGCCGGCCCGACGTGTTGCTGCTCGATGAGCCGACGAACAACCTCGACGTCGACGCTAGAGAACGGCTCTACGACGCGCTCGACGCCTTCAGCGGCTGCCTGCTGTTGGTCAGCCATGACCGGATACTGCTTGACCGAATGGACCGCATCGCCGAACTACATCGGGGTGAAATCAACTTCTACGGCGGAAATTTCACGATGTACACCGAGTCGGTGAGCGAACAGCAACGCGTCGCCGAGAGCAACGTGCGCAGCGCCGAACAACACCTCAAACGCGAGAAGCGCGAACTGCAGCAGGCCCGGGAGCGGGCGGCCCGGCGAGCCGGAACCGCAGCGCGCAAGGTCAAGGACGCCGGCCTGCCGAAAATCGTTGCCGGAGCACGCAAGCGGCGGGCACAGGAGTCGGCCGGCCGCATCGACGCGGTCAACGCCGCGCGGGTCGGCGATGCCAGATCTCGGCTCGAGGACGCCGAGCGCGCGGTGCGTGACGACGACGCCCTGGTCCTCGATCTGCCCGACACCGACGTGCCCGCGGGGCGTGTTGTGCTCAGCGCCAACGGGCTACGTGCCCGCGCCGGCAGGCGGGTGCTGCTCGCGGACGTCGACCTGTCGGTCCGCGGTCCCGAACGGATCGCGCTGACCGGGCGCAACGGGACGGGCAAGTCGACGCTGCTACGCCTGCTCAGTGGCGACCTGAAACCCGACGACGGCACGGTGCAGCGGGCCGACGGCCGGACGGCATACCTGTCCCAGCGGCTCGACCTGCTGGATCCGCGCGCCACGGTCGCCGAGAGTCTGGCCGCGTATGCGCCGAGCCTCTCGCACACCCGTCGGATGCACCTGCTCGCGCAGTTCCTGTTTCAGGGTGATCGGATCCACCTGCCGGTGAGTGCGCTGTCCGGCGGCGAGCGACTGCGCGCGACGCTGGCCTGCGTGCTCTACGCCGAACCGGCGCCACAACTGCTGCTGCTCGATGAGCCGACCAACAACCTCGACCTGGTCAGCGTCGCGCAACTCCAGTCGGCGCTGAACGCGTACCGGGGCGCGTTCATCGTCGTCAGCCACGACGAGCGATTCCTCGCCGACATCGGGGTGCGACGCCGACTGCGGTTGTCCGACGGCGGTCTCCAGGAGACCTGACGCTCCCTGACCGGGGCATGGACGCTGGCGAATCAGCGCATCGAGTGGGGTCGAGGGCACGGTAAATTTGACGCCCGAAGCGTGTCACGAAAGGGGGTCGCGTCATGGGAATCGCTCCGGATTCCAGTCCGTACGGCTCGCAGACCGTGACCGGGCCCGGCTGGCCGAACGTCGACGAGGAGATGCTGGCAGCGGCGGCGGCGTCGTATGAGGCGCTGGCCGCCAAGATCAGCGGCAACGTGGTGCCGCAACAGCAGGGCCAGTTGATGCAGCTGTCCGACTCGTGGGAGGGCGTCGCGTCGATGGCCGCGGCGGGGGAGGCCACCACCATCATCGGCGGCCACGAGGCCAACGCCGCGCACGCGGCCGGGATCGCTGCCAAGCTGCGCGCGATGGAGGCCACCGTCGTCAAGACGAAGATGCTGGCAAACACGATCGCGCAGGAAGTCCAGCACGAGTGCGAGGCCATCGCGGCGATGCCGTTCAGCAATACCCAAGAGCTGGTGCAGAGCCGCATCAAGATGGGGTTGTCGCAGAACATCGCCAACGTGACGACCAACACGACCGAACTCGCCGGCACCCTCGGCGTGCCGCCGAGCATCCCGTTCTTCGGCGCCCCGCCCGTGCCGGGCGGCAAGGAAGCCCAGGACAGCGGTGAGGAAGCCGCGAAACAGGCCGGCGACGGCTCGCAGCAGGCGATGCAGATGATGAGCCAGATGGGGTCGATGGCCGCGCAGCTGCCCATGCAGATCGGCCAGTCGCTGATGCAGCTGCCCCAGCAGATGGGCCAGCAGCTCCAGCAGCTCTCGCAGCCGTTGCAGCAACTGACGTCGATGTTCGGCCAAGGCGGCAAGGCCGACGCGCTCGGCGCCGCCGGGCTGCCGTTCTCGTCGTTCTCCAACCATCCGCTGGCCGGCGGATCGGGTGCGGGCGGCGGTTCGGGCATGGTGCGAGCGGCATCGCTTCCGGGTTCCGGTGGCGCGCCGCTGCAGACGCCGCAGATGGCGAATCTGGTCGGCAGCAAGCCCGTCAGCACGGCTCCCGCCGCGGAAGGCGCCACGGCCGGCTCCGCTGTGGTCGCCGGCGCCGCCCCGATGGCCGCGGGCGGCGGGATGGGCGGAATGGCCCCGATGATGGGTCAGCGCGGTGACAGCGGGGGCACCGTGGCGGGCCTGTCCGTGCCCGCCCCGCTCGAGCATGACCTCGACGAAGACGACGATGACGACTGGTGACGAGGAGCACGCATGAGCACGCTGAGAAAGCCCGAGGGCATCAGCTGGAACGCCGCGGCGGTCGAACTGCCGGAGATCCCGATGATTCCCGCCGGGCAGGATGCGATGAGCGCGACCATCTCGGCCGTGTTGCCGACGCTGGCCGCCGAGCTGACGGCCAACGTCGCAGCGCTGTCTGCGAAGGAGAACACGTTCTCCGGCAAGGTGGGCGCCGCGCAGGCCGCGTATCAGAACGCCGAAGACGCCGGTTCGCAGTCGGTCGGCCAGCTCGTGGGAATGCTCGGCCAGGTCGGCCAGCAGGCCGGTCAGATGGGGCAGATGGCGGGGGCGCCGGCGCAGGCGCTCGGCGGCCAGACCGGAATCTTCGGATCGCTGATGCAGCAGGCCATGCAGGGCGCTCAAGCGGCGGGTGGCCAGACCGCAGGCGGTCAGGGGGCCGCCGGTGCGGGCTCGGGCGGCACGCCAGCCGGTCCGGCGGGCGCAACCGCGCAGCAAGCGCGCGACGACGCCCAGTGGCGAGGCGAAACACCCAGCGAGGCAAGGGAACCCGAACCGCATGAGCGCGATGAACCTGACGAGCGCCAACCGCTGCAGCACGCCGACGATCGTCCATGGGCCGGCGCGTCAGGACCCGAGGGCAGTGCAGCTGGCCCGGCGCCAGTGACCCCGCCGGAGCCCGGACGCGGCGACGACGCGATCGCCCGCAACGTCTAGCGGGCGTCAGAACTCAGCGCCGGCTAACTAGTCGCCTGCGGGCGCGTCTGCGCCGGCTGTGGCCGCTGCGGCTCGGCCGGTACATCCGGCGTCCGACCGCTCGCCGCCGCACCCGCATCGGCCCGCTCGACCGGCTGGCCCTCGACCGCGCGCTCGGTTTGCGGCGCCCGATCCTGCCGCGGGGCCTCCTCAGCGCCGCCGGCGTCCTGCGTGCGGTCGGCCTCGTCGTACGCCTCACGGGGCGCCTTGTCGTCGGCCGTCGACCCAGCGGCGCCTTGCACGGCCTGCATGACCTGCTGCGGGACCTGCACCAGCCCCTGCGCGAGGCCGGCCAGCGACGCCGTCAGCCCGCCGAGCGCCTGACCTACTTGCTGGCCGACCTGGCCGGCCAGCTGACCGGCCATCTGATCGCCGCCCGCCGGGCTTCCGGTGGCTGCCGCCGGGCCGCCCGCGCCCACAGGGCCGCTGGTACCGCCGGGCGTGCCCTGTTGTGACTCGAGGGCATCGGCGGCAGCGCGCAACTTGTCGGCGCCCGCCTGGTCGCCCTCGTCGTACATCCGAGCGGCCTCACGCAGCAGCTCGGAGAGCGTCTCGCCCGAGCGGGCGGTGGCCTGCACGGTGTCGCGGCGGGTGCCGAGTGCGCTCGTGAGCGCGGCGCCCACGGCGGCGGCGATCGTGCCATGGCTGGCCTGCACGCCGGCCGCTTCACTGGCATCGGCGTCGACCATCTGTGACAGGTCCGTCGCGACCCGGTCGTGGATCTGGGCGTAGGACCGCACCCCATCGGTCTGCACGTTCAACTGGCTCATCTGCACCTCCGTCGAAGTGAAAGTCTAGGGCCGCGACCGAACCGTCTCCGACGCCAATTCAGCGGTGCTCAGCGCTCTGCGCGGCCGCGTCGGCCGAGGCGCTGTGCCACCCGGCCGCCGCGTAACTCTGCGACACCTCGACCAGCGAGGCTGCATCACGCGCGGCGAGCGCCCGGCCGTGTGCCAGCGCCAAACGCCCGGTCGCGCAATCGCATTCGGCGCTGATGCGCCCGATCGCGTCGACGGCGCGCACGTCGCCCAGCCGCACCGCGTCGAGCAGGGCGCGCAACGCGACCGCCGTCTGCCCGCCCCGTTCCGCGCTGCGCACCGCGTCGCGGGCGGCGTCGACGGCGCCGTGCCGGTCGCGTCGCGCCGACATCGTCCACGCCCGCGCCACGGCCAGCTCCGGAGCGAACAACATCGACTTGAGGCCGTGTCGAGATTCTGCGCGCGCCAACGCTTTTCCGGCCTCGACGCCCGCGCCGAGCTGGCCGAGCGCCTGGGCCAGCAGCATCCAGGCCAATGCACCCCATGAATAGCCGGTCGGCGACAGGGCGGAGGCCGCGCGACGCAGCAGCCGCACCGCCTCGTCGAGTTCGCCCTTGGCGATCAGCACGTCGGCCACCAACACCTCGCCGATCGCCCGGCCGGGTTGCTGCAGCTGCGCGAAGTCGGTGAGCCGCTGGGCGAGCTGCTGCGCCCGGTCGAGTTGCCCGGCCATCACCAACGCCGTCGTCTGGCCGAACCCACTGGTGAACCGCAGCAGCCCCGGGTGTCCGGCGGCGATCGCACGGTCGGCCAATGCGTCGACCTCGGTGAAGCGGCCCGTCCGCGCCGAACTCAACGCCGCGGCAGCCGCGGCCCAACCGACCGCGGTGTCGTCGGCCGCCGGCGATCCCAGCACCTCCTCGGCGAGTTCCACGGCCCGCGACACACTGCCCGCGTTCATCGCGAACGTCGCCGACAACGCGTCCAGCGTGGTGCGGGCGGCCGGCGACGACACCCGATTACGCGTCGCACGCAGGAACGCGGTCGCCCGTTCCGGCTCGGACAGCATCCAGAACTGGTTCGCCGCGCGCGGCAGCGCCCATGCCATCAACTCGTGCTCCGAGAGCGCGGCGCTGTCCACCTCCGCGAGCACCGCGTCGGTGTCACGGCCGCGGCCCTGCCAGGCCAGCGAATAGCCCAGCGTCAGCCGGGTCGGCAGAACCGGTGCGCGATGCAGCGCGGCGCGGGCGAGCCGTTCACTGAGCGTCAGATCGCCGAGCCGCAGCGCCTCTGCGGCCGCCGCGGCCACCTCGGCGGGCTCCTGCGGGCTGTCGCTGTCGAGCGCCAGCACCGCGCGGCGCAGCCGGTCGACCGCGGTGTCGTCGGGCCGCGCCGCGAGCCGGTCGACGAGCTCACCGCGCAACCGCCGCAACTCCGGGCCACCCAGATCGTCGCGCACCGCGTCGGCGAACAGCGGATGTGCCGGACGCACCCAGCCGTAGTCGACGACCACTGCGCCACAAGCCGATGCGCCCTCGACGGCGTCGCGTCCGGCCAGGGCTTCGAGTTCGGCGAGGGCGAGCGGGTCGTCGACCGCGAGGTACTCCAGCACGCGGTGCGCGGCGGTGGGCAGGGCCGCGACGAACTCCCCGACGCGAGTGGCCAGCCGGCTGTCGTCGTGCCCCGGCGGCTCGAGCTCGATGCGCTCGACGAGGCCGTCCTCCCACAACGCCGAGACTCCTTCGGCCATCACGCCGTTGGGCGCCACCGTCACGATCAACGTGGCGGCGGCACCGACTGCCAGCTGATACACCAGCGCCGCCGAGAGCGGGTCGAGCAGATGGGCGTCGTCGAGCACCAGCAAGGGGCCGTCACCGAGAGATTCACGCGCACACCGCAACACGTCGGCGGTCTTGCCGGTTTCGGGGATCTCGATGAGGTGGCTGACCGCTGCGAACGGCACTGCGGCCATCGGCCTGGTCGCGGTCACCCAGTCGACGCGCGGATACCCGGCGCCGAACCGGTCCACGGCCGCGCGCGCCAGCGTCGTCTTGCCCACGCCGGCAGGCCCGATCAGCACCGCACCGGAACGCTTGCGCAGCCCGGCTTCGATCGAGTCGAGTGCCGGTCCGGGCGGCGAGGTGACCCACTCAATCGGCACCGCCGGAGTCTATGGCTAAATCGATCGCCGCACTCCTGAACGCGGCCGGGGCCGCTTGATCGTCGTCCGGCTGGTTCGATTACCGCACTCCTCAGCGCGGCCCGGGGGCCGCTTGATCGTCGTGCGGCTAGGTTGTGCTCGTGTCCGGCGAACCTGACCGTCAATGGGCGGTGTGCGTCTACTGTGCGTCGGGGCCGGCGCACCCCGAACTCCTCGCACTGGCCGAGGAGGTGGGTGTGGCGATCGCCGAGCGGGGCTGGAGCCTGGTCTCCGGCGGCGGAAACGTCTCGGCGATGGGGGCGCTCGCCGTCGCGGCCCGGTCCCGCGGAGGACACACCGTCGGCGTCATTCCCAAAGCGCTGGTGCATCGGGAGGTCGCTGACGTGGACGCCGACGAACTCGTCGTCACGGACACGATGCGTGAGCGCAAGCAGGTCATGGAAGGCCGATCGGACGCGTTCATCGCGCTGCCCGGCGGCATCGGCACCCTCGAGGAGTTCTTCGAAGCCTGGACAGCGGGCTATCTGGGTATGCATGAAAAACCCGTCGTGCTGCTCGATCCAATCGGGCATTACGACGGCCTGTTGGCCTGGTTGCACGGGTTGCTCGACAGCGGCTACGTCGCCAAGGAGGCGCTGGACCGGCTGGTCGTCGTGACCGATATCGAGTCGGCCATGGCGGCGTGCGCGCCGCGGCATGACCTGGGTCACTAGGGTGTGCGACAAACGAAGAGCGGAGGGACGGACGCACATGACCGAGAAGTCGGGGACCGGCAGCAGCGTCGGGTTGCTGGACATCGCCGCCAGGATGCCGGGCCTGATCGTGGACGTGCCGACCATCCTGCGCGGCGTGGTCACCGGCTTCGGCGCACGGCCGTCGGCCAAGACGTCGATCGGCAGGGTGTTCCAGGAGCGCGCTGCCCATTACGCCGACAAGGTCTTCCTGAAGTTCGGCGACGAGCAGATCACCTACCGCGAGGCCAACGAGACTGCCAACCGCTATGCCGCGGTGCTGGCCGCCCGCGGCGTCGGGCACGGCGACGTCGTCGGCATCATGCTGCGCAACTCACCCGAATCCGTGCTGTTGATGCTCGCTGCCGTCAAGTGCGGGGCGATCGCCGGCATGCTCAACTACCACCAGCGCGGTGAGGTACTCCAGCACAGCCTCGGGCTGCTGGAGGCGAAGGCCGTGGTCGCCGACACCGATTTCGTCGAGCCGATCACCGAGTCCGGCGCGGACACCTCGGGCCTGATCACCGTCGACGAGCTGAAGCGCCTGGCCGCCACCGCGCCCACCGGCAACCCGCCCACCACCGCGGCGGTGCTGGCCAAGGACAAGGCCTTCTACATCTTCACGTCGGGCACCACCGGCATGCCCAAGGCCAGCGTGATGACCCACTACCGCTGGCTGCGCGCACTGGCCGGATTCGGCGGCCTCGGCATGCGGCTGACCAGCAAGGACACCCTGTACTGCTGCCTGCCGCTGTACCACAACAACGCGCTGACGGTCGCGCTGTCGTCGGTGCTGAACTCGGGTGCCACGCTGGCATTGGGCAAGTCGTTCTCGGCGTCGAAGTTCTGGGACGAGGTCATCCGCTACGACGCCACCGCGTTCGTCTACATCGGCGAGATCTGCTCCTATCTGCTCAGCCAGCCGGAAAAGGACACCGACCGGGCGCACAAGGTCCGGGTGATCTGCGGCAACGGATTGCGCCCGGCGATCTGGGACGAGTTCACCGAGCGGTTCGGCATCGAGCGGGTGTGCGAGTTCTACGGCGCCAGCGAGGGCAACACCGCGTTCGTCAACGTGTTCAACGTTCCGAAGTCGACCGGCATCTGCCCGACGCCCGTGGCTTTCGTGGAGTACGACCAGGAGACCGGTGATCCGCTGCGCGACGACAAGGGCCGCGTCAAGAAGGTGCGCAACGGTGAGGCGGGGCTGCTGCTGTCCAAGGTGAGCAACTTCCAGCCGTTCGACGGCTACACCGACAAGAAGGAGACGGAAAAGAAGTTGGTGCGCAACGCCTTTCGTGACGGCGACGTCTGGTTCAACACCGGCGACCTGATGCGCTCGCAGGGGTTCGGGCATGCGTCGTTCACCGACCGGCTCGGCGACACTTTCCGCTGGAAGGGCGAGAACGTGGCCACCACCGAGGTGGAGTCGGCGATCTCGGCCGACCCGCAGGTCGAGGAGTGCACGGTGTTCGGCGTCGAGGTGGAAGGCACCGGCGGCCGGGCGGGCATGGCGGCGATCCAGCTCAAGGAGGGCCAGGAATTCGACGGCAAGGCGCTGGCCAAGGCCGCCTACGACAAGCTGCCCGGGTATGCGGTGCCGCTGTTCGTTCGGGTGGTCGAGGAGCTGGCGCACACGTCGACGTTCAAGAGCCAGAAGGTCGACCTCCGCAAGGAGGGTTACAACGTCGAGGAGATCGACGACCCGATCTACGTGCTGTCCGGCCGCGACGAGGGCTACGTCGAGTTCTACGACGCATACCCCAAAGAGGTCGCCGACGGAAAGAAGCCCAAGAACTAGCGATTCGTGGAGCCGCAGCGGCGGTGAGCGCCGCAAAAACTCCACAAATCGCACGGCCGTAGCCTGGAAACGTGGAGTCAAGGTTCCTCGGGCGACCCGTCGCCGGCGACCGGGCGCTGATCATGGCGATCGTGAACCGGACGCCGGACTCGTTCTACGACCGCGGCGCCGCGTTCACCGACGAGGCAGCCAAGGCCGCCGCGCACCGGGTGATCGAGGAGGGCGCCGACGTCATCGACGTCGGCGGGGTCAAGGCGGGTCCGGGCGGGCTCGTCGACGCCGACGAAGAGGTCGCCCGCGTCGTCCCGTTCATCGAATGGCTGCGCGGCACCTATCCCGACCAGCTGATCAGCGTCGACACCTGGCGCTCGGCGGTCGCCAAACAAGCCTGTGCGGCCGGTGCAGACCTGATCAACGACACCTGGGCCGGCCACGACCCGGCGTTACCCGAGGTCGCCGCGGAATTCGGCGCCGGCCTGGTGTGCTCGCACACCGGCGGCGCCCAACCGCGGACGAGGCCTTTCCGGGTCAACTACGGGATCTCCGAACGCGGCGTCGTCGACGACGTGATCACCGAGGTGACCGCCGCGGCCGAACGAGCGGTGGCCGCCGGGGTGGCGCGCGACGCGGTGCTGATCGATCCGACCCACGATTTCGGCAAGAACACTTACCACGGTCTTATTTTGTTGCGCCATGTGAAAGAGCTTGTAAAAACTGGATGGCCGGTCCTGATGGCGCTGAGCAACAAGGATTTCGTCGGGGAGACTCTGGGTGTGGGTTTGACCGAACGCCTGGAGGGCACCCTTGCAGCCACCGCCCTGGCGGCCGCAGACGGAGCCGCGATGTTCCGGGTGCACGAGGTCGCACCGACTCGGCGCGTACTGGAGATGGTCGCGTCGATCCAGGGCGGACGGCCGCCGACGCGCACGGTGAGGGGACTGGCATGACACTCACTCCGGAACTGCCCGGCGCCGCGGTCCGTACTGGACAGTGGCTGGCCGACCGTAGCTGGAACCGGCCGGCGTGGAGCATCGCCGAACTCGAAGCCGCCAAGAACGGCCGCACCATCTCGGTGGTGTTGCCGGCGTTGAACGAGGAGGAGACCGTCGGCAGCGTCGTCGAAAGCATCGCGCCGTTGATGGGCGGGCTGGTCGACGAGCTGATCGTGCTCGATTCGGGATCGACCGACGATACCGAGATCCGCGCGCTGGCCGCCGGGGCCCGGGTGGTCAGCCGGGAAGTCGCGCTGCCCGAGGTGGCCCCGCAGCCCGGAAAGGGCGAGGTGCTGTGGCGTTCACTGGCCGCGACCACCGGCGACATCGTGGTGTTCGTCGACTCCGACCTGATCGACCCCGACCCGATGTTCGTGCCCAAGCTCGTCGGCCCGCTGCTCACCGCCGACGGGGTGCACCTGGTCAAGGGCTTCTACCGCAGGCCGCTCAAGGTCAGCGGCAGCCAGGACGCCAACGGTGGCGGGCGCGTCACCGAGCTGGTGGCCCGGCCGCTGCTCGCCTCGCTGCGCCCCGAGCTCAGCTGCATCCTGCAACCCCTGGGCGGTGAGTACGCCGGCACCCGTGAGCTGTTGACGTCCGTACCGTTCGCGCCGGGGTACGGCGTGGAGATCGGCCTGCTCATCGACGCCTACGACCGTCTCGGGCTGGATGGAATCGCGCAGGTCAACCTCGGCGTGCGGACGCACCGCAACCGGTCGCTCACCGAGCTGGCCACGATGAGCAGGCAGGTCATCGCGACGCTGTTGTCCCGCTGCGGCGTGCCCGACTCCGGCGTCGGGCTCACGCAGTTCTTCGCCGACGGCGACGACTACACGCCGCGGACCTCGCCGGTGTCGCTCACCGACCGCCCGCCGATGGCGACGCTGCGCCCGCGCGGGTAGTCGGCCGCTTTTGTCGCACGCCTGAGGCAGTATCGACAGCGTGACCCTGGTTCTGCTGTATCTGGTCGTGCTGGTGCTGATCGCTGTGGTGTTGTTCGCCGTGGGCAGCGTGCTGTTCGGCCGCGGTGAACCGCTGCCGCCCCTGCCGCGCGACACCACCGCCACGGTGTTGCCCGCCTCGGGTGTGACGGGCGCCGACGTCGACGCGGTCAAGTTCACCCAGACGCTGCGCGGCTACAAGACCAGCGAGGTGGACTGGGTGCTCGACCGGTTGGGCCAGGAGCTCGACCAGCTTCGTGGCCAGCTCGCCACGCTGCGGGCGACCCACGGCATCGATGACGACGAGCCCGTCGAGGGTGGCGCGCACGCGCTGCCATCTGAGGAAGGGGCGGAATCATGACCGCCGCGACGGAGCTCGCCGCCGCATCCGACGGTCGCATCCGGTGCGCCTGGATCGACGAATCACGGCTCGCGCCCGCCGATTTCGTGCTCTATCGCGACTATCACGACACCGAGTGGGGGCGACCGCTGCGCGACTCGGCCGCCCTGTTCGAACGGGTCAGCCTCGAAGCGTTCCAGAGCGGGCTGTCGTGGCTGGTGATCCTGCGCAAGCGGGAGAACTTCCGGCGCGCCTTTCACGGCTTCGACGTCGAGCGCATCGCCCGCTATACCGAACGCGACATCGCGCGGTTGATGGCCGACGCCGGGATCGTGCGCAACCGCGCAAAGATCGAGGCCACCATCGCCAACGCGCGGGCCGCCGCCGCCCTCGCCGATGCCGGGGTCGAGCTCGCCGAGTTGTTGTGGTCGTTCGCGCCGCCGCCCCGGGCGCGGCCCGCCGGCGTCGCCGACGTTCCGGCGGTCACCCCGGAGTCGACCGCGATGGCCAAGGAACTGAAGCGTCGCGGGTTCCGCTTCGTCGGGCCGACGACCGCCTACGCCTTGATGCAGGCCACCGGAATGGTCGACGACCACACTGCCGACTGCTGGGTGCCGGCGACGTCGCCGCCGTCTCCGAAGACGGCCATAGCCGGGTCTTTGCACACCGAACACCGCCGATAGGGAACAATAGGGGCGTTCAGTAGCAGTTCAGTGCCGGGAGCTGTCAAACGGGTGGGCAGACTCGGCCCCGACCGAGCCCGCAGTGGGCCGGCTCATGTGGAGGGAGCACTCGATGGCGGCGATGAAGCCCCGGACCGGCGACGGTCCACTGGAAGCAACCAAGGAGGGGCGCGGCATCGTGATGCGGGTACCACTGGAAGGCGGCGGGCGACTGGTCGTCGAGCTCACTCCCGACGAAGCCGCCGCGCTCGGGGACGAGCTTAAGAACGTCACAAGCTAGTGAGTTCGCTGTCGGACACCTTGCGGTAGATCTCCAGCGTCTGCTCGGCGATGTGCGCCCAGGAGAACTCGTCGATGCAACGCTGCCGCCCGGCCCTGCCGTACTGTCGCGCCTTCTGCGGGTCGGCCACCAGCTCGTTGACCGTCGCGGCCAACCGGCTCTCGTAACCCGTCGGGTCCAGCGGGTCATAGTGCACCAGCCGCCCGGTGTTCCCGTCGGCCACCACCTCCGGAATACCGCCGACATCGGAGGCCACCACCGCGGTCGCGCACGCCATCGCTTCGAGGTTCACGATGCCCAACGGCTCATAGACCGAAGGGCATACGAAAACTGTTGCTGCGGTTAGTATTTCGCGAATCTTCACGATCGGAAGCATCTCGCGCACCCAGTAGACGCCAGCGCGGGCCCGCGAGAGTTGGGCAACAGCCGCGGTCACCTCGGCAGCGATCTCGGGGGTGTCGGGCGCTCCTGCGCACAACACCAGTTGGATGTCGGGGGCGAAATCGTGTGCCGCAGCGATGAGATGCGCGACGCCCTTCTGTCTGGTGATCCGCCCGACGAAGGCCGCGATCGGGCGCGTGGGGTCGACCCCGAGCTCGGCCAGCACCGACTCGCCCGGTTCCGGCGGCGCGGGATACCAGACCTCGGTATCGATTCCGTTGCGCACCACATGGACCCGGTTCGGATCCAGTGCGGGATAGGTACGCAACACATCGTCGCGCATGCCGGAGCTGACTGCGATCACTGCGTCGGCGGCCTCAACGGCCGTCTTCTCCACCCACGACGACACCCGATAGCCGCCCCCGAGCTGTTCGGCCTTCCACGGCCGCATCGGCTCCAGCGAATGGGCGGTCAGCACGTGCGGGATGCCGTAGAGCAAGCCGGCGAGATGTCCTGCCAGCCCGGTGTACCAGGTGTGCGAATGCACGACGTGCGCCTGGGCCGCGGCGTTGACCATGTTCAGGTCCGCCGAGAGCATGGTCAACGCGGCGTTGGCGCCCAGCAGCGCCGGGTCGGGTTGCGCAACGATCGCGTCGGGGCGCGGGGCGCCCATGCAGTGCACGTCGACCTCGCAGAGGTGGCGCAGCTGAGCGACCAACTCGGTGACGTGCACCCCCGCGCCGCCGTAAACCTCGGGTGGATACTCCCGGGTCATCATCGCCACCCGCATGGTCCTAGACGATAGTTACGGGGGCGGGCCACCGCAGGCTTGTGCCGAGCCCGCGAGTGACTGACTCAGCGCACCAATGCCTGGCCCCGGACACAACCGGCCGATAGGTTTGAGGGATGAGGGAATTGCCACACGTGCTGGGCATCGTCCTGGCCGGCGGTGAGGGCAAGCGGCTCTACCCGTTGACCGCGGATCGGGCCAAGCCCGCTGTTCCCTTCGGCGGCGCCTACCGGCTCATCGATTTCGTGCTGTCGAATCTGGTCAACGCGCGATATCTGCGCATCTGCGTGCTGACGCAATACAAGTCGCATTCGCTCGACCGGCACATCTCGCAGAATTGGCGGCTTTCGGGGCTCGCCGGCGAATACATCACGCCCGTGCCCGCTCAGCAGCGGCTCGGGCCGCGGTGGTACACCGGCTCCGCCGACGCGATTTATCAGTCGCTGAACCTCATCTACGACGAGGACCCGGACTACATCGTGGTGTTCGGCGCCGACCACGTCTACCGCATGGACCCCGAGCAGATGGTCCAGTTCCACATCGAGAGCGGCGCGGGCGCGACGGTCGCGGGTATCCGGGTGCCTCGCGCGGAGGCCACCGCGTTCGGCTGCATCGACTCCGACGAGTCCGGGCGCATCCGCGGATTCATCGAGAAGCCGGCCGACCCGCCGGGCACGCCCGACGATCCCGAGCAGACGTTCGTGTCGATGGGCAACTACATCTTCACCACCAAGGTGCTCATCGACGCGATCCGCGCCGACGCCGACGACGACCACTCGGACCACGACATGGGCGGCGACATCATCCCGCGTCTGGTCGCCGATGGGATGGCGGCGGTGTACGACTTCAGCAACAACGAGGTGCCCGGCGCGACCGAACGCGATCATGGCTACTGGCGCGACGTCGGAACCCTTGACGCGTTCTACGACGCACACATGGACCTGGTGTCGGTGCACCCGGTGTTCAACCTCTACAACAAGCGCTGGCCCATCCGCGGCGAGTCGGAGATGCTCGCGCCGGCGAAGTTCGTCAACGGCGGCTCCGCGCAGGAGTCGGTGGTGGGCGCGGGCAGCATCGTTTCGGCGGCGTCCGTGCGTAATTCGGTGTTGTCGTCGAACGTCGTCGTCGATGACGGAGCGATCGTCGAAGGCAGCGTGATCATGCCCGGCGCCCGGATCGGCCGTGGCGCGGTGGTGCGCCACGCGATCCTCGACAAGAACGTCGTCGTCGGCCCGGGCGAAATGGTCGGGGTGGATCTGGACAAGGATCGCGAACGGTTCGCGATCAGCGCCGGGGGAGTGGTCGCGGTCGGCAAGGGCGTCTGGATCTAGCCCCTAGGCCCCTAACCGCCGCCTGCCAGGCAACCCCTACGACGCAGCAACAGCCTTGGGTCTCGGCCCCGTTATGCGCTATGCGGTTGTGTTTCACCCTGGTTCGATCACCACGGCCAACGAGGCCACGAACACAGGAGACAGCACGATGAGACGCACCAGCATTACGGCCGCCATCGCCGCCGGCGCCATCGCCGTCGGCGCGCTGATGAGCACGACCGCCCCGGCCGCGCACGCCGAGAAGCTCTCGGACAAGACCATCAAGAGCGAATGCAAGGCCGCCGGCGGGTCCTACACAAAAAGGGGGACGGTGTCCACCTGCGCCTACAAGGACATCAGCGGCAACAGCTACATCGACATCTTCTCCGGCGGCCATTACGTCACCACGCTCACATAAGCGAAATCAACTTGCTGCGGTGTTGCGCCGTCGTCGCCGCACCAGCCGGACCGCCGCCCACACGAGCAGCGCCACGGCCACCAACACCAGCACCGGCAGCACGATTGCCAGAAAGACCAGGCCGACGCTCACGCCGTCCTCGACGGTACTGAGCACCGGCGCGGCGGCACCCGCTGTCGCGACGTTGGCGGCGGGTCGCACCGCGGATTTCGTCAGCGACACGACCAGGGCCACGACGACCCCGATTGCCACCGGTATCCACTGCCCGGACTGCGCGAACGCGCCGGGGTCGGCGACCGCCGAGGTCTGTGCGGCGGTGCCGGATCCGAACACGATGCCGCCCGCCGTCGGTCGCACGAAGGTCTGGATGGCGTCGTTGACACTGTCGAGGGCCGGGATCTTGTCGGCGACGATCTCGATCACCAGCAACACCGCGACGATCGCCATCACCCAGCCGTTCTCGAGCCAGGCCCAGCCACTCGGCAGCGTGACGAGGTCGGTGAACCGGGACAGCAGGCCGAGCGCCAGCAGCGGGATGTAGGCGTTGAGTCCCGCGGCTGTCGCCAGTCCCAGCCCGGTCAGCAGTTCCACAGCGGCATTATGAGCCGGTGCTTCCGCTTGCGCCGGGCGGACCACCAAACTTCACCAGACGTAGGGCACCAAACGGTAGCGCACCTTCTGCATGTACTCGCGGTAGCCGGCCAGGTCTCGTTTGAGTAGAGCCTCCTCGTCGCCGATTCGAAGTACGAGGATCGCGAGGCCGACGGGGACGAACACCAAACCCCACCAGGAGCCCAGCGCGAGCGGCACGCCGGCCATCAGGATCACATTGCCGAAGTACATCGGGTGCCGGACGAATCCATACCAGCCGGTGGATGACAGCTGTTGACCCGACTCGACGGTGACATTTGCTGCGGCATAACCATTCTGAATGGTCACCAGCATCGCGATGGTGAGCCCGCTTGCGACGAGGACAAGTCCGGCCACCGAAACGACGGCGGGCACCGACGACCATCCGAAGCGGAAGTCCAGCGCGCTCACCGCGATCATGGCGGCCATCGAGATGAAGGCGATGGCGATGATGAGTTTCTGCAGGGGTCGTGTCTCAGCTTGCGGGCCCGCTTGCATACGACGGCGCAGCGCCTCCGGATTCCGTTTTGCCAGATAGCCGCTCGGTATCAGGGTGGCCGTGGCGAACACCGCAATGAACGCCCAACCGCGCCAGTAGTCGAACGTACCCGCAGGGCCGAACACCAGGAGGCCGAACACGATGAAGCCGGCAAGAGACGTAACTATTGCCTGGACAGTGGTTTTCATCGTCACCACACCCCCGGCACCAGGCGGTAGTGCACTTTCTCGGTGTACTCGCTGTACCCGTGGAGTTCCTCTCGCAACGCCTTCTCCTCGTCGATGATGCGGGCTGCGAAGACGAGGGCGCCCGGAATCACCATGAGCAAGCTCCAGTACGAGCCCAGGGCAAGTGGCATGCCCAACGTCATGATCAGCGCCCCGGCGTACATCGGATGCCGCACAACGCCGTACAGACCCGTCGACACGACCGGTTGCTCATCCTCGACGGTGATCGTCGCTGCGGCATAGTTGTTCTGGATCACCACCAGCTCGGACAAGCCCAGGCCCGCCAATACCAGTACGTTGCCGATCACGACAACCGCAGTCGGCACCGTCGACCAACCGAAGCGATAGTCAAGGGCACTGAGGACCCCGACGGCGACAACCGACACGATGATGCCGACCGTGATCAGCTTTTGCGCCGGCCGGGTCTCCGCCCAGGGCCCTGATGTCATGCGACGCTGTAAGGCTTCGGGATACTTCACCGCCAGGTACACGGTCGGCACCATGGTGCCGACGAGGAAAACGGCGATGAAAACCCATGCCTGCCAATAGTCGAACGTCCCTGCGGGCAAGAACAGCACCACACCCATGAACAGGATTGCCCCGAGCGTCGACGCCAGTAGTTGAAGAGCGACCTTCACGGTTCCTCCTAGTCCTCAGACCACGTCGCGCCGGCGGTACAACGCGCCCGCGATCAACATCAGGGCCCCTGCGACGACGACCATCACGGCCAGCGCGGTGACCGGGTAGTCCATCGGCGCGGTGGTGCGCCCGACCGGCGAGAGGTCGATCAGCCACTGCGGCAAGCGCAACAGCGCTCCGAGATACAGCGAGACGACGACGAACGCCACCGCCAGCCAGCCGATCCAGGGTCGCCGCACTGCGACGGCGAGGGCGGCGATCCCTGCCATCACCGCCATGGCGGGCACGAAGGCCAACCCGGCCAGGGTCAGCCGCAGCACGGTGGCCGGTTCACCGACCGTGATGCCCGCGCCCAGCCCGTTGCCGAGACCGGCGGCCACCATCAGCACGGTCGAGCCCAGCAGCGCCGAGCCGACGGCCGTCGACAGCCAGTGCCACCGCGACACCGAGCCGGCCAACACCGCCTCGCCGAACCCTTTGACCTCGTCTGCGTACACCCGCAGCACCGCGCCGACGACGTACGCGCTCGCCGCCGCCGCGAGGAACTGCGTCATGGTGGTGTGGACGCTGTCGGTGCCCTGCTGGGCGATGACCCGCTGGATCATCTCGTTGTTTTCCGCCGCGTCGAGCAGCGACTTCGTCATCGACCCGAATGCAAGTCCGCCCAGGAACAGTCCGATCGTCCAGCCGACGGTCTGGCCGCGTTGCAGCGTCAGGTGCAGGGCCAGCACGCCCGTGATCGGACGGGCGTCGGGGCGCTCGCCGGTGGACGGCAGGGTGCCGTCGTCGTACTGGCGTCTGCTCTCCAGCACGGCGGTCAGCGCCATCAGGGCCACGGTCAATGCGACCAGTAGGGCGAACGGCCACCACCGCAGATCGACGAAGGAGCGCATCTGTTGCGCCCATGCAACCGGGGAGAACCAACTCAGCACGCTGCCCGAGTTGTCGATGACGTCACCGATGCCGCGCACCAGGGCAGCGACCGCCAGCGTCGCCATCGCTGCGCCGGTCGCGGTGCGCGCTTGTCGCCACAGCTGTGCGGTGACGGCAGCCACCGCGCCGAACACCATGGCCACCCCGGTGACACCGAGGCACATCGCCGCGGTGTCGACGAGCCCAAAGCCGGTGGCCGCCATCGCCAGAGTCATCGTCACCGCCAGCACGGCGTTGACCGCGCCGACGAGGATCAGCGCGGCTGCGGTGCGGGCGTACCGGCCGACGACCGACGACAACACCAACTCCGCTGCGCCGCTTTCCTCCTCGGCGCGCGTATGACGAATGACGGTGAGAATGGCGAGAATCGACGTCGCGACGATCAACGTCAGCATCAGCTCGTTGGCCATCATCGCGCCGAGGTCGGTCTCGTTGCTGCCGAACATCGGCCCGCCCATCATGATCCCTGCGGGCGTCTTCATCAGGTCGACCCGGGCCAGGCGTTGCGCCTCTTCGGGGTAGGCCAGCTTTATCGCGCCCGGCGCGTAAACCATCAGCGACGTCAGCACCGCTATCCAGACACCGAGCCGGACCCGGTCGCGGTGCAACGCGAGTCGCAGCAGCTTGGCGGTTCCGGTCCACGCGCCGCTTGCCGTGCCGTGCCGCGTCGTGGTCGGTGCGTCGACCGTGGCAGTCATCGATCGACCCCCTGATACTCACGCAGGAACAAGTCCTCCAGCGAGGCCGGCGTGACCGTCAGGTCGATGATCCCCAGATCGCTGACGAAGGCCATCGCGTGGTCGAGGTCGTTGCGGTCGACCGAGAAGACGTAATGGCCGTCCCTGACCGCGAAGTCGTGGACGAAGGGTGCGCCGCGCAGCCGCTGGCCGTCGTGGCGGGTGCGCAAAGTCACGGTCGTGCGCATCAGGTGGCGCAGCTCGTCGAGGGCGCCGGCCCGCACTGTGCGCCCTGCGCGGATGATCGTCACGCTGTCACAGAGCTTTTCGACCTCGGCCAGGATGTGGCTGGACAGCAGCACCGCGGCACCGCGGTCGGCGACTTCACCGACACACTGTTGAAATGCCTTCTCCATCAACGGGTCCAGGCCGGATGTCGGCTCGTCGAGAATGTAGAGTTCGGCGTTGGTCGAGAACGCGGCGACGATGGCGACCTTCTGCCGGTTGCCCTTGGAGTAGGTGCGCGCCTTCTTGTGCGGGTCGAGTTCGAAGCGGTCGATCAGCTGATCCCGGCGGGTCGTGTCGACTCCGTTGCCGCGGAGGCGGACCAGAAAGTCGATCGCTTGCAGGCCGGTCAGGTTGGGCCACAGCGTCACATCGCCGGGGACATAGGCGATACGGCGATGCAACTCCACCGCGTCGTGCCACGGATCGCCGCCGAGCAGCCGCACCGCGCCCCGGTCTGCCCGCAGCAGTCCGAGCAGCACGCGGATCGTGGTCGACTTGCCCGCGCCGTTCGGTCCGAGAAACCCGGTGATCTGACCCGGTGCGACGGTCAGATCCAACCCGTCGAGCGCCTTGGTTCGGCCGAACGATTTTGACAAGCCGCGGATTTCGACTGCCGGACCACCGCCGGCGTCAACCCGCTGCAGGGGCTTGGCTGGTTGAGCCGTCATCGCCGTCTCCTTCTCGGGGTGTGCTGAACGGGATACCTTTTTTGCGCTGCTCGAGGAACGCGTCGTACATCTTCGAGTCCGTCATCAGCCCTTCGGTGTAGAGCTCGAGCGCGGGCAGCATCATCTCCTCGCCGTAGTCGCGAAGCACCTCGCGCAGATCGGTGGAGGGGTGCAGTTGCAGATACAGCAGGAAGCTGCCGCCGCTCGACATCGACAGGAAGCGGGCTCTGGCCCGGGGGTCACGGCTCGGCTTGAGCAGACCGGAGCGCACGCCCTCATCCAGGTACTGCTCCGCGTTGCCGATCATCTGTTGCCAGAAGGTGTTCGAGAGCTCGCTGCCCGACTGCATGCTGCGCACCAGATACGCCATCAGCGGCGCGTACGACTCGATCTCGGACATCTGCGCGAGCCAGGTCGCCGGATCGCCGCTCTGCAGCGACTCCGACTTGGCCTCGCGGATCACTTCAGCGACGTAGTCGTCACAGGCCTTGCGCAGGCGTTGCTTGGAGCCGAAGTGGTGAATGACCAGCGCGGCCGACACCCCGGCGGCCTCGGCGACCGCCCGCAGTCCGACGTTGAACCCCTGCTCGCCCCACTGCTCGATCGCGGCGTCGCGGATCCTCGCCACCGCCGTTCGGTCGTTCGAAGCTGAACGCATGTTCAGTAGATTAAACGCGCGTTCAGCCAGCGGTCAAGGGGGTGGCGCCATCAGCCGCAGATTGCCCAAGAAGCACCCCGAAAAGGGGCAGGTCACGTGTGCTCGGCGAGGAGTGCTCAGTCGCGGGCGGCCGCGAGCAGGCCGTCGCCCAGCGGCACCAGCACCGGGGTGAGCCGCTCGTCCTCGGCGATCAGCCGAGCAGCCTCCCGCACCGCCATGACCTCGGCATCGTTGGCCGTGGCGTCACCGGCGCGCCCGCCCAGCGCCGCGCGGTGCAGGACGATCGCCCCGCCCGGGCGCAGCAACCGGACGCCTTCGGCGACGAACTGCGGCTGGTCCACCGGATCGGCGTCGACGAACACCAGGTCGTAGGACTCGTCGGCGAGGCGGGTCAACACCTCCTGGGCGCGGCCGCTGATCAACCGGCTTCGTCCCGGCCCGATACCGGCTTCAGTGAACGCCTGCTTGGCGATGCGCTGGTGTTCGGGTTCGACATCGATTGTGGTCAGCACGCCGTCCTCGCGCATGCCCGACAGCAGCCACAGGCCGCTGACCCCTGCGCCGGTGCCGACCTCGACGACGGCCCTGGCGGCGGTCAACTTGGCGAACACGCACAGCAACGCGCCCACCGCGGGGGACACGGCGCCCGCCCCGATGTCGAGGGCGCGTTCCCGGGCGGCAGCGACGATGGCGTCCTCTGAGATGGACTGCTCGGCATGAGAGACGATGGCGTCGGCACGGCTGTGCGGTCCGATGACGTCGTCGGTGCCGGCCATTCCCGCAGCGTAGCCAACCGGCGTCGGCCAGCATCGCGACACGCCCGTTGCCGAACGCCGGATCGAGCCGAATTTGTGGGATTCGTGCAGGTCGAAAGTGGGTAGAGAAGCATTCTCAGGAAATGTTCAGTTTGCTCATATGCCAAGCACGGAACGGTCGGCGACGGTATGTCCCATGGAAAACGGCGAACGCTGGCTTTCAGGGCAGGAACACGGGAATACCTATGTGGGTCTCCACGTTGCCGCCAATAACGAGCCGCCGCGCCGTGATGGCGGCTGTGACCAGGAGGATCTGACGACCACCATCAAGACGGCTCCGGTTTCCATGGCCCACCTCGAGCAGTTCGCGGATGGGGAGTGGGTTGAGCCCTCGGATGAACTGACCGGCACCGCGGTGTTCGACGCCACCGGTGACAAAGCGACGATGCCGTCGTGGGACGAACTGGTGCGCCAGCACGCCGATCGGGTGTACCGGCTGGCCTACCGCCTGGCGGGCAACCAGCACGACGCCGAGGACCTCACCCAGGAAACGTTCATCAGGGTGTTCCGGTCGTTGCAGAACTATCAGCCCGGCACGTTCGAAGGCTGGCTGCACCGCATCACCACGAACCTGTTCCTCGACATGGTGCGCAGGCGCGGCCGCATCCGCATGGAGGCGCTGCCCGAGGACTATGACCGCGTCCCCGCCGACGACCCGAACCCCGAGCAGATCTATCACGACTCGCGGCTCGGCCCCGATCTGCAGGCCGCGCTGGACTCACTGCCGCCGGAGTTCCGCGCCGCGGTCGTGCTCTGCGACATCGAGGGATTGTCCTACGAGGAGATCGGCGCGACGCTCGACGTCAAGTTGGGTACGGTGCGCAGCCGTATCCACCGCGGTCGGCAGGCACTTCGCGACTATCTGGCCACCCACAGCGAAATCTCGGCCCAGACGGCCTGAGGTTCGCGGCGTTCCGGACCCCGCGCCGCGCTACATTCGAGTGAGCACCGTGACACGACGCGAGAGGAGCTGGGCGATGGTCGAGCCGGGACACGTGTTCCGCCGCGCCTTCTCATGGTTGCCCACTCAGTTCGCCTCCCAGAGTGACGCGCCGGTCGGGCCGCGGCAGTTCGGCTCCACCGAGCACCTGTCCACCGAGGCCATCGCCGCCTTCGTGGACGGCGAACTGCGGCTGACTCCACATCTGCGTGCGGCCCACCACTTGTCGCTGTGCCCCCAGTGCGCAGCCGAGGTCGACGCCCAGCGGCAGGCCCGCGCGGCGTTGCGGGATTCGCGACCCATCGTCGTGCCGAGCTCGCTGCTCGGCCTGTTGTCCGAGATCCCGCACCATGCTCCGCCGGAGCCGCCCGTCGAGACGCAGCGGTCACAGTTTGCTGACAGTGCAGAGCGTCCACGGCGTAAGCGCCGGTAGGGTAAATGCGAAGACGAGCAGGGTTCTGCGCCGGCGATTGCGGGCGCCTTCACAGAGGGTGATATACGGGTGACCAATCTCGACCAGACCGGGCGTGAGCGCTTGGAGCCGCGTCCTGTCTCCCGTCCGCCCGTCGACCCGTCGGCGCAACGCGCATTCGGCAGGCCCGACGGGGTTCGAGGTTCGTTCGTGGGCCTGGAGAAGTACCGCGACCAAGGCGAGTTCACCCCGACGGACCAGCCGCCCGACCCGGTGTTGGCCGAGGCGTTCGGCAGGCCGTATGCCGGCGGTGACTCACTGCAGCGCCATCCGGCCGACGCGGGCGCGCTCGATGCCGAACGCGAGGCGCAGGAGCCCGATGAGCTCGCCGATCCATGGCGTGATCCGTCCGCTCCGGCGGCCCTCGGCGCCCCGGCGGTGCACGAGCCGCCGCGCGCTCCGGGGAACGCGATGACCGGCAAGCTGGGCGTGCGCGACGTGTTGTTCGGCGGCCGGGTGTCCTACGTCGCGTTGGCCGTGCTCGCGATCGTCGCACTGGTGATCGGCTTCGCCGGCGGCTGGGTGGGCCGCAAGACCGCCGAGGTGGTCGAGGCGTTCACCACGTCGAAGGTCACGCTCAACACCTCCGACAGCGGCCCGCCACCCGAAGGACGGATCGCCAAAGTCGCTGCAGCGGTTGCCGATTCGGTTGTCACCGTGGAGGCGACCAGCGATCAGGAAGGCTCGCAGGGCTCCGGCGTCGTCATCGACGGCCGCGGTTACATCGTGACCAACAACCACGTGATCTCCGAGGCGGCGAACAACCCGAGCAAGTACAAGATGAAAATCGTCTTCAACGACGGCAAGGAAGTGCCCGCCAACCTCGTCGGCCGCGATCCCAAGACCGACCTCGCCGTGCTGAAGGTCGACAATGTCGACAACCTGACCGTCGCGCAGATGGGTGACTCGGACAAGCTGCGCGTCGGCGACGAGGTGATCGCCGCGGGCGCCCCGCTGGGCTTGCGCAGCACCGTCACCGCGGGCATCATCAGCGCCTTGCACCGCCCGGTGCCGCTGTCCGGCGACGGCTCGGACACCGACACGGTGATCGACGGCCTGCAGACCGACGCGCCGATCAACCACGGCAACTCCGGCGGCCCGCTGATCGACATGAACGGCAACGTGATCGGCATCAACACCGCGGGCAAATCGCTTTCGGAAAGCGCCAGTGGTCTCGGGTTCGCTATCCCGGTCAACGAGGTCAAGGCGGTCGTCGACTCGCTGATCCGCGACGGCAAGATCGCCCACCCGACGCTTGGCCTGACCGCGCGTTCGGTCAGCAACGACATCGCTTCGGGTGCGCAGGTGGCCAACGTCAAAGCCGGCAGCCCCGCGGAGAAGGCGGGCATCCTGGAGAACGACGTCGTGGTCAAGGTCGGCGATCGCACCGTGGCCGACGCCGACGAATTCGTCGTCGCGGTGCGTCAGCTGAAGATCGGCCAGGACGCGCCGATCGAGGTGATGCGCGACGGTCGTCGGGTGACGTTGACCGTCAACCCGGGTCCCGACAACACCGCTTAACCGATGTTCGCCAACCTCGGCTGGGGCGAGATGCTGATCCTGGTGATCGCCGGTCTGGTGATCCTCGGGCCGGAGCGACTGCCCGGTGCGATTCGCTGGACGTCGGGTGCGCTGCGGCAGGCCCGCGACTACATCAGCGGCGCCACCAGCCAACTGCGCGACGACCTCGGACCCGAGTTCGAGGACCTGCGTGAGCCGCTGAGCGAGCTCAACAAACTGCGCGGCATGAGCCCGCGCGCGGCACTCACCAAGCATCTGCTCGACGGCGACGACTCCCTGTTCACCGGAAAGTTCGACCGTTCCGTGGACGACAAACCGGACGACAAACCGGTCAGCCCGCACGCGCCGACTCCCCAGATACCGCCTGCCGCACCGGGCCAGCCGGAAACATCCGCGACACCGTTCGACAGCGACGCGACCTAGCTCCGCGGCCGCGGGCTCAGATGAAGTACTGCTCGTCCCCGGTGGGGTATCCGCCGCCGTTGGTGGCGATGTGGATGTGGTCGAAGTGGTTGGCGGTCTCGTTTCCGTAGTCCGCCGTCCAACTCGGGGCGCCGACGCCGGGGTAGAAGCCCTGGCGCCAGATCACGTGGATCACGCCCCAGCGTTTCGCATTCGCCAACGCGTACCCGGCGATCTGGTTGCCGAGCGCGATGCCCTCCTCGCTGCCGTGGTTCGGGATCATCACGTCGATCGCCAAGCCGTTGGGATGCCACGGCAGCGGGTCCTGGCGGTGTCCGCCGATCGTAGTGACCTCCGGGAACAACACGCTGATGGCGCGGGCCACCCGGATCGTGTTGACCTGCAGCCCGTCTTCGGGCGCGACGCCGGCCGGCAACGCGAACCGGGTCGCCGTGCTGGCGACCGGAGCGCTGGCTGCCATCAACTCGGCTTCGGTGAGACGGGGTACCCGCGGCGGCGCACCGACAGGGGCAGCTTCCTGACTCTCGACCGGCGCTGCGGCGGCATTCGGTTTCGGTGGCTCTGCGGTCTGGGCGTAGAACAACGCGGCCGAAACCGCGATCGAGGTCGCCAAGGCCAGCAACTTGCCGCGCCCGTTGGCTAACAACCTCCTACCCACGATCAGCACTTTAACGCCCGGCCCGACATGGTGTGACCTACTTCGATGCTCGAGACCGGAACCGTTATCGGCCGGCAGGGTCCAGCCCCAGCGACATGCCGGCCAGCCCGCGCCTGCGGCTGGAAAGGGCATCGGCGACGCTGCGCAACTCCTTGCCCGCGGCCGAGTCCGGCGCCGACAGCACCAGCGGAACACCGGAGTCGCCGGCTGTCACCAGCGCCGGGTCGAGCGGCACCTGGCCCAGCAACGGCACGTCGGCTCCGACCGCGCGCGACAGCCGCTCGGCGACCTGCCTGCCGCCACCCTCGCCGAAGATCTGCATGGTCGTACCGTCGGGCAGCAGCAGCCCGGACATGTTCTCCACCACGCCGACGATGCGCTGACGGGTCTGCAGCGCGATCGCTCCGGCCCGCTCGGCCACCTCGGCGGCGGCCAGCTGCGGCGTCGTCACCACCAGGATCTCCGCGCCCGGGATCAACTGGGCCACCGAGATCGCGACGTCGCCCGTGCCCGGCGGCAGGTCGAGCAGCAGCACATCCAGATCGCCCCAGTACACATCGGCGAGGAACTGCTGCAGTGCCCGGTGCAGCATCGGCCCGCGCCACACCACCGGGGTGTTGCCCTGGGTGAACATGGCGATGGAAATGACACGCACGTCGTGGGCGACCGGCGGCACGATCATCGACTCGACCTGAACGGGCCGATCGGTGGTGCCCATCATGCGCGGGACGGAATGCCCGTAGATATCGGCGTCCAGGACGCCGACCGACACCCCACGCGCGGCCATCGCCGCCGCCAGGTTCACCGTCACGCTGGACTTGCCCACGCCGCCCTTGCCGGACGCCACCGCATAGACCCGGGTCAACGAGCCGGGTTGGGCGAACGGGATGACCGGCTCACGCGCATCGCCGCGTAGTTGCTTGCGCAATTCGGTGCGTTGTTCGTCGTTCATCACGTCGAGGCTGACCCGGACGGCGCCGGTGCCGGGGACGTCGGCGACTGCGCGGCTGACCTGATCGGAGATCTCGGTCTTCTTCGGGCACGCGGCAGTCGTCAGATACACCTCGACATGGACCGCGCTGTCGGGCTCGACCGTGACGTTTTTGACCATGCCCAGTTCGGTGATCGGCCGCCGCAGCTCGGGGTCGATCACCTTGGCGAGCGCGCGACGAACCGCGGCTTCCAAGTCAGGGGGTGATTGAGACATCACCGTCGAGTCTAGGCCGACTCGACGGCGGTCTTTAACCGACCGGTCCGGGCGCCGGTCCCGGCTGAGGTCCCGGTGCCGGGGCCTGTGCGGGTGCCGGCGGGGCGGCGGCCGGTGCGGGGCCCGGCGCAGGCGCCATCGGATTCGGCGCTGCCTGTGGCGCCAGTGGAGCCGGGCCGGGCGGGACCAACGGCTGGGCAACCGGCGGCCCGGCGAGCGCCGGCTGCAGCGGCGGTGCCGGGTTGTCCTCGATGCAGAACACCGCGCACTCGGGTCGCGGCGGTGGCTGCATCCACGGCGGCGTCCACGGCGGCGGTTGCGGCGGAGCCAGTGGCGCGGCCGGTCCCTGCGGCATGGGTCCGGGCAGCGGGCCGAGCCGCTGGCCGGGCGCACCGATCTGGCTGGCGACCGAATCGCGTTCGAGCAGCGGCATCAGCGCCATCGGGTCGTTCGCGGGCAGGCCGAGCGCGTTGATCGGCAGGCCGGGGCCGAGACCCTCGTACTCGTGGAGTTCGGTGAGATGCACGTCGTCGCCGGTCTCACCCAGCGTGGGAACCGAGCCGGTGATCGGTGGCAGGTCCATCGGCACCACACCGGTTGCATAGGCGGCCGCCCAGCCCAGCACATTGCGGGCGTAAGCCACCGAGTTGTTGTAGCGCAGGATCGCCGACATCACATGGGACTGGTCGCGCAGGTTCAGGTTGCCGCTGCACAGGTAGCGGGCCGCGGCCAGGCTCGCGTCGAAGAGGTTCTGCACTTCGGCCTTGCCGTCGCCGTCGCCGTCGGAGGCGTAGCGCGACCAGGTGCCGGGCAGGAACTGCATGGGGCCCATGGCGCGGGCGTAGGTGATGCGATCGGCCGTGCGGCTTTGCACGATGACCTCGTTGCCGGGCAGCGTGCCGTCCAGCGCGGGTCCGAAGATCGGCCGGATCGCGGTACCGCGGGCATCGGTGGCGCCGCCGTTGGCGTGCATCGACTCGATGCGGCCGATCCCGGCCAGCAGGTTCCAGCTCACTCCGCAGGCCGGATAGGCCGCGGCCATCATCCGTTCGGCGTTGCGGTAAGCCGACAGGGCCATCGCCGGAATGCCAAGAGCACCAGGGGAATTGACTATTGCGGCGGGCGGGGGAGCCGCCACTGTCGAGGCGGCGATGTGGAAAGCCGAGGGCGCCTTGGTCACCGCGACCACCGACGCCCCGGATCTATTGCCGGGCGACGGTTCGACGGCGGCCAGCGGGGTCACCGCGGCATCGCTGAACGGTGTGCGCGGCGACGGGGCGGATGCGCCGACACTGCCGGCCAGGACGACGGGGGTGATGATCGCGACGCCGAGGCCCGCGCGCATGCGGTTGGCGGACGCCAGCTTCCGCAGTCGGGGGCCCGAAGCGGTCACCACGCCCCCCGCTCGGCGCCGCACGGCCCTGAGGGCGGCTCCTCCCCTTATGTGCACTCAACCGTCCTTGGTCTGCGATCGCTTGTGAACCAAGTCACCATACCTACTCGGCTCCGCGCGCGTTGAGCAATGGTGTTAGCTGCCCGCACTCGACTTCTTGGCCCGCCGGTCACCCGCTTCGGGCCGGCCGGCACCGTCGTCAGCCGCATCGGGCGCCGGAGGCTGCAACTGGGCCAGCATCTCGCGCATCTCCTCGAGCTCCCGCCGCAGGTAGTCGCGGGTCACGACCTCGCCGACGGCCAATCGCAACGCCGCCAGTTCGCGGGCCAGGTACTCGGTGTCGGACTTGGTCTGCAGCGCGCGCCTGCGGTCCTCTTCGAGCGAGACCCGGTCCCGGTTTTCCTGGCGGTTTTGCGCCAGCAGGATCAGCGGCGCCGCGTACGCCGCCTGAGTGGAGAACGCCAGGTTGAGCAGGATGAACGGATACGGGTCCCAGCGCAGGCCGACGGCGAACAGGTTCAGCAAGATCCAGACGATCACGATGATCGTCTGCCACGCCAGGTACCGCCCGGTGCCCAGGAACCGGGCAATGGACTCGCTGAAGTTCCCGACCGCCTCGGGATCGACGTTGAAGGAGAACCGCCGCCGCGACGCCAGCGGCGTGTCGAGTCGGCCGCGGTCGGTCATGTGGCCCCCTCGGCGCCGGTGAGCTCCGGCTCTTCGGTCTCCCGCCAGTCGTGGGGCAGCAGATGGTCGAGCACGTCATCGACCGACACGGCGCCCAACAGGTGGTTCTGCTCGTCGACCACCGGCCCGCAGACCAGGTTGTAGGCGGCGAAGTAGCGGGTCACCGCCGCCAGGGAGTCCTCCGGGTCGAGATTCGGCAGATCGGTGTCGATGATCCCACTGACCAGATCGGCGGGCGGCTCACGCAGCAGCCGTTGCAGGTGCACGCAACCGAGGTAGTGGCCGGTCGGCGTGGCCGTCGGGGGGCGCGCCACGAACACCAGCGACGCCAGCGCCGGGGTCAGGTCGGGGTCGCGGACGCGGGCCAGCGCCTCGGCGACCGTAGTGTCGGGGGCCAGCACCACCGGCTCGGACGTCATCAGCCCGCCGGCGGTGTCGGGGGAGTGCGACAGCAGCCGCCGCACGTCCTCGGAGTCCTCGGGATCCATCCGCCGCAGGAACTGCTCGGCATCCACCGGCGTCATCGACCCCAGCAGGTCGGCGGCGTCGTCGGGGTCCATCGCCTCGAGCACGTCGGCGGCCCGGTCGGCGGTCAGCCGCTTGAGGACATCGGTCTGGTCGTCTTCGGGCAGCTCCTGGAGCACGTCGGCCAGCCGCTCGTCGTCCAGGGCGTTGACCACCTCATAGCGGCGCTTGGCCGGCAGTTCCCGGATGGCCTCGGCGACCTCGACCGCCCGCTGGCCCTCGAACTGCTCGAGCAGTTGCGCCACGCCCTGATCGGGCATCGCCAGACCGGACGGCGTCAGGCCATGCACGTGCTGCCAGTCGACGACGTGCATGTTGCTTCGCCGGCCCAGCCGTCGATGCGAGCGCACCGCCACCTTGGTGACCATCCAGTCGCGGGTGCGCGTCTGCTCGATGCCGAGGTCCACCACGATCACGTCGAGGTTCGCCAGCTGCGGCAGGTCGGGATCGTCGACGCGCACGCGTGTTTCGATGACCTGCCCCAGCACCAGCACCTCTCCGGGACGCTGCGCGAACCGGCGAAGCGACACACTGCCGGTGGCAAGCGTCACGGCACCGGGTTCGATCGACGTCACCCGCAGAATCGGTACGAAAATCCTTCGCCGCGTGAGCATTTCGACGACCAAGCCGAGCACCCGGGGCTGCTGGCGCACGAGACTGATGCTGATCACGACATCGCGGACTCGGCCGATGGACTCCCCATCGGGGCCCAACACCACCATTCCCGCGAGTCGGGCCGCATAGACCCTGTTCACCGCCGCCATGACTCAAAGGGTAGAGAGTGTTGTTGTGGAAAACCGGTATCGACCCCGCCGAACGGTGCTTTCCGTTCCCGGGAGCAGCGCGAAGATGGTCGAGAAAGCGAAATCCCTGGCCGCCGACGAGGTGTTCCTCGATCTCGAGGACGCGGTCGCGCCGGACGCCAAGGCCGAGGCCCGTACCCGGGTGGCGACCGCGCTGGCCGAGCCGGGCTGGGCCGGTCAACTGCGCGGTGTGCGGGTCAACGACTGGACAACGCCCTGGACGTACGCCGACATCATCGAGGTGGTGTCGACGGTTGCTTCGTCACCGGACGCGGCGCTGGACATCGTGGTCCTGCCCAAGGTCACCGACGCTTCTCATATCCACGCACTGCACCTGTTGCTGAACCAACTCGAGACCACCCATGGACTGCCGGTCGGCGGCATCGGGATCGAGGCGCAGATCGAGAATGCGCAGGGGCTCACCAACATTGACGAGATCGCCGCCGCGCCGCGGGTGCAGGCGCTGGTGCTCGGACCCGCCGACATGGCGGCCAGCCTGAACATGCGCACGCTGGAGGTCGGTGAGCAACCGGAGGGTTACGACGTCGGCGATGCGCACCACCACGTGCTGATGCGAATCCTCATCGCCGCGCGGACCCACGGCGTGCTCGCCATCGACGGCCCGTATCTGAAGATCCGCGACGTCGATGGCTTCCGCCGGGTTGCCGGTCGCTCCGCCGCGCTGGGCTACGACGGCAAATGGGTGCTGCACCCCGACCAGATCGCCGCGGGCAACGAGATTTTCAGCCCGCGGCAGGCGGACTTCGACCACGCCGAGTTGATCCTCGAGGCCTACGAGTGGCACACCTCGCGCGCGGGCGGGGCCAGGGGAGCCGTCATGCTGGGCGACGAGATGATCGACGAGGCGAGCCGGAAAATGGCCTTGGTGATCGCCGGAAAGGGCCGCGCTGCAGGCATGCAACGCCAGGGGGAGCCGTTCCGCCCGACGGAGTGACGCTACGGCTCAGCGCTCAAGTGCCCAGCATGGCGATGGCCAGGATGACGTTGAAGAGAAACGTCGCTGCGCCGACGGCGATGCCCGCGATGGCCAACCCGCGGCCGCCCTCACCGGTTTCCTTGATCTGGTTGAGCGCGACGATGCCCAGCACGATGCCGATGATGGCGCCGATGCCGCACAGAATGCCGACCAGCGAGGCCACCAGCGAGCCGATGGCCATCCCGTTCGTCTTGTCCTGTGGTGGCAGGCCGTAGCCGCCGGCATAGCCGGTCGCGCCGTACCCGCCGGGTGCGCCGTAGGGCGAGCCACCGTACGGAGCTGCGCCGTAGGGCGGCGGCGGATACGCCTGCCCGAAGGTGGACGGGTCGGAGTACGGCGGATAGCCGCCTGACGGCGGGGGGTAGCCGCCCGACGGGGGCGGGTAGCCACCTTGGGGCGGCGGCGGGTAACCGGACGGCGGGGGATAGCTCGGCGGGTAACCGGACGGAGTCTCGTATGGTGCGCCGTAGGCCGGCGGGCTGTAGCCGGGTTGCCCCGGCATTTCGTACGGTGCGGAAGCCTGTCCGCCCTCGGTCTGCCCGCCCTGGCTCTGCGCTGCGGCCTGGTCCGTGGACTGCTCGATCGATGGCGCTTCTGAGCCGCTGGAAGTCGGTTCCGACGCACCGCTGGCGGCGTCGGATGATGACGTTTGTCTCGCGTCGTCGCCGGGATTTGTCATGCTGTCAACCTAGCGCACCCGCCGGGCACGATCGCGGCTCTCGCAGCGTTGATCCTGGTGAATGCGACAGTGCGATCGGGCGCGAAAAGAGGAGATGGAGCAGCGATGACCAGTCCGTTTCAGCCTGGACAGACCCCGGGCGCAACGCCCGGCGCAGCCGGTGTCGGGCGTGGCCCCGCCAGCCTGCCGACCCCGCCGAAGGGCTGGCCGGTCGGCTCGTACCCGACCTACGCCGAGGCCCAGCGCGCCGTCGACTACCTGTCCGACCAGGAATTCCCGGTACAGCAGGTGACGATCGTCGGCGTGGACCTCATGCAGGTCGAGCGGGTCACCGGCAGGCTGACGTGGCCGAAGGTGCTCGGTGGTGGTGTGCTGACCGGCGCCTGGCTGGGCCTGTTCATCGGCCTGATCCTGGGATTCTTCAGCCCCAGCCCGTGGGGTGCGTTGGCCACCGGTCTGATCGCCGGTGTGTTCTTCGGCCTCATCACTTCGGCCATCCCGTATGCGATGGCACGCGGCACAAGAGATTTCAGCTCGACACTGCAATTGGTCGCCGGTCGCTACGACGTGCTGTGCGATCCGCAGAACGCCGAGCGCGGCCGGGATCTGCTGGCGCGCTTGACCATCTGACGGCTGCTCCTCTAGCCGCGAGGGTGCGTGTTTGCTGCGGGACACGTCGCGATCGGTCGAAAGTTTGCGCCCGCTCAAGATTGCGTAACGGTGCACGACGCGCGCGCCTGAGGTGTTGCAAACCACGTGGTTGTGGCAATACGGTTTGCGCGCGGGACATTCCCGACGGAGTCGCTCCGGCGGCGACATCGGAGGCGGACGGAGGCGGGTGGTGCGCTCCCCGAACTTGCGCATGGGCCCACGGCGGCTAGGCGCTGCGGCGGTCGCGGCACTGACGACGGCGTCAATGCTGACGGCTTGCGGTTCGGACAGCCGCGGCATCGTGATCAACTACTACACCCCGGCCAACGAGGGGCAGACCTTCACCGCAGTCGCACAGCGGTGCAACGAAGAACTCGGCGGCCGGTTCACCATCCAACAGATCAGCTTGCCCAAGAGCGCCGACGAGCAGCGACTCCAGCTCGCGCGGCGGCTCACCGGAAACGACAAGACCCTCGACGTGATGGCGCTCGACGTCGTGTGGACGGCCGAGTTCGCCGAAGCCGGTTGGGCATTGCCGCTTTCCGACGATCCGGCCGGTCTTGCCGAGGCCGACGCGACGGCCAACACGCTGCCCGGTCCGCTGGAGACCGCCACCTGGCAGGGCAAGCTGTACGCCGCGCCGATCACCACCAACACCCAATTACTCTGGTACCGCGCCGATCTCATACCGCAGCCACCGGCAACCTGGGACGCCATGGTCGCCGAGGCGACGCGGCTGCACGCCGCGGGTGAGCCGAGCTGGATTGCGGTACAAGGAAAGCAGTACGAGGGCCTGGTCGTCTGGTTCAACACCCTGCTGGAAAGTGCTGGCGGACAGGTGCTTTCCGACGACGGTGAAACCGTCACGCTGACCGACACTCCCGAGCATCGGGCTGCCACGGTCAAGGCGCTGCAGATCATCAAAGACGTCGCCACCGCACCCGGCGCGGACCCGTCGGTGACCCAGACAGATGAAACCACCGCACGCCTGGCACTCGAACAAGGCAACGCGGCGCTCGAGGTGAACTGGCCGTATGTGCTTCCGTCACTGCTCGAAAACGCGGTCAAAGGCGGCGTGTCGTTCCTGCCCCTCAACGAGGACCCCGCGCTCGCCGACAGCATCAACGACGTCGGAACGTTCTCCCCGACCGACGAGCAGTTCGAGGCCGCGTTCGAGGCGAGCAAGAAGGTGTTCGGGTTCGCCCCGTACCCCGGTGTGCGACCGGGCGAGCAGGCCAAAGTCACCATCGGCGGTTTGAACCTCGCCGTCGCGAGGACGACGCAGCACAAAGCCGAGGCGTTCGAGGCCATTCGGTGCCTGCGTAATGTCGAGAACCAACGGTTCACGTCGGTGGAAGGCGGTCTGCCGGCCGTGCGGACGTCGCTGTACAGCGATCCGGCATTCCAGTCGAAATACCCGCAGTACGAGATCATCCGCGACCAACTCACCAACGCCGCGGTCCGGCCTGCCACGCCGGTCTATCAAGCGGTGTCGACGCGTATTTCGGCCACGCTGGCGCCAATCACCGACATAGACCCCGAGCACACCGCCGACGACCTCACCGAGCAGGTGCAGAAGGCCATCGACGGTAAGGGACTGATCCCATGACCGCGCCGCCGGCGACCACGACGTCGAAGGTCACCCCGGCCATGTCCGCTCCGGCCACGGCCGGCAGCCAGAACACCCGCTCGGAGCGCAGGCTGGCGTTCCTTCTGGTCTCTCCCGCGGTCCTGCTGATGCTCGCGGTCACCGGCTATCCGATCGGCTATGCGGTCTGGCTGAGCTTGCAGCGCAACAACATGGCGGCGCCACACGACACCGCGTTCATCGGCCTGGAAAACTACGTCACCATTCTCACCGACGGGTACTGGTGGACGGCGCTTTTCGTCACGCTCGCCATCACCGTCGTCTCGGTCGCCATCGAGTTCGTGCTCGGCATGGCACTGGCACTGGTGATGCACCGCACCATCTTCGGCAAGGGCGTCGTGCGCACCGCGATCCTCATCCCGTACGGAATCGTCACGGTCGCCGCGTCGTACAGCTGGTACTACGCGTGGACGCCGGGCACCGGCTATCTGGCGAACCTGCTGCCCGAGGGCAGCGCCCCGCTGACCGAACAGATCCCGTCGCTGGCGATCGTGGTACTCGCCGAGGTGTGGAAGACGACGCCGTTCATGGCGCTGCTGCTGCTGGCCGGGTTGGCGTTGGTGCCACAGGATCTGCTCAACGCCGCACAGGTCGACGGCGCCGGTGCGTGGAAGCGGCTCATCAAGGTCATCCTGCCGCTGATCAAGCCGGCGATCCTGGTGGCGCTGCTGTTCCGCACCCTCGATGCGTTCCGCATCTTCGACAACATCTACATCCTCACCGGCGGCGCGAACAACACCGGTTCGGTGTCGATCCTCGGTTACGACAACTTGTTCAAGGCGTTCAACGTGGGCCTGGGATCGGCGATCAGCGTGCTGATCTTCCTGTGCGTGGCGATCATCGCGTTCATCTACATCAAGATCTTCGGCGCAGCGGCGCCCGGGGCGGCGGAGGAGCGTCGCTGATGGCCGAGCGGGTCGGTGCAACGCGGGCGACCGGTTGGACCGTCGTCAACATCCTGGTGGTCGTCTATGCGCTCCTTCCGGTGCTGTGGATCCTCTCGCTGTCACTGAAACCGACGTCGAGTGTCAAGGACGGCAAGCTGATTCCGGCCGAAATCACGTTCGACAACTACAAGGCGATCTTCGCGGGCGGCAACAACGGGGCCTTCACCTCGGCGTTGATCAACTCGATAGGCATCGGCCTGATCACCACCGTCATCGCGGTGGTGGTCGGCGGCATGGCCGCATACGCGGTCGCGCGGCTCGACTTCCCCGGCAAACAGCTGCTGATCGGCATCGCGCTGCTGATCGCGATGTTTCCCCACATCTCGCTCGTCACACCGATTTTCAACATCGAACGCGCGGTCGGCCTGTTCGACACCTGGCCCGGCCTGATCATCCCGTACATCACCTTCGCGCTGCCGCTGGCGATCTACACACTGTCGGCCTTCTTTCGCGAGATCCCCTGGGACCTTGAGAAGGCCGCCAAGATGGACGGCGCCACACCGTCGCAGGCGTTCCGCAAAGTCATCGCGCCGCTGGCCGCGCCGGGCATCGTCACCGCGGCGATCCTGGTGTTCATCTTCGCGTGGAACGACCTGCTGCTCGCCTTGTCGCTGACCGCGACCCAGCGGGCGATCACCGCGCCCGTGGCGATCGCGAACTTCACCGGCAGTTCGCAATTCGAGGAGCCGACCGGATCGATCGCGGCGGGCGCGATGGTGATCACGATCCCGATCATCGTCTTCGTCCTCATCTTCCAACGACGGATCGTCGCCGGACTGACATCCGGCGCGGTGAAGGGATAGTTCCATGGCCGAAATTGTGTTGGACCGGGTGACGAAGAGTTACCCCAACGGCGCGACGGCCGTACACGAGTTGTCGATGACGATCGCCGACGGCGAGTTCATCATCCTCGTCGGCCCGTCCGGTTGCGGAAAGTCGACCACGCTCAACATGATCGCGGGCCTGGAGGACATCACGTCGGGTGAACTGCGCATCGCCGGCGAGCGGGTCAACGAGAAGGCGCCCAAGGACCGCGACATCGCGATGGTGTTCCAGTCCTACGCGCTGTATCCGCATATGACCGTCCGGCAGAACATCGCGTTCCCACTCACCCTGGCCAAGTTGAAGAAAGACGAAATCGCCCGCAAGGTCAACGAGGCCGCCAAAATCCTTGACCTGAGCGAACTTCTGGATCGCAAACCGGGCCAGCTCTCCGGCGGTCAGCGCCAGCGCGTCGCGATGGGCCGCGCCATCGTGCGCGATCCCAAGGCATTCCTGATGGACGAACCGCTGTCGAACCTCGACGCCAAGCTGCGAGTGCAGATGCGCTCGGAGATCGCGCGTCTGCAGGACCGGTTGGGCACGACCACCGTCTACGTCACCCACGACCAGACGGAAGCGATGACGCTGGGTGACCGCGTCGTGGTGCTGCTCGCCGGGGTGGCCCAGCAGATCGGCACGCCCGAGGAGCTCTACAGCCGCCCGGCGAATCTGTTCGTCGCCGGCTTCATCGGTTCGCCCGCAATGAATTTCTTCCCTGCCACGGTCACCGACATCGGTGTGCAGCTGCCGTTCGGCGAGGTCACCTTCACCCCGGAGAATTACGATCTGCTCAGCCGGCACAACGCGCCGAGGAACGTGATCGTCGGTATCCGGCCCGAGCATTTCGAGGACGCGGCACTGCTCGACGGGTATGCGCGGATCCGCGCCCTGACCTTCGACGTGCAGGTCGACAGGGTGGAGTCACTGGGCGCCGACAAGTACGTCCACTTCAAGACCGAGGGCGCCGGAGCGCGTTCCGCTCAACTCGCCGAGCTGGCCGCCGAGTCGGGCGCCGGCGAAAACGAGTTCGTGGCAAGGGTTTCGGTCGAGTCGACGGCTCGCCAGGGTGAGACGATCCAATTGGCGTTCGACACGTCGAAGCTGGTGGTCTTCGATCCCGACTCCGGTAAGAACCTGACGCTGCCCGATGACGCCACAGCGCCGGCAGCTAGTGCCGAGTGATCGACGTTCTGGCTGAGGTTCGCGCCCATCTGCGCGAACATTTCGCCCGGGCCGGTGTCACCGCTGAACCCGCCACGGCCAGCGTCACGTTCCTCGGCACCGAGAAGATCGACGTGCTCCGATTCGGCCCCGGCCCCGGAGGCGACCCTGACGTCAACCGCCATGTCTATCACTATGTCTCGCTGGGCTGTTCGCGCCACCCGATGCTCGACCCCGCCGAGATGGTGACCGATGTGCTGCACGGCCCGCGGGCGGAGGTGACGGTTGCGCTGCGCGGCCCGGCGCCGCGTGGGCTGTCGCGATCGATCGCGATCGTCGCCGCCGCGCCCGCCGTCGAAGGGCTGATCCTCGAACCCGACGCGCTGATCGACCTCGAGACGCCACTGTGGGAAGGCGCGCCGTTCACGGCATTTTTGTTGAGCCGCAGCGACATTGACGACGTGCCGCTCACCGGGCCGCTGCAGCCGGTGGCGATCCTGTCGGCGACGCCGATCACCGCCACCGAAGCGGCGTGGGTGCGGCTCAAGGGTGCCGACGCGATGCGCGAGGCGTGGGAGCAGGACGGCGTCGACGTCCTCGACCCACGGCGGCGGGCCGCCAAACCCAGCTGAGCGGCGGGCCGCCAAACCCAGCTGAGCGCGAAACTACAGCCAGCGGTTGCGCCGGAACGCGCGGAACAACAGCGTGCACACGATCAACATCACAGCCAGGACCGCCGGATAGCCCCACGCCTGTTTGAGTTCGGGCATGTAATCGAAGTTCATCCCGTAGATGCCGGCGATGGCCGTGGGCACCGCGGCGATCGCGACGTAGGCCGAGATCTTGCGCATGTCGACGTTCTGCTGCATGGCGACCTTGCCGACCGCGGCCTGCACCAGCGAGCTGAGCACCTCGTCGTAGGTGGCGATCCGGTCGGCGGCCTGCGTGTTGTGATCCAGCACGTCGCGCATGTAGCGCCGGACCTCGATCGAGATCAGGTCGTCGTGATCGCTCATGATCCGCTGCAGCGCCAGCGTCAGCGGGCTGACGGCCCGGCGTAGTTCGACGATCTCCCGCTTGAGCAGGTAGATGCTTTCGATGTTGGTCTGCGTGGCCGGCGAGAAGACGTTCTCTTCCATCGTGTCGATGTCGGTCTCCATCGAGTCGGTGACATCGAGGTAATCGTCGACGACATGGTCGGCGATCGCATGCATCACCGCGTACGGCCCCAGCTTGAGAAGCCCGGGGGAGGCGTCGAGCCGTTTGCGGACCCCGGCAAGCCCACCGTGCTCCCCGTGCCGGACCGTTACCACGAAATCGGGCCCGACGAAGATCATGATCTCGCCGGTTTCGACGATCTCCCGCGCGTACGCGACGGATTCGTGCTCGACGTAGGTGACCGTCTTGAGGACCAGGAACAGGGTGTTGTCGTAGCGTTCCAGCTTCGGTCGTTGGTGTGCGTGGACCGCGTCCTCGACGGCCAGCTCGTGCAGGCCGAACTCGTCGGCGACCACCTGCATCTGGCGGTCGTCGGGTTCGTGCAGACCGATCCAGACGAATGCGTCCCTGCCGCCGCCGCGCAGCTCCTGCACCTTTTCCTTGGCGGCCGCGTGCGTGTACTTGCCGGCCAGCCGTGTTCCCTCGCAGTAGATGCCGCAGTCGACCGTCGCCCGCGCCACCGGCACGGGGATCGAGGCGGCGTCCACGTCACCGGAGTTCGCTTTCCCGACGGGCCGCAGCGACGGAGGCAGTGGGCGAAACGACGGCATCGCATCAGCCTCCCCGGACAGCGCAGGACCCGTATCCGGGCCGTCGCCGATGCTACGCGGCTGGCGACATCGGCGTCCTGCTAGTTTCAGTCCCGACCCGATTTCGCCCGCGGTGCGGGCAACGTAGGACTGTCCAAGGAGCATCTGACGTGAGCACAACTCCCCTCAAGGTCGCCGTCACCGGTGCCGCCGGCCAGATCGGCTACAGCCTGCTGTTCCGCATCGCGAGCGGTTCACTGCTCGGACCCGATCGGCCTGTCGAGCTGCGGCTGCTCGAGATCGAGCCGGCGCTCAAGGCGCTCGAGGGTGTCGTGATGGAACTCGACGACTGCGCTTTCCCGCTGCTCGCCGGCGTGGAGATCGGCGCCGACGCGAACAAGATCTTCGACGGCGCGAACCTCGCGCTGCTCGTCGGCGCCCGCCCGCGTGGCCCGGGCATGGAGCGCAGTGACCTGCTCGAGGCCAACGGTGCGATCTTCACCGCCCAGGGCAAGGCGCTCAACGAGGTCGCCGCCGACGACGTGCGCATCGGCGTCACCGGCAACCCGGCCAACACCAACGCCCTGATCGCGATGACCAACGCGCCCGACATCCCGCGCGAGCGGTTCTCGGCGCTGACTCGTCTGGACCACAACCGCGCCATCAGCCAACTGGCCCGCAAGACCGGTGCCAAGGTCACCGACATCAAGAAGATGACGATCTGGGGCAACCACTCGGCCACGCAGTACCCCGACATCTTCCACGCCGAGGTCGGCGGGAAGAACGCCGCCGAGGCGGTCAACGACCAGAACTGGATCGAGAACGACTTCATCCCGACCGTGGCCAAGCGCGGTGCGGCGATCATCGATGCCCGCGGTGCCTCGTCGGCGGCCTCGGCAGCGTCGGCGACCGTCGACGCCGCCCGGGACTGGCTGCTGGGCACCCCGTCCGATGACTGGGTGTCGATGGCGGTGGTTTCCGACGGGTCCTACGGCGTGCCGGAGGGTCTGATGTCGTCGTTCCCGGTGACGACGAAGGACGGCAACTGGTCGATCGTGCAGGGCCTGGAGATCGACGACTTCTCCCGCGGCCGCATCGACAAGACGACGGCCGAACTCGCCGACGAACGCAAGGCGGTCACCGACTTGGGTCTCATCTGAGGCGACCACGAGGCTCGGGGGAGCGATTAGGTTACCTACCAGTTCGTCGTTACCCTGAGCGCCGTGTCGCAAGCGGTGAGAGACCTACCAGTGACCGGATCCCACATCGTCGTCAGTGACGAAGAGATCTTCGCGGCCCACGTCGGCGGCAAGCTGTCGGTGGCGCTCAACGCGCCCCTCGACACCGAGCGGGCGCTGTCCCTCGCTTACACGCCGGGCGTGGCTCAGGTGAGCCGAGCCATCGCCGCCGACCACACCCTGGCGGCCCGCTATACCTGGGCCAACCGGATGGTGGCCGTCGTCAGCGACGGCAGCGCGGTCCTCGGTCTCGGCGACATCGGGCCGGCGGCGTCGCTGCCCGTGATGGAGGGCAAGAGCGCGCTGTTCAAGGCGTTCGCCGACCTCGACTCGATCCCCATCGTGCTCGACACCAAGGATCCCGACGAGATCGTCGAAACCCTGGTGCGGCTGCGCCCGACGTTCGGGGCAGTGAACCTCGAGGACATCTCGGCGCCGCGGTGCTTCGAGATCGAGCGGCGCCTGGTCGAGGCGCTCGACTGCCCGGTCATGCATGACGACCAGCACGGCACCGCGATCGTCGTGCTGGCCGCGCTGCTGGGGGCGGCCAGGGTCGTCGACCGCGACATGGCCTCGCTGCGGGTGGTGGTCTCGGGCGCCGGTGCGGCCGGCGTCGCGTGCGCGAACATCCTGATGGCCGCCGGGGTCGGCGACGTCACGCTGCTGGATTCGCAGGGCATCCTGCACAAGGGCCGCGAGAACCTCAACTCCTACAAGGCCGAGATCGCCGAGCGGACCAACCCGAGGGGGTTGACCGGCGGCATCGCCGAGGCCGTCGCCGGCGCCGACGTGTTCCTCGGGCTGTCGGCCGGTGTCGTGCCCGCCGATCTGATCGCCTCGATGGCGCCGGATTCGATCGTGTTCGCGCTGTCGAACCCCGACCCAGAGATTCATCCCGACGAGGCGAGCAGGTACGCGGCCGTCGTCGCGACCGGTCGCAGCGACTTCCCGAACCAGATCAACAACGTCCTCGCCTTCCCGGGGGTGTTCCGCGGCGCGCTGGACGCCGGTGCGCGCCGCATCACCGAGCAGATGAAAGTTGCTGCCGCCCAAGCGATCTTCTCCGTGGTCGGCGACGACCTGGCGGCCGACCGAATCGTGCCCAGCGTGTTGGACCCCCGGGTCTCGCCCGCAGTGGCGCGCGCGGTCGCCGGTGCGTCCGACCACGCGTCCGGCGGCTAGGTCGCACGTGGGCCGGCGGCTGGCGCTGGCGCTCGCCGCGCTGATCGTGGCGGGCAGCGCCGCTTGCGGCGGGCCCGAACAGCCGCCGTCGATCGCGGTCGGCACCACGCCCGATCCCGAGTCGACGCTGATCGCACATCTGTACGCCGCGGCCTTGCGGTCCTACGGCCACCCCGCCCACGTCGAGACCGGGAAACACCCGCTGATCGAACTGGACTCCGGCAATGTGCGGGTCGTGCCCGGGCTCACCGGACGATTGCTGGACAGGTTCAATCCGGAGGCCACCGCACGGGCGGCGGTGCAGGTGTACCGCGAGATGGTGTCCGCGTTGCCCGAAGGCGTTGCAGCGGGCGACTATACGACATCGGCGGAGGACAAACCCGCGCTCGCGGTCACCGAGGCGACGGCCGAGGCGTTGGGTGGACGCGACGTCACCGCCGCCGTGCGCCACTGCGAGGAGCTGTCCGTCGTCGCAGTCGCCGATGCGCCGCGGCCCACAGCGATCGGGACATGTGAGCCGAAGGTGACCGAATATCCGGACAGCGCAGCGGCGTTCGCGGCGGTCCGGTCCGGCCGATTTCGCGCGGCATGGACGACGACGGCCGCGCCCGGCATTCCGCCCGAACTGCTGACGCTCTCCGACAAGACCTCGCTGATCCGCGCCGAGAACCTGGTGCCGCTGTACCGCCGCAACGAGCTCAACGAGTCTCAGGTGCTGGCGCTCAACGAGGTGGCCGGCGTGCTGGACACCGCGGCGCTGGCCGACATGCGCGCAGCGGTGGCCGACGGAGCGGACCCGGGTCAGGTGGCCGACGCGTTCCTCGCCGAACACCCCCTGGGCGACTAGGGTCGTCGGCCCTCCGAACCGAGGTGCACGCCGTCAGTGCGCGTTCGGCACCAACCTCGGCAACACCGTGGAGAACAACCGTTGGTATCCCGATCCGGTCATACGCACGATGAAGTCGAGCACCTTGGCGTCCGGACCGACCAGCACGCGCGCCTTGTCCTTACGCACAGCGTCGAGGATGATGTTCGCCGCGCGCTCGGGCGTGGTGATGGTGAGCCGCTTGTCGAAGGTCCGAGTCAGGCTTTCCTTGTCGAAACCCTCGACGGCCGTGGCGTTTCGCATGATGGCGGTCTTGATGCCGCCGGGATGCACGGTCGTCACCTTCACCGGGTGGCCGGCCGCCGCCATCTCCTGACGCAGCGCCTCCGTGAAGCCGCGCACCGCGAACTTCGCCGAGTTGTAAGCCGCCTGGCCGGGAACGGAGAAAATACCGAACAGGCTGGACACATTGACGACGTGGCCGTCGCCCGACGCGATCAGGTGCGGCAGGAAGGCCTTGGTGCCGTTGACCACGCCCCAGAAGTCGACGTCCATCACCCGTTCGAAGTCCTTGTACGGCGTCACCTCGACGTCGCCGACGTAGGCGATGCCCGCGTTGTTGTAGACCTGGTTGATCGTCCCGAAGTGCTCGGCGACCGAGTCGGCGTACAGCTCGAAGGCCTCCCGCTCGGTGACGTCGAGTCGGTCCGCCTTCACCGGCGCGCCGATGGCTTTGATGCGCGCCTCGGTTTCCGCCAGGCCTTCGGTGTTGACGTCGCTGATCGCCACCTTCGCGCCAGAGCGCGCCAGTTCGAGCGCCAACGCCTGCCCGATGCCTGATCCGGCGCCGGTCACCACGGCGACCTTCCCCGCGAAGCCCTGCATATCCACTCCTCGTGTCAGTTGCTCGTGACGAGGTTAGCCGGTACCGCCGGTTCGCGCTTTAGCGCACCCTCGACCTACGCACGTCACACAAGCCACACCGGGCAACGTTTTACTGACGCCGTGCCGCACTTTGTCTGGAAAACGTGCGTCGGTGTGACATCTGAGACCGCTGGGCACGGCCGGGCCCCAACCGGCCGTGTTCGTGACCGCCGGGACCGGCCGTGCCGTGTGTGACCCCGCGACCCCGCCAGCGGGGCCAATCCGGCCCCCGCGCTAGGCGAAGGCCTCGTCGAGGATCTCCTGCTGCTCGACGGCGTGCACCTTCGACGAGCCCGACGACGGCGCCGACATCGCCCGCCGCGAGATGCGCGTGATGCCGGACAGCTTCTCCGGCAGCACTTCGGGCAGGGTCAGTCCGAACGTCGGCCATGCGCCCTGGTTCGCCGGTTCCTCCTGGACCCAGAAGTACTGCTCGATGTTGGGATAGCGGTCCAATGTCTCGGCCAGCCGGCGCCGCGGCAGCGGTGCGAGTTGCTCGATGCGCACGATCGCCACGTCGTCGCGCTTCTCCTTGTTCTTGCGGGCGACCAGCTCGTAGTAGAGCTTGCCGCTGGTCAACAGCATGCGCTTGGCCTTGCTGCGATCACCGTCGCCGTCGGTGTAGGTCGGCTCCTCGATCACCGAGCGGAACTTCATCTCGGTGAACTCGCGGATGTCGCTGACGGCGGCCTTGTTGCGAAGCATCGACTTCGGCGTGAACACGATGAGCGGCCGGTGGATGCCGTCGAGCGCGTGACGGCGCAACAGGTGAAAGTAGTTGGCCGGCGTCGATGGCACTGCGATCGTCATCGACCCCTCCGCCCACAACAGCAGGAACCGCTCGATGCGGCCCGACGTGTGGTCCGGACCCTGCCCTTCGTGACCGTGCGGCAGCAGCAGCACGACGTCGGACAGCTGGCCCCACTTGGCCTCACCGGAGCTGATGAACTCGTCGATGATCGACTGTGCGCCGTTGATGAAGTCGCCGAACTGCGCCTCCCACAACACCAGGGCCTCGGGATTGCCGACGGAATACCCGTATTCGAAGCCGACGGCGGCGAACTCCGACAGCGGCGAGTCGTACACCATGAACTTGCCACCGGTGGGCGTGCCGTCTTCGTTCGTGGTCAGCAGCTGCAGCGGGGTGAACTCCTGGCCCGTCTTGCGGTCGATGATCACCGAGTGGCGCTGCGAGAATGTGCCGCGGCGCGTGTCCTGGCCGGTGAGTCGAACGGTCTTGCCCTCGGCGATCAGCGAGCCGAGCGCCAGCAGCTCGGCGAACGCCCAGTCCACCTTGCCCTCGTAGGCCATCTCGCGGCGCTTCTCGAGACCCGGCTTGACGCGCGGGTGCACGCTGAAGCCTTCGGGAAACGCCAGATGCGCATCTCCGATGCGGGCCAGCAACGACTTGTCCACCGCGGTGTTCGTGCCCGCCGGCACCATCTGGTCGGCTTCGACGGACGCGCTGGGGGCGATCTCGTGTTTCTCGAGTTCGCGGACCTCGTTGAAGACCCGTTCCAGCTGGCCCTGATAGTCACGCAGGGCGTCCTCGGCCTCTTTCATCGAGATGTCGCCGCGACCGATCAGCGCTTCGGTGTAGCTCTTGCGCACGCCGCGTTTGACGTCGATCGCGTCGTACATGGCCGGCTGCGTCATCGACGGGTCGTCGCCTTCGTTGTGCCCGCGGCGGCGGTAGCACAGCAAGTCGATGACGACGTCCTTCTTGAACTTCTGCCGGAAGTCGACCGCGAGCCGGCCCACCCAGTCCGCGGCTTCGGGATCGTCGCCGTTGACGTGGAAGATCGGCGCGCCGATCATCTTGGCGACGTCGGTGCAGTACTCCGACGACTTGGCGTCGAAAGGCGATGTGGTGAAACCGATCTGGTTGTTGACGATGATGTGGATCGTCCCGCCGGTGCGGTAGCCCCGCAGCAGCGCCAGGTTCAGCGTCTCGGCGACCACGCCCTGCCCGGCGAACGCCGCGTCGCCGTGCAGCATGAGCGGCACGACACTGAAAGCTTCGGCGGTCTCGCTGTCGTGGTCGTCCTTGGCGATGATGTCCTGCTTGGCGCGCACCAGACCCTCCAGGACCGGGTCGACGGCCTCGAGGTGCGACGGATTGGCCACCAGCGACACGTCAATCTCGTTGTCGCCGAACATCTGAATGAACTTGCCGGATGCGCCGAGGTGGTACTTCACGTCGCCGGAGCCGTGCGCCTGCGACGGGTTCAGATTGCCTTCGAACTCGCTGAAGATCTGCGAGTACGGCTTGCCGACGATGTTGGCCAGCACGTTGAGCCGGCCGCGGTGCGGCATGGCGATCACGACCTCGTCGAGTGCGTGCTCGGCGCACTGGTCGATCACCGCATCCATGGTCGGGATGACGGTCTCGGCGCCTTCCAACGAGAAGCGTTTCTGGCCTACGTATTTCGTTTGCAGGAACGTTTCGAATGCTTCGGCCGCGTTGAGCTTGCTCAGGATGTACTTCTGCTCGGCAACCGTCGGCTTCTCGTGCTTCTTCTCGATTCGGTCCTGCAGCCACTGCTGCTGTTCGGGCTCGAGGATGTGGGTGTACTCGACGCCGATGTGGCGACAGTAGGAGTCCCGCAGCAGGCCGAGCACATCGCGCAGCTTCTTCTGCTCGGCGCCGGCGAAGCCGCCGACCTTGAACTCCCGATCCAGGTCCCACAACGTCAGGCCGTGGGTCTGCACGTCGAGGTCGGGGTGGCTGCGGAACCGGTTCTTGTCCAGTCGCAGCGGGTCGATGTCGGCCATCAGGTGACCGCGGTTGCGGTACGCGGCGATCAGCTCGATGACGCGGGCGTTCTTGTCCTCGATGGAGTCCGGGTTGTCGGTCCGCCACCGCACCGGCTCGTAGGGGATGCCGAGCTCGCGGAAGGTCTCGTCGAAGAAGTCGTCGTCGAGCAACAGCTGGTGCACGGTGCGCAGGAAGTCGCCCGACTCGGCGCCCTGGATGATGCGGTGGTCGTAGGTCGACGTCAGCGTGACCAGCTTGCCGACACCCAGATCGGCGATGCGCTCCTCGCTCGCGCCCTGGAACTCGGCCGGATACTCCATCGCGCCGACGCCGATGATCGCGCCCTGGCCGCGCATCAGCCGCGGCACCGAATGCACGGTGCCGATGGTGCCGGGGTTGGTCAGCGAAATCGTCACGCCGCCAAAGTCTTGCGCGGTGAGCTTGCCGTCGCGCGCACGGCGCACGATGTCCTCGTACGCCGCGATGAACTGGCCGAACGACATGGCTTCGGCGCCCTTGATGCCGGCCACCACCAACTGGCGGTTACCGTCCTTGCCCTGCAGGTCGATCGCGAGCCCGAGGTTCACGTGCTCGGGGGTGACCGCGGTCGGCTTGCCGTCGGTCTCGGCGAAGTGGCGGTTCATGTTCGGGAACTTCTTGACCGCCTGTACGACCGCGTAGCCGATCAGGTGCGTGAACGAGATCTTCCCGCCCCGAGTCCGTTTCAGGTGATTGTTGATGACGATCCGGTTGTCGATCATCAGCTTGGCGGGTATCGCGCGGACACTGGTCGCCGTCGGCACCTCCAACGAGGCCGACATGTTCTTCACGACCGCCGCGGCCGCACCCCGCAGCACCTGAGTCTCTTGGCCGTCGGCGGGCTGCTTGGCCGCAGACTCCTTGGCCGCAGGCTCCTTGGCCTTCGTCGGGGCGCTCTCCGGCGCCTTGGATTCCTTGGCCGGCGCCTTGGTTTCGGAGGCCTTCTTGTCCTTCGCCGGTGCCTTGGATTCCGGGGCGGGTGCCTTCGATTCCTTGACGGATTCCTTGGCTTCCTTGGCGCCGTCGCTGTCGGTCTCCTTCGGCGCCGGAGCGGGCGCCGGCTCCGGCGGGCTCTCCGGCGCGGCCGCACGCTGACCGTTCGCGCCACCGGTCTGGCTCTCGGACGTCGGCTCGGGAGAGTAGTCGACCAGAAATTCATGCCAACTGGGATCGACCGACGAGGGATCCTCGCGGAACTTGCGGTACATCTCCTCGACCAACCACTCGTTCTGTCCGAATGGTGAAGGTGAGCTCACGGTAGCTACTCGCCTCGATTCCTTCGCTTCGCGCGAGCGCGCCTCACACGCTCGCCAGGTTCTCTACGGTTACCCCGCAATACGCCGCCTAAAGGCTAGCGCTGAAGCAACGGCCAGGCCATGACAACGGCCTTATGGTCGTCGTCACGCCGCTAGCTTCGCGGTGCGGGCAGCACATGCAGGGCCGCCGGCCACCGCGGTGGCGGATTGCCGAACGCCTTGCGCGCGTTGGCCACGATGCGTTTGCCCATCATGCGATTCCCCACGCCCCCGACGACGGCCCCGATGCCGACGGGCAGCATCTTGCCGAACGCGATCGCCCCGCGCTTGAGGGTGTAGCGCTTGACGAAGTACTTCAGCAGGCGCGAATTCAGTTGCGACACCGCGGGCAGCGGCAGCGTCGCCGCACCGTCGGCCAGCCACGCGCCCCTGGTGCGGCCCGGGCCGATCAGGTCCGCGATCGCATGCTTGCTGTCCTCGCCGACCAGCACCGCCAGCACCAGGGCGCGGCGACGTTCCCGATGCTCGGCAGGAATTCCGTGCACCTCCGCGACGGCCAGCACGTAGACCGCCGTCGCTTCGAGGAACACCACCGTCTCGCCGGCAACCGCCGACATCGCGGCCAGCGTCCCGATGCCCGGGAACGCCGCGGCCGACCCGACGGCCGCGCCGCTCGCCATCACCGCGGCGAGGTAGTGCTTCTCGAGCTTGCCGACGATGTCGGCCGGCGACGCGTCGGGACTCTGCTTGCGGAGGCGGTCCACGTAGGCCTTGACCGCGGGTCCCTGCACACGCGCGCCCCGCTCGATGATCTGGGTGAGCACCTTGGCGGCGACGCTCGGGTCCTCGGCGGCGCCATCGTTGACCGCCGGCAACTGGCTCTTGGCCTTCGACCGGGCACTCATGTGGGCCTCCTGTCCGAGCAACTCGCCTCAAGGCTAACGCCTCGGCAACGAACGACGATCGCCGTCGGTGCCCGGTCGTGATCGCGCTCACTGTGTGCCGAACCGGGAAGAAAATATTGAGAAGCGACGCTAACCATTCTCATGGCAACATCACCGGCTGTGGAGCTGACAACCGCCCCGACCTCGACACAGGAGGAAAGGACGCCGAGCCGCATACGGATGATCGTCGTGCTCGGGGTCATGGTTGCGCTCGGTCCACTGACCATCGACATGTACCTGCCTGCGCTGCCGAGGATCGCCGACGAGCTCGGGGTTTCCTCGTCGGTGGCGCAGCTGACGCTCACCGGGACCCTTGCCGGGCTCGCGCTCGGCCAGCTGGTCGTCGGCCCGCTGTCGGACTCGCTGGGCCGGCGTCGCCCGTTGATGGCCGGGATCGTGCTGCACATGGTCGCGTCGCTGCTGTGCTTGTTCGCGCCGAACATCGAACTGCTCGGGGTGGCCCGCGGACTGCAGGGGATGGGCGCCGCCGCGGCCATGGTGGTGGCGATCGCGGTCGTCGGGGATCTGTTCACCGACTCGGCCGCGGCGACGGTGATATCGCGGCTGATGCTGGTGCTCGGCGTCGCACCGGTGGTGGCGCCGTCGCTGGGCGCCGCGGTGTTGCTCAAGGCCTCGTGGCACTGGGTGTTCGCCGCGCTGGTGGTGATCGCGGGCGCGCTGTTGCTGGTGGCCGCGGTCAGCCTGCCCGAGACGCTGCCCGCCTCGCATCGGCGCCCGCTGAAGGTGCGCGGCATCGCCGCGACGTACGTGGAGTTGCTGCGCGACCTCCGATTCGTCGTACTGGTCCTGGTCGCCGCGCTGGGCATGTCGGGGTTGTTCGCCTACATCGCCGCCGCGCCGTTTGTGCTGCAGGGCCGCTACGGCCTGGATCAGCAGGCGTTCGCCCTCGTTTTCGGTGCCGGCGCGATCGCGTTGATCGCTGCGACGCAGTGCAATGTGGTGTTGCTGCGCCGGTTCTCACCGCAGACCATCGTGCTCTGGGCGCTGGTGGTGGCCTCGGTCGCCGGCGTCGTCTTCGTCGGTATGTCGCTTGCTCATCTCGGTGGGCTGGTGGGGTTCGTCGTCCCGGTGTGGGTGATCCTGGCGGCGATGGGTCTGGTCATACCGAACGCGCCCGCCGTGGCGTTGACCCGGCACCCCGACGCCGCGGGCACCGCGGCTGCGCTGCTCGGCGCGGGACAGTTCGGCCTGGGCGCGGCAATCGCGCCGCTGGTCGGCGTACTCGGCAACGACGAGTTCGCGCTGGCGTCGGTGATGACGGTGGGTATGGTGATCGCGTTGCTCGCGCTCATGGCCGTCGGTGTGTCGACGACCGAACGCGCGGACGACTCCGAACACGACGTCATCGATGACGCCGTGCCCGAACCTGCCTGACGCTTCGTTGCGCGTGGGTCCCGACTTGTCGGGGCCTTGCCAGGCTCCGTAGCGTCGGCGGGATCGCCGAGCACTAGTCGAGCCCAGATGTTTTCAACCCTCATTCCCCGGCAGAACGCCTCCCCGAACCCGTGGCATGCGCTCTGGGCGATGATGGTCGGCTTCTTCATGATCCTGGTCGACGCGACGATCGTCTCGGTGGCCAATCCGGCGATCATGGCCCGGTTCGATGCCAGTTACGACGCGGTCCTCTGGGTCACCAGCGCCTACCTGCTCGCCTACGCGGTGCCGTTGCTGGTGGCGGGCCGCCTGGGCGACCGGTTCGGGCCGAAGAACCTCTACCTCCTCGGCCTGACGGTGTTCACCGTGGCTTCCCTGTGGTGCGGGCTGTCCGACACGATCGGGATGCTGATCGCCGCGCGCGTCGTCCAGGGTGTGGGCGCGGCCCTGCTGACGCCGCAGACGCTGTCGACGGTGACACGGATCTTCCCCGCCGAGCGGCGTGGCGTGGCGATGAGCGTGTGGGGTGCGACGGCCGGCGTCGCGACGCTGGTCGGCCCGCTGGCCGGTGGAATCCTGGTCGACGCCCTCGGCTGGCAGTGGATCTTCTTCGTCAATGTTCCTGTCGGCGTGCTCGGCGTCGCGGTGGCGATCCGGTTGGTGCCCGAGCTACCGCGGCACAAGCAGCGGTTCGACCTGCCCGGGGTGGCGTTGTCGGCGGTCGCGCTGTTCCTGATCGTGTTCGCGCTGCAGGAGGGCCAGGCGCACCAGTGGACGCACTGGGTGTGGGGCCTGATGGCGCTCGGCATCGGAGTGATGGCCGCGTTCCTGTACTGGCAGTCGGTCAACCCCAGGGATCCTCTCCTGCCGCTGGTGGTCTTCCGGGACCGCGACTTCTCTCTGTCGAACTTCGGCGTGGCGACCATCGGGTTCGTGGCGACCGGGATGATGGTGCCGGTCATGTTCTACGCCCAGGCGGTGTGCGGACTGTCGCCGACCCGATCGGCGCTACTGACCGCGCCGATGGCGATCGCGACCGGGGTGCTTGCGCCGTACGTCGGCTGGATCGTCGACCGGTGGCATCCGCGGCCCGTGGTCGGCTTCGGCTTCTCGGTGCTCGCGATCGCGATGACGTGGCTGTCGATCGAGATGACCCCCGCCACCCCGATCTGGCGACTGGTGCTGCCGCTGACCGCGACGGGTATCGGCATGGCCTTCATCTGGTCGCCGCTGGCCGCCACCGCGACCCGCAATCTGCCGCCGCAGTTGGCCGGTGCGGGTTCGGGGGTCTACAACACCACCCGACAGGTCGGGGCCGTGCTGGGCAGCGCCGGCATGGCGGCGTTCATGACCTGGCAGGTCGACTCCGAGATGCCGCCGTGGGCCGCCGACTCGACCCAGGGCGAAGCCGGTGCGACGCAACTGCCGTCGTTTCTGCACGGACCGTTCGCCGCGGCGATGTCGCAGGCGTTGCTGCTGCCGGCCTTCGTCGCGTTGTTCGGTGTGGGCGCCGCGCTGTTCCTGCTCGGCTACGCGCGTCGGCCCCTTGACGACGTCGACGCCGCGCCCCTCGCGGTCGAGTACGGCGGTGATGAAGCGTTCGTCGACGACGATGACGACTACCTCGAATACACCGTCGACTGGGGTCATGTCGACCCTTCACCGGCGACGCCCGCCGAGCGGGACCCGCCGACCGAGCCGTTGGGCGTCCGACCCCAACCCGAACCCGAGCCCGAGCGGGCCGGTGACTCGTGGCGCGCGATCCTCGACCAGCTGCTCGCCGACATTCCCCCGGCAACGCCGGCCGAACCCACGGTCGAGCCGATCGGGTTGGCGCACAACGGTTTGCATGTCGACGACGAGAGTCGCCTCAGTGGGCTGGAACGATCCGGGTCTCACCGGATGTCTGACGAGCGCCCGGCCGCCCGGCGGTGGTGGTCCGAGTCCAACGGCAGGCATTCTCGCGACGACGACCCCGAGGACCGCTAGCCGAAGAGCACGGCGGGGTTGAGGTAACCCGACGGGTCGAACGCCGCCTTCACCGTCCGCATCGCCGCGATATCGGCGTCGGTGCGCGACATTCCGACGTACTCCCGCTTGCGGGTGCCGACGCCGTGCTCGGAGCTGACATTGCCGCCGAGACGCGCGATGAGGTCCATCATCGCCGAGTACAAGGCATGCTCGGCCTCGCCGTCGATCGTGCATCGCACCAGGTTCAGATGCAGGTTGCCCTCGCCGATGTGCCCGAACAGCACCGGAATCGCCTCCGGGGCATGGGTGGTGACGAGCTCGTCGGCTTTGGCCGCGAACGATGCGATGGCCGAAAGCGGCAGCGACACATCGAATTTCAACGGCGGACCGTATGCGCCGAGCACCTCGGCGACCGCCTCGCGTACCTGCCACAGCCGCTGCTGCGCGGCCACGTCCACACCGACGGCGGGCTCGGCGGTCAGCTCCGCGTCGGAGATCGCCTCGGCCAGCCGCTCGGTCTGGTCCCCGTCGCCGGCCAGCTCGACCAGGAGCTGCCAGGCGCCGTCGACGGCCGCGGGGACCCCTGCGTGTTCGGCGGTCAGTGCGCTGGCGCGCGCGTCGATCAGTTCCAGCGCGGCGATGCCGTCCAGGTCGCGGAACCTACGGCCGGCGGCGACCAGCGAGTCGAGGTCGGCGAATCCGCAGATCGCGGTCACCCGGTGTCGCGGTGTGGGGTGCAGCTTGAGGTCGAGCGCGGTAATGACGCCCAGCGTGCCCTCGGCGCCGACGAACAGCGACGCCAGGTCGTAGCCGGTGTTGTCCATCCGCACCAGGCTGTGTCTGTGCAGCACCGTGCCGTCGGGCAGCGCGACGTCCACACCGATGACCTGCTCGCCCATGTTGCCGTAGCGCACAGTGCGCAGCCCGCCAGCGTTCGTCGATGCCATACCGCCGACCGTTGCGGTGTCGCGCGCGGCCAGGTCGACACCGAACACCAGGCCGGCGGACACGGCCGTGCGCTGCACCTCGGCCAGAGTCACGCCCGCGCCCACTGATATTCGGCGCTCGGCGACGTCGACCTCGCCGAGGTCGCGCAGGCGTTCGGTGGACAGCAGCACGTCGTCGTGCTCGGGCACGGTCCCGGCCACCAGCGAGGTGCGCCCGCCCTGCACCGTGACATAAGCGCCCGCGTCCCGGCAGGCCAGCAGCACGGCGGCGACCTCGTCGGCCGACCCGGGCCGCACCAGCGCGCCGGCCCTGCCGCGGTAGCGGCCCGTGTGGTCGACGCTGCGCCCGGACAGCACGTCGGGATCGGTGCTGACGTAGGCGTCTCCCACGATCCCGGCCAGCTGGGCGGTCAGACTCATCCCGTCGGTGTATCACACGGCGAGAGCGACAGGAACGCCCCCAGATCGACAAGGCCTGCGGGGGTCGACGGCAGGTACTCGGTCAGCCGCGGCGAGCGCACGATCACCGTGCGGTACATGGCGCGGCTGATAGCCACGTTGAGCCGGTTTCGGTTGAGCAGGAACGGCATTCCGCGCGGGACGTCCTCGAGCGCCGAGGCCGTCATCGACACGAACACGACGGCCGCCTCGCGCCCCTGCAGCTTGTCGACCGTACCGACCAGAACGTCGCGGAGTCCCGCATCCTCCAGCGCGGAGCGCACCTGCAGCACCTGAGCGTTGTAGGGCGCGACGACGAGCACGTCGGTCGGTTCCAGATCCCGCGAGCCGTGCTCGTCGGTCCAGCGTGCGTCGATCATCCGGCCGATCTCGTCGGCGATCACCTCGGCCTCTTCCGGACTCGACGTCGAGCGGCCCTCGTGGGCGACGCTGCGGGTGTGCACGCCGGCCTCGAACCCGGCCAGCGTCCGCTTGTCCGTCTTCGGATGGGGCAACAGCCGGTTGTCGTAGGACAGCGCCGAATCCACCCGGCAGAGCGCCGAATGCATGCGATGGGTTTGCTCGAGGAAGTAGCCGTATTCGGCGGGCAGCACGTCGTGGCTTTCCATCAGCCAGCCGAGCGCGGAGTGGTCGACGGGCTCGGGGTGGCTGCCGGTGGACACCTGGCCCAGCTGCTGCGGATCACCGAGCAGCATGAGGTTGCGCGCCGACCGCGCGACGGCGATGGTGTAGCCGAGCGAGAACTGGCCCGCCTCGTCGACGGCCAGCAGGTCGAGGCGCTCCGCGGCGACCCGGGCGTCGTTCGCGAAATCCCATGCGGTGCCGCCGATCACGCATGCGTCGTGCTCGTCGAGGAAGGTGGCGTGCCCGTCGTCGCCGATCACGGTGAACCGGTCGGTGGGTGCGGCGTCGTAGCTCGATTTCTTGGCGACATGACCCGGGTCGACCCCGGCCTCGACGATCTTGTTGAGCAGGTGCGCGACGACCGAATGCGATTGCGCGACAACACCGACCGATAAGCCGTGGTCGTTGACGAGTGATTTGACGACCCGCGCCGCGGTGTACGTCTTGCCGGTACCGGGCGGCCCGTGCACGGCGACATAGGACCTGTCGAGATCCAGCACGGCCGCGGTGATGGACGCGACGTCGTCGCCCTGTCGGGGCAGGCCCGCACCGGACCGCGTGGTCGGCGCGGAGCGGCGGAGGATGTCGACGACGGCACAGCGCGGCAGCTCTCCTTCGGAGACGGTGCGTGCGGCGTCGGTGGCCAACGCCTCGATGGCCTCCTCGAGTTTCGCGGTGCGGAACGGTTTCGCCGGCGTGAGCGCCATCGGCAGCTGCGTGAACTGACCGGCTTCGGATTCCAGTTCGTCGACGACAACCTCGACCGGAACGCCCTCGACCTCGCGACATTCGAACACCGTCACGTCGTGGGCGGCGCGGCGATCGGGGTGCTCGTCGTCGAAACCCGCGGGGGCGGGCCGGTCGTAGAGCGCCTGGGGCCGATGGTCCAGCGTCCCGCCCTGCAGCACCCCGGTCAGGCGAAGACGTCTGCGGTGCTTCTGTTTGCGTGGCGGCTTGTGCCAGTCCTGCTCGACGACGGCGTCGTCGACGAGGAACACCCCTGACGTGTCGCCCCACTCGTCGACGGGGTGGTTGAGCCGCTGGAAGTGTGCCCACCAGTACGGCTTACGCTCGCGGGGAAGATAGCCGCGCGCCGCCTGGATCAGAGCGGCGGCGGTCTGTTCGGGCGTGCGGTCGATGCTGACGCCGTCACCGGCGAATTCCATCAGCGCCTGAGCCGTCTGGTCGAGCGGCGGCACCGGCTCGCCCTTCTCGACCGGTCGGGTCAGGTGGGTGACGCCGCATTCGAATGCCCTGAGCAACAGCCAGTCTCGGAGTCGGCGTGTCGAACGGCAGTCGTACTCGTTGTAGTCCCTGATCTCCTTGAGGACTCCGGCGGCCTCCTCGGCGCGCCCCTCGTCGAGCAGGGAGCGGTACCGCTCGTACTGCGTGATCGAGGCGGCCGCGTTGGTGACCTCGCCGGTACGCAACTCCGAGCCCATGTACAGCGGCTCGAGCGCCTTGAGCGAGTACGACGGAGCGCCGACGCGCAGCGCGCTACGCACGATGGGGAACAGGTCGACGAGGACGTCCGCGCGCAGCAGGTCGTCGACCTCGTCCTCGCATACGCCGTAGCGGGCCGCAAGCTCCAGCAGCTTGGTGCGCTCATACGCCGCGTAGTGGTAGATGTGCATACCCGGAAAACGCTTGCGGCGCTTGCGGACCAGCTTCAGGAAATCGGTGAAGGTCTTGCGTTCGGAGCGGCGGTCCTCGGCCCATAACGGCGTGAAGTTGTCGGCCGTGTCGAGAACACCCCACATGTACTCCAGACCCCAGGTGACGCCGTCGTCGGTCCACAACGGGTCACCCTCGAAATCGAAGAACAGATCGCCCGGGTTCTTGGCGGGTAGCGCGCCGAGCGCATCGGGGTCCGCGATCTCGAACTGGGGCACACCGGTCTCACGCTCGGCGACCTGCAGGCGCGCCTGGGTACGCAGCCCCGCGAGCGTGCTGGCCGCCATCCCGTCGACCGGCCCCGAGGACGTCGCCAGGCCGGCGACCGTGTCGATGCCTTCGGCGAACAGCGTTTCGCGTTGCGTCATCCGCATGCCCGCGACCAGGAGCACGTCGTCGTCTGCGACGACGTTGGGCACGCAGCAGTCGCACCGCATGCACGCGCTGACCGTCGGATCCCGCCAGTCGACCGGTGCGCCCGACGCCAGGTGAGCATCCAACAGTTCGCGCAGCCGGTCGCGTTGCTGCCGGTACACCGGGATCAGGTCGTCGACCGGGTAGTCGACGGTGGTGCGGTCACCCAGGATCAGCCCCGCGGTGCCCGCAATGGGAACGCCCATGGCGCGCAGCGCATCGGCGTAGCCGGCAACCTGCAGCAGCGCCTGGATCTTCGCCCGCCGCGCCAGCTTGGTGTCCAGCACCCGGTACCGGTCGCCGTCGGATACGACGAAGTCCGCGAAGCCGACGAACCGATCGTCGAACAGCGCCGCCTGGTACACGACGGGCGGGCGGCGCTCGAACGCCTCGGCGGTGGCGCGGGCGGCGGCCTGGAAGGCTGCCAGTGTGTAGGCGGGCCTGCCGATGCGCACCACGCCGTCGCCGTGTCGTGCGACGAACTCGTCGAGGATCCGCTGCTCGTGCGCGTCACCCAACTCGGCGGTCCGGCGGAGCATCTCGTCGTCCTGGACCGCGACGGCGGGGCCGCGGCCCAGCTTCGCATCGAACGCGCACAGCAGGGCGTACTCGCAGCGCGCCGCCGCCGCGAGATCGGATGCGCTGTAGACGACTTCGCCGGCCTCCACGAACACGGTGCCACTGTATGTGACCCCGCCGACATGTCACGGCCGCCGGGAAAGTTTCCCGGCGCAGCCCTTCTCAGCCCAGCGGCCGATCCGGGGGATAGGACTGCTGCGGATAGGGCTGCTGTGGATATGGCGCCGCCGGAGGCGCGGCGTGTTGGCCCGTCGGCTGGTACTGGGGCAGGTCGCCGGTGTCGGCCAACCTCCGCTCGCGCATGTTGCGCCCTTCGCGTTCGGCGCGGGACAGGTAATCCTCCCAACGCTGCTGCATCGGCTTGATCAGGCCGCCACCGACACCTACGACGAGGATGCCGCCGATCGTGCCGAGGACCGCGATCAGCACCGGCAGCGTGACCGTCAGGGCGATGCCCACTTGGTTGAGCGCGGCGATGATGCCCAGACCGAGGATCGTCACGCTGGCGATGGTGGCCAGCATCCGTCCATAGGAGAACCCGCTCAGTGCGTTGGACACGATGTCCCGCACGGCCGCGGCGATCGCGGCCGCCACCACGACGATGATCAGCGCGACGAACAGCTTCGGCAGGAATGCGATCACCCCTGTGAGCAGTGCGCTCACCGGGTTGGGCCCGAAAACCCCGAACGCCAACTGCAGCACGAACAACAGCAGCGCGTAGTAGACGATCTTGCTGACGATGGTCGAGGCGTCGTACTTGCTGTTCTCCAGTGCCTTGCGGATTCCGCCGCGCTCGACTGCCCGGTCGAAGCCGACGCGTTCGAGCACTTTGTCGACCGCCTTGGCGACCAGTTTGGCCACGATCCACCCGATCACCAGGATCAGGATGAACACCAGGACCTTGGGGGCCAACACGGCGACGGTCCGCCACATGTCCCGTAAAGCGTCTTCCATGGTTCCCCTCCTCTTCGAGGAAGCGGCGTCGTGAACACGCACGCCTATTGACGTCGCCGTCATACCCGGGGTGGGACCAAGTAAACGAAGCCGGCCTAGCGTTCAGCCGGCGGTGTTTCCGATCAGCTCGACACCGTTGCCGTTCCAGCGGAACCGGACGACACTGTCGAGGCCCGGCACGCCGTTGGAGTAACGCAGCGCGACGGTGTCGCCGGTGGTGACCGACTTGTCGATGCCGTTGAACCCGTAGGTGTCCGGCACGCCGGTCGGAATGAACTTGCCCAGGTGAAACATCACCGCGCGGGTGTTGGGGTTTTCGGCGTTGGTGTTGGCCTTCACGATGACGACCGAAAGCTGTGCGCACTCGTTGTAGTTGCCCGCCAGCGGCTCGGGGTTCCAGCCCTGGTTGCTGCGCGGGTCGCGGGGCAACTCCTTGACGGCCTCGGCGATCTCCGGCGCGGCGAGGTTGACCGCACACGGATCGGCGGCCGCCGCGGCGCTGGGCGGTCCGATCGTCGGAGCCGGCGGCGGCGCTACCGACGTTGCCGGAGAAGCGGCGGGCGCCGCCGACGGTGTCTTGGAGACGGTGGAGTCGCTTGCCCCGCATGCCACCAAGAGCGCCGCCACCACACCGATGAGGCTGCTGAACCGAACCGAGCGAGTCACCTGAGCCACCTTTGCAAATCGTGTCGAGCAGGTCGCGCCGACACACCGCTTGGCAAATCGGGCGTGTCGCGGGCATTAGACTCGGTTACCGATGACGCCCTCCGAGCCGGATGCGACTGGCACCGAGCTGACCTTTGATGACCTGCACATTCACCCATCGGTGCTGCAGGCCGTCGTCGACGTCGGCTACGAGACGCCGTCGGCCATCCAGGCGGCGACCATCCCGGCGATGATGGCCGGCTCCGACGTGGTGGGCCTGGCCCAGACCGGCACCGGCAAGACCGCGGCGTTCGCGATCCCGATTCTGTCGAAGATCGACACCGGCAGTCGAACCACCCAGGCGCTCGTGCTGGCGCCCACGCGCGAGTTGGCGCTGCAGGTCGCCGAGGCGTTCGGTCGCTACGGCGCACACCTGCCCGAGGTCAACGTGTTACCGATCTACGGAGGATCGTCCTACGGTCCGCAGCTGGCGGGGCTCAAGCGCGGTGCCCAGGTGGTCGTCGGGACGCCGGGCCGGGTGATCGATCACCTCGAGAAGGGCCGGCTCGACCTGTCGCGGCTCGACTACCTGGTGCTCGACGAGGCCGACGAGATGCTGCAGATGGGCTTCGCCGAAGACGTCGAGCGCATTTTGTCCGACACCCCCGAGTACAAGCAGGTCGCGTTGTTCTCGGCGACCATGCCGCCCGCGATCCGCAAGATCACCACCAAGTACCTGCACGACCCGGTCGAAGTCACCGTCAAGGCGAAAACCGCCACCGCCGAGAACATTTCGCAGCGTTACATCCAGGTTGCGGGCCACCGCAAAATGGATGCGCTGACGCGGGTGCTCGAGGTCGAAGAGGGCGACGCGATGATCGTGTTCGTCCGCACCAAGCAGGCCACCGAAGAGGTCGCCGAACGGCTCAAGGCCAGAGGCTTCGCCGCGGCGGCGATCAACGGGGACATTCCTCAGGCGCAGCGCGAACGCACCATCGCCGCATTGAAAGACGGCAACATCGACGTCCTGGTCGCCACGGACGTCGCCGCGCGCGGCCTGGACGTCGAGCGCATCTCCCACGTGCTGAACTACGACATCCCCAACGACACCGAGTCCTATGTGCACCGCATCGGGCGCACCGGCCGGGCCGGCCGGTCCGGGGCGGCGCTGCTGTTCGTCACACCGCGGGAACGCCACCTGCTCAAGGCGATCGAGAAGGCCACCCGGTCCAAGCTGATCGAGGCCGAACTGCCGACGGTCGAAGACGTCAACGCGCAGCGGGTGGCCAAGTTCCGGGACTCGATCACCGATGCCCTCAACGCCGCGGGAACCGACGTGTTCCGAAACATCATCGAGGACTACGAACGCGAGCACGACGTGCCGATCGCCGACATCGCCGCGGCGCTCGCCGCGCAGGCGCATGGTGGTGACGAGTTCTTCATGGTCGAGCCGCCGCCGGAGAAGCGGCGCGAGCGCGACGACCGGCCGCGCCGCGACAAGCCCGCCCGCAGATCCCGGGACGGTCTGGTCACCTACCGCATCGCGGTCGGCAAGCGGCACAAGGTCGGGCCGGGTCACATCGTCGGCGCGATCGCCAACGAAGGCGGCCTGCACCGCAGCGACTTCGGGCACATCACCATCCGCCCGGACTTCTCATTGGTCGAGTTGCCTGCCGATCTGCCCCAACGGACGCTCAAAGCCCTTGAGAACACCCGCATCTCGGGGGTGAAGATCAACCTGCAGCCCGACCGGCGGCCGGACAAGGCCCGGCGCAAGCAGAGATGACGCTGTCGCGCGGGTTGGACGCGCAGGGCGGCCTGGAATCCATCGGCAAGGCCGAACGAGTCGCCTCGCTCACCGGGATCCGCGCCGTCGCGGCGTTGTTGGTGATGCTCACGCACGCCGCATACACGACGGGGAAGTATCCGCAGGGCTACGTCGGCCTGGTGTACTCACGGGCCGAGATCGGGGTGCCGATCTTCTTCGTGCTCAGCGGATTTCTGTTGTTCTCGCCGTGGGTGAAGGCCGCGGCCGCCGACGCGCCGCCGCCCTCGGTGCGTCGGTACGCATGGCACCGGGTGCGCCGCATCATGCCCGCCTACGTGGTGACCGTGCTGGTGGCCTATCTCGTCTATCACTTCCGCACCGCGGGCCCGAATCCCGGCCACACCTGGGAGGGGTTGTTCCGCAATCTCACGCTGACCCAGATCTACACCGACCACTACCTGTATTCGTTCCTGCATCAGGGCCTCACTCAGATGTGGAGCCTGGCGGTCGAGGTCGCGTTCTACCTTGTGCTGCCCCTGCTTGCCTGGCTGCTGCTGGTGGTGCTGTGCCGACGACGGTGGCGGCCGGGCCTGCTGATGAGCGGACTGGTCGCGCTCGCATTGCTCACCCCGGCGTGGCTGATCGTGGTGCACACCACCAACTTTCTGCCCGACGGCGCGCGGCTGTGGCTGCCGTCGTATCTGGCCTGGTTTATCGGCGGGATGATGCTGGCGGTGCTGCAGCCACTGGGTGTGCGGGCCTACGCGCTGGCATGTGTCCCGCTGGCGGTCGCGTGCTACTTCATCGTGTCCACACCGATCGCCGGCGAACCCACCACATCGCCCAACGAGTTGCGCGAGGGATTGGCGAAAGCGTTCTTCTACGCGGTGATCGCCACGCTGGCCGTCGCGCCGCTGGCACTGGGCGATCGGGGGATTTACGCCAGGCTGCTCTCCAGCCGGCCGATGGTGTTCCTCGGCGAGATCTCCTACGAGATCTTCCTGATCCACCTGATCACGATGGAGGTGGTGATGGTGGAGATCCTGCACTATCCGATCTACACCGGGTCCATCGTCATGCTGTTCCTCGTCACCTTCGTGGTGACGATCCCGCTGGCCTGGCTGTTGCACCGGTTCACCCGGGTCAAGACCGCCTGACCGTTCGACGAACGCGAAATTAGGGTAGCCTAACGCCGAACAGCGACACGGAGGGCCAGTTATGTCGGACAAGAAGCCAACGCGCGGTTTCCAGGGTGCGGTGCTCAAGCTGCTGCGCGCGGGCGACTACCAGCTGACCGTGACGGGTAAGCGGGAGATCAGCCCGCACTACCTGCGGCTGAGTTTCGACGCGGGCGGCATGCTCGAGGGCTCGCCGTTGCACCCGACGATGTGGATCCGCATGTGGTTCGCCGACGGCGAGAAACTCCATCAGCGCGGCTACACGCTGGTCGACCCCAATCCCGCAGCCGACACCGTCGACATCGAGTTCGCCCTGCACGACGGCATCGCGTCGCACTGGGCGGAGAACGCCCAACCGGGCGACACCATCGAGGTGACGGTGCTGGGCAGCAACTTCACGCTGCCCGAACCACCGCCCGCCGGCTACGTGATCGTCGGCGACACCGCATCGCTGCCCGCGATCAACTCACTGCTGACCGCGATCGGCGACGCCCCGGCCCGGGTGTTCCTCGAGGCCGGCCACGACGACGACAAGCAACTACCGGTCGCCCGCAGCACGGACGTGGTGTGGGTGGACCGCAAGAACGCGGGCGAGGCACTGGTGGAAGCCGTTGCCGCGGCGGCGTTCGAGGCGCACGATCACTTCGGCTGGGTGGCATGCGACAACCGCACCACCCGCGCCGTGGCCAAGATCTTCCGCGAGGAGTACAAGATCTCGAAAAAGTCGATCAAAGCGCAGGCTTACTGGGTGGCATGACGGCCTCCGCGCGCGAGGAGGAAAGCTGACCCGGCAGCACGATCGGTACGACGAACTCCTCGAGCATCGACCGCTCGTCGTCCTCGTCATGGCCCGGGAACAGCATCAGCGAGGTCATCACCCGCACCAACCACCGGGAGCGGTGGGCGACCAACTCGGGGTCGTCGGGGCCCAGCGAGATGACGAACGCCTCGGTCAGCGCCTTGATGACCTCGGACTCCTCGGCCATCTCCGCACCGATCGGGCGCTGTGTCGTCGCGAACCACGATGCGAGAGCGGGACTTTCGCGCACATTACGCAGCGAGGCCAGCATTCCCTCGATCAGGCGTTCGCGCGGATCCGTCAGCGCATTGATCTGCTCGGTCATCTCGCGGTACAGCCGGTAGCTCTCCCGGTGCACATAAGCGGTGTACAGCGCGTCGCGGTTCTCGAAATAGCGGTACAGCGTTGCGCGTGAACACCCTGCCGCCGAGGCGATTTCGTGCATGCCAACGGTAGCGGCCTCTTTATGGGCGAACAGTTCACCGGCCGCGTCGAGGATCCGGTCGGCGGCCACTTCGGTGCGCCGCGCGGCCAGCCAGTCACCGGCCATCAGGTGTTCACCACGAACGGCACGGACAGCGGTCGACGCACGTAACTGCCGCCGGCCCAGACGATTCCGCTCTCGTCGACCTCGAAGTCCGGAATCCGCGTCAGCAGTTCGGTCAGCGCGACGCGGGACTGCATCCTGGCCGCCGCCGCACCGAGGCAGTGATGCGCGCCGTGACTGAACGTCAGGATGTTGCGGGGCTTGCGGGTCACGTCGAGTTCGGCGGCGTCGGCGCCGAACTGGCGCTCGTCGCGGTTCGCCGAACCGTAGAGCAACAGCACCCGCCTGCCCTCGGGGATCGTCGTACCGGCCACCTCCACGTCGCGGGTCACGGTGCGGGCCAGCCCCTGCACCGGCGAGGTCATGCGCAGGAACTCCTCGACGGAACCCGGTATCAGGTCGGGGTTTTCCACCAGCAGCCGACGCTGGTCGGGCCGCTGATGCAACAGCTGCACCGAGCCGCCGAGCATGCCGGTGGTGGTGTCGTTACCGCCGGTGACCATGGTGAATGTGAACGCCAGGATCGACAGCACACCGGCGATGTCACCGTCGGCGCCCACCCCGGCGGCCACCAGGTGCGAAACCGTGTCGTCCTCCGGTTCGACGCGGCGGCGTTCGATCAGCTGTGTGAAGTAGGCCATCATCTCGCCGAGCTTGTCGCCCAACGTCTCCAGCGCACCGCCGATGCCGCCGTCGGCGGTGTTGGCCGCGACGATCGCGTCGGTCCACCCGTCGAACTGGCCGCGGTCCTCCTCCGGAACGCCGAGGTAGTGCGCGACGACCATCGACGGCAGGGGCTTGAACAACTCCGCGACGATGTCGCCGCCGCCGTTGTCCCGGATGTTCTCGATTCGTTCGACGACGTACTCGCGCACCTTGGGTTCGACGGCCTCGACCTGCCTCGGGGTGAAACCGCGCGACACCAGCTTGCGGAACTCGGTGTGCACCGGCGGATCCTGCATGACCATCGGCGGGTTGTCGGCCAGGCCGATGAGCTCCAGTTCGCCGTAGTTCACCGTGAGCCCCTGCGCCGACGAGAACGTCTGGTGGTCGCGCGCGGCGGCCCAGATATCGGCGTGGCGCGACATCACGAAGTAGTCGTGATCCGGCCTGTCCTGCGGCACCACATGGTGGACGGGATCACGGTCCCGCAGCGCCTTGTACATCGGCCACGGGTCAGCCCAGGTGTCGGCGTCTGCGAGCTGGAATCGAACCGGCGTGCCATGAGACAGAGTAGCCGTCATGTCTCATTCGTACGACAGAAGCTGGGACCATGTCAATAGGCAATCTCCCGCGAACAGACGCGAACTGCCTCTTTCTCGCGGCATTTCGGGGCACTTCACGTCTGCTCGCGGCAACTAAGACAACTAATAGGCCGCGCCCGGGTTGAGGATGTTCTCCGGGTCCAACGCCTGCTTGATCCGCCGGTTGAGTTCCATCGCCTCGGGGCCGATCTGCCCGGCCAGCCACGGACGCTTGAGCCGGCCGACGCCGTGTTCGCCGGTGATCGTGCCGCCGAGGCCGACGGCCAGATCCATGATCTCGCCGAACGCCCGGTGCGCGCGTTCGGTCATCGCGGCATCGGCGGGGTCGTAGACGATCAGCGGATGCGTGTTGCCGTCGCCGGCGTGCGCGATCACCGAGATCAGCAGTTCGTGGTTCGCCGCGATCTTCGCCACGCCGCCGACCAGATCGGCCAACGCGGGTAACGGAACTCCGACGTCCTCGAGTAGTAGCGAGCCCTTCAGCTCGACGGCGGGTATGCAGAACCGTCGGGCGGCGACGAAAGCCTCGCCCTCGTCGGGATCCGATGTCGAGAACACCTCCTTGGCGCCGTGCTCGGTGAAGACATCGGCCATGAACCGGGCATCCTCGGCGCCGGACGGGCCACGGTCGTCGGAGGCGGCCACCAGCATCGCGGCGGCGGAGCGATCCAGGCCCATCTTCAGCTTGTCCTCGACGGCGTTGATGGCCGCCGAGTCCATGAATTCCAGCATCGAGGGCCGGATCTTCGCCGTGATCGCGACGACGGCGGTGGCGGCCGACTCCACCGAGTCGAAGCTCGCCACCACCGTGCTCGCCGCCGACTGTGCCGGCAGCAGTTTCAGCGTCGCCTCGGTGACCACGCCGAGCGTGCCCTCGCTGCCGACGAACAACTTGGTCAACGGGAGCCCGGCGACGTCCTTGAGCCGCGGACCGCCGAGTCGCACCGCGGTGCCATCGGCCAGTACCACCTGAAGTCCGAGCACGTAATCGGTTGTGACGCCGTACTTCACACAGCACAGGCCGCCGGCGTTGGTGGCGACGTTGCCGCCGATGCTGCAGATCTCGAACGACGACGGGTCCGGCGGATACCACAGGCCGAACTCGGCCACCGCCTTCTTGACTTCCGCGTTGAGCAGCCCGGGCTGGACGACGGCGGTGCGGGTCACGGGGTCGACGGTGATGTCGCGCATCTTCTCGGTGCTCAGCACGATGGCGCCGTCGAGCGCCGACGCGCCGCCGGACAGGCCGGTGCCCATCCCGCGCGGCACCACCGCGATCTTGTGGGCGGTGGCCCAGCGCAGCACGGCTTGCACGTCCTCGGTGCTGCGGGGCCGCACCACCGCGAGCGGTGTGCCTGCGGTGGGGTCGAAGGCCCGGTCATGCCGGTAGGACCCCAGGATGTCCGGATCGGTGACGACGCCACCCTCAGGCAGCGCGTCGACCAGATCGGCCAGGGTGGGCTCCACACGCCAATCGTACGAGCAGCCTGTGCGGTCGCGGCCCGGCCGCGATCGCGGCGTCGAGCGGTCACACCGTCGGCGGGCGGTCGAGTTCGCGTAACGCCGACAGGAACACCGCGACGATCCCGAGCAGCAGCATGGGCAGTGCCAGCGCCAGGAAAGTCAGGTGCAAGCCCGCGGCGTCGGCCAGTGGGCCCGCCACGATCAGGCCCAGCGGCCCAGCGGCGTAGGCCAGCGATCCCATCACCCCGACCACCCGGCCGCGAAGATGCTGGGGTGCCCGCGTCTGCATGACGTAGTTGTAGATCGGCGCGATCGGCCCGTAGACCAGCCCGACGATCGCCGACAGTACGAGGATGACCGGCAGCGGCGGCAGGAACGCGATGACCGTCATCGCCACCCCGAGCGTCAGCACGGCGGCCAGCATGGTCACCCGCCGACTCAGGTATTTCGACGACACCGCATAACCGAGCGCACCGACCAGACCGCCGACGCTCAACGCCATCAACACCCAACCGAGCTGCGCCGGTTCGTTGCGGTCGGTGAAGTACTTCGGGAACAGCACGCTTTCCATCGGCATGTACAGGCCGGTGGCCGTCAGGTCGACGAACGCCAGCGTGCGCAACACCTTGTTGTTCCAGACGAATCGCAGGCCCTCGACGATGCCCGCCCACACCCCGTCGGGCAGCGAGCCGCGGTCGGGCCTGCCGGTGCCCTCCAGTCGCAGGACACCGATCGCGACGATCGACAACCCGAAGGACAGCGCGGTGACCCACATGGTGTTGATGCCGCCCAGCGTCGCGATCAGCAGGCCGCCGATGCCCGGACCGACGATGTAGGCCAGGTTGAACACGGCCTCGTAGACGCTGTTGGCGCGGTCCAGCGTCCACCCCGCGCGGGTCGCCGCCTCGGGCAGCATCGTCTCGCGCGCGGTCATCCCCGCCGGGTCGAAGAAGGCGCCCAGCCCGGCCAGCACCGCCAGCACCGCGACGTTGACGGCTCCCACGCCGAAGGTCAGCGCCAGCACCGGGACGGCGGCCACCGACAACGCGGACAGCGCATCGGAGATCATCGAGACCAGCCGCCGGCCCAGATAGTCGACCGCGGCGCCGGCGATCAGCGTCGCGATCAGCAACGGCAGTGTGCCCGCCATCGCCACGATCGAGGCCTCCAGCGCAGAGCCGTTGCGCTGCAACACCAGCCACGGAAACGCGATCAGCGATATGCCGTTGCCTGCACCGGCCATCAGCGCGGCGAACAGGATCAACAGAAGGGGGCCGCGCCTGCTGTGCGTCATGGTTACCGCGGCAGAATCTAGCAGCGGCCGGGGCCGACCGGCATCCGAATTATGCGCGCGGGCAAAGTGGTGGGCGTGCAATTGCCTCACCCGCGCACCGGTGCGCGGTTCGCGTCGCCGGTGCCTCCCGGCTCGGGTTGGCCCGGCGATCCCGCGACGCCGCACACCGCGGTGGCGTCGACGGCCGCGCACGTGGCGTCGATGGCCGCGGCGGTGCGGTCGCTCGACGAGCTCGACGCCGCGGTGTCGGTGTGCCGGGCCTGCCCTCGCCTGGTGGAGTGGCGCGAGGAGGTCGCCGTCGTCAAGCGCAAGTCGTACGCCGACGAACCGTACTGGGGCCGTCCGGCGCCCGGGTTTGGAGCGGCCCGGCCAAGCATTCTGATCGTCGGGTTGGCGCCCGCGGCGCACGGCGCGAACCGGACAGGCAGGGTGTTCACCGGCGACCGGTCCGGCGACTTTCTGTTCGCGGCGCTGCACCGGGTGGGCCTCGCCAATCAATCGGTCTGCGTAGACGCCGGAGATGGCTTGGTGCTCAACGAAACCCGGGTGGCCGCGTCGGTGCGTTGCGCACCGCCGGGCAATGCGCCGACACCGGCCGAGCGCGCGACGTGCGCCCCGTGGCTGGACGCCGAATGGCGGCTGACGGCGCCGTACGTGCGGGTGGTGGTGGCGCTCGGCGGGTTCGCGTGGCGCGCGGCGCTGCAGATGCTGCGCACCGGCGGAGTGACGGTGCCGACACCCGCGCCGAAGTTCGGCCACGGTGCCGCCGCCGAGCTCGGCGACGTCACGCTGATCGGCTGCTATCACCCCAGCCAGCAGAACACGTTCACGGGAAAGCTGACGCCGCAGATGTTCGACGAGGTGTTCCGGCAGGCTAAGGCGCGAGCGTCCGTCGGATAGTCGCGAACTGCGCGTCGGCCAGCTCCTGTAGCGCCGAGACGGGAAAGTCGTCGTAATGGGCTAGCGTCCATTCGTCGAACACCTGCAGGATCCGGAAGATCAACTCCGCCTGCAACGGCTCGGGAAGGTCGGTGCGGACCGCGCCGCACCGACGACCGACGCGCAACACCTCCTGCACCCAGTCCCGCACGGCGTCGAGCGCTCCGCTGACCGCGGACCTGGCGGGGTCGGGCGCCTGCAGGTAGAACATCCGCCCCAGCAGCAGGAACTTCTGCTGCCGCTGCGAGAACAGCACGAGGTCGGTGAAGAACCGTTCGAGTCGTGGCCAGAATTGCTCACCGGCGAAATCTTCAGGCGCGACGACCGGTATATCCGCCGCCACATCCGTGATCAATTCCCGCACGACGAATTCATAGAGTTCGGCCTTCGAGGACAGCACATAATAGAACGAGCTCTTACTCATCCCGCACCGCTCGATGATGCGGTTGAGCGACGCCTGTTCATAACCGGCAGAACCGAATTCAGCGGCGGCCACCTCTACGAGCCGTTGCCGTCGCGCTGCCGGCATACGTCCGATCCGTCCCGAGGTCACGGTTCAGGATAACAAAGTGGACCGGCCGGTCCACACAATGGTACGGTGAAAAATATGTTGAGTCCGACGAGCCTTGAAAAGCAATACGAACAGGCGGCCACCGACGAGCTGCGGGTGCTGGTGGTGGGCGCCGGCATCGCCGGGGTCACGGCCGCGCAACTGCTGCGCCGCGACGGCCGCCACCCGGTGTTGATCGAGCGCGCCGAGAGTTCGTCGGCCCAGGGCTACATGCTGGCGTTGATGCCGATGGTGGACGCCGCGCTCGACGATCTCGGCGTGCACGAGGCGTACCGGGCGGCCAGCACCCCGCTCGGGCGGTACGCCGTCCACGGGCACAGCGGTCGCAAGCTGCGTGAGGACTCGATGTCGGCGATCCTGGCACGCTTCGGCGACTACCGCGGCATCGGGCGTGGCGAGCTGATCGACGCGCTCTCCGGCGAGGGCGGCGCGGCCACGTTCGGTTCGACGGTCACCGACCTCATCGAACGCCCCGATGAGGTTGAGGTGACGGTGTCGACGCCCGACGGCTCGCACCGGTTGACCTTCGATCTCGTGGTCATCGCCGACGGAATACATTCGGACACCCGTCAATTCGTGCTGGGCAAGCGGTCGGTTCAGGTGGTCGACACCAAATGGGGCGGCTGGGTGGTGTGGGCCCCCGAGGACGCTGACTCCGATCTCGGTGAAGAATGGTGGGGCGCTGGCTATTTCGCCGGTCTGTATCCCGTCAAGGGCGAAGTCGGCGTGTTCTTCGGAGGCCCACGCGCCGACACCGCCGCCGGCCCGGAATCGTTCGTCGCAAAGACCCGCCGCCAACTCAAGGATGTCAGCCCACGGCTGGACCGGGCATTGACGGCGGTGCTCGACGATCCCGACCCCTATTACTGGTCGCTCACCGACTGCCGCGCACCCGAGTGGACCACCGGGCGCACAGTGCTGCTCGGCGACGCGGCCGCCGGGTTCCTGCCGACCGCCGGCATCGGCGCGGGGATGGCGATGGAGTCGGCCTGGGTGCTCGCCGGGATTCTGCGCCAATCGGGCGGTTCCGCGCTTGCCGATCTCTTGCGCGCATACGAACGCCTGCAGCGGCCGCGGGTCGAGGCCGCACAAAACAACTCACGTCAACTCGCGAACCTGATGTTCCACCGCAGCCGAACCCTGACGGTGATCCGTGAGCTGGCGATGCGCTTCGTCAGCGTCGAACGCGCGCTCGGGCCCATCAAGAAGTTGTTACAGGAGCAACCCGATCCGCGGGAAGCCATCCGCGTAGGGCAGTGTTGACACAGTAATGCGCTTATCAGTTCTCGATCTCGTGCCGGTGCGCACCGACCAGTCGACCTCGGACGCGCTGGCGGCGTCGACCCGGCTGGCGCAGACCGCCGACCGCCTCGGTTACACGCGCTACTGGGTAGCCGAGCACCACAACATGCCCGCGGTGGCGGCGACCAGCCCACCGGTGCTCATCGCGCACCTGGCCGCGCACACCGAGCAGCTGCGGCTCGGCTCCGGCGGGGTGATGCTGCCCAACCACGCACCGTTGGCCGTGGCCGAGCAGTTCGCGCTGCTGGAGGCCGCCCACCCCGGGCGTATCGACCTGGGCATCGGCCGCGCACCCGGATCCGACCCGGTGACGTCGATGGCGCTGCGGGGCGCTGCCGGCCGCGACGATCGTGACATCGAGGCCTTTCCCGACTACCTCGACGACGTCGTCGCGCTGATGGGCGCCCGCGGCGTGCGGGTGCCGATCCCGAACCAGCGCTACATCCTCAAGGCCACGCCCGCGGCGGTGAGCGAACCGAAACTGTGGCTCCTGGGTTCGTCGATGTACTCGGCGCACCTGGCCGCCGCCAAGGGCCTGCCGTACGTGTTCGCCCATCATTTCTCGGGCAAGGGCACCGCGGAGGCGCTGGCCGCGTACCGCTCCGAGTTCCGGCCCAGCGAGCTGGCCTCCGAACCCCTCACATTCCTCACCGTCAACGCGGTCGTTGCCGAAACACGCCGAGAAGCAACGGCTTTGGCGTTGCCGAACCTCCAGATGATGGCGCGGCTGCGAACTGGCCAGCCGTTGGGCCCGCTGGATCTCGTCGAGGACGCGGAGCGGCAGGAACTCGCGCCGCAGGCACAGCGAATCGCCGAAGCGGCGTTCGGGCGCGCCGTCGTCGGCGATCCGTCAGAAGCCGCCGATCAGATGCGCGCGCTGGCCGACGAGTTCGGAGTCGACGAGGTCATGGTCAACCCGGTGGCCTCGGCACGCCACGGCACCGATCCGGCGACCGCGCCGGCGCGCGAGAAGACGTTGGAATTGTTGGCCAAGGAGCTGTTCTAAGGCGTCAGCTTGACCACCGGGATCGGCCGCGTGGTGCGCTTCTGATACTGGTTGTAGCGGTCCTTGTTGGCCTTCATGTCGTTGACGATCTCCCACAGCCGCGCAAAGTCGGGATCGTCGCGGGTGACCGGCGTGGCCGTCACCTTGATGCGCTGGGGTCCGACGTTGATCTCGACGTTCGGGTTGGCCTTGAGGTTGTGGTACCAACCCGGTGCCTTGGGTTCGCCGCCTTTGGATGCGACGACGAGGTAGTCGTCGCCGTCGCGGGCATAGGCGAGCGAATTGGCCCGCTGCAGACCGGTTTTCGCGCCGACCGTGTGCAGGATCAGCATCGGCGGAGCACCCGGAATCGTGTGCCCGATCCGGCCGTTGGTGCCCTTGTAGAGCTTGTCGTGCAGTAACAGCATCGGATATCCGACGTACTTCTCCCACCAGGGCATGCTCATGACGTCAGTCTTGCGCAGCGGAGTCCAGTTGCGCCAGGGCCTCACGCAGCAGGCGGCCGGATTCCTCCCGGTCGGGGTCGCGGCGCAGCAGCATGTTCTTGGCGAACGACAGCTTGTCGCCGCTCTGCCGGGGCAACACGTGCAGATGGATGTGGAACACCGATTGAAATGCGGACTTGCCGTCGTTGATCACCACATTGTTGCCGTCGGCGTGCAGTCCGGACCTGCGCGCGGCCCGGGCGATGCGCTGACCGATCCGCGCCATCGCCGCGACGGTCTCCGGCGGCGTGTCGGTCAGGTCGACGGTGTGCCGTTTGGGGATGACCAGCGTGTGGCCGCGGGTGAAGGGGCGGATGTCGAGGATCGCGAGATAGTCGTCGTCCTCGTAGATGCGGATGGCCGGCGCCTCGCCGGCAACGATGGCGCAGAACACACAGGACATCCCGCCACGGTAGCGGCCGAACCGGGGCGCTCACCGTCCGCCTGGTCCTTCGCTAGCGGCGTGCGGTGATGGCTTCGCGCCAGATTGCGAGTTTGTCCACATATCGCATGGTCTGCGCCGGGCTGGTCGACGGCAGTCGCCGGTAGGGCAGTTCGGGTGCGGCGGAAACGAGTCGGGTGAAATTCTTCTGCGCCGCGGCGCCGTTGAACAGCACGCGAGTGATGCCCGGATGCTCGGCGAAGAACTGCTGAAAGTTGTTCGGCACCATGCTGTCCGGCTTGACCGCGGAATCCAGGCTGCCTTCGCGCCGGCAGGACCGCAGCACGTCCCAGACAGCGATCTGGTGAGCCGTCAACACGGCACACCGCTGCTCATAGGCTGCGTCCGCGGTGAACCCGAGAACCTCACCGACGATGCGCCAGAAGGCATTGCGTGGATTTCCGTAATACTGCTGAGCGGCCAGCGACATCACGCTGGGCATGTTGCCCAGGATCAACGTGCGCGCCCCTTCGGCGACGATCGGCGGCAACCCGTGCAGCACCGGCGAACCCATGCTGCGATGATCGCACGCGGTATACGTTGAGCCGGTGGCCGATGACTTCGACGTCGACGCGTCCGGGTTGCTGGACGGACTCGAAGGTGCGGCGCGCGCCGAACGCGCCGAGCTGATTCCGTGGCTGCTGGGCAGGGGCATCTCCGTCGAGGAGATCCGAAACGCCTACCTGCCAATGTTGCTCGGTGCGCGTCAAGTGCTCGGTGACGACGGTGTGTATGTCTCCGCGAGAGAAACCAGTGAGAAGACCGGCATCGATCTCGACCTGTTGCAGCGCATCCAACACGCGATGGGCTTGCCCACCGTCGACGATCCCGACGCGGCCGTCCACCTGCGCGCCGACGCCGAGGCCGCAGCCTTCGCGCAGCGGTTCATCGAGATCGGGATCCTGCCTGACCAGATCGTTCAGATAACCCGGGTGCTCGCCGACGGGTTGGCCAAGGCGGCCGAGGTGATGCGCTACGCGGGGCTGGCTTCCGTGCTCGACCCGAGCGCGTCCGAACTCGTCATCGCCAAGAACGCCGAAGCCCTCATCCGCATGGCTGATCCGTTACTCGGACCGATGATCCAGGATTTGTTGCGGTTGCAGTTGCGCCATCTCATGGAGACCGAGGCGATCACGGCCTCCGAGCGGGCGAAGGGTCAACGGCTGCCCGGTGCCCGGCTCGTGACGATCGCGTTCGCCGATCTCGTCGGCTTCACCCGGCTCGGGGAGGCCGTTCCCCCCGAAGACCTCGAACGGCTCGCCCACCGGCTCTTCGATCTCGCGCACGAGGTGTCTGCGCCGCCGGTGCGGTTCGTCAAGACGATCGGCGACGAGGTGATGCTCGTCAGCACGGAACCGGTTCCGTTGTTGGACGGCGTGCTAACGCTGCTCGAGCGGACCGATGACGACGAGGATTTTCCCCGCCTCCGCGTTGGTGTGGCGACGGGTAAGGCGGTGAGCCGGGCGGGCGACTGGTTCGGCAGCTCGGTCAATCTCGCCAGCCGTATCACCGGTGCCGCGCGGCCGGGTTCGGTCCTCGTTTCCGAATCGACCCGCGACGCCATCTCTGACGACGAGCGGTTCGCGTGCTCATTCGCCGGAGCGCGGCACCTCAAGGGTTTCAAGTCCGACGTGAAGCTGTTCCGAGTGCGCAAGACGGACGACTGACAAATCTTGTCGGGTGACTCGAACTATTGTTCGAAATATGGTCCAAGAGGGCTTTGCACAACAGGATGTTCGCGCGGTTTACGACGAGCTCGAGTCGGCGCTGCAGAAAGCAGCCGACGTGTCGCTGGACGCCTTGAGACCTGCTGAGTTGGTCGCCTTGCTCGCGAGACGGGAGCGATTGTTCAGCGCGTTGCCCGTTGTCGATCACGCGGTCATTGCCCGGTTGGTGGCAGACGACGACCCGAAGGCGTTGGGGGCGTCGTCATGGCCGGAGGCGTTGGCCACGACTTTGCGGATTTCGCGCGCGGAGGCCAAGCGGCGGATCGGTGCGGCGGCGGTGTTGGGTCCCCGGCGGGCGTTGACCGGTGAGCCGTTGGCCCCGGTCCTGGAGACCACGGCTGCCGCGCAGGCTCGCGGTGAGGTGGGCGCGGAACATGTGCGCATCATCGAGGAATTCTTCATTCACCTGTCCGCGCATGTGAACTATCAGGCCCGTGAACTGGCGGAGGCCGACCTGGTCCGCGCCGGATGCGGTTTGCGGCCCGAGGAGTTGCGCAAAGTCGCCGACCGGCTGATCCAGCTGCTCGACGAGGACGGCGTTCCGCCCGATGAGGCCGAGCGCGAGCGTGCCCGCAAGCGCTACCTCGAGATCGGCCCGCAGGGCCGCGACGGGATGAGCCGCCTGCGCGGATTGCTCGATCCCGAGACCCGCGCGGCGCTCGATGCCGTGTTGGCCAAGCAGGCCGCGCCGGGGATGTGCAATCCCGATGACCCCGACCCATGCGTCGATGAACCCGCGTGTGCTGAGAACCAAATCAGCGACGGGCGCTCGCAGGGGCAGCGCAATCACGATGCCCTCACCGCCATGTGCCGCGCGCTACTGGCCTCCGGGCGATTGGGTTAGCACAACGGAATGCCGTCGACCATCGTGGTGTCCACCACCCTCAGAGAACTGCGCTCGGCGGCCGGGCTCGCGGTCACCGGGGGCGGAACCTTGTTGCCGATGGCTGATGTGATCCGCATGGCCGCCAGCAGCGACCACTATCTGGTGATCTACGAAGACCACCGCGAGATCCCGATGTATGTGGGCCGGGCCAAACGCTTGGCCACCCCCGGTCAGCGCATCGTGTTGCACAACCGCGACGGCGGCTGCTCCAAACCCGGCTGTACCGCGCCGGCCTACTGGAGTCAGGTTCACCACGCCTCTACGGACTGGGCCCAGGGTGGCAACACCGACATCACTGATCTGACCCTCGCGTGCGGACCGCACAACCGGCTCGTCACCAAGGGCGGCTGGAGGACACGGGTCCGCGACGACGGACGCATCGAATGGCTACCCCCACCCGATCTCGACACCGGCCAAACGCGGGTGAACAACTACCACCGCCCCGAGAAGTACCTCGCCCCCGAAGAAACCCCCGAGCACCTCCCCAAAGACAGCGAAGGACCGTAGGGGACAACCGCTCTCATTTCGGATCCGAGGTCGTGGCAGTGATCTACCATCCAGGCATGAGCCGGGTCGTCAAAGCTGTGCTGACCGCGCTACTCGTCGCGCCCTGCGGCCTCCTGGGCCTGGCCCCAGCGCAGGCCCAACCGCCACCCCCGGCGTGCGGTTACACGCTGTCGCCGCCACAAGTCGTGAACACCGGTGGCGTGAGCAAGGTGACGGCGACGGTCTCGTTCAACGATTGTTGGGGTCCGTTCCGGCCGGCGTACAGCGTCGCCTGTGTCCACATCGCCGGACAGGATTCACAGGGGCAGTGCACGCAGGCCAGGGGGCCGGGTGCCGCGCAGGTGTACCTGGAGCCGTATCGGCCGGGCGCGGCCTATATCGCAAGCGGACGCGGCTGCGGCAAGGTCTTCGAGGATGCGCTGGAGCCGAACTGTCAGATGCTGGGGCCGATCAACGCGACGCTGTAGCGGTGAAGCGGCGCAGCCGAAGGCTGTTGCTGACAACGAACACCGAACTGAACGCCATCGCCGCGCCGGCGATCATCGGGTTCAGTAGACCCGCCGCCGCCAGGGGAAGCGCTGCGACGTTGTAGGCGAAGGCCCAGAACAGGTTTCCCTTGATCGTCGCCAAGGTCCTGCGGGACAGGCGAATCGCGTCGGGGACCGCATTCAGGTCGTCGCGTACCACCGTCAGGTCGCTGGCCTCGATCGCGACGTCGGTGCCGCTGCCCATTGCAAGCCCGAGGTCGGCTTGCGCGAGCGCCGCCGCGTCGTTGACGCCGTCGCCCACCATCGCCACCACCTTGCCATCGGACTGCAGGCGCTTGACGACCTCGACCTTGTCGTGCGGCAGCACTTCGGCGACGACGTCGCCGATACCCACGTGTCCGGCGATGGTGTGCGCTGCCGCCTCGTTGTCGCCGGTCACCATGATCGGCGTCAAACCCAGCGCGCGGAGCCGGGAGATCGCCTCGGCCGACGTCGGTTTGACCGTATCGGCGACCACCAGCACGCCACGGATCGTGTCGTCCCAGCCGACGACGACGGCGGTGCGGCCCTGCGACTCCGCTTGTCGGACCGCCGCTTTCAAGGAGTCGGAGAACACGTGCGACGTCAGCATCTGCTGCCGACCGACTGTGACGTCGCGGCCCTCGACGAGCCCGCTCACGCCCAGACCGCGCCGGTTGGCGAAGTGCTCGACCGAGGGCAGGTCACCGACCTTCTCCCGCGCGCCCTTCACGATCGCCCTGGCGATCGGATGCTCCGAGCCGTTCTCGACCGCGCCTGCCATCCGCAGCACCTCGTCGGGCTGTTCGTCTTCGGCGGTCACGACATCGATCAAGGTCATTTTGCCGGTGGTGATCGTTCCGGTCTTGTCCAACACGATCGTGTCGATGCGCCGCGTCGACTCCAGCACCTCCGGCCCCTTGATCAGGATGCCCAGTTGCGCGCCGCGGCCGGTGCCGACCATCAGCGCGGTCGGCGTGGCCAATCCCAGCGCGCACGGGCACGCGATGATCAGCACCGCGACCGCCGCGGTGAACGCTGCCGCCACCGATCCGCCTGTGCCCAGCCAGAAGCCGAGAGTCGCCGCCGACAAGGCGATCACGATCGGCACGAACACACCCGAGATCCGGTCGGCCAGCCGCTGCGCCTGCGCCTTGCCGTTCTGGGCGTCCTCGACGAGGCGCGCCATCTGAGCGAGCTGGGTGTCAGCGCCGATCCGCCGCGCCCGCACCACGAGCCGGCCGTCGACGTTGACCGTTGCGCCGACGACCTCATCGCCGGGGCCGACGTCCACCGGCACCGACTCGCCGGTGAGCATGGACGCGTCGACCGCCGAGGCGCCCTCGACCACCACGCCGTCGGTGGCGATCTTCTCGCCTGGCCGGACGATGAACTCGTCGTCAACGGCCAGCTGGCCGAGCGGAATCCGTTGTTCCTCAGCGCCTCTGCGCACCACGACGTCCTTGGCGCCCAGTTCCAGCAGCGCGCGTAGTGCCGCGCCGGCCCGCCGCTTCGAGCGCGCTTCGAAGTACCGTCCGGCGAGGATGAAAGTGGTCACCCCGGCCGCGACCTCGAAGTAGACGCTGCCGGCGCCGTCGGCGCGCGAGAGGGTCAGCGAGAACGGATGCGTCATCCCCGGTATGCCCGCCGTGCCCCAGAACAGCGCATAGACCGACCAGCCCAGGGCCGCAACGGTTCCCATCGAGATCAGCGTGTCCATGGTGGCGCCGCCGTGCCGCAGGTTTGTCCACGCCGCGCGGTGGAACGGCCACGCGCCCCACACCACCACTGGCGCCGCCAGTGTCAGCGACAGCCACTGCCAGTTGGTGAACTGCAGCGCGGGGATCATCGCCATCGCGATCACCGGAACCGTCAGCGCCAGCGAGACGAGCAGACGGTGCCGCAGGGCGGCGGTCGGGTCGTCATCGTCGGCGGCCTCCTGCACATCCGGCAGATGCGCCTGGTAGCCCGCCTCTTCGACGGTGGCGACCAGTGCCTCGGGCGTCACGTCCTCGCCGTACTCGACGCGTGCCTTCTCGGTCGCGAAGTTGACGGTCGCCATCACACCGTCGATCTTGTTGAGCTTCTTCTCGATTCGGTTCGCACAAGACGCACACGTCATGCCGTCGATCGACAGTTCGATCGTGTCAGTGGCCATGGCCGTCTCCGCCGTGCTCCTGGGTGGGGGAGTGCTGTTGTCCGGACGGGTCGACCAACACCGTGAACTCGGCCGTGCGGACCTTGTCGCCGTGCCTGAAGTCCAAGAACAGCCGGTACTCGCCCGCACTGGGGAACGTGGTGTGGAAGTCGACGGTCGGGCCTGCGGGCGTGACCCCGTCGCCGGGTTCCCCGATCGGATGCACGTGCAGGTATGCGAGGTCCGCCGCCCGCAACGCCACAAGATGACCGTAGGCCCCCAGGTACGGCTGCAGATCGTCGACCGGGGTGCCGTTACGGTTGACCGTCAGCGTAAGAGTCGACCCCTCACCGGCTTTCGGCGAGCCGCGCAGCGTCACCGTGTAGTCGTCGACCGTCGACGACGCGTCGACCGCGGGCAACGGCCGCGGCTGGTACGGGCCGGCCACGTGCACGTTGGCGCTCAGGGTGAGCGCGGGCCCGCCGGCGGGCACGAAGTCGGCGAACACCCGGTAGTCACCCGCGCGGCTGAAATCGACCGGGACATTCCACGTTCCACGGTCGTCGAGCACGGGATGCAGATGCTGAAACCCGGTCAAGTCGTTGCGAACCACGATCAGATGCACCAGCTTTTCGTGGGACTCCTCGAAGTGCAATACGGGCGCACCGGCGTCGTCGAGGATGCGGAACCGCAGCGGCGAATTCGGCTCCGCCGAGGGAATCGACTGAGCCAGCGCGAGGGTGTAGCCGCCCCGGCTCGCCTGCAATCCGCCCGGCTGTTGCGCAGCAGTGCGGGCGTCGTGACCGGTGGGATGGGCGGGCACCGTGATATCTCCCTGCGGTCCGAACGCTTTGCCCACCCACACCGCGACCGCGAACACCACCGCGAGTGCGGTGAGGAAGGCGGCGATCCGTGGCCCGGTCTTCATCAGCTCGCCAGCCGGTAGCCGGCTTCTTCCACGGCGCTTCTGATCTCGGCCGGTTCGACGGGCCCGACGCTGTCGATGGTCACCGCACCGCTGGCGATGTTCACGTCGACGCCGGTCACACCCGTGATCTCGCTGATCTCCTCACGCACGGATGTCGCGCAATGCCCGCAGGTCATGCCGGTGACGGTGACTGTCGTCGTAGTGGTCATGACCCCGAGCATACCTATACCCCCGTGGGGTATGCAATCAGGTCTTGCGCGCGGCCCCCACGAACAGCATGCCGCCCAGTCTGCGCTCGACGGTGCCGGTGCCGTGCAGGCCGTGTCGTGCGAGTTCGGCGGCGAATTCGTCGCCGTCGAACCGGTTCTCGAGGGGATGCACGGTGAAGGTCCGGAACGTCCACGACTCGAGCATGCGCCGCGGCACCTCCTCGAACAGCAGCAAGCCGCCGGGGCGCAGCACACGGGCGATCTCGCCGATGGCGTCCTGCCAGTTGGGTACGTGGTGGATGATGCCGAAGTCGACGACGGTGTCGACGGATCCGGTCGGCTGCTCGATCGTGCAGACGTCGCCGACGGTCAGCGACACGGGCCGCCCGTGCAGCCGCCTGCGGGCCAACTCGACCATCGTGTCGTCGAGGTCGAAGGCCGTCACCTTCTGGGCGCCGAGCCGGTCGAGGATCACCTCGGCGCCGACGCCGCGGCCGCAGCCGACTTCGAGAACGTGCTGACCCGCCAGGTCGCCGCCCGCCAGCCGCCGAAACCATGCCGCCTCGCGGGTGTGCTGGTGCGCGGCCCGCACGGGGTTGTTCATCACCGCGCGCTCGATGCTGTTCAGCTTCATGCGGGCAAACTGTACCCCCGTAGGGTATGCCCTACCAGGTCTACGTGCCGGCGAGCGTGGCAGCATCGGCAGCCATGCGGGTTCTCGTTCAGCGGGTCACCTCTGCCGCGGTCACGGTGGACGGCGACGTCGTCGGCGCCATCCGGCCGGAGGGTCAGGGTCTGCTCGCGCTCGTCGGCGTCACACACGACGACGACGCCGCCAAGGCTCGGCGGATGGCCGAAAAGCTCTGGCAATTGCGGATTCTCGATGACGAGAAGTCGGCGAGCGACGTCGGTGCGCCGATCCTCGTGGTCAGCCAGTTCACGCTCTACGCCAACACCGCGAAGGGCCGGCGCCCGGCGTGGAACGCGGCGGCGTCCCGTGCCGTGGCCGAACCGCTCGTCACGTCCCTCGCCGACGCGCTGCGCGGACTCGGTGCCGATGTCGAGACCGGCGTGTTCGGTGCACACATGACCGTCGAGCTCGTCAACGACGGCCCGGTGACCGTGTTGCTCGAACTCTGACCTACTGCGTCGCGACCGGCGGAGCGCCCTCCGAGGGCTGAACGATGACGAAGCCCTGGCCGTGGAAGGACACCTGAACCGCCTCGCCGGAGCCTCGTCCGATCAGCGCGCCCGCCTTGAAGCTCGTCTTGAGCTGCGTCTGCAGATTCGCCGACCATGCCACCACCGCGTTCGTGTCGGCGAAGGTCGGCGCCTCGGCGGCGTTGAGCACGACCGGTGGACCGTCGGTGGTCAGCGCCACCCAACCGGTTCCGCGCAGCGTGGTGTTGAACAGCCCGCCCGTGGCGATGCTGCCGCCCTTCACCCGTTCGATGTTCCAGTCCAGGCTCGACGAGAACGCCAGCACGTTCTTGCCGCTGATCGACAGGCCGGAATTCGCCAGGTTCAGCAGGTGCACGTCGTAGGCCCGCTCGGCGAGAAACACGTCGCCCTGTCCCTGACAACGCATGAGCGGCAAGCCTTCTCCGGTCAGCGCCTTCTTCAGGAACTTCGACGCGCCGCCGCCCTCGAACGCAAAGTCCACGTTGCCCTGATACGCGACCATCGCTCCCTGCCGCGCCATGAACGGCTCGCCGAGGCGCACCCGCAGCAGTTTGGTGTTCTGGTTCGCGATGGGCTTGGCTTCCTTCTCGCTGAACCTGCCGTCGACGAGATCGCCGGTGATGCCCGCGAAACCGTCCCCTCCGGGCTGGCCGACCGTGCTCGCCTGGGGTGGTGGCGGCCCCTGCGGACGGCCTTGCGCGGCGGCCGGCGGCGGGCCCCCCAGCGGTGCCCGACCGACCTGGCCCTGATGCGACACCTGATCGGTCCAGCGCTGGCCGTCCCACCAGCGGTACTCGTAGCGGCCCTCGGGATCCGGGCGCCAGCTTCCATTGTTAGGTGCGGTCATGGGCACCAAACTAACCGGACGACTGGCATTCTTGGGCTATGGCAAAGGAAATTGACCGGGTGCGAGCGCAGAGCGCAGTGGCGGTCATCAAGCAGCATCCGGGCATGGTGCTGTTCGTCGCGTCGCCGGCGCTACTCGTGGTGGGTTTGGTGTGGTGGCTGGTCAGCCCGGCGCTGGCCGTGCTGCTGTTGATCGGCATGGTGGTGGCGGGCGGCGCGGCGCTGCTGCTCAAGCGCAACTAGCTCAACCGATCGGTGGGCGTCGGCCGGACGATCGTGTTCTGTCCGGCCGCGAGCCACCACTGCCCGTTGTGGCGCACCAGCACGTAGAGCGCCATCTCCGAGAACGGCGCTTCCTGTTCGATGGGAACCGGTGTGCCGTCTTCCGTCAACGCCGTCCGCCTCACCTGCGCGACGGCGACGCCGGGTGCGGGCGCGCTGACCGCGACCGCCTCGTAGCGCGACCGCGGCCCGGCGACCGCCGCGGCGAACAGGCGGCGGTGAATGGCATGCAGGGTGTCGTAGCCGGGGACCGTGGCGCCGTACGGGCTGCCCCACAGCACGTCGTCGGCGAAATGAGCGTTGTACAACTCGGCGTCACCGGTGTCGATCGCCGCCTGTAGTTCGGCGACGAAGGCGTCAACGGCCGCTTGAGCTTCCTGTAGGTGGCGTGGATCGTCGGACAACGTCGGTCGGTTCATGGTCGTGACGGTAGGAGCTCAATATCGGTTGAGGTCAAGCAGGTCGTTTCGCTCTGAGGCGAATCCCCTACCATCCGCCGTGTAACGGAGTAATCATGTAATCATGAGACACAACATCCATGGCCGGCGCCGTCCGGGCGGCTGGCAACAGGCTGCGCAACCCGACGCCGGCGACGCGCCCGACTGGTTCGCCGGCAGGCTTCCCGAGGGCTGGTTCGCCGGCGACCCGACGGTGGTCGTCGACCGCGAGGAGATCACGGTCATCGGCCGCCTGCCCGAACCCGAGGGCGGCGAGAGTGAGGCGCGTGCGTCCGGACGGGTTGCGCGGTTCCGCGAAGAGACCCGGCCCGAGCGGATGCGCATTGCCGACGAAGCCGAGGCGCGCTACGGACGCAAGGTGGCGTGGGGCGTCCAGGTGGGGGCCGGCGAATCCGCCGAACGAATCCTGTTCACGCACTTGGCCGTGCCGGTCATGACGCGGCTGCGCCAGCCCGAGCGGCAGGTGCTGGACACGCTGGTGGACGCGGGTGTGGCGCGGTCGCGTTCGGACGCGCTGGCGTGGTCGGTGCGACTGGTCGGCGACCATGCCGAGGAGTGGCTGGGCAAGTTGCGCGAGGCGATGCGCAACGTCGATGACTTACGCGCCGAGGGCCCCAAACTCTAGCTGTCGCGTCGCTTTACGGCGACGAAGGCCGAACTCAGGGCCGACGTCTGCGACAGCGGATCCACCGGTCCGCCGTTGATCAGCAGGTTGCGGTTGGCGCCGTAGGAGATCGGCTCGGCGCGACCGCGGGGGTCGAAAACCCTTGAGCCCCAGCCGTGGTCGACGATGATCACGCCTTGACGCGGCCGGTCGTTCACCACCGCCCTCAACTCGATCGCGCCGACGGGCGAGATGATGCTGACCAGGTCGCCGTCGGTCACTCCCAAGTCGGCGGCGTCCTTCGGATGAATGACGACGTCGTTGCCCTTACCCGCCGGATGCAGGCCGGGCAGGTCGTTGAGCCACGAGTTCATCGAGTGCCGGTGCCTGCGGTTGGCCAGCTGGAACGGATAGCCGATGGGCGGCTCGGGATGCGGTCCGGCGAGCAGTTCGCGGGCCCGCGCGACGAACTCCGGCGGCGCGGCGTGCACCTTCTTGTCGTCGGTTCGCAGCGCGTCGCGAAAATGCCCGAACTCGCGAGGCCCCAACACCCAGCCGTGGGGATGCGATGTGACATCACGCCATTTGATCCGGCGTCCGTTGAACTTTCGTCCGGTCGCGACGACAAGCCGGTCGATCCAGTGCGGGCCGAACTCCAGGTTCGGCTTGCGGGTCAGCCGTGCCAACGCCCGGGTCGCCGTGATGAACCCGTTGAGGCCGCGCGCGCGGAACAGAGGTCTGCGCATCGCGATCGCCAGGTCGGTGAAGATGTGCCATTCCTCCCGGACGTCCGGCGGCGGCTCGACGGCCTTGGCCCCGTAATGCAGATACGGCTCGTCGTGCATGTTGCTGGTGAACGCGAGCAGGTCACTGCGTTCCAGCCAGTGGGCCGCCGGCAGCAGCCAGTGCGCGTGGCGGTGGCTCTCGCGCTGGACGAAGTCGATGGCGACGAGCAGGTCGAGATCGGCCAGCGCGCGGTCGAGTTTGGCGCCGTCGGGCCCGGAAACCACGGGATTGCCGCAGTTGATCAGCATCGCCCGGATCTGGCCGCGGCCGGGAGTGGTGATCTCGTCGGGCAATTCGCTGAGCGCGTGTGCGCCCGCGACCATCTCGCGGCCCAGCAGTCGGCTGTGATGCGGCTTGGCCTTGACCATCGCCGACATCCGGATCGCGTCGACGTAGCCGGGCTCGTAGCGACGCCCACCGGGGCGGTCCATTCGGCCGGTGATCACGTTGAGCACGTGTCCCAGCCACTCGGCGACGGTGCCGGTCAGGTGCAGTGAGACCCCGGTCCGGGTGACCACCATGGCTCCGCGCGCCGCGGCGAAGTCGTGGGCGACCTGCTCGATCCGGTCGCGTGCGATGTCGCAGCGGGCGGCCAGATCATCGAGATCCGCATCGGCGACCAGTGCGCGCAGATCGTCCACTCCGGTGGCGAGTTCGGTGCAGTCGCCGCGATGCTCGAGGCCCTCGTCGAGGATGACCTTCACCATGGCCAGCAGTAGCGCCCAGTCCTGTCCGGGCCGCACCGCAAGGTGCACGTCGGCCTTCTCGGCGGATTCGGTGCGCAGCGGATCGACCACGACGATCGTGGCGCCCTGTTGTTGACGTGCGAGCGCGCGCCGCCACCCGCCGGGTACGGTCTCCAGCCAGTTCCACGCGCTCACCGCCGGGTTGGTGCCGACCAGAAGGAAGTAGTCGCAGTTGTCGATATCGGACACGGGCGCCATCAGGATCGACCCGTACATCGCGGCGGCGACGACGTGCATCGCGTTCTGGTCGACCGAGCCGACGAAGTAGCGGCTGTGCGTGCCGATCGCGTCCAGCCAGCCGTTCATGAAGATGATGTTCGACGACGAAAACCCGGATGGATTGCCGTAATAGACGCCGACCGCGTCGGGACCACCCGCGTCGATCGCGGCGTTCATCCTGGCGGCGATGTCGCTGATGGCCTCGTCCCAGGTGGCCTCGACGTAGGAGTCGCCGACGCGGCGCATCGGGTGAAGGATCCGTCGCGGATGTTCGACGAGTTGGTGTGCGGTACGTCCCTTGGCGCAGAAGTCCTGCCAGCTGTGCGGGTTCTGTTTGTCCGCGGCGATCTTGGTGACGCGGTTGTCGTCGACCGTCACCTCCAGGCCGCACGACGCCAGGCAGTATCGGCAGAAGGTGTAGACCGTCTTGCTCATCATGGTGAGCGTACGGCGGTCAGGCCTGCGTCATGGACCAATAAGCACCACGCTTAGCCAGCAGTTCGGCGTGGTTGCCGCGTTCGACGATCCGGCCCGCCTCGAGCACCACGATCAGGTCGGCGTCGCGGATCGTCGAAAGCCGGTGGGCGATTATGAAACTCGTGCGGTCGCGGCGCAATTCGGCCATGGCGTGCTGGATCAGCAGCTCGGTGCGGGTGTCGACCGAACTGGTGGCCTCGTCGAGGATCAGCAATCGCGGCCGGGCCAGCACCGCACGGGCGATCGTGATGAGCTGCTTCTCACCGGCGCTGATGGTGCCGCCGTCGTCGCTGACATGAGTCTGGTACCCGTCGGGCAGCATGTGCACGAACCGGTCGACGTATGCGGCTTTCGCGGCCGCGAGAACTTCGTCCTCCGACGCGTCCGGCCTGCCGTAGGCGATGTTGTCGTAGATGGTGCCGCCGAACAACCAGGTGTCCTGCAGCACCATCCCGATCCGCGACCGCAGAGAAGCCCTGCTGACCGTCGAGATGTCCACGCCGTCAACCAGTATCCGACCGGAGTCGACGTCGTAGAACCGCATCAACAGGTTCACCAGAGTGGTCTTGCCGGCCCCCGTCGGCCCGACGATCGCGACCGTGCTGCCGGGTTCGGCGATCAGCGACACGTTCTCGATGACCGGTGTGTCGGGGTGGTAGCCGAACGTGACGTCCTCGAACTCGACCCGCCCCACCATGTCCCGGCCGTCGGGATGGGCCGCCGGATCCGGATCGGGTTCCTCCTCCTCGTCGTCGAGCAGGTCGAACACCCGCTCGGCGCTGGCCACGCCGGACTGCATCGCGTTGTACATGCCGGCCACCTGCGTCAGCGGCTGGTTGAACTGGCGGACGTACTGGATGAACGCCTGGATGTTGCCGAGCGTGATCTGACCGGTGGCGACCTGCAGTCCGCCCACCACCGCCACCGCGACATAGCTCAGGTTCCCGATGAACGTGGTGGCCGGCGACACCAGCCCCGAAAAGAAGTGCGCGCCGAAGGCGGCGTGGTAGACGTCGTCGTTGCACTCGCGGAAGCGTTCCTCGGCGGCCGCGCGGTGGCCGAACGTCTTGACAATCGCAAAACCGCTGTAGGTCTCCTCGATGTGGGCGTTGAGCCGGCCGGTGTTCGTCCACTGCGCGACGAACAACCGTCGCGACCTGCGCGCGATCACCCGGGTCGCCCACAGTGACAACGGCACCGTCACCACCGTCAGCATGGTCAGCAGTGGCGAGATCGTCAGCATCATCACCAGCACCGAAAGCACCGTCAGCACGGCCGTCATCAGCTGGCTGATCGTCATCGACAGCGAGGTCTGGATGTTGTCGACGTCGTTTGTCACCCGGCTGAGAACCTCGCCGCGCTGGCGAGAGTCGAAGTAGGACAGCGGCATCCGGTGGACCTTGTTCTCGACGTCGGAGCGCAGGGTCACCATCGTCCGCTGCACCGCGACGATGAGAAGCCGTGCCTGCAGCCAGACCAGCAGCGCGGCAACCAGGTACAGGCACAGCGCGAGGAGCAGGGTGCGGCCGACAGCGCCGAAGTCGATGCCGCGGCCGGGAACGACGTTCATTCCCGACAGCAGATCGGCGAAGGTGTCATCGCCGCGGGCGCGCGCGGCCTCGATCGCCTGCTCCTTGGTCAGGCCCGCCGGCAGTTGGCGCCCGATCACACCGTTGAACAGGAGATCGGTGGCGTGCCCGAGGATTCGCGGCCCGACGACGCTGATCGCGATGCCGCCGACACCCAGCAGGATCACCGCCGCGGTCAGGCCGCGCTGCGGCGTCAACCGCTTGATCAGTCGGATCGCCGATCCGGTGAAGTCGCGGGACCGCGGGGTCGGTGGCTGCGCCGTGCCGCGGATCGGCCGCGCCATCGGCCCGGTCATTGCGCGTCACCCACTTCGGCGAGCGACTGGGAGTCGGCGAACTCTGCGTACTCGGCGCAGTCCGCGAGCAGCGTCTCGTGGGTGCCGATGCCGACGACCCGACCGTCGTCGATGACGACGATCTGATCTGCCTGCGTGACGGTGGAGATGCGCTGTGCGACAACGATGACCGTCGCTTCCGCCGACACCTCGCGCAGCGCCGCGCGCACTCGAGCGTCGGTGTGCACGTCGAGCGCGGAGAACGCGTCGTCGAACAGGTAGACGGCGGGGCGACGGATCACCGCGCGGGCGATGGCCAACCGTTGCCGCTGCCCGCCCGAGAAGTTCCTCCCGCCCTGCGCGACCCGCATGGCCAGGCCGTCGGCGTGCGCCCGGACGAAATCGTCGGCGGCGGCCACCCGCAGCGCCTCCCACATCTCGTCCTCGGTGGCGACATGTCCCGGCACCGCGCCCAGTTGCAGGTTGTCGGCGACGGTGCCCGAGAACAGGTAGCCGCGCTGCGGCACCAGGCCGATCACCGACCACAGGTGCTCGGGGTCGTACTCGCGCACGTCGACCCCGTCGAGTCGAACCGAACCGCTGGTCACGTCGTACATCCGGCAGATCAGTGACACCAGCGTCGACTTGCCCGACCCGGTGGACCCGACCACAGCCGTCGTCGTACCGGGTCGTACCGTCAGCGAAACATCCTGCAGGACAGGGCGTTCAGCTCCCGGATAGGAGAACGTCGCGCCCGCGAGCCGGATCCGTCCCTCGACCGTCGCCGGCCGGACCGGGTGCGGCGGGCTGGTGATGTGCGGCGAGACCGACAGCACCTCGGTGATGCGTTCGGCGCACACCGATGCGCGCGGGATGATGACGAGGAGGAACGTCGCCAGCAGAACGGCCATCAGAATCTGCATGAAGTAGGCCAGGAACGCGATCAGCGAGCCGACCTGCATTTGGCCGGCGTCGATGCGCAAACCACCGAACCAGATCAGTGCGACGCTCGAGACGTTGATCACCAGCGTCGTGGTCGGCAGCATCAGCGCCTGCCACCGGCCGGCCTCCAGTGCGGTGTCGGCCAAGGCGTGGTTGGCCACGGCGAACCGGTTGCGCTCGAACGGCTCCCGGGCGAACGCGCGGATCACCCGCATCCCCGCGAGCTGATCGCGCATCACGCGGTTGATGCCGTCGACCTGCCGCTGCATACGGCGGAATATCGGCAGCAGGTGACGCACGATCCAGTAGTTCGCCACGGCCAGGATCGGCACACTGACCAGCAGCAGCCACGACAGGCCGGCATCCTGGTGCACGGCCATGAAGATGCCGCCGACCGACATGATCGGAGCGGTGATCAGCATCGTGCAGCTCAGCTGCACCAGAAGCTGGATCTGCTGCACGTCGTTGGTGGTGCGGGTCAGCAGCGACGGCGCGCCGAACCGTGCGGTGTCCTCCGTCGAGAACCCGGTGACGTGGTGGAAGATCGCGCCACGCAGGTCGCGGCCGACGCCCATGCCCGCCCGCGACCCGAAGTACACCGCGCCGACCGCGCACACCACCTGCAGCGCGGTGACCGCAAGCATCACACCGCCCAACTCGACGATCCTGCGCAGGTTGCCGGTTGTGACGCCGTCGTCGATGATCGCCGCGTTGACGGTCGGCAGGTACAGCGACGCCAGCGTGCTGATCAACTGCAGCGTGGCGACCGCGGCGAGCGGCGCCCGGTATGGCCGCGCGTACTGTCGCAGCAGCGCCCATAGCATCCCGTTACTGTCGCATACCGGATGAATCAGCAGGTCAACCGACATGTCGGTGCTTGACCCCGTGGGCTGCCGCTACAGTGCATGGCGTGACCCACAGCACGCGCATGACTCGCTGCCTGGCCGTTGCGGCCGCGGCGGTCATCCCGCTGGTCGCCGCATGCTCGGATTCCGAACCGGCCGGCCCGCAGGTGCCCGAGGACAGCCCGGCGCCGACGGAGAACGTCTCGCACGGCCCGTTTTTTCCGGAATGCGGCGGTATCAGCGACCAGGAGATCACCAAGCAGACCCGGGTGCCGGGGTTGGTCAACACCGCCAAGACCTCGGTCGGATGCCAGTGGCTGGCCGGCGGCAGCATCCTGGGCCCGCACTTCTCGTTCACGTGGTTCCGTGGCAGCCCCATCGGCCGAGAGCGCAAGACCATGGAGTTGTCGCGCACCAGCGTCGAGGACATCAGCATCGAAGGCCACGACGGGTTCATCGGCTACAGCGAGGATCCGACCAACGGCGTCAACCTGTGTGAGATCGGCATCCAGTTCGACGACGACTTCATCGAGTGGTCGATCAGCTACGCCGCGAAGCCGTTCCCGGATCCCTGCGAAGTGGCCAAGGAACTGACCCGCCAATCGATTGTGAATTCCGAATGAGAACCGCGTCCGTCCGTCGGTTGCTCGCGGGCATGGTCGTCGTGCTCGCCGCCCTGGTTTCCCTTTCCCTGCTCAGCGGTTGCACGCGGACAGTGGAGGGCACCGCGGCCAAATCGGGCTCGGGTGGCGTACCGCGCAACGAGGACTCCGAGCGGCAGTACCCGAACCTGCTCAAAGAGTGCGAGGTGCTGACCGAGGACATCCTCGCCGAGACCGTGGGCGCCGATCCGCTGGACATCCAGAGCACGTTCGTCGGCGCGGTGTGTCGCTGGCAGGCGGCCAATCCGTCGGGTCTGGTCGACATCACCAGGTTCTGGTTCGAGATGGGCGACCTCGACCATGAGCGCGAGGTCGCGCAGCGGCTGAACTATCAGATCGAGGACCGCAGGGTGGCCGGCATCCAGTCGATCGTGATGCGGCCGAACGATCTGAACGGCGCGTGCGGCGTGGCCAGCGACGCCGCCGGTGTCGTGGGCTGGTGGGTCAATCCGCAGGCGCCCGGGATCGATGCCTGCGGGATGGCGCTGAAGCTGATGGAGTTGACGCTGGCCACCCGCGCTTAGCGCCGACGGGCGCTTGCGCAAGGAGCATTTAGCGCGGCACGTGGAAGGTGACGAGCGCGGCGCCGTCGAGGGCGAGCTGATCCCACGGCCGCTCCGTGCGCAGCACCGCGATGGATGAGGTCGGAAACTTCATCGAGATCCGCTCGGTCGCAGCCTTGTTGCTGCCGTCCGCGGTGGCCAGCCCCAGGGCGACACCGGACATCGCCGGCTCGTGCCCGATGACCAGCAGCGTCTGCACCTCGAAGTCGAAACGTGTCTGCACCCGGTTGATCTCGTCGATCACCGTGCCCGGTGTCGCGTCGTAGATGCGGTCGACGTACTCGACAGGCGCGGCGACGCGGGTCCGGGCCAGCGTCTCGCGGGTGCGGGTCGCCGTCGAGCACAGCACGGCGTCCACCGCAGGAGCCTGCGCCCGCAGCCAGTCGCCGGCCAACCCGGCCTCGCGCACGCCCCGCGGGGCCAGCGGCCGGTCGTGATCGGCCACGCCCGCCGGGTAGCCCGACTTGGCGTGCCGGAGCAGCAGAAGCGTGCGATACACCTTGATCACCGGACTGATCACCGGACTGATCACCGGTCTCACGGTAAGGCATGCCGACGCACCTCCCGGGACTTGTCGGGCCCCCGCCCTACACTCGCGATGCCTGGCAAACACGCAAGCAGAAGGGATGGGCCGAGATGCGATTCGTGCACACCGCCGACTGGCAACTCGGCATGACCCGCTATTTCCTCAATGGTGAGGCGCAGCCGCGTTATTCGGCCGCGCGCCGCGACGTGGTGGCCGAGCTCGGACGCGTGGCCGCCGAGGCGGGCGCGGAGTTCGTCGTCGTCGCCGGCGACGTCTTCGAGCACAACCAGCTCGCGCCGCGTGACGTCAGCCAGTCGCTGGAGGCCATGCGCGCCATCGGTGTTCCGGTGTACCTGCTGCCCGGCAACCACGATCCGTTGGACGCCTCCTCGGTGTACACCAGTGCGCTGTTCACCACAGAGTGTCCCGACAACGTGACGGTCCTCGATCGCGCGGGAGTGCACGAGGTGCGCCCCGGTGCGCAGTTGGTGGCGGCGCCGTGGACGTCGAAGGCGCCGTCGTCCGATCCGGTCGCGGGTGTGCTCGCCGATCTACCCGCCGACGGTACCGCGCGGATCGTCGTCGGCCACGGCGGTGTCGACATCTTCGTGCCCGACAAGGACCGGCCGTCGCTGATCCGGCTGGCGGCGCTCGAGGAGGCCATCGGCCGCGGCGTCGTACATTATGTGGCGTTGGGCGACAAGCACTCTCGGATGCAGGTCGGGTCCACCGGTCGGATCTGGTACTCCGGATCTCCGGAGGTCACCAACTACGACGACATCGAGGCCGATCCGGGCCATGTGCTGATCGTCGACGTCGACGAGGACGACCCGGCGCATCCGGTTCGCGTCGAACCGCGGAAGGTGGGTCGCTGGCGGTTCGTCACGCTGCGTCGTGGGGTCGACGGTGGCCGTGACGTCACCGACCTGGACATCAACCTCGACCTGCTGCCGGACAAGGAGCGCACCGTGGTGCGCCTGGCGCTGACCGGATCGCTGACCGTCACCGACAAGGCCGCGCTGGACAGGTGCCTGGACAAGTACGACCGGTTGTTCGCGGCGCTGAGCCTATGGGAGAAGCAGACCGACATCGCGGTGATGCCGGCCGACGGTGAGTTCGACGACCTCGGCATCGGCGGGTTTGCGGCATCTGCGGTCGAGGAATTGGTCGGGACGGCCCGTTCGGACGGCGAGGCGGCCGACGACGCGCGGGCCGCGCTCGCGCTGCTGCTGCGCCTGTCGGATCGAGGTGCGGCGTGAAACTGCACCGCCTGGTCCTGACCAACTACCGCGGAATCACGCACCGCGAGATCGAGTTTCCCGACCGCGGCGTGGTGGTGGTCAGCGGCGCCAACGAGATCGGCAAGTCGTCGATGATCGAGGCGCTCGACCTGCTGCTCGAAGCCAAGGACCGGTCATCGAAGAAAGAGGTCAAAGAGGTCAAGCCGACGCACGCCGACGTCGGCGCCGAGGTCACCGCCGAGATCTCCACGGGGCCATATCGATTCGTGTACCGCAAGCGATTCCACAAGCGCTTCGAGACCGAGCTGACGGTGCTGGCGCCGCAGCGCGAGCAGCTCACCGGCGACGAGGCGCACGAGCGCGTCCGCGGCATGCTCGAAGAAACCGTCGACACCTGCCTGTGGCAGGCCCAGCGGGTGTTGCAGTCGTCGTCGACCGCGGCGGTGGACCTGTCCGGTTGTGATGCGCTGTCCCGCGCGCTCGATGTGGCCGCCGGTGAGGCGCTGGCGCTGTCGGGTACCGAACCGCTTTTGGTCGACCGCGTCGAAGAGGAGTACCTGCGCTACTTCACCCGGACCGGCAGGCCCACCGGCGAATGGGCCGAGGCCACCAACCGGTTGCGGGCCGCCGAGGAGGCGCTGGCCGAGGCGGCCGCCGCCGTCGCGGAGGTCGACGACGCGGTGCGTCGGCACGCCGCTCTCACCGAAGACCTCGCCCGGCTGACAGCGCAGCGGGCCGACGCGGCAACGAAACTCGCCGCGGCGCAGCACGCCGCAGAGGCGGTGGCCGCGCTGGCCCGCCAGCTCAAGGAGGCGGAGCTGGTTGCCGCTGCGGCACAGGCCAATCACGACACGTCCCGCGCCGCGGTCGACGAACGACGACGGTTGCGCACCGACATCGAGCGGCGGGCCGCCTCGATCGCCGAGTTGGAGGCAGCCGTCGCGGAGGCTGCCGAAGAACAGTCGACGGCCGCCGAGGTGGCGGAGGCCGCCGAGGCCGAAGCCGAACAGGCGCGAAACGCGCTGGAGGCCACCCAGGCCCGGGTCGAAGCGGCGCGTCGATCGGTTCAGCAGCTCGCCGACCGAGACGAAGCCGACCGGATCGCTGCGCGGCTGACGAGGATCGACACCACCCAGCGTGGCCTCGAACGGGTGCAGGCCGAACTCGCCGAGATCCGGCTGTCCGACGAGGGTATGCGGGCCATCGAGGCCGCCAAGGCGACGGTCGACGTGGCGATGGGACAGGTGGAGTTGGCGTCGGCACAGATCGAGCTGACCGCGACCGCCGACGTCGAGGTGAGCGTGGGCGGCGAGATGCTCACGCTCGGCGCGGGCGAGACGTGGGCGACTAGCGTGAGCGCCGAGACCGCTGTCGATGTGCCCGATCTGTTGACCGTCCGTCTGGTGCCGGGCACACCGGCGTCGGAAACGCGGACCAAACTCGCTGCGGCACAGGAGGTTCTGACATCGGCGCTCGAGCGCTGCGGGGTCGACGACGTCGCCGCGGCACGCATTCTCGACGAGCGCCGTCAAGAGCTGATGGACACGCGTGCCCGGCTGTGTGCGGCCGGCGAGGCACTGGCCGACGACGAATCGGTCGAACAGCTCAGGGCGCGGCTGGCCGACCTGACCGAACGCCAGCCGGAGGTCGCTGACCTGTTCGACGTCGACTCGGGTGCCGCCCGGACCGAACTCGACGCCGCGACCGCCGCGCAGAAGCAAGCGATCGCCGACTGCGAGACGCACCGTCGGGTCGCCGAAGAGGCCGCGAAGCGATTGGGGCAGCGCGAGACTCGTCTCACCGTACTGACCGAGAAACTCACGGGCGCGCAGGCGGAGCTTGCGCTGGCGCGCGAACGGCTGGACGGGCAGCGGGCCGAGGTCGGCGACGACGAGTTGGCGATCACGGCGCAGGCGCATGCCGACGAAGCGCAGCGGGCGGCCATCCTGGTCACCGAGCTGAGCGGCGAGTTGGCCGGCACGGCACCGGATACCGTCGCGGCCGCGCTGGACGAGGCCGCGCGCCGGGCGGATGCATTGGCGGCGGGCCGCGACGAGGTGGCCGAGGCGCTGCGCGAGGTCACCACCCAGTTGAAGCTCTACGGAACCGAAGGACGCAAGGGCAAACTCGACGAGGCCGGAACCGAGCGCGAGCACGCCTTCGCGGAGTACTCACGGGTGCAGCGGCGGGCCCGGGCGGCGCAGCTGTTGCGATCGGTGCTGTCGCGCCATCGGGATGCCACCCGGTTGCGCTACGTCGACCCGTTCCGCGGTGAGGTGGAGCGGTTGGGCCGCATGGTGTTCGGCGACGACTTCGAGGTGGAGGTCGACAGCGCGCTGCGGATCTGCACTCGCACGCTGTCGGGCCGGACGGTGCCCTATGACTCGCTGTCGGGCGGGGCCAAGGAGCAGTTGGGCATCGTGGCGCGGCTGGCCAGTGCGGCGCTGGTGGCCAAGGAGGACAGCGTGCCGGTGGTGATCGACGACGCGCTTGGCTTCACCGACCCCGATCGGCTGGTCAAGATGGGTGCGGTGTTCAACGCGGTCGGCGGTGACGGCCAGGTGATCGTGTTGACCTGTAGCCCGCAGAGGTACGCCGCGGTCGACGGCGCCCACCACATCGCACTGGCCGGCTGAGTTCCCACCGCGAGCAGTCGCAAAGTGTCCTACTTCTAGGCCATTTCGGGGCATTTCGCGTTCCCCTAACTCCGTTGTGGCCCCGGCTCGGCGAGAAGAAATTACACTCCGGCGAATGGAGGCCGACTACATCGTCGTTGGAACGGGCTCGGCCGGATCGGTCGTGGCCGGCCGGCTGAGCGCCGACCCGTCCGTTCGGGTCATGGCACTGGAAGCGGGCCCGTACGACAAGGACAAGTTCATCCGCATCCCCGCGGGATTCCAGAAGCTCTTCCGCAGCCCGATGGACTGGGATTACCGCACTGAGCCGCAAAAGCAGCTCGACGGTCGCGAGATCTATTGGCCCAGAGGCAAAATGGTCGGTGGATCGTCGTCGATGAACGCGATGATGTGGGTCCGCGGTTTCGCCGCTGACTACGACGAGTGGGGTGATGCCGCGGGCGATCAGTGGGACTACGCGCATCTCGAACCGTACCTGCGCCGCATCGAGGCCGGCCCGCTGTCCATCAGCCCGCAGCGCAGCCCGCGCAGCTCGACCGCTAAGTGGCTGGCGGCCGCCGAAGAATGCGGCTTTCGCATCGAGAAGCCGAACCAGGCTGCACCCGAGGGGTTTTGCGAGACGCTCGTCACCCAGCGCCGGGGCGCCCGGTGGAGTGCCGCCGACGCCTACCTCAAGCCCGCCCTCAAGCGCAGCAACCTCACGCTCGAGACCGACGCACTGGTGACCAGGGTGGTTTTCGACGGGCGCCGTGCTGTCGGCGTCGAGGTGGAGCAGGCCGGCCGGCGCCGCGTCATCAATGCGCGACGCGAGGTGGTGCTGTGCGGCGGTGCGATCAACAGTCCTCAGCTGCTGATGCTGTCGGGCATCGGTGACGGCGAGCGGCTGACGGAGCACGGCATCGAGACGCTGGTGCACGCGCCGAACGTCGGCGCGAACCTGCTCGACCATTTCATCGCCGCCCTCGGCTTCGACGTTCCCGACGATTCGCTGTTCGGCGCCGAGAAGCCGCTGCAGCTGCTGAATTATTTCCTGCGCCGCCGCGGCATGCTCACCTCCAATGTGGGGGAGGCCTACGGTTTCATCCGCAGCCGGCCGGACCTCGCGCTGCCGGACCTGGAACTGATCTTCGCGCCCGCCCCGTTCTTCGATGAAGGCGTCGGCGATCCCTACGACACCCACGCCGTCGTCCTCGGCACGATCCTGCTCAAGCCGCACAGCAGCGGCACCATCGAATTGCGCTCGGCCGATCCGAAGGACAAGCCGATCATCGACCCGCGGTACCTCACCGATCCCGACGGCGCGGACCGTGCGGCGATGATGGCCGGCCTGCGCATCTGCGCGACGATGGCCCAGGCGTCGGCGCTCAAAGGCGTCGTCGGCCGGATCGCGCGCCCGCTCGACGCGACGATCCTCGACGACGAGACGTTGGAGCGGGCGTTGGCCACGGTGTCGCACACCCTCTACCACCCTGTCGGCACCTGCCGGATGGGGCGCGACGCCGGCAGCGTGGTCGATCCACAGCTGCGCGTCCGCGGCGTCGACGGCCTGCGGGTCGCCGATGCGTCGGTGATGCCGACGATCATCCGCGGGCACACCCACGCGCCCAGCGTGCTGATCGGGGAGAAGGCCGCCGAGCTGATCCGAGCGGGATGACGCCTGAGCCGACGCCGTGGATGCCAGGATGGGTTCATGGCGGAGCGTGACCGCGACGAAGCCGGGAGGCCCCGCAACACCCGTCCGCGCGATGCGCTGGGCCGGCCGCTACCCCACGGCAGCGAGGGCGTCACCCGAATTCCGGACGAACTCGACCTGTCACCGGCCGAGACCCTGCGCTACGCCCAGCGACTCCTCGACGACGGTCTGGCCTTCAACGCCCACGAGGTGTTGGAATCGGCGTGGAAGAGTCGCCCGCAGGACGAACGGACCCTCTGGCAGGGGCTCGCCCAACTCGCGGTCGGCATCACCCATGTGCAACGGGGCAACACCAAGGGCGCGATCGGTGTGCTGCGACGGGCGTCGGCCCGCCTGTCCGACGACGGCCCGGCGCCGCATGGCGTCGACGTCACCGGCTTGGTCCGCTATGCCCACGCGCTGATCGACGACCTCGAGGCGGGAGCCACGGTCGCGCCCGAGCGACTTCGCCCACGCCTGTCCACCTAGCGAAATCGCTTGTTGCGCACGCTCGCCGGCTACGGCTTCATGAAGCCGATTTTGGTGTAGTCCGCGTCGGCCAAGCCGAACGCGCCGAAATTCGCCAGATTGCTTCGGACGGCGACGTTTCCGGTCGACTGGGTCAGCGGCAGGCTGAACACCTCGTTGAACAGCATCTCGTCCAACTCGTTGGCCAGTTTCCGGGCCTTGGCGGGGTCGAGCTCGCCGACGGTCTCCTCGATCTTCGCGTCGATTTCGGGACTGCTGATCTTGCCGAAGTTGCTCTCCGCCCCGGTCCGGTAGATCTGCGTCAAGCTCGCGAGCGGGAAAGCGTCACCGCTCCAAGCGAATTGAGCGATGTCGAAGTTACCGACCGTGACGTAGTCGGTGAAGAAGCCCGCGGCCGGTCGCACGTCGAGTTCGAGTTTGACCCCGATCTGGGCGAGATTGGCCTGGGCGATCTGGCCGTACTGACGCGTGCCGAGCGAGTCGAACAGCACGTCGCGGATCACGAGTGGGCGGCCGTCCTTCTCGCGGAACTGGCCGTTGAGCCGCCAGCCCAGCGCGTCGAGTTCCTGCTTGGCCTTCTCCGGGTCGAACGCAACGGCGCCGCTGTTGTCCTGGTAGCCCTCCTGGCCCTCTACGTAGATGTGGTTGTTCAGCGGCGCCGGGTTGTCGGCGAGCCCGCGCTGGGTGACCTCCGCGATCGTCTTGCGGTCGATGCCCTTGGCGATCGCCCGCCGCAGCGCGGGATCGGCCAGGATCGAACCCGGCGCACCGTTGAACGTGAAGTGATACCAGGCCAGCCCTGGTGCGCGCCGGATGGTCACCCCATCCGTGCGCCGCGCGATCTCCATTTCGTCGAGCGTCGCCAGGCCGGTGGCGTCGATCGTGTTGTTCTGCAGCGCGGGCATGCGTGCGGCGTCGTCGAGGACGAGGAAGGTGATGCTGTCCAGCAGCGGCGGCGCACCCCACCATTTCGGGTTGCGCGTCAGCGTGATTCGCTTCGCACCGCGGTCGAGATTGGACACGATGAACGGTCCGGCCGACGGACCCGGTGCGTCCAGTTGGCCCTTGTTGAATACCTCGGGGTTCGCCGTCGAACTCTTGGGAACCAGCATCGAGGTGCCCGCGAACATGCCGCGCCAGTCCGCCCACGGCTTGGCGAAGGTGATGACGGCTTGGCGGTCGTCGACGCCGCGCTCGACCTTCGCGACGCGGTCGCTGCCGTTGGTGGCGGCGATCGCGAAGTTCTCATCCTTTCCGCTGGTGGCGTGGATCTGAGACTGGATGTCCTCCCAGGTGATCGGCGTGCCGTCGCTCCACACCGCCTTCGGGTTGATCGTGTAGGTGACGACCTGCGGGTTGGTGCTGGTCAGCTCGACATTGGTGAAGTAGTCGGTGTTGACGGTGGTCGAGCCGTCGGCCGCGATCCGGAAGGCGCGCGGCATTGTCGGCTTCATGAGCGAGTTGTTGTCGCCGGTGTTGCCGTCGATGTGTAGCGGGTTGAAGTTCGGCGGAAAAGCATTGAGCGCCAGCCGCAGCTTGCCGCCCTTCTGAAGATTGGCCACATCCTGCGGGTTGATGTCGTTGCTGGTGCCGACCGCTGCGTCCCCTCCTGCGGAGGGGGCTTCTTCGGTGCCGCCGGAACAGGCGGTCAGGGTCAGCGCGGTGATCATCGTCGCCGCAAGGAAGCGTCGCAAGCTCATGCGCTCCGACTTTAGCTGTGATGTACCTCAGGCTGCGGGACCGCCGCCAGCAAACGCCGGGTGTAGTCCTGGCGGGGGTTGGCGAACACCTGGTCGCCCTCGCCCTGCTCGACCACGGTGCCCTTGTACATGACCGCCACGTTGTGCGCGAGGTGTCTGACCACGGAGAGATCGTGCGACACGAACAGATACGACAACCCGAACCGCTGCTGCAGGTCCAGCAGCAGGTTGATGATGCCGGCCTGGATCGACACGTCGAGCGCCGACACCGGTTCGTCGAGCGCCAGGATCTTCGGTTGCAGCGCGAGCGCCCGCGCGATTCCGATGCGTTGCTTCTGCCCGCCGGAGAACTCCGCTGGATAGCGTGTGGCGTCCTCCCGGCGCAACCCGACGATGGCGAGCAGTTCGGCGACCCGTTCGTCACGGCTGCGCTTGTCGAATCCGTTGGCCTGCAAGGGCTCGGCAAGCACGTCGAACACCGGAAGCCGCGGGTCCAGTGACGCCACCGGATCCTGGAACACCACCTGCAGATCGCCTCGCAACGCCCGCCGGGCGTGCCGGTCCAGCGATGCGACGTCGTTACCGAGCACTTCGATGGAACCGGACTCCGGCGCGGTCAACTGCAACACCTGGTGCAGCGTCGTCGACTTGCCGGACCCGGACTCACCGACGATGCCCAGCGTGCGGCCCTGCTGCAGCTCGAAGCTGACACCGTCGACGGCACGCACCTCGCCGACCTGGCGGCGGAACACCACACCCTTGGTCAGCTTGTAGGTCTTGACCAGGTCGGCCACCCGCAGCACCACCGGCGCGTCGGGATCGGGCGGCGTATCGGGCGGCGCGGTCGACACCCCGTAGATGTCGCCGGCGCTGCGGCCGACAACGTGTTCGGTGCGAATGCAGGCCGCGTGGTGCCCCGTTTCCGTCGGCCCCATCGGGAGCAGCTCCGGTTCGGCGGCTTGGCAGTCGTCGACGGCCAGTGGACACCGCGGCGCGAAGGGGCAGCCGGGCGGCAGGTCCGCCATCGACGGCGGTGCGCCGGGTATGGGGACCAACCGCGCGCCCTGCGCGGCGTCGAGGCGCGGCACGGACCCCAGCAGCCCGACGGTGTAGGGCATCCGGCGATCGGAATACAGGGTGGACACGGGTGCCGTTTCGACGGCGCGCCCGGCGTACATCACCAAGGCGCGGTCGGCGAACTCGGCGACCACACCGAGGTCGTGGGTGATGATCAACACGCCGGCGCCGGTCACGTCACGGGCGGTTTTGAGCACATCGAGGATCTGGGCCTGCACCGTGACGTCCAGTGCGGTCGTCGGCTCGTCGCAGATCAGCAGGTCGGGATCGTTGGCGATCGCGATCGCGATCACCACCCGCTGGCGCTCGCCACCGGACAACTCGTGCGGAAATGACTTCGCCCGCCGGTCGGGTTGTGCGATGCCGACCAGCTCGAGCAGTTCGACCGCCCGTTTCCTGGCCGCCCGTCGGCCGATGCCGCGCTGATGAACCTCGATCGCCTCGGCGATCTGGTCGCCCACGGTGTAGACGGGGGTCAGCGCGGACATCGGGTCCTGGAACACCGTGCCGATGGACTTTCCGCGGATCGCCGACATGCGTTGATCCGACAGGCCGATCAGCTCGTCGCCGTGCAGCCGGATCGAGCCGGCCACGTCGGCGTACTCGGGCAGCAGGCCGATGACGGCCATCGCGCTGGCCGATTTGCCGGCGCCCGATTCTCCGACCAGTGCGACGACCTCGCCCTTGTCGACGTCGAAGTTCATCCCGCGCACCGCATTGACCGGCGCGGTGTCCGTCGGGAACGCGACCGTGAGATCGCGGACTTGGAGCAGGGTCATCGCGGTCGGCGCCTTCGCAGCTGTTGCGCGCCCGGGTCGAGTGCGTCGCGCAAACCGTCCCCAACGAGGTTGGCGCACAAGATGATCAGCACCAACACCCCGGCAGGAAACAGGAAGAGCCACGGGAACGTCGTCGCCGATTTGGTGCCGTCGGCGATCAGCGTGCCCAGCGACACGTCCGGCGGCTGGATACCGAATCCGAGGAAGCTCAAGCCGGTTTCGGCCAACACCGCGACCCCGACGTTGAGCGCGGTGTCGATGATGATGATCGACGCGACGTTGGGCAGGATGTGACGGACGATGATCCGCGGGCCGCTGACACCCATATACCGTGCCGCGGCGACGAATTCGCGGTCGCGCAGGCTCATCGTCATGCCGCGGACGATCCGCGAGCTGATCATCCAGCTGAACAACGACAGCAGCACGATCATCCAGATGATGTCACCCTTGGTGCGCTGCACCACGATTGAGACCAGCAGGAAACTCGGCACCACCAGCATCAGGTCGACCAGCCACATCAGGGCCGGGTCGCGCCAGTCGACGAAGTACCCGGCGATGGTCCCGACGGTGGCCGCGATGATCGTCGAGATGAACGCGACACACACGCCGATCAGCATCGATTTCTGCATGCCCCGCAGCGTCTGGGCGAGCAGATCCTGCCCCAGCGCATTTGTCCCGAACCAGTGTTCGGGGCTGGGGGGCTGCTGCAGCGCGTAGTAGTCGAGCTCGCTGTAGGTGTAGGGCAGCAGCGGCGGCAACGCGTAGCACCCGATGAACAGCAGCACTAACAACACCAACGAGACCACCGCCGCCTTGTTGCGCAGGAAACGGCGGAACACCAGCGATTTGCGCGACGTGAACCGTGCGGCGTCGAGACCGGTTCGGGCGGTGGTCGACTGGCCCGGCGTGGGCGTCGCATCCGACCGGGCGACGTGCTCGGTCATGACCCGCGCACTCTCGGGTCGAGCACCGCATAGACGACATCGGAGAGCAGGCCGGCGAGCAGGATCATCACGGCGGAGAGGGTGGTGATCGCGGCGACGATGTTGATGTCCTGATTGCCGATGCCGGTGACGATCCATTCGCCGACGCCGTACCAGCCGAAGATCTTCTCGGTGAACACCGCGCCGGTGACCAACCCCGCGACGCTGTAGGCGAAAAGCGTCGCCATCGGAATCAGCGCCGTCCGCAATCCGTGTTTGATCAGGGCTTGCCGACGTGTCAGCCCCTTGGCCCGCGCGGTGCGGATGAAGTCCTGGCCGAGCACGTCGAGCATCGCGTTGCGCTGGTATCGGCTGTAGATCGCGATCGAGGCGAGCGCGAGCGTCATGCTCGGCAGCACCAGATGCTGCAACCGGTCGACGAACTGGTTCCACGCTCCTTCGATCGGATAGGTCGACGTCTCCCCGGTGTACTCGAAGATCCGGACGCCCAACACGTTGTTCACGCCCAGCGCCGCGAGGATGAACAGGTTGGCCAGCACGAATATCGGTGTGCTGATCACCAGCAACGACAGCAAGGTGACCACTCGGTCGCTGAGCCGGTACTGCCTGATCGCACCCCACGCGCCGGCGGCGACGCCGATTACCGTGCCGACCACCGAGCCGATGATCAGCAGCCGCAGGCTGACCCCCACGCGTCGCCACAATTCGTCGGTCACTGGTTGCCCGCCGATGGTGACCCCGAAGTCGCCGCGGATGGCGCCGGACACCCAGTGGACGTACTGCTCGAGCACCGGCTTGTCGAGTCCCAGCTCGACGCGCTTGGCGTCGATCACGGCCTGGGGCGGGCGCGGGTTGCGGCTCTCCAGGCTGTCGAGCGGATTGAACTGCCATGACGCGAGCAGGAAGACGAGGAACGACGCCAGCGCCAGCAACACCACGTAGTTGAGCAGCCGGCGCGCCAGGAACCGCGTCATGCGGAGTATCCGTTCCTCGGCTGCTGCATGCGCACAGGTTAGCCAGACCCCGGCGTCATCTTCACCGCCGAGCAGGCGTGTCCCGGTCGTTTCGCCGGCCGCCCGTTCGGTTATCCAGCGAGGTAGAAACTCGACGACGAACCTGAATGCGCTGTTTGATGGGCCGCGACGCCGGCCGCCGGGCCCACCAGACGACAGAGAGGTCCAAGTGAACTCGAAACGGATCAAGACGTTCGCGGCGACGGTAGGCACCAGCGCCGTGCTCGCCATGGGTGCGATCTCGGTGGCATCCAGCACTGCGGCTCAAGACGACGAGACCAGCGTCACACCCGGCCCGGTGACGACGTCGGAGATCACCACTGGCGAGACCATCACCGAAACGGTGATTCCCGAAGCACCGGAGACGACGCCGGCCACGCCGCCGGTGACCGCGGAACCGGCACCGACCATCGACTAGTTCCACCAGCGCTACGCAGCGGTCCACAGCCGGCACATAGGAAACGCACACCGTCCGCTCATGGCGGCCGCGAATAATGGGGCCGTGTCCACCTCCCGTCCGCCGGTCGTCGCAGAACACGACGCGGGCCGTGTCGTCATGCGCCGCGCCGACGGAAAGCCGATTCAGGTACTGGTCGTCGACGACGAACCGGTGCTCGCCGAGCTGATGTCGATGGCTCTGCGATACGAGGGCTGGAACATCGCGACCGCGGGCGACGGCGCTTCGGCGATCGCATCGGCGCGCGAAACTCCGCCCGACGTCGTGGTGCTCGACGTGATGCTGCCCGATATGAGCGGGCTGGAGGTGCTCCGCAAACTGCGCGAGCAGACACCTGGGCTACCGCTGCTGCTGCTGACCGCCAAAGACTCCGTCGAAGACCGCATCGCCGGACTGACCGCCGGCGGCGACGACTACGTCACCAAGCCGTTCAGCATCGAGGAGGTGGTGTTGCGGTTGCGGGCGCTGCTGCGACGCACCGGGGTGGCCAGCGAATCGGGTGGCGCGAAGATCGTGGTCGGCGACCTGGTGCTCGACGAAGACAGTCACGAGGTGACCCGAGGCGGCGAACTGATCACGCTGACCGCGACGGAATTCGAGCTGCTCCGGTTCATGATGCGCAACTCCAAACGTGTGCTGAGTAAGGCGCAGATCCTCGACCGCGTCTGGAGCTACGACTTCGGCGGCCGGTCCAACATCGTCGAGTTGTACGTCTCCTATCTACGAAAGAAGATCGACAGCGGGCGCGAGCCGATGATCCACACCCTGCGCGGTGCCGGGTATGTCCTCAAGCCCGCGCGCTGACGGTGCGCGGATCCGCTCACCGCGGACCTGGTCGCTGCGGGCTCGGCTGCTCGCCTCGCAGGTCGTGCTCCTGGCGTTGGTGTGCGCGGCCGTCGGGTTAGGGACCGAGCTTGTGCTGCAACACTTCCTGATGAAGCAGTTGGACGAGCGCGTGGCGGAGACAGGCCGACGTTCATCGGGCCTGTTCGAGTTCGGCCCTCCGCCACCGCCGCCCGGATTCCCGCGGCCCGGTTTCCGGCAACGCATGATCATCCGCGGCGATCTCGGGCCGGGCCCTGCCTTTCTCAACGCGCCCGGGCAGGCCGCCCGCACCGTGGGTGCCGTGGTCTCGGGCGGCACCCCGGTCGACGCCGGCGTGATCACAGCGGACGGCACCCGTAGCGAGATCAGCGCTGCCGCGGCGCAACAGCTCGCACGGGTGGTGCCGGACACGCCGACGACCATCGAGCTCGAGGGGCTCGGCCGGTACCGGGTGATCGCGCTGCCCGCACATCGACCCGGCGAGAAGATCGTGACCGGGTTGCCGACCTCGGACGTCGACGACACGCTGTTGACGGTCGCGATCATCTTCTGCGTGGTCGGGGCGACCGCGCTGATCGGCGCCACGACGGCCGGTATCCTGATCATCCGCCGTCAACTTGCCCCGCTGGCAAGGGTTTCCGACGCCGCTCGACAGGTGGCCGGTCTCGAACTCGACCGCGGGGAAGTGCGGCTGCCGACACCGATCGTCAAGGTGGACCCGGCGAGCGCGCACACCGAGGTCGGGCAGCTGGGCTCAGCGCTGAACCGCATGCTGGACCGGATCGCGTCGGCGCTGTCAGCGCGGCACGCCAGCGAGACCCGCGTCCGCCAGTTCGTCGCCGACGCCAGCCACGAGCTGCGCACCCCGCTCGCCGCCATCCGCGGCTATACCGAACTGGCGCAACGCAAACGCGACGACGTGCCCGAAGACGTCGCCCACGCGATGAACCGCGTGGAATCCGAGACACGTCGCATGACCCAACTCGTCGAGGACATGCTGCTGCTGGCCAGACTCGACACCGGGCGGCCACTGCAGCGCGAGCCGGTGGACCTGTCCCGACTGATCGTCGACACCGTCAGTGACGCCCACGTCGCCGGCCCGGAACACGACTGGTCGTTGGACCTGCCCGAGGAGCCGGTGATCGTCGTCGGCGACGAGGCCCGCCTGCACCAGGTGCTCGCGAACCTGCTCGCCAACGCCCGCACCCACACGCCGCCCGGCACCTCGGTCACCATCGCGCTGACCGTGGCTGCGGATCATTCCGTGGTGCTGACCGTGGCCGACGACGGCCCCGGCATCCCCGCCTGGCTGCAGCCCGAAGTCTTCGAAAGGTTTGCCCGGGGCGACTCGTCGCGCTCTCGTCGCGACGGCAGCACGGGACTCGGATTGGCGATCGTCGCGGCGGTCGTCAAGGCGCACAGTGGCACCATCGCGGTGCACAGCCGTCCCGGCGAGACACGTTTCGTCGTAACCCTTCCCGGCGATCCCAGCTCATAGCCCAGACACAGGTCGGACCAACGGCAGTCACAACCGGCGACCCGACGATGGGCGTCATGACAGACCTCGCCCTGGACCGGGACCCGTTTGGGCCCATGCGCTTCGCATCACGGCCGAACGCCGCCGCGGCGGCCCGTGACGCCGGTGTGCCCGTGCTCGACGTCGTGATCCCGGTGTACAACGAGCAGGCCGACCTGGCCGCCTCGGTGCGCCGCTTGCATCGGCATCTTCGAGAGGAGTTTCCGTTTCCGGCGCGAATCACGATCGCCGACAACGCAAGCCATGACGACACCCCGCAAGTCGCTGCCGAGTTGGCCGCCGAACTCAGCGACGTGCGAGTGGTTCGGCTCCCGCAGAAGGGCCGCGGCCGTGCGCTGCACGTCGTGTGGTCGGGCTCCGACGCGCAGGTGCTGGCATACATGGACGTCGACCTGTCCACCGATCTGCGGGCATTGGCGCCGCTCGTGGCGTCGTTGATCTCCGGCCACTCAGACCTGGCCGTCGGGACGCGGTTGAACCGCAGCGCACGCGTCGTGCGCGGCGCCAAGCGCGAGGTCATCTCGCGCTGCTACAACCTGATCCTCAAATCCACGCTGGCCACCGGGTTCTCCGACGCGCAGTGCGGGTTCAAAGCGATCCGCGCCGACGTCGCTCGCCTGCTGCTGCCGCACGTCGCCGACACCGGGTGGTTCTTCGACACCGAGCTGCTGGTGCTGGCCGAACGAAGCGGGTTGCGTATCCACGAAGTGCCCGTCGACTGGGTGGACGACCCCGACAGCCGCGTCGACATTCTGGCCACCGCCGTGGCCGACCTCAGAGGCATCGGCCGGCTGCTGCGTGGATTCGCCGACGGTTCGGTCCCCGTGCAGTCCATCGCCGCGCAACTCGGGTCTTCCAGGGCGTCGGCGCCGGGGTCGCTGGTCCGCCAGATCGTGCGGTTCGGTGCCGTCGGCGTCGCTTCGACCGCCGCCTACGTCGTGCTGTTCCTGTTGTTTCAGCAGTGGGTCGGGGCGCAGGCGGCCAATTCGATCGCGCTGCTGGCCACCGCCGTCGGCAACACTGCGGCGAACCGGCGATTCACCTTCGGCATCGGTGGAACCACCAACGCAGCGCGCCACCACGTCGAGGGCCTGGTCGTGTTCGCGATCGCGCTCGCCATCACCAGCGGCTCGCTCGGAGTCCTGCACGCACTCGTCGCCGAACCGCATCGTCTGGTCGAGGTGCTGGTGCTGGTGCTGGCCAATCTGGCGGCCACCGCTGCGCGGTTCGTGCTCCTGCGGGGCTGGGTCTTTCAGCCATGTCGCAACCGCTGATCCCACTACGACACAAAGGAATACACCGATGACCATGATTACGGACATTCGCTCACTCGCCTCCGCGGCATCACCGAACGAGCGGGCCGACCCGCGTTGGGTTCGGCCGGCGCTGGCCGCGCTGTTGTCGGCCACCGCGGTGCTGTACCTGTGGGGCCTCGGCGGATCCGGCTGGGCGAACGACTACTACGCCGCCGCCGCACAGGCCGGCACGCAGGACTGGAAGGCCTGGCTGTTCGGTTCGCTGGACGCCGGGAACGCGATCACGGTCGACAAGCCGCCGGCAGCGCTGTGGCTGATGTCGTTGTCCGGAAGGCTGTTCGGATTCAGTCCCTTCGCCATGTTGCTGCCGCAGGCGTTGATGGGCGTAGCTTCTGTCGCGGTTCTCTACGGCGCAGTACGACGGGTGAGCGGGCCCGCGGCGGGCCTGAGCGCGGGTGCGGCGCTGGCGCTGACACCCGTGGCGGCGTTGATGTTCCGGTTCAACAACCCCGATGCGCTGCTGGTGCTGCTGATCGTGGTGGCCGCGTACTGCATGGTTCGGGCCATCGAAACCGCAAGCAGTCGGTGGGTCGCAATGGCCGGTTGCGCCGTCGGTTTCGCGTTTCTGACCAAGATGCTGCAGGCGTTCCTCGTGGTTCCCGGCCTGGGGCTGGCATTTCTGGTCGCGGCGCCCGTGGGCTTGTGGCAGCGCTTCGGCAAGCTGGCGATCGGTGCCGCCGCAATGGTGGCCTCCGCGGGCTGGTACATCGCGTTGGTCGAACTGTGGCCCGCTGACTCACGGCCGTACATCGGCGGTTCGTCGAATAACAGCCTGCTGCAGCTTGCCCTGGGCTACAACGGAATCGAGCGCATCGCCGGAGGGCAGGGCCCCGGCGGCGGTGGTCCCGGGGGACCGGGCGGTCCGAGCGGCGGCGCGAATCTGTTCTTCGGTGGTGAGCCGGGGATCGTCAGGCTGTTCGGCGAATCGATGGGGACTCAGGGCTCGTGGCTGTTGCCCGCAGCGATGATCGGTCTGCTCGCCGGACTCTGGTTCACCCGGCGCGCACCCAGAACCAACCCGGTGCGTGCCGCACTGCTGCTGTGGGGTGGCTGGCTGGTGGTCACCGGTGCCGTGTTCAGCTTCATGGACGGCATCATCCATCCCTATTACACCGTCGCGCTGGCACCGGCGGTCGCGGCGCTGGTCGGTATCTCGGTGACTGAATTATGGCGGGGCCGCCAGTTTTTCGCGCGACGAGCCGCGCTGGCGGTGATGTCGGCGGCGACGGGCGTCTGGGCGTTCGTCCTGCTCGACCGGACGCCGGAGTGGTGGCCCGTCCTGCGTTGGGTGGTGCTCGCGGGGTCGGTGGTCGCGGCAACCGCGCTGGTCGTCGGCGCACAGCGGTTCGGCCGGGCTACAGCAGTATTCGCTGTAGCAGCAATGGTATTCGGCATTACCGGCACGACCGCATACACGGTGGCCACCGTCGCCGACACGCACGGCGGCGCGATGGCCGTCGCCGGACCCGCCGGCGCGCGCAGTGGACCCGGCGGCGACGGGCAGGACGTGGGAAGTCCGCCGGGTGGCCCGCGCGCCGCGACGGACAACCCGGCGCTCGAGGGCCTGGTCGAGGGGGCCGAAACCCGGTGGGCAGCCGCGACCATCGGGTCGATGACCGCGAGCAGGCTCGAGCTGAAGACGGGAGTATCGATCATGGCGATCGGCGGCTTCACCGGGTCGGACAACTCACCGACGCTCGCGCAGTTCCAGGCATACGTCGCCGATGGGCAGGTGCGCTATTTCATCGCCGACACCCATGGCGGCCCTCCCGGTCACAACTCCGGTAGCGCGACCGATATCGCCGCGTGGGTGCAGCAGACCTTCGCACCCATCGATGTTGATGGCGCCACGGTCTACGACCTCGCCGCTCCGGGGTCGATGCGATCGGCGTGATTTTCTTCCCTGTCGCCACACCGATGCAGGGCTATCGTCGAGAAATGTCTGTGACCGATGAGTACCTGAAGAACAACGAGGCGTACGCGAGTACGTTCTCCGGTCCCTTGCCACTGCCGCCGAGTAAGCATGTCGCGGTGGTCGCGTGCATGGACGCCCGCCTCGACGTGTACCGGATCCTCGGCCTCGGCGACGGCGAGGCACACGTCATCCGCAACGCGGGCGGCGTCGTCACCGACGACGAGATTCGCTCGCTGGCGATCAGTCAACGGCTGCTCGGCACCAAGGAGATCATCCTGATCCACCACACGGACTGCGGCATGCTGACGTTCACCGACGACGGCTTCAAGCAACAGATCCAGGACGAGACCGGCATCAAGCCCGAGTGGGCCGCCGAAGCGTTCATCGACGTCGAGGAGGACGTGCGGCAGTCGCTGCGACGGATCGAGGCCAGCCCGTTCGTCACCAGACACGAGTCGGCGCGCGGCTTTGTCTTCGACGTCGCGACGGGCCGGCTCAACGAAGTCACCCTGTAATCCCGCGGTTCCTTCCTGCGGAAGCGTGCACCCCAGTGCGTTGACATCGGGCGCGCCCCCGGTGTCTAATAGCGGGCAATGGTCATAAATATGGTCAATCCTACCAACTTTACGAGGAAAAGATGACCGCCGTCACCACCACCGAACAGGTCAACGCAGGGCGCTACGAGCTCAGTCATCTGCGCTCCCTGGAGGCCGAGGCCATCCACATCATCCGCGAGGTGGCCGCGGAGTTCGAGCGGCCCGTGCTGCTGTTCTCCGGCGGCAAGGACTCCATCGTCATGCTGCATCTCGCGCTGAAGGCGTTTCGGCCCGGCCGGCTCCCGTTCCCGGTGATGCACGTCGACACCGGCCACAACTTCGACGAGGTGCTGCACACCCGCAACGAACTCGTCGAGGAGTTCGGCGTCCGACTGGTCGTGGCCAAGGTGCAGGACGACATCGACGCCGGCCGCGTGGTCGAGACGATTCCGTCGCGCAATCCGATCCAGACCGTCACGCTGCTGCGGGCCATCCGCGAGAACAAGTTCGACGCCGCGTTCGGCGGTGCCCGCCGCGACGAGGAGAAGGCGCGCGCCAAGGAGCGGGTGTTCTCGTTCCGCGACGAGTTCGGCCAGTGGGACCCGAAGGCCCAGCGGCCGGAACTGTGGAACCTGTACAACGGCAGGCACCACAAGGGCGAGCACATCCGCGTGTTCCCGTTGTCGAACTGGACCGAGTTCGACATCTGGTCCTACATCGGCGCCGAGAAGATCAAGCTGCCGTCGATCTACTACGCACACCGCCGCAAGGTGTTCGAGCGCGACGGGATGCTGCTGGCCGTGCACAAGCACCTGCAGCCGCGCAAGGACGAGGAAGTCGTCGAGAAGACCGTGCGGTTCCGCACCGTCGGTGACGTCACATGCACCGGCTGCGTGGAGTCGCGCGCGGCGACGGTCGCGGAAGTGATCGCCGAAACGGCGGTGTCGCGGCTCACCGAGCGTGGCGCCACCCGCGCCGACGACCGCATCTCCGAGGCCGGCATGGAAGACCGCAAGCGTGAGGGGTACTTCTGATGACTCGCACCACTGAGCGGCCCGCCTCCACTGCGCGGCCCGCCGCGACGTTGCTCCGGATCGCCACCGCGGGCTCGGTCGACGACGGAAAGTCCACGCTCATCGGGCGGCTGCTCTTCGACTCCAAAGCCGTCATGGAAGACCAATTGGCCTCGGTGGAGCGCACATCCAAGGAACGCGGTCACGACTACACCGATCTGGCGCTGGTCACCGACGGTCTGCGCGCAGAACGCGAGCAGGGCATCACGATCGACGTCGCCTACCGCTACTTCGCAACGCCCAAGCGCAAATTCATCATCGCCGACACGCCCGGCCACATCCAGTACACCCGCAACATGGTGACGGGCACATCCACGGCGCAACTGGCCATCGTCCTGGTCGACGCCCGCCACGGCCTGCTCGAGCAGTCCCGTCGGCATGCGTTCCTGGCGTCACTGCTGGGCATCCGCCACATCGTGCTCGCGGTGAACAAGATGGATCTGATCGATTGGGACAGAGAGCGATTCGAGAAGATCCGCGATGACTTCCACGACTTCGCCGCACGCCTGGACATCCACGACGTGACGACGATCCCGTTGTCGGCGCTCAACGGCGACAACGTGGTCACCAAGTCCGACAACACCCCGTGGTACGAGGGTCCGCCGCTGCTGAGCCACCTCGAAGAGGTCTACATCGCCGGGGACCGCAATCTCGTCGACGTCCGCTTTCCCGTTCAGTACGTGATCCGCCCGCAGTCGTTCGAGCACCACGACCACCGCAGCTACGCAGGCACTGTCGCCGGCGGCGTGATGAAGGTCGGCGATGACGTCGTCGTGCTGCCCGCGGGATTGACGTCCCGGATCGCGGCGATCGAGGGTCCGGCCGGACCGGTCGACGAAGCGTTTCCTCCGATGGCGGTGGCGATCAGCCTCACCGACGACATCGACATCTCTCGCGGCGATTTGATCGCGCGACCGAACAACCAGCCGAGAGTCACCCAGGAGTTCGACGCCACCGTCTGCTGGATGGCCGACGGATCCGCGCTGGAGCCCGGCCGCGACTACCTGATCAAGCACACCACCCGCACCACACGGGCCAGGGTCACCGCCCTCGACTACCGACTCGACGTCAACACGCTGCACCGCGACAAGGAAGCCACCGCGCTCAAACTCAATGAGCTCGGCCGCATCTCGCTGCGCACCCAACAGCCGCTGTTGCTCGACGAGTACAGCCGCAACGCGGCCACCGGCTCGTTCATCCTGATCGACCCGAACACCAACGGCACGGTCGCGGCGGGCATGATCCTGCCGCAGGTCACCGCGCGCACCTCGAGCCCCAACACCGTGCGCCACGAATCGCTGTGCAAGGCCGAGGACCGACTGAGCAAGGGCAAGACGGTGTGGTTCACCGGCCTGTCGGGTTCGGGGAAGTCGTCGGTGGCGATGCTGGTCGAACAGAAGCTGATCGAGAAAGGCGTTCCCGCTTATGTTCTCGACGGCGACAACCTGCGCCACGGCCTCAACGCCGACCTCGGGTTCTCGATGGCCGACCGCGCCGAGAACCAGCGCAGGTTGGCGCACGTCGCGGCAATCCTCGCCGACTCCGGACAGGTGGTGCTGGTGCCGGCGATCAGTCCGCTCGAGGAGCATCGGGCCCTGGCCAGAACGGTGACCACCGAGGCGGGCCTGGACTTCTTCGAGGTGTTCTGCGACACCCCACTGGAGGATTGCGAACGTCGCGATCCGAAGGGCCTGTACGCCAAAGCCCGCGCCGGGAAGATCACCCACTTCACCGGTATCGACAGTCCGTATCAGCGGCCGAAGAACCCGGATCTGCGACTGACTCCCGACCGCGACCCCGAGCAACTCGCCGAGATGGTGATCGAGCTGCTGGAAAGCGACCGGTGAGCGATCACGAACTCGCCGCCCGCCTGGCCACGGCGGCCGGGAAGCTCCTGCTCGACGTCCGCTCCGAACTGGCCGATGCGAGCGAAGCCGAGCGTAAAGCCGCGGGGGACAAGCGCTCTCACGACTTCCTCGCCGAAGCGCTGGCTGCCGAGCGGCCGGACGACGCCGTGCTCTCGGAAGAGGGCGCCGACGACCCGGTCCGCCTGACCGCCGGACGGGTGTGGATCATCGACCCGCTCGACGGCACCCGCGAGTTCTCCGAACTGGGCCGCGACGACTGGGCAGTGCATGTCGCACTATGGCAGGCCGGTGAACTGGTCGCCGGCGCGATCGCGCTTCCCGCGCAAGGCGTCACGCTGGCCACCCCCGCGGTCGACTCACCGCCCGCCGGTCCCGACAAGCCCCGGATCGTGGTCTCGCGGACGCGCCCGCCATCGATCGCGCTCGCGGTGCGCGACGCGCTGGACGGCACATTGGTCGAGATGGGCTCGGCCGGGGCGAAGGTCGCGTCGGTTGTGCAGGGACTTTCGGACGTGTACGTGCACGCCGGCGGCCAGTACGAGTGGGACTCCGCGGCGCCAGTCGCCGTCGCCCGCGCTGCGGGCCTGCATGCGTCCCGTATCGACGGCTCGCCGCTGATCTACAACCGGCCCGACCCGTTGCTGCCCGACCTCGTTGTCTGCCGGCCCGAGCTTGCCGAGGCGGTGCTGGCTGTCACGCGTGATTGACTGGGCACATGCGCATGTCGGCCAAAGCCGAGTACGCCGTCCGCGCGATGGTGCAACTCGCGACCGCCCAGGACGGTGTCCTCGTCACGACCGACGATCTGGCCAAGGCGCAGGGCATTCCGCCGCAGTTTCTCGTCGACATCCTCTCTGACCTGCGCACCGACCGCCTGGTGCGCAGTCACCGCGGCCGCGAAGGTGGCTACGAGTTGGCCCGGGCCGCGAAGGACATCAGCCTCGCCGACGTGCTGCGTTGCATCGACGGTCCGCTGGCCAGCGTCAGAGACATCGGCCTCGGCGATCTGCCGTACACCGGGCCGACGACCCCGCTGACCGACGTCTGGCGGGCGCTGCGGGCGAGCATGCGTTCAGTGCTCGAGCAGACGAGCGTGGCTGACGTGGCCGCCGATGCGTTACCCAAGCATGTGCGAAAGCTCGCCGACGACTACCGCAGTCAGGAATCCAAGCGCGGCCACTCGCTGAGTTAGCGTCGCGGGTCAGCCGGAACCGGATCCGTAGGGCCGCGTGATGATCTCGAGGTAATGGCCCGAGGGATCCTGGAAGTAGACACCGCGACCACCGTCGTTGTGGTTGATCTCGCCGGGGCGCGAGCCATGCGGATCGGCCCAGTGCTGCAGACCACGCTCCCGAATGCGCCCGTAGATCTCGGAGAACTCGTCCTCGGACACCAGGAAGGCGTAATGCTGCGGCCGGATGTCCTCGTCCGTGCCGGCCTGTGCGTAATCAAGGCTGGCCTCGTGCGCCAAGGGCACCGCCAGGAAAGGGCCGAACTCCTTGGCAGCCGGCAGCCCGAACAACTCGGTGAAGAACCTGGCCGATTCCTCGCGGTCCCGCGCGGCCACGATGGTGTGGTTGAAAGTGATGGCCATACCGGTTCAGTCAACCACCGTCGGCGGTGAGACGGCAACGTTGCACGATGTAAGCATGACGTTCGACTTCAGAGACCTCGTCCAGCCCGTCGTCGTGGCGCCCATGGCGGGCGGCCCGTCGACACCCGAACTGGCCGCCGCCGGAACCAGGGCGGGCGGTCTGGGTTTCGTCCCGGCCGGTTATCTGACCGCCGAGGTGTTCGCCGAGCGTCTCGACGCGGCGCAGCGGCTGGCGTCCGGCCCGGTAGGCGCCAATCTCTTTGTGCCGCAACCCAGTGCAGCCGCTGCAGAAGCGATCGAGCGCTACTCCGAAGCGCTGACCCGCGACGCTGAACGCTACGCCACTACGCTCGGCGAGCCCCGCTTCGACGACGACGCCTGGGCCGCCAAACTCGACGTCCTTCTCGATATGCGGCCCGCGGTGGCGTCGTTCACCTTCGGTCTGCCCAGCACCGAGGAGATCCGGCGGTTACGCGCGGCGGGTATCACCACGGTCGGCACGGTGACCACGCTGGCCGAGGCGCAGCAGGCCGTCGCGCGCGGCGTGGACGCGGTGGCCGCGCAGGGACCGGAGGCCGGTGGGCACCGCGGCACCTTCGACCCGACCGCGCAGCCGTCGGATGTCCCCTTGGACGCGCTGCTGGCTTCGCTGATCGACAGTGTCGACGTGCCCGTCGTCGCTGCCGGAGGCCTGATGACCGCCGAGGATGTCGCCCGGGTGCGGCGCGCGGGCGCGGTGGCCGCGCAACTGGGAACTGCGTTCCTGCTCGCCGACGAGGCGGGTAGCAGCGCCGTGCACCGTGGGGCGCTGCAAGACGGAGAGTTCACCGAAACCGCAGTGACGAAAGCATTCTCGGGACGATACGCACGCGGACTGCGCAACCGGTTCATCGACGAGCATGAGGCCGAGGCACCGCTCGGCTACCCCGAGGTGCACTATCTGACCAGCCCGTTGCGCGCAGCGGCCGTCCGCGCCGGCGATCCGCACGGCGTGAATGTGTGGGCCGGCACCGGTTTCGGAAAAGTCAGGTCCGGATCAGTGGCCGACATCATGGGCACCCTGGCCTGACGTCACTTCGGGGCGGTCAACTCCAACGCGATGTTGTCCGGGTCGCGGAACTCGAGGATGTAGGAAGGCCCGATGTCCTTGATCGGTTCGTGGGCGACGCCGACCTCGTCGAGATGCCGTGCGGCCGAATCCAGTTCGTCCTTGCTGAGCAGACGGAACGCGAGGTGGTCGAGTCCGGTGCGGTTCTCGTCGAACCGGTCGGTGGCCGCGGGCCGCAAACCCACCAGCATGCCGCCGAGGTCGTAGATGACGCCGCCGTACAGGAAGCTCAGCGCGTCGCGGGTGGCCGCGTCGGCACCTTCGGGCAGCTCGAACAGGACACGCCAGCCGAACACTGCTTCGTAGAACTCGCGCGACCGCTCGATGTCGGTGACGGTCAAGCGGATGTGCGCGATGGACGCGGTGGTGATCGCCATGCCCCTCATGCTGCCAGCCGTGCCAGAATCGCCGTCGTGCAGATCGGGATGACGATGCCGGTGATGGAACCCAACCTCGACACCGACACGCTCAAGGCATGGGCGCGGGCCATCGACGACGGTCCGTTCTCCTCGCTCTGTTGGGGTGAGCGCATCGCGTTCGACAATCCGGAGACCCTGACGCTTCTCGGCGCGCTCGCCGCCTGGACCGATCGGGTCCGGTTGGTGACGACGGTGGTGGTCCCACAGCTGCATGACCCCGTCATGCTGGCCAAGGCGCTGGCCACCGGTGACATGCTGTGCGGAGGGAGGTTGACCGTCGGTCTGGGCGTCGGCGGCAGGGCCGAGGACTACCGCGCGGTCGGCGCGGACCCGGCTACGCAGACCATGCGAGGGATGGCCGAGCGCGTCGCGGTGATGCGGCGGGTCTGGGCGGGCGAGAAGATCACCGAATCCGTCATCCCCGTCGGTCCGCGGCCCGTGCAGTCCGGCGGGCCGACGTTGCTGGTCGGCACCATCGGCCCGAAAACGGTTCGTAGCGCTGCGCAGTGGGCAGACGGGCTGGCGGGTACGACGCTCGATCTCGACGTCGACCGGCAGAATGAACTGTTCGATGTCGCCCGCACCGCATGGGCGCAGGCGGGTAAGCCCCCGCCACACCTCGCGACCTCGTTCTGGTTCGCGATCGGCGACGGCGACGAGGCGCGCGCACAGGTGCATCGGCATCTGCGGCGCTACATGAACTGGATCCCCGACGACGTCGTCGATGCGATGGCGCCGACGACGGGATGGGCAGGCGTCGAGAACGAGCTGCTCGACGTGCTGCGCCGCTTCGAAGACGTCGGCGCCGATGAGATCCACCTCATCCCGACGAGCTCGGACATCGATCAGGTGCGCAGGGTCGCCGAAGTGGCGAAGGAGTTCACGACGTAGCGGTCGGGGGGTGGGTGGCCGGCCGGGCGGCCGGGTGGCACGATGGAACTGTCGGGGAAGTCGTGAGCGCCTTGTCGTGTTGCACAGTCGCAGAGCGATTGATGCAGCGGCGAGGCAGACAGCCGAGAGGAATTCACGATGACGATGACAACACTGAAGAGGTTCGCAGCCGGGGCCGTGATGGCCGGGGCGCTCGGGATCACATCCGCCGGCCTTGGCGCAGGTCAGGCGGTCGCCGACGATGAGTGGTGGTGGTGGGACCCGCCGTCACCGGGCCACTTCGTCCCGTCGCCGGGCCACATCTCTCACATTCCGGGTGTGCCACCGCCAGGCCACTGGGACAAGCCGTGGAAATGGGGCCATTAAGCCCTGACGTGAGCCTCACGGCTCTGCAGCGGCGTCCTTCGGGAAGTTCACGTCCTTGGTGACGGCTTCCCATTCGTCGATGGAAGCCGAGAATGCGGCCAGTTTGTCTCGGACTGCCTTGAGCACGTCGCGGCCGAGCAGCAGCCGCAGCGGCGGTTCGTCGAGCGTGCTCACCATCAACACCGCCTCGGCGACCTTGCGCGGATCGCCGGGAAGGTGGTTGGCGAACTCCTTGATCATGGTCTTGCGGGCGCCGACGTTCTCGTCGTAGTCGGTGATCGGGGTCGTCGATTCCCACATCGAGCGGGCCGCCCAGTCGGTGCGGAACGCCCCGGGTTCGATCGCGGTCACCCGGATGCCGAACGGCTTGACCTCTTGGGCGAGGGCCTCGGTCAACGCTTCGAGGGCGAACTTCGTCGACGAGTAGTACGCGTTCGGCGGATTGGCCACCAGGCCCGTCATCGACGAGATGTTGATGATGTGGCCGGAATGGCGGGCGCGCATCTGAGGCAATACGGCCTTGATGGTGTCGACGACGCCAAAGTAGTTCGTGTCGAACAGCTTGCGGACCTTCTCGTCCTCGCCCTCCTCAACGGCGGACAGGTACCCGTGTCCGGCGTTGTTGACCAGAACATCTATGCCCCCGAACGCCTCGGTCGCTTTCTGGACCGCGGCGGTGATCTGGGCCTTGTCCGTCACGTCGAGCGCGACGATCGCCGCGCGGTCACCGAAGGTCTCGGCGAAGTCGGCCACCGTCTCGGTGCGACGCGCGGTCACCACCACCGAATGCCCCGCCCGGAGGGCAGCGGCGGAGATCTCACGCCCGATGCCGGTCGAGCAACCGGTGATCAGCCAGCGGGCCATCTACAGAGTTCCTTCCGGTAGCCGGCGCAGATAGGCGGTCCGGCGGTCCGCCAGTTCGGTGGCGCGTTCTGCGGCCGACACCCGGCGCAGCGTCGGAACCTCGTTCTCCAGGTTGTCGAGTGGGACGACCCGGCCGCTGGCGCCGAGGTCCGGCTTCGGTCCCTCCTCGCCGAACTCGGCCATCCGCAACGTGAGGATGCCCTCGGTCAGACCGTCGGAGTCGATCCAGTTGGCGACACCGGGATCGGTCGGGGCGATGACGTAGGTGTAGGTGCCGTCCTCGTTCGGCACCGACTGCGCCTTGTTGAGGCTGCCGGTGCGGTCGATGATGTCGAGCGTGGTGCCCCAGATGTTGCTCAGCGGGACGGTGAAGTACTCGGCGCCGCCGTCGCTGACGTCCACGACGAAGGCCTCGCCGGGATTCAGGTCGAACCGGCCCATCACGTAGACCTGGTTGCGCATCGCGCCGACCCGGTCTGCGGACCATGCGAGGTTGAAATGGTTTGGCGGCATCTTGTAGATGCCGTGGCTGAGCTTCCCGGTGAAGTTCGCGAAGTGGGCCATCATGGCCGCGGTGGCATCGGCCTGCTCGTCAACGGTTCGGGCCGGTTGAGAAACATCAGTCGGTTCAGGCCCGAGTCGTTGCACCGCAAGGTGATTCGGGTCATCGCGGTCCCAGTGCAACAGGACGTCGCGGATGTAGAACTCGTGTGCCTCGGGGCTGGTCTGCACGTGGTTGGGCCTGCCGTCGGCGGGTCGGGAGTCGACGGTGATGGTGAACGAGCCGTCGGAATCGACCTCCATGGTGCGACCGTTGAGCACCGCGACGGTGCCCATGTTGGCATCCCACAACGTGAAGTAGTTCTCGGTCATCCGGTTCTCGCCGACGCGGCCGTGGAGTTCGTAGCGTTCGTCACCGGAGATCGGGATGACCCGGTAGACGCTGTCGGGATTGTCGATGCCCCAGCGTGATCCGGGTATCGAGCGGCCGTCCACGGGGTGAGCGAGCCGGGTGATGCAGCTGACCTTCGGTCGCAGCTTGTCCTGGTTCGACGACCACACTGCGGCGGAGAACATCACCTCGGCGAAGGCGTCGTCGAAGCGCTCGCGCATGGCATCGGAGGCTTTGGCCCGCCCGAGCCACGTTTCGGCGACGCTGCGGTACGCCGCCTTGACCGTCGGGTGGTTCGTGAGCTCGAGTGCCGCCAGTTCCTGTTCATGCTGCGAGGCCGTCGCAACGGGATCGCCGGTGAATTCGGTCATCGCGTCCTTCCATGGGTTGCGCCGCAACGGAACCGGTCGTTGTAGGCCGCGAACCACTCGTCGATCTGATCCTCGCTGAGGCCGTAGTCCGACGCCGAGTAGGGCGGCCGGGCGGGCTCGCGCGGCCGGTCGGTCAGCCACCGGCGCATCGCTGCCTCCGCACGGGCAGTCAATGGCACATCGATCGCGTCGTAGACCCGCGACACCTGAGCGATCGGATCGGCGACCGCGTCGGCGAATTCGATGTCGGTGCAGCGCACCGACTCGTCGCTCCATCGGGACCGGGTCGCCATGGCGCGGTCGTTGGTCCATCCCATTCGCTGCAGCCATTCCGCGCCGACGCGGTGGCGGTCCACGCGGTCGGCGTGCATCGCGTGCAGCGTCGCGTTGAGGCTCGCGCCCGACGGGATGGTTTCCTTCGGGTCCCGGTGCATGTGCACGATGTGCAGGTCGGGAAAGCGGATCCGCAACGTGTCCAGATAGCCAAGGTGGGCAGGCGATTTCAAGACCCAGCGGTGCGCTGTGAGGCCCGCCTGACGCTTCTGCCATTGCAGGAACTGCAGCATACGGTGCAGGTAGTCGTAGGCGGGAGTGAAGTCCTGCCCGTCGATCCACGACCGGTATGCGGGAATGTGTGCTCCCGACTCGGGCACGTGCGACAGGAACGCGTCGGAGAGGAAGACGATCTCCTCCTCGGGTTCGCGCGCGTACATCGGGTGGATCGAGAACAACTCCGGTGCGTGCTCTCGCGACGTCGCTTCGCGCCGCTCGCTGATGGCGATCCGCGGATCCTCGCGGTCGGCGAAGTCGTAACCCAGCTTCGGGGCGGCCTCGACGACTTCCCAGCCGTAGGCGCAGTGGAACCGGTCGTCGGCGGCCAGCAGGCGCTGCAGCAGCGTGGTACCGCTGCGCATCATGCCGAGCACCACGATCGGTGCGCCGATGACCTCGTCGGTGATCGCTGGATGCCGCCGAATCCACTCCTGGGCGCGCAACCGCATCCGCAGGCTGTGGATCAGACCCGAGCGCAGGATGTGTGCGCCGATGTCGTTGAGGTCGGCGCCGGCGTAGCTGTCGGCGAGCACCGCCAGCGGTTCGATGAATGGCAGCGGACCCCAATCCTCGAGGCCTTCCTTCTGCTGCGCGGCGGCCATCAGCCCGGCAGCGTCGAAGGGATGTCGCACGGGATCAGAACTTCAGGTGCGCGCTGGTGTCGCCGACCTGGTCGACGTACATGGTGCGGCTGTCGAACCACCACGCGCCATCGATGCGGTGGAAGGTGTCGCGGTAGTGGCCGGTGACGATGACCTGCAGCGGCAGCTCGGGTGTCGCCTGAGTGACGCAGTAGTACGCGCTGCCGCGGGCGGTGCCGGCGTCCTCGTCGACGGATATCCGCACATTGGTGGTGAAGTGTTTGGTCTTCGGGGTGCCGTCGTCGTGGATGCGCGTTGCCATCTCGTACATCTGCCGGACCCGTGCTGTCCCTTCGAACACGGTTTCCGGCGGGCCGTCCTCCACCCCGCAGATGCGGCCGTGGGCGAACAGCGCTGCCACGCCGTCCAGGTCGCCCGCGTCGATCCGCTCGGCGTAGGTGTACACCAGATTTTCGATCTCGCGGGCGGCGTCGCTCATCGAGCGGTAGACAACCAGTCGCAAAGTGTCATGTCAACGATTCGGTGCGACGCGGCCGTCGCTAATGTGCCGTTGTGGCTACGAATTGGTCGCCGAGCCGGCTCGGCAATCTGAGCGGCAAGCGGATCATCGTCACCGGCGCGACCAACGGCGTCGGCCTTGCGACTGCGCGGACCCTGGCGGGCGCGGGCGCTCATGTGATTCTCGCGGTTCGCAACCTCGAACTGGGTGCGCAACGTGCGGCGGAGATGGGCGGAGACACGTCCGTGGTCAAGCTCGACCTCGCCGATCAGGCGTCGGTGCGGGCTTTTCCCGAGTTGTTCGACGGCGACGTCGACATCCTGATCAACAACGCGGGCTTGGTCGCCCAGAGCCGAAGCGACACCGTCGACGGCTTCGAGATGACGCTCGGCACCAACTTCTTGGGCCCGTTCGCGTTGACGAACCTGGTGTTCGACCGGGTGCGGGACAAGATCATCAACGTCGGCTCCGATGCGCACAAGGCGGCGGCCATCGCGTTCGACGACCCGCATCTGCGGTCGCGCAAGTGGTCGGCCTATCCGGCCTATGCGCGCTCGAAGTTGGCGGTGATGCTGTGGGGCCTCGAACTCGACCGGCGGCTGCGCGAGGCCGGTTCACCGATCACGAGCTATCTGACACATCCGGGCTGGGTCGCGTCGAACCTGACCAACGTGTCGGATACCCGGGTGATGGCCGCCTTCCATTCGGTGGCCAAGGCCGTGGCCGGTGCGCTCGCCAACGACGCCGACGCAGGCGCCGCGCCGACGCTCTACTGCATCACTGAACCGATTCCCCCCGGCAGTTACGTCGGGATCGACAGCAGATACGGACTCAAGGGGGGTCCGACGTTGAGCGGCCGCGCGGCCGTCGCGTGCGATTACGAGGACGCCCGAAGGCTGTGGGAATTCGCCGAAAAGGAGACCGGGACGAGTCTGCCGGTGTAACCGCACGGTTCGCCGCGATCTCAGCGGCGAGGCTCCGTTTGGGACGTCAGCAAACGGCTCAGAGCGCGTATCTATTTCCTTCGGCGTGCGACACACGGGTGGCTGAACTAGACTTCCAGGTCTCTCGGTGTTCCATTCGGGGAGGGATGTCCCGTGACCGAGCAAATTTTCGATATCAAGAAAATCGGCGCTGTCTGTGGATTGTCAGTCAGCTTCGTTCTCGGTGGGTTCACGTCTGTCGCCGCCGCTGATCTAGTCCCTGACACTGGAACGTACGACGACAACATGGATCTCGAACAGGAGGAGTGCTGGGGCGAGCTTTCCTCACCGCCCACCCCGTTCGAGGTCGGAGACCCCGAGTCTGCAGGCTGTCAGTATTCACGCACGTCCGAGTAGCGGGCACGAAGCGATCCGTCAGTTGAATGCCGGCGCAATGAAGCGCCGCACCACTTGCTGTTCCACGTCGTTGTCGCCGATCGGCCAGACCGCCAGCGACATGACGACGCGAACGATCCATTGGGCCGCCTGCGGGTCGTCGTCGGTTATGCCGGTGAGGTCGGCGGCGAGACGGCCCAGCACTGGCGACGACGGAAGCTCGGTCAGATCACGACCGGCACTCAACCCGATCATCATTTGCCGTATCGGGTCCGATCGGATGTGTTCGAGTGCGACCGTGATTGCCGTTACCACTCGCTCCGCGCCACTCAAGTTTTCTACGGCGCGTCGGACCGAGTCGACGATGCGGGCCGCCAGGCGGAGTAGAACGGCGTCGCGGATCTGGGCTTTGCCCCCGGCGTAGCGATAGATAGTCGCCCGCGAACAGTGCACTCGTGCGGCCAGGGCGTCCATGTCGAAGGCTTGTAGACCGTCGCGCAGCACGAGGTCGGTGGCTGCGGCATAGATGCGGTCTGCGGCAGCCGTACGGCGCTCGCCGCCAAGGAGCCAATCGTCTCGGATCACGCTGATCGTCCTCTCGAATCCCCAAAGTCATATCGTCTCAGGGTTGAGACAAATTCGTCCGCAGATTTCAGCGTCGACGCCGGTCCAGCGTGTACCGTGAGACGGCCGCCGCGCGATGGGCGTAGCAGGCGTTTCAACTTTCCCGGAGCTGGTTGACGCGCGTTGTCGACGCCGATCAGCGTGGAGAAATGACGTCGCGCGATGGTCAGCTTGGCATCGGGTTGTTCGATGATGAGTACATCCAAGATCCCTACCCTCTCTACCGGCGAATGTTGGCCACAGCACCGGTGCATCGGATCGGCGATTCCGGGTTCTATGCGGTGTGCAGCTGGGATGCCGTCAACGACGCCGTCGCTCGACCCGACGACTTCTCGTCGAACCTCACCGCGACGATGACGTATCAGCCCGGCGGCGAAGTGGGCGCCTTCGAGATGGAAGGTTTGGGCGGAAAAAGCCACGTGCTGGCCACCGCCGACGAGCCCGCGCATGCGGTGCACAGGAAGGCGTTGCTTCCGCAGCTGGCAGCCAAACGTATCCGGGCCTTCGAGCCGTTCATCGCCGAAACCGCCGAGCGGCTCGGGAATGCCAGCATGCGAGACGGGCGCATCGAATGGATGAGCGCCATGGCGAACCGGCTGCCCATGATGGTCGTGGGGCGGATCATCGGTGTCCCGGATACCGACATCGACAAGCTCGTGCGGTGGGGATATTCGGCGACCCAGGTGGTCGAGGGACTTGTCAGCCAAGACCAACTCACCGCTGCGGGCAACGCCGTGATGGAACTCGCGGCCTACATCACCGATCAGTTCCGGCAAGCTGCCGCCGACCCGCAGGACAACTTGCTGGGCGATTTGGCTATGGCGTGCGCATCGGGTGAGTTCGAAGAGCTGACCGCGCAGGCGATGATGATCATCTTGTTCAGCGCGGGTGGCGAATCCACGGCGTCGTTGATCGGTTCTGCAGCTTGGGTTTTGGCGACTCGACCGGATGTCCAAGAGCGCGTGCGCGAGCAACCGGAGCTGCTCGGCGCGTTCCTCGAAGAGGTATTGAGATACGAGCCGCCGTTTCGGGGCCACTACCGTCACGTCGTCAGGAACACCACGCTGTGTGGTGTGGATCTTCCAGCGGATTCGCGCCTTCTGCTGTTATGGGGAGCGGCCAACCGCGATCCGGCGCAGTTCGACAATCCCGACGAGTTTCGACTGGACCGGCCGGCCGGAAAGAGCCACATCTCATTCGGCAAGGGCGCGCACTTCTGCGTCGGAGCGGCGCTCGCCCGGTTGGAGGCTCGGATCGTGCTCGGTCAACTCCTGGAGCACACGTCGACGATCGAAGCGGCTGAGGTGGGCCGGTGGCTGCCGAGCCTCCTGGTGCGGCGCCTCGAACGGCTGCAACTGGCGTGCAAATCGGCTTAGTTCGTAGCTGACACTGGTGCGGTGGGCGCCGAGACGGATAGCCAAAGGCCAGTCAGCGGGTGATTTTGAGGGTGCCCTCGGCAGGATTCGAACCTGCGGCTGAGCAAAGCGTCTTGACCGCCCTCGGCCAGCACAAACCAAGTTTGAACTGCGCTGATCACCAGAACAATGTGTGGACAGCAATAGACATCCGTATCCTGTTGTAGGCACGTAGATAACACGGAGATAGCACGGTGAGGTATGGTCGGGCGGTCCAATCGGCGGGGGTGGGGCTGGATTCGCCGGTTGCCCTCGCGGAGGTGGCAAGCGTCCTACGTCGGCCCTGACCTACGGCGCCACAACGCCCCGCACACTTTCACGGCCAAGCTCGACGCCGAGGGCTGGCTATCCGCGGAGCGCCGCCTCATCGAGCTGGATCAGTGGACGCCGCCGGCGCAGCGCAGGGCCGCACGCCGGGGTGAGGTTCTCACCGTCGGGCGATACGCGGCCACCTGGGTCGCGGAGCGCGGCTTGAAATACCGCACGCGCCGTCACTACGAGTCCCTGCTGGCCAACCACATCGAGCCGATGCTGGGGCACCTGCCCCTGAGCGGGCTGAATGCCCGGGAGGTGCGCGCCTGGCACGCCGCATTGGCCCCTGGCCACCCGACGACCCGTGCGCACGCCTACTCCCTGCTGCACGCGGTCCTGGCCACCGCCGTAACCGACGGACTGATCACCACCAACCCATGCTCGGTTCCGCGTGCCATGCGGGCACCGCGCCGCCGCGAGCCCGTCATCCTGGGCGTCGCCGAGGTCGCCGCACTCGCCGAGGCGATACGCCCCGAACGACTGCGAGCCATGGTGCAGGTTATGGCGTGGTGCGGGCTTCGGTGGGGGGAGGTATCCGAGCTGCGCCGCAAGGACATCAGCGCCGACGGCGCCGTGCTCACGGTGTCCCGCGCCGTCACCCGCCGCGACGGCGCGTACCGCGTGGATCGCCCCAAAAGCGGCCGGGTACGCAACGTCGTCGTCCCTCCCCATGTCCGCGCCGACCTCGTTCAACATTTGGACGAGTTCGTCGGCGACGGCCCCGAGGCCCTACTGTTCCCGGCAGCACGTGGTGGGCACCTTAACGACCGTGTATTCAGCCGGGAGTACTTTGCCAAAGCGCTGAAAGCCATTGAGCGCGAGGATGTCCGGGTTCACGACTTACGCCACTTCCAGGGCACCCAGGTCGCCCGTGTCGGCACGTTGCGCGAGTCCATGGACAGACTTGGCCACTCCACGGTGGCCGCGAGCCTGATCTACCAGGGCATCGTGAGTGGGCGCGATGCGCAGATCGCCGAGGCGCTGTCCGCGCTGGCCGAGGAGGAGGAGTGAGCCGACCCCTCGACGCCTTTTTCGTCGCGCTCGACGCCATCGACGTGTTCGTCGCGCTGTCCGACGAGGGTGAGGCTGTCGAATTGTCAACGGACAGTTGACATCCGTAGGTGACACGCTCAGGCAAGCGTTGGGCCGGAGCTACCTCCGACTGCTAATATCGACTCAGCTCCCCGGAGGCTTATGAACGGGCCGCTCGACGGAGGAGCCTGAGCTCGAGCACCCCGCGAGGTTCGGCGTTCACGGACTAAGGACCGGGCAGTTGTTGTCCAACGCTGCCGAGGAGTCCTTCTGATGGCCCCCTTCCTTCCAATACGCCCTGAATCTCTCTCCGCCACTAGGCGGGTCCACCAGGGCCGCTACGCCGGCCTGATCCGCGATCGCGCGCCGGACGACGCCGAACTGCTCGAGGCCAAGCGCCTCATGGTCGTCGGTAACTGGCTCAGCGCCCTCGAGAAGCTAATCGCGCAGAACCCGCCGATGAACGCCGATGAGCACGCCTATGCGGCGTCGCTGCTGTCGGACGCCGGCGCATGAGGCTCACCCTTCACCAGGCCGCTGAGCGTGTCGGTCTGAGCGAGAAGACACTACGGCGGTACGTCAGCGATGGTCGTTTGCGGGCCTACCGCGTCGGCGCCCGCGCCATCAGGATCGACACCGCCGACCTCGACGCCCTGTCCCGGCCCATCGGGGGTGACTAATGAACACCCGCGTGGGCGACCGGGTCCGCATCGAACGCGACGAGACCCGCTGGCCGTCGAAGGGCACCTGGCCGCAGTTCCGGGGGAAGGTCGGGACCGTGGTCGAGGCCAACCGCGACCGCAAGCGCCCTCATCTGATCGAGTATGCGGTGGCGCTGGGCAAGGTGACCCCCCGCAACGACGGGCGAGGGGGTTTCAACTACGACGCCAAGTCGGTTGCGTGGTTCAAGGACTACGAGATGCGGCGGGTAACCCCTGAGCGCCCCGCTGGGCGTGTCTCGGGTCGCCAGGCCAGCGTGGCACCAGAGGCCGCAGCCTCCCACTTGGGGGTGCGGTGACGTGACAGACGACAAAGATCGCCCCCGCGAAACCGCAGAGGCGACCAGTCCCCCTCAGGACGACTCGATCATAACCCAGGACGCCGACGATCTGCGGCTGAGGACACTCGTCGCTGAGGGCGGGATGGTCAACGCGGCGCTGGAATGGGCCGCCAACGGCTGGCCGGTATTCCCGCTGCGGGGCAAGGTGCCATGCATCCCCTCCGCGCACTGCGGCAGGCGCCGGTGCCGCGGCGAGTGCGGCCGCCTCGGGCACGGCGTGTGGGACGCCACGACCGACCGCGCCCTGATCGGCGCGCTGTGGGCCGACCACCACTTCGGCACGGCCAATATCGGCGGGCGTGTCCCCGACCGCGTCCTCGTCGTCGATGTGGACGACATCGACGCCTTCGACTCGCTGCTCGCCGCCCACGGCCCCTGGCCGCGCTGCCAGATGAGCCTCTCTGGGCGCGACGGCGGGGGAGCGCACCTGTTCGTGCGCCGCCCGCAGGGCAGGATCAGCGCCCGGCGCCTGCCCAAGGGCATTGACCTCAAGCACGAGGGCGGCTACGTGGTGCTGCCACCGTCGGTCCACCCCGAGACCGGGCGCGGCTACCGCTACGTGGACGGGCCAATCCCCGAGCCGCCGCGGTGGTTTGTCGCTTTGGTCACCGAGCCGCCGAGGCATGCCGGCCCAGAGCGCCGGCGGTGGACGGGCAGTAGCCCGTCAGTGGTCGACGCCTACAACGGGTCGACGAGCTGGCACGAGGTCCTCGAGCCGCACGGCTGGGACTGTGTCGATGCCGGCGGCGACGAGGAGGGGGCGCGTTGGCGCCACCCCGCCGCCACCGCGGAATGGTCGGCGACGGTCAGCAACGGCTCGCTCTACGTCTACTCGACGAGCACCGACTTCGACACGACGCGGCCCGGTGAGCCGCAGGGCTACAGCCGGTTCGCCGCCTACGCGGTCCTCAATCACGGGGGCGACATGAAGGCCGCCGCCCGGTCGCTGCGCCGGCGGCAATGGCGGAAAGGGGCAGCATGAACGACGCCGACCAGGTGCCTCCGATGACCGCCGCCGTCAACGCCAACCAGGCGGAGTTGGTGCCCGAGGAGAACGGAGCCGACCTCCTCGACGAGGTCTACGCGACGCTCACCCGCTTCGTCGCCTTCGCCGATGAGCACCAGCCAGTCGCGGTCGCACTCTGGACCGCAACCACCCACGCGCTCCCAGCGTGGCACCACGCGACCAAGCTATGCATCACCAGCCCGATGAAGCGTTGTGGCAAGACCCGGTTGATGGAGGTCTCCGCAGCCCTCAGTTTCAACTCGGTGCTGGTGGCCAACACCTCAGTCGCCGCGCTGTTTCGTCTGGTGTCCGACAGCAATGAACATGACCGCCCGACGATCTTCCATGATGAGGTAGATGCCGTGTTCGGGACCAGGAAGGCCGCCGAGCAGAATGATGACCTTCGGGGTCTATACAACAGCAGCTACCAGCGCGACTGGCCCGTTTGGCGGTGCGTCGGCGTGGGGACCAATCAGGAGTCCGTACCTTTCGATGTCTTCTCCATGTCGATGCTTGCCGCAATAAAGCACATCCCCGACACGATCTCAGACCGTGCCGTAAACATCGCACTTCGGCGGAGAGCTCCCGGAGAAACCGTCGCCCGGTACCGGAGCCGCCGCGACGGTCCGGCACTCGAGGAACTACGCAACAAAATCAAGGCGTGGGTGCGCAGCCCCGTCAAGGACGACGAGGGCACGACCCGCCTCGACCGGCTGCGCGCCGCCGAGCCGACGATGCCCGACGCCGTCGAGGACAGGGCGCAGGACGCCTGGGAGCCGCTGTTCACCATCGCCGAGGAGGCCGGCGGCGACTGGCCGCAACGGGTTCGCGACGCCTGCGCGGCGCTCACCGGGGCGGCGGCCGAGGACGACGAGGAGTGCAAGCTCGATACCAAGCTGCTATCCGACATCCGCGACATCGTCGACGAGCATAAGAGCAGCTTCATCGCCTCCGCGGCGCTAGCCCAATTGCTGCGCGCACGGGCCGAGTCGCCGTGGCAGAAGTTCGAGCTGAACGAGAACGGACTCGCGCAACGGCTGCGGCCCTTCGGCGTCAAGCCCGGACGCGACACCTCCGGCAAAGTCCGGGGTTACCGCGTGGACGAGCTGACGGACGCCTTCCGCAGGTACCTCCGTCAGAACCCGCCAGACCGTCAGACGATGCCTTCTGACAAGGGCAAAGTGGAAGACGACGGGAAAACCGCCACTCGTCAGAACCCGTCAGAACCCGTCAAATCTGACACCCGTTTGACACGCTCTGACTACCGGGAAAATACCGCGCAGTGTGGCGTACTTGCTGGTCACACGATTACCTCTGACGGCTTGACGGCTTCTGACACCGATCCCAAAGGGGGCGGGCTAAGGGACAAGGGCGTCGATACGTCCGGCAAACGACCGTGCCCCGAGTGCAGACGGACCGGCCTGCCCAGTGCCCTCGGCGGTCCGTGCCTACGCTGCCAACTCAAGGCCAACCAGGCCCAGCGCCCCCAGACTGGCACAACCCCGCCGTCGGGGGCCCACGGCTGACCTGCCACCTGACGGGAGCGACCGCCGCTGCTCGCCAAGCCGCCCTGCCGCGACCGCGGGCGCGGCGGCCTCTACGTGGGCGCGCCCCAGCCCGGCGGACGCTGCCTGCGCTGCCAGCTCGGCGATTGGGGCCAGGAGCCCGTTGTGGGTCAGAAGCCGTCCCCGGGCGCAGGCGGCCCGCCGAAACGATCTATGAACCAGTCGCTTGTATCAATGGCCAGGTTCGGGCCGTGTCGGCGAAGGGACGTGAGTCGAACCATGTGGCTGATGTAGCGGGGATAGATCGTATTTGCTTTTCTCGAATACCGACATCCCGGTTTCCCACTCTTCTGCTATCTGCTTGGCCTCGTCGCGCGAATGTGCCCAGCCCCGAGCGACTTGTACGCGCCTTCCATCAACATCATCGACAGAAAACGCCACGATCCACGCATCCGCACCGGCCGTATTTACTTCGTAGTAGCGGAGATGGTCGCCGTCGGCCCGCGCCCATGTCGGAGATTCGTCCTCTTCGTGGAGGCCATCTGTCCATCTCAGTCGCTTGGTCACACCCTGATTCAACTCGTACATACGGGAGTGCGTCGGCAATCTGCCGCCAAGCGCGCCGCAGCCGGCCAGATTGCCCCGATATTCTCTTTGCGGTGACCACGTTGCGCAGGAGCCCGGCCGCCGACTGAACTCCGCAGCCAATGGCCGTCGCGTAACCAACCGCTACTGCGTGAGCCAGGGCTTTGGGCCTCGTAAAGGCGTGTTCGATCGACGATGCGCGAAACGCCGCTTATTGCTCATCGAGCCCGTAGCCAGGTCCGAAATGGGGGGCCGACCGAAATCTGCCACAGCCGAACTCGTACCAGGCGGAACGGCGGAGCAACCTATGGGTAAAGCAAAATCTCATGCCATTATGTCCGTCAAACAGGAGATCAGTATGGCCGCGCCCTACGCTCAGCCTAGTCCTAGGGTGTCTGACTCCGGCCTCCCTTCTACCCCCTTCCCCCGTTGGCTTGGGCTGCCGTCTACTCGTTGCTGCTGGTCCGCAATTTCCGTAGTCGCTGCGACCTTCCAGCGGCATACGGGGGCGCGAGTCGCAGGGGCGGCACATTCGTCGGTATCCCTGCGCTGGGGATTAGGTGATCGGCATTGGTCGCGCGATGGACGTAGCATTCTCGCCGTTCGTCCGGCGCCGCCAAGCTGAACACGCTTCGCGCACCGCCGAAGAACGCCTCCTCTGGGACCGCCAAGAGGTGCCAGCGTGGCTTCCACACCGCTCTCCCGCCGTACCGGCGAAGCGCCTCGTGCAACAGCGCCGGACGGTGGTTCCATCGCACTAGAGACACTTCCTCGCCCTCGATGTGAACAAGCCCGTCCTCGTCTACGCCTGCGGTAACAGGGATAACGGCCGATGGCTCCCGCATGGAGTGGTTGAAATGAATCCAGTGGATGAGATGGCCAGGGCATAAGAGTGGCATCTGCCATCTGTGCCCGAAAGTTCCCAGACATACCCGGACATGTGGACTCCCAGATTTCCGAGCCTCCGCGAGGGAGGCGCTCTTGCTGTCACCGGTTGGTGCCAGCCGCTTCGTCATCCGAGCCACCCACGAGCGTGGGGTTGGCGTGCCGTCCAGTCGGAGCTTGGCGACGACATCTCATGAAGCAGTCTCAAATCTACATCGGCTCCCCGACAGGCACGAACGCTCAGTCGAAACGAGCGGGGCGATCTCGCCTTCATGACTCAGGTCTACGGTTGAATGAGCGGAGGTTGGGAGGTGGACCTCCGAAAGCTGTTGGACGCTAGTACGCGGGGATCAAGAACCGACCCGACGGGATAGGGGCCGTCGTGACCAGGTGACTCCAGTTGTTTGTAAGCGCCAACGAAGGACCCGACTAGTGTGGCGTTCTAGGCAGCGTGAGGCTGAAAGGCGCGAAGCACGTGGACTACGCGATGAAGTGCAACAAGTGGTACAAGCTTCGGCCAGGCGACTACACCTTCACCACATGGGTGGGTGATGACCAGTTGACGTATCGAGTTGTGCGTCAACAGGATGGCTGGCTGCTTTCTCGGAAGGTGGCTGGCGCGGGATTGCTGATTCTCGGTGCGCCGGCGAAGACGCTCAGCGAGGCCCAGGCTGTAGCCGAGGCGGACGCGGAGGTCGGACTCTAGGACGGAGCGGCCTCAGCCACGAACGCCGCCAGCTTCGCGATCGCTGCACGTTGCGGCGTATTAGAAGGTTTGAATGAAGTCGGTGCTGATCCGCATACCGTGCCCGGTTGTGTCGTTCGTAAACCGGGTTCCCGACTCATCGGGCTCTACCGTCCAGCCGAGGAAGTGGTATACCTCGCCGTATTCGAGGACGGTCGAGTATTGCCGCGACCCGAGGTCTCCATTGGAGAATTTGAAGACGCCGTCCGCTCTTATCACTGCGAGATTCCCTTCCGGCGGATGCGGCAGGTATCCCTGACATACCACCAGATTTCCGCGGTTCAGCGAATCATTGGTCTGAATACCGCACTGCATCTTGCCGCTCTTGGTGACTACTCCCACGGAATCCTGGGCGCTAGACACTGCGGGTTGCGCGAGAGCCGCCAAGATTGGCAGAGCCAGGACGGCGACGATCTGACGTTTCATTACTGATCCTCCCCCATGTCGCTACTCCACCACATGGTCAGACCTTGCGCTGGCCGATAGCGACTTTCCGGCCGCCTAAAGACTCATTCATAGGGAAAAACCTGATTCCTGCCGTTCGGATCGGACATATCGTGGCTGCTATTACGCCGCGGTGTGTGTTTCTGTATGCGCCTCAAGGAGAACAATGATCAACAGGACTATCTACGTAGTCGGCGTTGCTGCCGCACTCACCGTTTTCGCCAACTTAGGTGCGGCCTCTGCTGCCCCGCCGGGGCCGGACGACGCCGGTTATTGCGGGGCTCATACCGACCCGCTCGACTGCTGGGCCGACACAGGACCTGTCACTGCCGGCGAGGAAGCGTTCATCGACCGGATGCGCGGCCAGATTCCCGGCGACGACACCCGGCTTCTGCAGATCGCTCGGGGCACCTGTCAGATGCTCGTGGGTGGCAGCGCGACGTGGTTCATCGTGGACGACGTGTCGGAGCAACTCGGGGTTAGTGAAGCCACCGCCGACCAAGTTGTGAACGTTGCGATGGACACCGCGTGTCCGGGGCTAGTGGTCGGCCCGGACAGCGTCGCGAGGCCGAGCTGATGGCCTGGGCCTGGATGCCTTGCGCCATCGCATTCGTCGCTGCATCATCGGTGATTTGCGCTCCGCCAGCAATGTCGGACCCGAAGGGCTGCAGCGCATCCGAACCACAGTGCCAAGTCGTGCCCGGAATGCGCGACGGCGTGCCCGGGGGTCCATGCTCGAATTGGACGCTGAACACTTACGGGTACGGGCCGGCTGGCCTGACAATGCAGTGCTTCTCGTATGACGGCGGCGTGTCGGGCCAGTGGTCGGCCACTCCGAATCTCGTGGGGGTCAGACAAATTGGCTCGCCGTGCTCGAGCTGGCAAGTGGCACAAGCTCCTGACGGCGGACCTCTCCGCTGTTTCTCGACGGGGCCTTATCAGGCGTCGGGCGACCCCACGAAGCCGAATGGAATTTGGGCGGTGCTCCCTGTTCCATCTGGCGGCGAGGGCTAGGCCGAGATGTTAACGGCCAAGATCGGCGTCATCACTGTTGCAGGGTTGATGCTCGGCGCCATCGGGCTTGGCGCATCAGGTCTCGCCTTAGCGCAGAACGACACCGCTGGTTATATACACGCCCTAGACGAGGCTGGACTAATTGATCACGACGGCGATCCCTGCAACATCATCGACGGCGTATGTCACGGTCAGTTCCGAGACGGACGAGCGTCCGTCACGACCGGCACGTGGGTATGTCGCCAAATCGACCGGGGCCGCGCCCGTGACTCGGTCGTCTACGAACTCAGCCACGGTGAAGGGTTGATGCCCTCGTCGTACAACGCGCCCATCATCTACGACGCGGCTACTCAATACCTGTGCTAAGGGCGTCAATTCCTGCGCTAAGGGCGGCATCGCGCCCATGGATGCAGGGTCTCACCGTCTACACGGGTCATCGCAGCGTGCCCCAGTGAGTTCTGATCGGTCCGGAAGGACGATAGTGTCTGTGCTCCGGGTCAAGCTCAGCGACAGCATCTCGGAATTTGCGGTCGAGCCGGTGAGCTATTGCTTCGGTCGCCTCGGCGGTTCGCCCGTCGTTAGCTGCATGCGTGAAGCGCTCGATCCCCAGTTCGACGCTCAGGTCTGCGAGCGCCTTGACCAGGCCTAGGTAGCAGAGATGGCACTCGGGCATATTTAGACTCGACAACCATCCATTCGCGCTCAGATCGTCTTTCAGAAGGCTTCGCAGCGTCATTGACCGCGCTCGCTGAAATTCCCCACTGACGCTCATCGAAATTCCCCACCCGTGTGGCTCCGCCGAGAAGGGCGGG
>NZ_LQIM01000024.1:0-6868 GCF_001499985.1 Mycobacterium sp. IS-1556
TGCGTCACATTGGCATGGGTGACCGCCACCCCCTTGGGCGTACCAGTAGTGCCCGAGGTGTAAATCAGATAAGCGATCCCCCCGCCAGCAGGAACCGGCAACGGGCTACTCGATTGACTGCCAATACGCGGATCATCAACATCAATCACCACCACACCGCACTCATCCAGCCGCCCGGCCAGATCAGCGGTACTGATCACCACCTTGGGCCCCGCATCAGCGAGCACGAACGCGATCCGCGCCTCGGGATGGGCCGGATCGATCGGCACATAAGCCGCCCCCGCCTTGAGCACCCCCACAATCGCCACGACCGCCTCAGCCGACCGCTCCACCAACAGGGCCACGCAATCCCCCGCGCCCACACCTTCGGCAGTCAACAAGTGCGCCAACCGATTTGCAGCCTCATCAAGCTCGTGATACGTCCACGAACGCTGCCCGCCACACAACGCCACCGCATCCGGAACCCGCCGCACCCACACGTCGAACAACTCCAGAATCGACACCGGCGCCGCAGACCGCCCCAACACCACCCGATTACCGACCTCATCGAGTCGGGCATGCTCGAACTCGTCAAGCAAATCCACCGACGACAACGACCGCCCCGGATCAGCAGCCATCACCACCAACACCCGCCGCAACCGCTCCACCACAGCCTCGACACTGGCCGCATCAAACACATCAGTGTCGTATTCGACGCGAAGGCCCAACTCGGTACCCGGTTGGATTTGGATCGTCAGCGGGTAGTGATTGCGTTCGCGGACCGTGAACCCGGTGACGGCCAACTCATGCCCGCCCGTCAACGCAGCGGTGTCGATCGGGTAGTTCTCGTAGCCGAACAGCGTGTCGAAGAGCCGTTCGTGACCGGTGATGCGATGGATCTCGTTGAGCGCCAGGTGCTGATGCTCCAGAGTTTCGTTGTGGGCACGCTGCAGTTGCTCGAGCAGTTCGGCGGTGGTGGTCGTCGCGGTGATGCGCGCCCGCACGGGCACTGTGTTGATGAGTAAACCCACCATCGAGTCCGCACCGACCACCTCGGCCGGCCGCCCCGAGACGGCGGTGCCGAAGGCAACATCGTGCTGACCGGTCAACCACACGAGCAACTGCGCGTAGGCGCAGTGCAATACGGTGTTGACGGTGACGTGAGCTGAGCGCGCCAACTCGCCGATAGAGCGGGTGATCGGCTCGGACACCTGTGACCAGAGCACGCCACGTGGTCCCGAACCTGAACGATGGGCCGGAGATACCAAGGTGGGGGTGTCGAAGCCGGCGAGCACCTCGCGCCACGCCGCGTGGGCGGCGTCGAGATCGCGACCGGCCAGCCAGGTGACGAACTTGCGATAGGGCACAGCAGCGGGCAAGCACTGTCCCCGGTAGCTGGCGAATATCTCGTTCACCAGAATCGGCATCGACCAGCCGTCCACCAGGATGTGATGATTTGTCAGCACCATCTGATGCTGGTCTTCTGCGATGCGGATCAACGCCACCCGGAAGGCGGACCCGGCGGGCAGGTCGCATACCGCGACGCGCTCGCGAGCGCATACTCGCTGGACCTGTTCGTCGACATCCCCGCCGGGGTCGAGCTCGACGTAGTGCCATGCCCCGATCGGGTCGGCCGGGATGACCTGCACCGGCTCGTCGAACTGTTGGCAGAACCGCGCCGCCAGGTTGGGATGCCGATCGACCACCGTGCGCACCGCATCGCGCAGCCGATCGCGGTCAAGGGCTCCGCTCAAGCCGATCGCCAGTTGCACCGCATATACATCGTCGTCGCCCTGCGGGGTGCTGGCGTGGAAGAGCAGTCCCTGCTGCAGCGGGGTCAACGGCAAGATATCGGCGATTTCATACTGCTGGTGGAGTTCATCGATCTGACGCTGGCTCAGCTGGGCCGGGGCGATATCCGAGGGGCTCAGCCCGCCACCGCCAGCTCGCACGTGCGCACAGACGCCGGTCAGCGCTTCAAACCACAACCCGCTCAGCCGGCTTATCTCGTCGTCGTCTATCGCCGAGCGTGCCCATGTCCAGGTGGCGTGTAGTTGCGGGCCGGCCTCAGTGTCCACGGTGCCCGCGTTGAGCTCCACGGTGTGCGCCAACGGCGTCGCCACCGCCGAGGCGGCGCTGGCCAGCGACACCCCGTCCACGCCGATCCGCCACACGTCATCAGCAGCGGCAGTCTGCGCTGGAGCGCCGAGCCGCCCGAGGTAGTTGAATCCGATCGGCGGGTCTGATTCGGGCAGGTCCACGTCGGCGTTCAGGTAGCGCAGCACGCCGTAAGTCAGCGGATCGGGCAAGGCGCGAAGCTGCTCTTTGACATCTTTGATCACCGCACCCAACGCCGCGTCGCCGATGATCACCTGCCGCCACGACGGCTTACCGACCCTCAGAGCCACCGGGTACTTACTGGTGAACCAGCCCACCGTGCGGGACAGATCGACATCCGGGGCAATCTCTTCGTGGCGCCCGTGGCCCTCCACGTCGATACCGATCGGAACCGAACCATTGCCGACGAACTGCGCCCACGCCAACCCGAACGCGATCAGCAAGATGTCCTGTACCCCGGCATGAAACGCCGCCGGCACCTCGCCCAGCAGCGTGCGGGTGAGTTCGCTGTCCAGGGAGACCGACAACTGCCCGGCACTGGCGTAGGTATCCCGCTCCGGCTGCACCGCCGGCAACAGCGCCGGGGCCGCCGCCACCTGTTTCCACGCGTCGGCCTGCTTGACCACCTCCGGACGACGGGCGTGCTCGGCCAGCAGCGTGGACCAGCGGGCGAAGGACGTTCCGATGACCGGAAGTGCCACCGGCTGCCTGGCTCGGTGTTGGGCCCACGCGATATTCAAGTCTTCCAACAGGATTCGCCATGAGACTCCGTCGACGGCGAGGTGGTGGATGATCAGCACCAGCTGACTCGTGGACGTCACCCACAGTGCACTCACCATCGCCCCCGCGGCTGGATTCAGCCGCGACCGCGCGGTCACCAACGCCTCATCGGACAACGCATCGACCACTTGCAGGCAGCCGCCGGCATCCACCGAGCCCGCCGCGGGCACAGTCAAGGACCAACCGTCTGCACCGTCGGCCGCGCGCAGCCTCAACATCGCATGCCGATCCAGCAATGCCTGCAACACCACCGCCGCGTCGGTCTCGCTCGTCCCCGCGGGCGCGGACAACACGACGGTCTGGTTGAGCTCCTGTACTGGGCCGTCCACGCTGGCGAGCCACCGCATGATCGGTGTCGCAATCACCGGTCCGAGGCCCTCGTCGACGTCGCCGGCTTCGCCGTCGGTCACCACCGCCACCCGAGCCAACCGCCCCACGGTCTGCTCGACGAAGATGTCGCGCGGTCTACATGCGAGGCCGGCGGCCCTGGCCCTGGCGACCACCTGCATCGACAAGATGCTGTCCCCACCCAGATCAAAGAACGACTCGTCAACCCCGACGCGCTCGAGTCCCAGCACGTCTGCGTAGATGTCGACGAGGATCTTCTCGATGGCGGTGACCGGCGCCCGGTACTGGCTTGAGGTGTAGTGGGGTGCCGGAAGGGCGCGTTTGTCGAGCTTGCCGTTGGGGGTAAGCGGCATCGCCTCGATCAGCACCACGGCGGCCGGAACCATGTAAGCCGGTAGCCGCTCGGACAGCTGCGCCCGGATCGCGGCGGCGTCTGCCGTCCCGGTGATGTAGCCGACGAGGCGCTTGTCGCCGGGGCGGTCCTCGCGGGCGACCACTGCCGCCCGCTCCACGCCGTCCAAACCAGCCAGCGCGGCCTGGATCTCTCCCAGTTCGATGCGGTAGCCCCGGATCTTCACCTGCTCATCGACTCGGCCCCGGTATTCCAACTGCCCGTCGGCGCCCCAGCGCACCATGTCGCCGGTGCGATACATCCGTTGTCCCGGCGCTCCCTCGCCTACGAACGGGCATGCCACGAATCGCGACGCCGTCAACCCCGCCCGCCGTACGTAGCCGGCCCCCACACCGCGGCCGGCGACATACAGTTCGCCGACGACCCCCGCGGGCGCCGGACGTAACCATCGATCCAGCACAAACAATGCCGTTCCCGGCACCGGAGACCCGATGGGCGCCACACCTGCTCGCGCCGTCAACGGTGTGCTGGTCGACGCGAAGATCGTGGTCTCGGTCGGGCCGTAGACGTTGACCATCACCCGCCCCGGCGCCCACCGATCCACCACCTCGAGCGGACAGGGCTCGGCACCGATGATCAACGCCGTCGACTCGAGCCGGTCGGCTGAGAGCATCCCGACCGCCGACGGGGTTTGGCTCAACACGCTGACTTTTTCCGCCACCAGCAAGGCTTGGAGGTCTTGCGGCGAGCGGGCCACCGACTCGGGGATCACCACCAGGCGGCCACCGAATAGCAAGGCGCCCCAGATTTCCCACGCCGAGAAGTCGAAAGCCAGCGAATGAAACTGGGCCCACACCTGCGCCGGTCCCAGCGCCACGCCGATATCCAATCGGTCGAAGAGCCGGGTCACGTTGTGATGAGTCACCGCAACACCTTTGGGCACCCCGGTGGTGCCCGAGGTGTAGATGATGTGGGCGAGGTCGTCAGGGTTCGGCATCGGCAAGCTCGTGGAGGGATAGCTGTCGATGCTGGGATCTGCGACGTCGACAACCGGCAACTCGAAGCCGTCCAACCGTGAGCGGAGACCCGCGGTGGTGATCGCGGCGACCGGTGCGGCATCGGCGATCAGGAACTCGATCCGGGCCGCCGGCCAAGCCGGGTCAATCGGCAGATAGGCGGCCCCTGTTTTCAGCACTGCCAATATGGCCACGATCGCGTCAGCCGAGCGCGCTGACAGCAGCACCACACAGTCACCGGGTCCCACACCATGGGCGGCCAGTGAATGCGCCACCCTATTGGACGCCTCGTCCAACTCGCGGTAGGTCAGGCTGCGCCCGTCGAAGACCACCGCCACCGCTCCAGGAGCGGTGACCGCCTGCGCGGCGAACAGCGCCGGGATCGTCGTCGGCACAACGGACTGGGCCAGCACTGCGCGCTTGCCGATCTCATCGAGTCGGGCGTGCTCGAGGACGTCAAGCACGTCGATTGACGAGACCGGCCGCGCCGGATCGGCGGTCATCACAGCCAGCACCCGCCGCAACCGTTCGATCAGCGCCTCGATGCTGGCGACGTCGAACACATCGGTGCGAAATTCGACCGTTCCGCCGATCCCGGCGGGCTCGCCAGACTCGGTGAAGCGCTCGGCGAGCGAAAACGTCAGATCCATCCGGGCGGTCCGGGTGTCCACTGGCAGCGACGTGACCTCGAGGTCCTCCAGCGCGAGTTGCGCAGCGGGATCGCTGTTCGCGGCGAACTGCCACCCGACCATCACCTGGATCAGAGGATGGTGAGCCAACGACCTCGACGGGTTGAGTCGCTCCACCAGGACTTCGAACGGCACGTCCTGGTGCTCGTAGGCGGCCAGGCTTCTCTGGCGCACCTGGCTCAACAGCTCGGCGCCGGTGGGGTTACCGGCCAGATCGACCCGCAACACCAAGGTGTTGATGAAGAAGCCCACCAGCTCGTCCAGGGCGGGGTCGCGCCGCCCTGCGATCGGGAACCCGACGGCCACGTCGGTGCTGGCGCTGACATTCGAAAGGAGCACTGCCAGGGCGGCCTGGACGATCATGAAGCTGGTCGCGTTGTGCTCCCGCGCCGCCCGCGCGACGAGATTCTGCAATTCGGCCGGCCAGTCCACGACCACGCTGGCACCGCGCTGATCGGCCACCGCCGGGTACGGCCGATCGGTGGGCAATTCCAGCCGCTCCGGCAGCCCGGCCAGTGCCTGCTCCCAGTAGGCCAGCTGTGCGGTGATGGGGCTGTCGCTGTCCGCCAGATCGCCGAGCAGGGCACGCTGCCACAGCGTGTAGTCGACGTACTGCACCGGCAGCGGTTCCCATTCGGGAGCCAGCCCCGCACACCGGCTGGCATAGGCCACGCCCAGATCCCTGATGAGCGGGGCGATCGACCAGCCATCGGCGGCGATATGGTGCACTACTGCCACCAGCAGATGTTCGTCGTGTGCGAGCCGGAAAAGCTTTGCCCGAATTGGGATTTCAGACTGCAGGTCAAAACTGTGACGGGTTACCGCAAGGATCGCCTCGTCGAGCCGATCTTTCGGCCAGTCGGTGGCGTCAACGACGTCCCAGCCGAATTCCGCCTGTTCCGGCGGCGCGATCAGCTGCTGCGGGACGCCCTCGGGCGCGACGAACAGCGTGCGCAGGCTCTCGTGACGCTCCACCACGTCGGCCAGCGCGGCACGCAATTGCTCGACGTCAAGGCAACCGCGCAACTGCAATGCCGCCGGCAGGTTGTAGACCGCCGATGGTCCCTGTAACTGCCCGATGAACCACAGTCTCTGCTGGGCAAACGACAACGGCACCACCGCCGGCCGTTCGACGGGCACCAACGGCTGGAGCCGACGCGAACCTTGACTGACACGATGCGCCAACTGCGCGACTGTCGGCGCCTCGAATACTGCCGGTACCGATAGGTCGGCGTCCAGTGAAACGTTGATCGCCGCCGACAGGCGCATCGCCAGCAGCGAATCCCCGCCGAGGTCGAAGAAGGAGTCGTCGACTCCGACGCGCTCGATACCCAGTACGTCTGCGTATATGCCGGCCAGGATCTCCTCGACCGCGTTGCTTGGGGCGCGGTAGCGGTCGGTATTTTGGGACTCCGGCGGTGGTAGGGCGCGGGTGTCGAGTTTGCCGTTGGGGGTCAGCGGCAGCGGGTCGAGTAGCACCACCGTGGCCGGGACCAGATAGTCGGGCAGCCGATCCAACAGCTGGGCGCGAATATCGCCCGGGTCTGCGCTGCCGGTGATGTAGCCGACCAGACGCTTGTCACCGG
>NZ_LQIM01000025.1:0-6270 GCF_001499985.1 Mycobacterium sp. IS-1556
ATGATCGCCCGCGAGGACCGCCCGGGCGACAAACGCCTGGTTGGCTATATCACCGGCACCGCCGACCCGACCGAAGCGCGCAGCGTGCTGGCCGAGCGGCTGCCCGCCTACATGGTTCCGGCCGCGATCGTGGCGCTGGACAACCTGCCGTTGACCCCCAACGGCAAACTCGACAGCCGCGCGTTGCCGGCGCCGGAATACACCGCCGGCGAGTACCGCGCGCCCACTAACGCGGTCGAGGAGATCGTCGCCGGCATCTACGCTCAAGTGCTGGGGCTCGAGCGGGTCGGCGTTGACGACTCCTTCTTCGACCTCGGCGGCGATTCCCTGTCGGCGATGCGCCTGATCGCGGCGATCAATTCCGCCCTGGATGCCGGGCTTTCGGTTCGTACCCTCTTTGAGGCGCCGACGGTCGCCCGGGTGTCGCCGCGCATCGGTGGCGGTGCGGATCGGCTGGAGCCGTTGGTGGCAACTGAGCGGCCGCCGGTGCTTCCGTTGTCATTCGCGCAAAACCGGTTGTGGATCCTGGACCAGTTGCACGGCCCGTCACCGGTTTACAACATGCCGGCCGCGTTGCGGCTGAGTGGGCACCTTGATGCGCACGCATTGGCTGCGGCGTTGGGCGATGTGGTGGCCCGCCATGAAAGCCTGCGCACAGTGTTTGCCGTATCTGACGGGACACCGCAGCAGGTCGTGTTGCCCGCCGAGCGGGCCGACTTCGGTTGGGACGTCACTGATGCCACCGGCTGGCCGGCCCACCGGCTCGATGACGAGATTCAGACCGCGGCGCGCTACACGTTCGATCTGGCGAACCAGATCCCGTTGCGGGCGCAGCTTTTCCGCCTAGCCGAGGATGAGCACGTGCTGGTGGCGGTGGTGCACCATATCGCCGCCGATGGCTGGTCGTTGACCCCGTTGGTGCGCGATCTGGGCGTGGCCTATGCCAGCCGGTGTGCGGGACGCGCCCCGGATTGGGCGCCGCTGGCGGTGCAGTATGCCGATTACACACTGTGGCAGCGCGCGCAGCTAGGGGAGCTCGACGACAGCGACAGTCCCATCGCCGCGCAACTGGCCTACTGGGAGGAAGCCCTCGCCGGGTTGCCCGAACGCCTCGAGCTGCCCACCGATCGGCCTTATCCGGCGGTGGCTGATCAGCGCGGCGCCACGGTGGCCGTCGACTGGCCGGCCGAGCTACAGCAACAGGTCGCCCGAGCGGCCCGGGAGCACAACGCGACCAGTTTCATGGTGGTGCAAGCGGCGCTGGCGGTACTGCTGGCAAAGTTGAGCGCCACTTCTGATGTGGCCGTGGGCTTTCCGATCGCCGGGCGGCGCGATCCTGCGCTCGATGAACTGGTCGGGTTTTTCGTCAACACCTTGGTGATGCGGGTGGATCTGGCTGGGGATCCCACGGTGGCTGAGTTGTTGGCGGCGGTTCGGGCGCGCAGTTTGGAGGCCTTCGAGCATCAGGACGTGCCCTTCGAGGTGTTGGTCGAGCGGCTCAACCCGACTCGCAGCCTGACCCATCACCCGGTGGTGCAGGTGCTGTTGGCCTGGCAGAACCTGCCTGGCCAGACCAACGACAATGTCGCCGGATTCTCCCTAGACGATCTGCAGGTGACCCCGCTGCCGATCGACACCCAAACGGCGCGTATGGATTTGACGTTCTCCCTCAGGGAGCGCTGGACCGACCAGGGTGCGCCGGCCGGCATAAAGGGCACGGTGGAATTTCGCACCGATGTGTTCGATGCGGCCAGCATCGAGGCGCTCCTCGAGCGGTTGCAACGGCTGCTGATGGCGATGACCGCCGCGCCCACCGCGCGGATATCGTCGGTCGATCTGCTCGACGAGCCCGAGCGTGCCCAGCTCGACACGTGGGGCAATCGGGCGGTGTTGTTCCAGCCGGTGACCGGCTCGTCGGTTCCGCAGTTGTTCGCCGCACAGGTGGCTCGCACCCCGCAGGCACCGGCGCTGACCTACAACGGCCGATCGATGACGTATCGCGAGCTTGACGAGGCGGCCAACCGGTTGGCGCATCTGCTCACCGCTCGGGGTGCTGGTCCGGAACAGTATGTGGCGCTGTTGTTTTCGCGGTCGGCTGAGGCGATCGTGTCGATCTTGGCGGTGCTCAAGACCGGAGCGGCCTATCTGCCGATCGACCCGGCGCTGCCCGCGAGCCGGATCGGCTTCATGCTCACCGACGCCCAACCGATCGTCGCGCTCACCACCACCGATCTGGCCGACCGACTAGACGAGTTCGCCCTGCCCGTCATCGACCTCAACGACCCGGCTGTGAATAACCAACCCGACACGGCACTGCCGCCGCCGAGCCCCGATGACATCGCCTACCTCATCTACACCTCGGGCACGACCGGAGTACCGAAGGGGGTGACGATCAGCCACCGCAACATCACCGGGCTGGTGCCATCGTTGGACCCCGGGCTGCTCGGCGCGGGCGTGTGGTCGCAGTGGCATTCCTATGCGTTCGACGTATCGGCGTGGGAGATCTTCGGCTCGCTACTACAAGGTGGGCGGCTGGTGGTGGTGCCCGATGACGTGGCCCGCGCCCCGGATGACTTCCACCGGCTGCTGGTAGCAGAACACGTCGACGTATTGAGTCAAACCCCGTCGGCGATGGGGATGTTGTCAGCCGAGGGGTTGGAGTCGACGGCGTTGGTAGTGGCCGGTGAGGCCTGCCCACCCGAATTGGTGGAGCGCTGGGCACCGGGGCGGGTGATGATCAACGCTTATGGCCCCACCGAAGCCACGATCTACGCAGCAATCAGCGCGCCGCTGACTCCGGGCTCGGCAGTGGTGCCGATTGGCTCGCCGGTGCCCGGCGCGGCGTTGTTCGTGCTCGATGGTTGGTTGCGGCCGGTGCCTCCCGGGGTGGTCGGGGAGTTGTACGTGGCCGGATCCGGGCTCGGATACGGATATATGCGCCGGGCCGGGTTGACCGGGTCGCGATTCGTGCCCTGCCCGTTCGGTGCTCCGGGACAACGGATGTATCGCACGGGCGATCTGGTGCGCTGGGTTGCCGATGGGCAGCTGGCGTATCTCGGCCGCGCCGATGAGCAGGTCAAGGTTCGCGGCTATCGCATCGAACTCGGCGAGATCCGCGCCGCACTATCCGAAGTGGACGGCGTGCAGCAGGCGGTCGTCATCGCCCGCGAAGACCGGCCCGGCCAGAAACGCCTGGTGGGCTATATCACCGGCACCGCCAACGCGACCGAGGCCCGCACCCAGCTAGCTGATCGGTTGCCGGCCTACATGGTTCCGGCCGCGATCGTGGCTTTGGCCAAACTGCCGTTGACCCCCAACGGCAAACTCGACGCCCGCGCCCTGCCCGCCCCCGAATACACCGCCGGCGAATACCACGCTCCCACCAACGCGGTCGAGGAAATCCTCGCAGGCATCTACGCCCAGACCCTCGGACTCGAGCGGGTCGGCGTCGACGACTCCTTCTTCGACCTCGGCGGCGACAGCATCGCGGCAATGCAGGTGGTGGCAAGGGCCCGGGCCGCCGGCTTGGTGTGCCGCCCGCGCGATGTGTTCGTCGAGCAAACCGTCGCGCGGCTGGCAGCGGTCGCCACCTTGGCGACCGCTGCCTGCGGTCCGGTCGATGAAGGCGTCGGGCCGCTGCCGGCCACACCGATCATGTGTTGGCTTCGCGCGGTGGCGGGTCCGGTACAGCAGTTCAACCAGACGATGCTGATCCAAGCCCCTGCCGAGGTCAGCGAGGCCGACGCGGTGGTAGTGGTGCAGGCATTGCTGGATCGGCACGCCATGTTGCGCCTTCGCGTCGAAGAGGACGGGACGGGGGCCTGGTTGCTGGAGGTCCCCGAGGCCGGCTCGGTGAATGCGCGCGAATGCGTGCAATCGGTAGAGGTGTTTTCCGAGGAAGCGTTGGTGAGCGCGCGCTCGCGGCTCGACCCGGCCGCCGGGGCGATGGTCAGCGCGTTATGGGTAGCCGACACCAGCCAGCTGGTGCTGATCATCCACCATCTCGCGGTCGACGCGGTGTCGTGGTGGATTCTGCTGGAGGACCTCAACACCGCGTGGGCTCAGCACCGGAGTGGCCAGCCGGTCATATCAGCGGCGACCGGGACGTCATATCAGCGGTGGGCGTCGTTGCTGGTTGAGCATGCGCACCACCCGGCGGTCGTGGAACAGGCCGCGGTGTGGCGACATGTGGAGGATGCCCCGGCCGCGCTTCCCGCGGTATGCCCAGAGCGGGATACCTACGAAAGCGCCGGCCATCTGTCGGTGTCGCTGGATGCCGAGACCACCGGCATGCTGCTTGGTGAGGTGCCGGCGGCATTTCATGCCGGGGTGCACGACATCTTGTTGATCGCGTTCGGCTTGGCGGTGTCCGAATTTGTCGCCGCCGGTGGCACACCGATCGGCATCGACGTGGAGGGCCACGGGCGTCACGAAGAAATAGCCGCCGACGTGGACCTGTCGCACACCGTGGGCTGGTTTACCACCAAATACCCGGTGGCATTGGCGATGGGCGGGCTGTCCTGGGCACAGGTGCAGGCTGGCGATACCGCCCTAGGCGCGGTCGTCAAAGACGCCAAGGAACAGCTTCGCGCGATCCCCGACCCGCTGAGCTATGGCCTATTGCGCTACCTCAACCGCGACGTTGACCTCGCCGGGTCCAGCCCCCCGATCGGCTTCAACTATTTCGGGCGCCTGGGCGGGGCGACCGAAACAGCGAAGGCGTCCGCTGAGGCGTGGCGAATCGACCAAGAAGGCTTGGCATTGACCGGCGCCGCCGCGTCGATGCCCATGCCGCTGATGCACACCGTGGAGCTCAACGCCGTCACCGTCGCCGCCGACATCGGCGCGCGCCTGCACGCCAACTGGACGTGGGCGCCCTCGGCACTGGACCACGCCCAGGTCACCCGGCTCAACCAACTGTGGTTTGACGCCCTGGCCGGGATCTGCCAACACGTCAGACGCGGTGGGGGCGGATTCACGCCGTCGGATCTCGCACCGGTCTGCCTCAACCAACAGCAAATCGACGAACTGCAGCGCCAATTCGAGATTGTTGACGTGCTGCCACTGACGCCTCTTCAGCAAGGACTGCTCTTCCACGCCGGCACTGCGCAGGCCGATGACGATGTGTACGCGATACAGCTGGTCATCACGTTGGGCGGCCGGGTCGACCAGCACCGCTTACGCGATGCCGTGCAGACGGTGGTCAACCGACATCCGAACCTGGCGGCCCGGTTCTGCGACCAGTTCGACGAGCCGGTGCAGATCATCCCGGCCGACCCCGTAGTGCCATGGCGCTATCTCGACCTCGGCGCCGAAGACGTCGACGCCGGTGAGCAGATCCAGCGGCTCTGCGCCGCCGAGCGGGCCGCGGTCTACGACCTCGTCGAACAGCCGGCCTTCCGGGTGGCGTTGATCCGCGTCGCACCGGATCAGCATCGGTTCGTGCTGACCAACCACCACATCGTGCTCGACGGCTGGTCGATGCCGATCCTTCTGCGCGAAATATTCGCCAGCTATTACGGAGAGCGGCTGCCCGCGACGGTTCCGTATCGGACGTTGCTTACCTGGCTGGCGGATCGTGACATGGACGCCGCCCGCGCGGCCTGGCGCGAGGTGTTGGCCGGCTTCGACAGCCCCACATTGGTAGGACCGCCGGACCAGTTAGAGCTAGGGCAGCGAAGCACTCGATCGTTTAGGGTGCCCGCCGAGACGACCCGGGCCGTCAACGAGCTGGCGCGCTCCTGCCACACGACCGTGAACATTGTGCTGCAGGGCGCCTTCGCGCAGGTTTTATGCGGGCTGACCGGCCACCACGATGTCGCATTCGGCGCGGCGGTCTCGGGTAGGCCAGCCGAGGTGGCCGGCGCGGAATCAATGGTGGGCCTGTTCATCAACACGGTGCCGGTGCGGGCCCGCATCACCGCGACAACCACTACCGCCGAGTTGCTGGATCAACTGCAACGCGCTCACACCGACACCCTTGAGCACCAGCATCTGGCGCTAGGCGAAATCCACCGGATCACCGGTCACGAAAGACTGTTCGACACCTTCTTCGCATTTGAGAACTACCCGATCAGCACCGGTGTACCGGTGGGCGACAACGAGTTTGCCGTCACTGAATTCACCATCCACGAATCCACTCACTATCCGCTCACATTGCAAGCAGTGCCGGGAGCCGAACTGGAGATTCGCCTCGAGTTTCGTGCCGATGTGTTTGATGCGGCCAGCATCGAGGCGCTCGTCGGGCGGTTGTGGCGGGTGTTGGTGGGG